>CACITU010000005.1 GCA_902589725.1 uncultured Pelagibacteraceae bacterium
ACTGTATCTGAATTAAAAATTAAAAAATCATTTTCATTAGAGTATTTTATCATATTTTGAATACCTCCCCCTGTATCTAAAATCTGCTTACCATCCTCAATTATTTTGATATCTAAATTAAAGTTTTTTTTATGTAAAAATTCAGAAAATTGTTCTTTCAAGTAAAAAGTATTTATTAAAATTTTTTGAATACCCAATTTTTCAATCAAATTAATGCATCGTTCTAACATACTAACATCTTTAATCTCCAATAACGGCTTAGGGGTATTTAAAGTAATTGGATTTAATCTTTTACCAAAACCTGCACATAAAATTAAAGCTGTATTTATTTTCACAAGTCTACCTTATAAATTTTGGAAAATTTTTTTTTAATAGTAACATCAAATTGTTAAATTCATTTTGCTTTTTAATTCTATGATTAATCATTTTCCAGGCGTAGGGAATTAATTTAAGATATTTTTTTTTATTATCTCTAACAGCTAAACGCGTAAATATACCAATTATTTTTAAATTCCTCAAAACAGATAATATTTCGAAATCTTTTTTAAATTTTTCTAAATCAATTTTTTTGTTTGTTTTAATGTAAAATCTAAATACTTTTTCCTTTAATTCATTAGATGTGTTTAATCTTACGTCATCAATTAGGGATGCTAAATCGTAAGCTCTATTACCAACTAATGCATCTTGACTATCAATAACTGCAATTTTTTTATTATAATACATTAAATTTGAAACATGAAAATCTCTATGAACGAATGTAACATTTTTATAATTTAATTTTGATAACAAGTTTTTTATCTCTAATTTAAATTTTTTTTTAAATTTTATACTTTTTAATCTAGACAGTATTTTTGGTGCATACCAGTCACAAAAAAGTATAGTTTCATCAATTAATATTTTGTTATTGTATTCTTGAATTTTATATAATTTATTTTTAAAATTTTTTACTTTTTTATCTTTTATTGATTGTATTTTATTTAAGATTTTTATTATCTTTTTAAAAAAGATATATTTATTATTCCTTTTGTTTTTTAAAATTTGGAACAGAGTTTGCTCTCCAAAGTCATTTATCTCTATACAATTGTTAATGTAGTTTTCGCTTAATAGATTTGGTGCTAAAATTTTATTTTTAACTAAAATTTTATTTATCGCATCATAAATTAAAAGATTTTTTAACTTTTCTTTCTTAGATATTACTAAAATTGATTTATTTTCTCTGTTTCTGTAAAATTTTCTAAAAGATGCATCACCTTTTATTTTTTTTAATTTTGCTAAACTTTTCATCGAAGTAAGTTTTAATTTAAACCTTTATATCTACACTTCTATCATTTAAATCATTCAAATAATTAAAAGTTAAAGCTATAAATTTTAAATCTTGATTATCAGCAATCAATTGTGGCCATTCTATAAGCGTTATTAATTTATTATCTTTTTCAAAAATATCTAAATTATTGATATCTTCTTTCCTATTAACTCTAAATAAATCATAATGTTTTATTCTTATATCTTTCACCTGGTACTCATTTAATAAACTAAAGGTAGGGCTAGTAATTTCTGTTTGTATTAAATTATTTACTTTTTGATACTCATTTATAAAATATTTAACAAAAGTGGTTTTACCAACGCCCATCTCTCCATATAATAAAACAAACTCACCACCTTTTAAATATTTTGTAAATTCTTTAGCTAATTCTTTAGTTAACTTCTCTGAAGTGATATCGATTTTGCTATCTTTAATAGCGATAGGCATCTGGTTTGAAAGGACCTTCTGTTCCAACGCTTATATAATCTGCTTGTTCTTTTGACAATTTTGTTAGTTTTGCACCAACTTTTTTTAAATGCAAAGTTGCTACTTTTTCATCTAAATGTTTTGGAAGTACGTAAACTTTATTTTCATAATTTTTATGATTATGCCAAAGTTCTATTTGTGCAATAACTTGATTAGTAAATGACGCACTCATTACAAAACTTGGATGTCCAGTTGCACAACCAAGATTAACTAATCTTCCTTCAGCTAAAAGGATAATTCTTTTGCCACTAGGTAACTCAATTTCATGCACTTGAGGTTTTACCTCAGTCCACTTATAATTTTTAAGAGCTTCAACTTGGATTTCGTTATCAAAGTGACCAATATTACATAAGATTGCTCTATCTTTCATGTCTCTCATATGATCTGCAGTAACAATATCTTTGTTACCTGTTGCTGTTACTACTATATCAGCTCTACTTATAGCCTCTTCCATTAATACCACTTCATAACCTTCCATTGCTGCTTGAAGAGCACAAATTGGATCAGCTTCTGTAACTAAAACTCTCGCACCGCTTTGTCTCAAAGATGCAGCACTTCCTTTTCCAACATCTCCAAAACCAGCCACAATTGCAATTTTTCCAGACATCATTACATCAGTAGCTCTTCTAATTCCGTCCACTAAACTTTCTCTACATCCATACAAATTATCAAATTTCGATTTTGTAACAGAGTCATTCACATTAATTGCAGGAACTAAAAGTGACTTATCTTTTTCCATTTTATTTAGTGCTTTAATTCCAGTTGTAGTTTCTTCTGAAACACCCTTAACATCTTTCATTAGATCCTGATATTCATTGTGCATGATAGCTGTTAAATCTCCACCATCATCTAATAACATGTTGGGTTTCCAGTCTGGTTTACCAATTATAGTTTGTTTAATACACCACAAATATTCTTCTTCTGTTTCACCTTTCCAAGCGTAAACTGGAATGCCAGCTTTTGCAATTGCAGCTGCAGCATGATCTTGTGTTGAAAAAATATTACAAGAAGACCAACGAACTTCAGCACCTAATGCAACTAAAGTTTCTATTAGTACAGCCGTTTGAATTGTCATATGAAGACATCCTATAATCCTTGCACCCTTCAAAGGTTTTTCTTTAGAATACTCTTCTCTTAAAGCCATTAAACCTGGCATTTCACTTTCAGCTATTGATATTTCTTTCCTACCAAATTCAGCTTGAGCTATGTCTTTTACTTTATAATCTTCCATGGCAAGCTTTATACAGCTAAGTATGTATTTATCAAGATATGATTAAACATTGGGAAATCTTATCTCTATCATTGCTCCTTCTTTATCAATACGATTAGATGCTACAATTTCACCATCGTGAAGTTCAACCAAATTTTTAACTATATTTAATCCTAAACCTGAATGTTCTCCAAATTTTTCAGGTCTATTACTATAAAATCTTTTAAAAATTCTTGATGTATCTTTTTCTTTAAATCCTTGGCCTTCATCAATAATTTTAATTGATACTTTGTTTTTTTCATTAATAGAAACATCAACAAAAACATTACTATTATCTTTGCTAAATGATATTGAATTATCTAACAAATTTGCGATGATTTGTTCGATTCTATTTTCAATGCCATTAATTAAATATTTATTTTTTCCATCATTTTTGTATTCAATTTTAATTCCTTTTTTGACTTGGTGAATATTATTATAATCATCAACAACAGATTGAATAATAGGTTCAATATCAATTTTTTTCATTTTTTCTTTACTTAAAGCTACTTCGTCCTTTAACATTTGAGAATAATCTGTAATTAATCTTTCTATTCTTTGAACATCATGACTAAGTATATTCAATAATCTATTTCTTTGTTCGCTATCATTTGTGTCTTGTAAAATTTCAGATGCACTTTTTAAAGATGCTAATGGATTTCTAATTTCATGAACTAAATCTGTAGAAAAGTTTTCTGCATGTGTAACTCTATTTTGAAGCTCATTTGTCATATCCTCTAAAGAATTAGATAAAAGTCCTAATTCATCATTTCTTTTTTTTAAATTTTCAATACCTGGTTTAATTTGACTTTTTTCTTTGATACGAATTGTATATCCAACGAGATTTTGTATTGGTTTAATAAAATATCTACTTAAAACAAAAGAAAAAATTAATATTACAAATCCTACTGATACAGCTGTTCTTATTACAAATGCTTTTCTCTCATCTATCGCTGTCTTTATTTCATTTGCGTTTTCTGTAATAGCTACATAACCAAGATTAATTTCATTCTTTGTAACATTCTTAATTGTTGTTACATTAAATTGATTTAAACCTTCTTGCGTAAATGTGTAAGGAGCTCCTAAATTTTCAGAACTCGAATAATTTTTCAATATATCTTTGAATGAAACAGGTTTTTTTTCATCAATTTTTATATTTTTTTCCTCAATAGTTTTTTCTATTTCCTCATTATCTAAACTTTCAAATTCAATTTTATCAAGTCTTGTAGAGAATGATCTTGGATCAAGATCTAATGTATCAGTGTCTCCAATAAGGTTAAGTTGATCGTCAAAAAATATTACTCTATCTAAATTCTGAAAAATAAACCTTGTAGAAAATAAAAATCTTCTAATATCGTCTGATTGGAATTTAACATCCAGCCTTAAAATATTATCAATGGTGTTGTTAATAATGTTTGTGTGGTTTTGAGATTTTTTTTTTATTAAACTTGGCTGAATATTGTGTAGATATATGAATGTAAATAGTCCAATAATTGTAAAAATTACAAAATTTATAAATAAAAATTTTTTTAATATAGAAAGAGTTTTTAAGTATTTACTAAACATTAGCTAACATTCCATCTATATCCACTACCATACCTAGTTTCAATAGCTGAAAAATCAGGATCTACTTTTTTAAATTTTTTTCTAATTCTTTTTACGTGACTATCAATAGTTCTATCCTCAATATCTGTATCCTCTCGATAAGCTATATCCATAAGCTGAGCTCTTTCTTTAATTATACCAGGCCTCTTTGCTAATTCTTTAACGATTAAAAACTCAGTTGTCGTCAATTTATCAGGCAACTGTTTTCCATTCCATTCACACTCGAGTTGTGATGGATCTAATTTTAATCTTCCATGAGATATCAAGCTTTTATTTTCCTCTAGAATATTATTTGAATCTTTTTTTCTTAACTGCACTCTAATTCTTTCAATCAAAACTTTTATAGAAAAACCTCCTGATTTTTTTACAAAATCATCTGCGCCTAGCTTTAGACCTAACAACTCATCAATTTCATCATCTTTAGATGTTAAAAAAATTACTGGTAATGAAGTTTTTTTTCGAAGTTTTTTTAGTAATTCTTCTCCATCCATCTTGGGCATCTTTATATCTATGACTGCTAAGTCGGGTGGCATTCTGGTTAAACCGATTAATGCGCTTTCACCATCAATGTATGTTTGAACTTTAAAACCCTCTTTTTCTAATGCGATACTCAAACTTGTTAAAATATTTCTATCGTCATCTATCAAAGCTATTGTTTGTTTTTGCATAAAGTAGTTTAAAAATACTAAATTGTTCTAATTTGGGCAATGTTATAAATTTAATGTAACATACCCCAATTATCTCCAACATTAATATCAACTGTTAAAGGAGTTGAAAAAGAATGATAATCACTCTGAGCTACACTTGTCATTTCTTTCTCAATTAATTTAATCATTACTTTTTCATCTTTTTTTGGAATTTCAAAAATTAATTCGTCATGAATTTGCAAAAGCATTTTTGAATTAGAATTTTTTTCCTCTGATAATTTCTTATCTAATCTTATCATAGCTAATCTCATTACTTCAGAAGCAGAACCTTGAATTGGAGCATTAATTGCAGCACGTTCTTGAAAATTTCTGACATTAAAGTTTTTGTCATTTATTCCATTAAAGTGAGATCTTCGTCCAAAAATATTTTTAACATATCCACTTTTCCTACAAAATTTAATTGTATTATCCATGTAAACTTTAATTTCTGGAAACTTAGCAAAATATGAATTCAAAAATTCCTCTGCTTCATAGTTAGAAACATTTATTTGCTTGGCTAATCCATATTGCGAAATTCCATAAATAATTCCAAAATTAATAGCCTTAGCCTTTCGTCTGTGATCTTGATTAACTTTTTTGATATCAATATTAAATATTTGGCTAGCTGTTAAAGAGTGAATATCTTCTTTATTTTTAAAAGCTTTTTTCAGTTCTTTTACATCTGCCAGGTCTGCTAAAATTCTCATCTCAATTTGATTATAATCCGCAGAAATTAATAGGTGCCCTTTTTTTGCAGTGAAAGCTTTTCTTATATCTTTTCCGTCTTCTGATTTAATTGGTATGTTTTGTAAGTTGGGATCACTAGATGCTAGTCTTCCAGTCGTTGTAGCAGCCAGCAAAAACGAAGTGTGAACTCTTTTTGTATTTGGGTTTAAATGTTCAGGTAAAGCATCTGAATAAGTATTTTTTAATTTTGAAACTTGTCTCCAGTCTAAAATTAATTTTGGAAATTCATGACCTTTGAATGCTAAATCCTCTAAAACACTTGCACTTGTTGCAAAACTTCCTTTTTTAGTTTTCTTTAAACCAGCTATTTTCAAGTCATTATAAATTATTTCACCTAATTGCTTTGGAGATGCGATATTGAACTCTTTTTTAGAAATTTTAAATACCTCTTTTTCAAGTTTTTGGATTTTTTTTTCAAATTTAGATGAAAGAGATTTTAAAAACTTACTGTCAATTTCAACTCCTTCTATTTCCATAAATGCAAGAATTTTAATTAATGGCTTTTCAAAAATTTCATAAATATTGATCATTTTCTCTGATTTTAAATTTTTGACAAATTTCTTGTATAATCTAAAAGTAACGTCAGCATCTTCAGCCGCGTAATCCTTTGCTTTATCTAATTCTACTTCACTAAAATTAATTTCTTTCTTACCTGTGCCTACCATCTCTTTAAAAGAAATAGTTTTATGTCCTAAATGAATTTCTGATAAAGTATCCATATTATGTCTATTTTTTCCAGAATCTAAGACATAAGACATCAGCATTGTATCTTCCATTGATGAAAGTGTTATTCCACACTTATAAAATACGATAAAATCAAATTTTATATTTTGACCTATTTTTTTAATACTAGGATCTTCTAATATTTTTTTTAATTTTTTAATTACTGTTTCTTTTTTAAGACACTTGGGTGACTTATGACCAACTGGTATGTAACATGCTTTTCCAATTTTAGAGCAAAGAGAAATACCTACTAAATCTGCTTGGTGAGGATCTAATGAAGTGGTTTCCGTATCTACCGCGACTTCACCAACTTCTTCTGCCTCCTCTATCCATTTATCAATTTCATCTAAACTATTAATTAAATAATAATTTTTGTTATTTATCGTTTGTTGTTTTTCTAGATTTTGATTTTCAATCTTATTACTATCTAGTTCAGGTTCTCCATAAGCAGAAATTGCAGAGCTTAACAACCTATTAAATTCCATTTCTCTTAAAAATTTATATAATTTATCTTTATCTATATTTTGCAATTTAAATTCACTTAACTCCCTATCAACAGGGGAGTTGTGATCTAATGTTACAAGTTTTTTACTTATTAATGCTTTATCCTTGTTCTCAAGTAATGTTTCTCTTCTTTTATTTTGCTTAATCTCATGTGCAGATTTTAGCAAGTTTTCTAAAGTGCCATATTTATTAATTAGCTCTGCGGCTGTCTTAACACCTATCCCCGGAACACCAGGAACATTATCACTACTATCTCCTGCTAAAGATTGTACATCAATAACTTTTGAAGCATCTACTCCAAACTTTTTTACAACATCATCATCACTTATAAATTTATTTTTCATAGGGTCAAAAATTCGAACCCCTTTTTTGTAAAGCTGCATTAAATCTTTATCTGATGAAACAATTGTAACCTTTGCACCCTTTTTAAGAATTTGATCAACATATGTAGCTATTAAATCATCTGCTTCGTAATTAGGAAGATCCACAGATGGCAAATTAAATGCCAGGACTGATTTTCTTATATATTCAAATTGTGGAGCTAAATCGTCAGGCGCCTCAGATCTATTAGCTTTATAATCACTATAAATTTCATTTCTGAAAGTTTTTCTTGCTGAGTCGAATATTACTGCAAAATGTGTTGGTTTTTGCAAGTTTTGATTGGATTTTGAATCTTCTAATAATTTAAATAACATACTGCAAAAACCACTTACAGCACCTGTTGGAAGACCATCACTTTTTCTACTTAATGGAGGTAAAGCATAATAAGCTCTAAAAATATAACCAGAGCCATCAATCAAATAAAAATGATCTGTTTTTTGAATTTTATTCATGAAGTAATATTAAATATTATAATGATAATATAATCTGTATATAAAAAAATTTACTTTCAATTATTATAACAATTATAAGTAGATAATTTTTATATTTTGAGTATTATTTAACAATGGAATTAACAAAAAATCTCTCACAAGCTAAACTATTTAAATCTCTGGTTGTTATTGTTCTTGGTTCAATAGCACTAACTATATCTGCAAAGATCAAAATTCCTTTCTATCCGGTTCCTATGACTATGCAAACATTTGTTGTATTATTTTTAGGAATAAGTTTAGGACATAAAATTGCACTAGCTACAATTGGTCTGTATTTAATAGAAGGAATTGCAGGGCTTCCCGTATTTTCAAATTCTCCTGAAAAAGGTGTTGGATTAGTTTACTTTACAGGGCCAACTATGGGTTACTTAATTGGTTTTTTAACAGCTTGTTACTTAGCTTCTAAAATAAAGATTGATGATAATTTTTTCATAGTCTTATTTAAGTTAATTATTGCAACTTCAACAATTTATATTTTGGGTCTAATTTGGCTTGGGGCATTGATTGGATGGGATAAGCCAATTTTTGCTTTAGGTGCAAAACCGTTTCTATTAGCCGAGATTTTTAAAATTATGCTTTTAGCTCTTTTGACTAAGCAAATAATTAAAATTAAAAAATTTATCTAGGTGATCTTTTAGAAAGAATCCTTTGAAGAGTTCTTCTGTGCATTTTAAGTCTTCTGGCTGTTTCTGAAACATTCCTATTACATAACTCGAAAACTCTATGTATATGTTCCCACTTAACTCTGTCAGCCGACATGGGGTTTTCTGGTGGAGCAGCTTTTTTTGAAGGATCTGCCAATAATGCTTTCTCTACATCTTCTGCATCAGCAGGTTTGGCTAAATAATCTATAGCACCTTCTTTGATTGCAGCTACTGCCGTTGGAATATTTCCATAACCAGTTAACATGATAATCCTACTATCACTATTTGAAGACTGAATTTCTTTTACGACTTCTAGTCCATTACCGTCAGCAAGCCTTAAATCTACAACCGCAAAACCAGGTTTTTTAGTTTTTACAGATTCAACTCCCTTTTGCACACTCTCAGCTTGAAAAACTTCAAATCCTTTTTTTTCCATCGCTCTTGCTAAACGCTCACGGAAAGGATTATCATCATCCACGATTAATAATGATTTATTCTCAAAATCGCTAAGATTCTGTAGTTTTGCTTCTTCTTTCATGACCTTTATATGGGGTCTCTGCAGAATATTACAATATATGAATTTTACGCATTTCTGGCTTGAATTATTTGCTTTACATTGGTGTTGTTTACTTTATATGCCAAAAAATATTAAAGTTTTTTTTAAAAAGACTTTTTTTTATTAAATTTTTTTTTGGAGGCATTTAAAATGCAAAAATTTAAATCAGTTGAAGAATTAGTAAATCAATTGAAACCTGAAAAACCAGTTTACTGTATAAGAAAAAATTCCATAAAATCTGCTGTTAAGTTTTTCTTAAACAAATTTACAGGTAAAGTTTTATATGCAGTCAAAACCAATCCACACCCTGAGATTATCAAAACGATCATAGAAAGTGGAGTTGAACAATTTGATGTTGCATCAATTGAAGAAATTAAAAATATTAGAACTTTTAGTAATACAGCTAAATGCTCTTATATGCATACTGTTAAGAGTAGAGAAAGTATAAAAGAAGCATATTTTAATTATGGTGTAAAAACTTTTTCTTTAGATACTAAAGATGAACTTATTAAAATAATTGAAAGCACAAATAACGCTAAAGATTTAGAATTATTTGTAAGAGTTGCTGTTTCAAATGAACATGCAGAAATTGATTTATCAAAAAAATTTGGTGCGCTAACTTCTGAAGCAACAGGTTTATTGAGACTAGTAAAACAGCATGCTAAAAAGATTGGTTTAAGTTTTCATGTTGGCTCACAATGTATGCATCCAATTTCTTATTCAAAAGGTATTAGTGAAATTGGAAATATAATTAAGAAGACAAAAATTATTCCAGATTATATAAATGTAGGTGGGGGTTTCCCTACAATCTATCCTGACTTAATTCCACAATCTCTAGATAATTATTTTAATGAAATAAATAAGAGTTTAGAAAATTTAAAGCTTGAAAAACTTCCAGAAATTATTTGTGAACCTGGTAGAGCTTTAGTTGCTGAAAGTGGTTCAACAGTTGTGAGAGTTAATTTAAGAAAAAAACAAAAGCTTTATATAAATGATGGTACCTATGGAACCCTTTTTGATGCAGGTACACCAAATATTGTATTTCCATCTAGAATGATTAAAGAAAATTCTAATAAGATAATTTCAAAAAAATTAACTGCTTTTGATTTCTTTGGACCAACTTGTGATAGCATGGATTATATGAAAGGTCCTTTTTTGCTTCCAAATAATATTAAAGAAAATGACTATATTGAACTTGGTCAACTTGGTGCATACGGATTGACATTTAGAACTCAATTTAATGGTTACTACTCAAATGAAATTTACGAAGTTGAAGATAATCCAATAATGACATTGTATGATAAAGACATTAATAAAGCTAACATGGTAGCTTAATGTCTAGTCAAAAAAATCCAGGTCATAACAGTAAAAGAGATTTCTTAAAAAATCCTGTTGAACATATCGATATAACTTCTTTTGATAGTAGAAAAATTATTTCCTCAATGGAAAAAATGTCATTTGTTTCTAGAGAAACTGCAAATGCTGCTAATATTTATAACGAGATGCTTAAAGATAAAGATTGTACAATTTTCCTTACTTTAGCGGGATCTACTTCGGCAGCTGGATGTATGAACATTTATAAAGATTTAGTTAAATATAATATGGTAGATGCAATCGTTGCAACAGGTGCCTCAATAGTAGATATGGATTTTTTTGAAGCTCTTGGTTTTAAGCATTATCAAGGTTCACAATTTCAAGATGATACTGAGCTTAGGAATAACTATATAGATAGAATTTACGATACTTACATAGATGAGGAAGAGCTTCAAATGTGTGATAAAATCATATGTGAAATCGCTAATAACTTAGAAGCGAGAAGCTATACCTCAAGAGAATTCATTTATGAAATGGGAAAATATTTAAAAAATAACTCAAAGAAAAAAGACTCTTTAATTGAAACTGCTTTTGATAACAATGTTCCTATTTTTTGCCCTGCTTTTACTGACTCGAGTGCAGGATTCGGGCTAGTTATGCATCAAGAACAAAATCCAAAAAAACATATGACAATAGATTCAGTTAGAGAATTTAGAGAACTAACAGAAATTAAAATCAAATCTAAAGGATCTGGATTATTTATGATTGGTGGTGGTGTGCCAAAAAACTTTATTCAAGATACTGTTATTTGTGCTGAACTATTAGGAAAAGATGTAGATATGCATAAATATGCTGTTCAAATTACTGTTGCTGATAGTAGAGACGGTGCTTGTAGTAGCTCTACATTAAAAGAAGCGAGTTCATGGGGTAAAGTAGATGTAGCGAAAGAACAGATGGTGTTTGCGGAGGCAACTAGTGTTTTACCATTAATTGCTAGTGATGCTTATCATAAAGGTGAGTGGAAAAACAGAACAAGAAAAAACTTTACAAAAATTTTTGAATAAAATTGAAATATCTATCAAATAAAAACGGGTTTTTAGGAATTGATAATAAATTTAGCTTTAAAGAAAAAGCTGTAATTGTTCCATTTGGTTTAGAAAAAACTGTTAGTTATGGAGGAGGAACAAGAAATGGACCTAAAGAAATTATAAAAGCATCTCATCAAGTTGAGCTATATGATGAAGAGCTTAACTGCGAACCCTATAAAAAAATAGGTATTAAAACTTTAAAACCATTTAAAATTGATAAAAATATCAAAAAAGCACTTAATAAAATCTCAATGATTAATAAAAAAATTTTAGATAAAAAAATTTTTCCAATGACTTTAGGTGGGGAACATTCAATAACATCTGGATGCATTGTTCCTTTTACTAAAAAATATAAAAATATTTGTCTTTTGCATTTTGATGCTCATGCAGATTTACGTCAAAGCTATAATGGAGAAAAATTTTCACATGCCTCAGCCATTAGAAGGTGTTTGGATTATAAAAATGTTTCTTTAATTTCATTTGGAATAAGAAACATTTCGGAAAGTGAAATCCCATTTTTAAAAAAGAATTCTTCAAGAATAAAAATTTTTTGGGCAAAAGATAAAAATAAATGGAATTTGTCTAAATTTAAAAAACTGATTAAAAACAAAACAGTTTATTTAACATTCGATGTAGATGGACTAGATTCAAGTATTATGCCTGCAACTGGTACACCTGAACCAGGAGGACTTTTGTGGGACGAAACATTAGATATAATAAGAATTGCGGCTAAAAACTCTAAAATTGTTGGTGCAGATATTAACGAACTGTCTCCAATTAAAGGATTTAATTCTTATAATTTTCTTGTTGCAAAATTAGCTTATAAAATTTTATCTTATAAATTTTTATATTAAACTTTAATTGGTTTAATAATTTTCAATAACATTCTAAATGGTATCAACATTATTATAGCAACTAAAATTTTAACTGCTAAATCTCCAAGAGATAAAGTAACCCAAGGTACCCCTGTTGCATAAAATGATATTGAGAAAAATAAAAATGTGTCGACTGTTGATCCAATCAAAGATGAAGTTAGTGGAGCTACAAACCACTCTTTTTTTCTTAATCGATCAAAAATTTGAATGTCTAACAATTGAGCAGTAATAAAAGCTACCCCTGATCCAATTGCAATTCTAACAGAGATCAAATCTGCAAAATCAGTTGAAAATATCAATGTAAATATAATTCCTATTATAAAGCCCAAATATACAATTTGTCTTGCTAATAATTTACCATACGATCTATTCGCTAAATCTGTTATTAAAAAAGCTATTGGGTAACTAAAAGCTCCATAAGTTAAAATCTCATTTAATCCATAATAGTTTATTGGAAACTGAACTAAATAATTAGAAGATACTACAACAACCCCCATCATTATAGATAGAGTGATAAATAATTTGTTCATCAAGCTGATTTAGCTAAAGGTTTCTTTTTAAAAGGGGATTTAATTAAAACTACTTTTTTTAACTTTTTTAATCTAGGAGATAAATTTTTATTTTTTACAGTTTTTAAAAATTCATCAAAACTACCTTTTTTGTCAACTGACCTTACACCTGAATTGCTTACAGTAAGTTTTAAACTTCTTCCTGTAAGCTCACTAGTAAATTTTACTTTTTTTAGATTAGGTAAAAATCTTCTTTTAGTCTTATTGTTAGCATGACTAACATTATGACCCTTCATTGGAATTTTACCGGTAAGTTCGCATTTTTTTGACATAATAACAGTGCCTATATAAGGGGAGATATTGAAGGCGTCAAGTTTAATACATTTAAGAAACAGTTTTATTTCCAACAATTTCTGTGAAATTTTTGACACCATCTCTGATTAGTAATTCTTTTAGGTCTTTTTTAATCATACCAGCAATATTGGGTCCTTGAAATACCATTCCAGTATACAACTGAACATAATCAGCTCCTAATAAAAACTTATCATAAGCTGCTTTACCTGAGTCAACGCCACCTACTCCAATTATTTTAATTTTACCTTTTATTAAATTATAGAACTTACTTATTAAAAGATTTGATTTTTTTTCAATAGGTTTTCCAGATAAACCACCTTTTTGATGTCTCTGTATATTTTGAAGTGTTTCCCTAGAAGCTTCAGACGTATTTGAAATTATTATTGCGCTTATTTCATTTTCTAAAAGTATTTCTGAAATTAAGTCAATTTGATTTTCGCTTATATCTGGTGAAATCTTTACAGCTACAGGAATTTCAGATTTTAATTGTTTTTTTTTCTCTGTGATAGATTTTAATAGCTCTTTCAATTTATTCTCATCATGAAAATTTCTAAGATTTTCAGTATTTGGTGAAGAAATATTAATTGTTATATAATCTGCAACTTCAGAAAATTTTTCTAATCCAATTAGATAATCATTCAATCTATCATTAGAATCCTTGTTTGGACCTACGTTTACACCTAGTACACCTAGTTTTTTATTAGATTTTATTCTGTTTAATATTGTATCTGATCCATGGTTGTTAAAACCTAACCTATTAATTAATGCTTGATCTTCTACCAATCTAAACACTCTTGGTTTTTCATTCCCATATTGTTTTAATGGTGTAACCGTACCTACTTCAACAAATCCAAAACCTAACTTAAATAAAGGGTTGTATACCTCGGCATTCTTATCGAAACCTGCCGCGATACCTATAGGATTATCAAGATTTATATTAAATAGTTTTGTTTTTAAAATAGGATCATTTTTGTTTTCATCAAATATATTTGAAACTAAATTAAGTTTGAGTGATTGAATTGCTAAAAAATGTGCTTTTTCAGGATCTATTTTAAATATTAATGTTCTTAAATTAGAATACATTATTTCAATTTACTAATTATCAACTCTTTTGTTTCGTTAACACCGAAAAAACTTATAAAAAAACCCATTCTAGGTCCATTTTCATCTCCAAATACCACTTCATAAATTAATTTAAACCAATCTCTTAAGTTTTCTGCATACCCATTCTCTTTACCTGTTGAATATATTAATGTTTGTATATCCTCAGGAGACATCTGATCATTACATTGTTCTAAAGTTTTAACTAAAGCTTGTAGAGCTAATTTTTCATTTTCAGATGGATTTTTATATTTTTTTTGAGCCTTAATTACGTCATTAAAATACTTGATTGCATAACCAACTAGTCCATCAAAAATTGGAAAGTTTTTTTCATAAATGTTAGATTTATATTTTTTAACAAACTTCCATAGTAAATCTTTGTTATCAGCATTGCTTGTTTCAACTAAATTCAACAACATAGAAAAAGACATAATCATTTCTTCTTTTGGAATATTGCCATTATGAACATGCCAAACAGGATTCATTACCAATTGTTGTTCTGTTTGTTTTTTTGATTTTTCAATATTATCAAGGTACTCATCTACAGCTTTTGGTACTATTTCATTATAAAGTTTTTTAGCTCTTTTTGGATTTTGATACATGTATAAAGATAAGCTTTCAGGTGAGGCATATTTTAACCACTGGTCGATGGTAATACCATTTCCTTTTGATTTTGAAATTTTTTCACCTTTTTCATCAAGAAATAATTCATAAGCAAATCCAGATGGATGTTTTTTACCAATTAAATTTATAATTTTAGTTGATAAAATTGCACTCTCAATAAGGTCTTTTCCATACATTTCAAAATCTATATCTAGAGCATACCATCTCATTGCCCAATCAACTTTCCATTGTAATTTACAATTTCCATCCAAAATACTAGCTTCTAATTTTTTACCCTTATTATTAAAAATTATTTTAGAATTTTTTTTGTCAATTTCTATAACTGGAATTTCGAGAACATGACCTGTATCTGGACAAATAGGTAAAAAAGGACAGTAAGTTTGTTGACGTTCTTTGCCTAAAGTTGGAAGTATAATATTCATTATACCATCATAGTTTTCTAAAATAATTTTTAAAGTTGGGTTGAAAAAACCACCTTTGTATAAAGATGTTGAGCTTTTAAAACTGTATTTAAAATTAAAACTATTTAAAAAATCTTTTAACATTTCATTATTATGTTCTCCAAAACTTGCAAATTTTTCAAATGGATCTGGAACTTGTGTTAATGGTTTATGTAGGTTTTTATTTAGCAATTCCTGATTAGGAACATTATCGGGAACTTTTCTTAGACCATCCATATCATCAGAGAAAGTAATTATTTCTGCTGGTAAATCCGTAATTTGTTTTAAAGCATTAACCATCATTGAGGTCCTTGCAACTTCTCCAAATGTTCCGATATGAGGAAGCCCACTTGGGCCATATCCTGTTTGAAGAGTAATTTTACCTTTTTTATCAATAAATGATTTTCTCTCACGAAGCATTTTTTTTGCTTCAACGAAAGGCCAAGCACTTGTTTTATCTAAAATTTCTTTTTTAATCACGAATATATCTTTTATAAAAATCTTAAATTGGCGATTTTATTAATTCTTATAGAGTTGAAATTTATTTACCATAAAATAATGTTCTTTCAAAATGTCTAATTATAAAACTGTTTTTTTTACACTTGGAATTTTGCAAATAATTTTAGGGATCTCAATGTTCATCCCTATAATTGCTCAATTTATTTATTCTGAAATAGATTCATCATTTTTTGGTGCATCTATTGTGACAATAATTTTTGGATCATTATTTTTTCTTTCAAATCTAGACCACGACAAAAAGTTAAATTTACAACAAGCTTTTTTATTAACCGCTTTGTCTTGGTTAAGTATTGCTATTTTTGGATCTTTACCATTTATATTTTCGACTATGGAGCTTTCAATTACTGATGCTTTTTTTGAGAGTATGTCAGGAATTACAACGACTGGATCTACAATTATTTCTAATTTAGAGAATACACCAAAAGGAATTTTGTTATGGAGAGCATTGCTTCAATGGTTGGGAGGAATTGGTATTATTGTAATGGCAATTACTTTAATGCCCATAATGAATGTTGGTGGTATGCAATTGTTCAAAATTTCTAGTAACGACTCATCTGAAAAAATTCTTCCTAAATCAAAAGAAATAGCTTTACGACTAATTTATATTTACTCAGGATTAACAGGTATTTGCGCATTTTCATATTGGTTATTTGGCATGGGAAAATTTGATAGTTTAACCCATTCAATGACAACAATAGCAACTGGTGGATTTTCAAATTACAATCAATCCATAGGATACTTTAATAGTGTGCCTATAGAAATATCCTCAATGATTTTTATAGTTTTAGGAAGTATTCCTTTTATTGCATATATTAAATTCATAAGTGGAAATAAAAAAATATTTTTGAATGATATCCAGATTAGAACATTTATTAAAATAATAATTGTAAGTGTTATTATATTATCAATTTATTTGTTTTTTAATAATATCGAAAATTTTAGCTTAAGATCTGTTTTTTTTAATACCATTTCAATATTAACTGGCACAGGTTATGTAAATGCTGAATTTGATAGCTGGGGAAGTTTTCCCATAACTATATTTCTTGTTCTCATGTTTATAGGTGGTTGTGCTGGATCCACTACTTGTGGAGTGAAGATTTTTAGAATTCAAATATTATATTTATTTATATTAAATCAATTAAAAAAAATTATTTACCCAAAGGGAGTATTTGTAATTAAATATGACCAAGGATCAGTAGATGATAAATTTATTGCATCAATTATTTCATTTATCTATTTTTATTTTGTTATATTTTTTATTTTAGCTGCATTATTATCGTTAACTGGTTTAGATTTTATTACTGCTATTTCTGGAGCCGCAACATCAATATCAAATGTTGGTCCTGGATTGGGTCCTATTATTGGGCCTAATGGAGATTTTTCAGCTTTACCAGACATTTCAAAATGGATCTTAACTGTAGGTATGATTTTAGGTAGACTTGAGTTATTTGCGATATTAGTATTGTTCTTACCATCTTTTTGGAGAAATTAATTATGGATCAAATTAAAAAACAATCATGGCTTAACTCTCTATCAGTTTACAAGGATATACGTATGGTAAGAATTCTTTTATTGGGTTCAATAAGTGGATTCCCTTGGGTATTGATTGCAAGCAGTTTAAGTCTATGGCTCAAAGAGGAAGGTCTTAGTAGATCAACAATTGGGTGGGCAGGACTAATTTTTGGAGTATACGCCTTCAATTATTTATGGGCTCCTATTGTAGATAGAATTCAAATTCCAATACTAACAAAAAAACTAGGTCATAGAAGAGGCTGGATAGTTTTTATGCAACTTATTATTTTAGTAAGTTTAATAGTTTGGAGCATAATAAATCCTACGGAAAATTTAGCATTATTAATTTCAGTTGGATTAATTATTGCTATTGCATCAGCTACACAAGATATAACTGTAGATGCTTTAAGAATTGAACAAATAAATGAAAATGAGGGAAAATCTATGGCTGCTGGTGCAGCTATGGCTGTTGTTGGATGGTGGACTGGCTATAAGTTAGGAGGAGTTGTTGCTTTGTTTACAGCTGAATATTTTGAAAATTTAGGTGTTACAGATTATTGGCAAGCTACTTTTTTGGTTCTAGGTATTTTAATTATTTTAATGAACATAGGGTTAATGTTTGTTCATGAACCAATTGAGACAGATAGACAAGCAAAACAAAGAGAGACAGACAAATTGATAGAGGGAAAACTTGGTACTAGCAATATAATTACAAACTTTATTGCTTATATTACGGGAACCATTGGTGGTCCTATCATCAGTTTTTTTAAAAAGAATGGTTTTGCTATTGCACTAGGAATTTTGGGCTTTGTCTTCTTGTTTAAAATAGGTGAAGCTTTCATGGGAAGAATGTCTATTGTCTTTTATAAAGAAATAGGATTTTCCAAGGGTCAAATTGCGATTTATTCAAAAGGACTTGGTTGGATAACAACAGTTGTGTTTACATTATTAGGTGGAGTAATGGCTATGAGAGCTGGAACAATTAAAACAATGTTCTTCGCCGGAGGACTAATGGCTTTAACAAATCTTTTATTTGCAGTTTTAGCATGGACTGGAAAATCAGAAATTCTATTCGCAATTGCTGTAATAGCTGATGATATTACAGCTGCTTTTGCAACTGTGGCTTTTGTTGCATTTATATCATTACTAGTTGATAGAACTTATACAGCTACACAATATGCACTACTCGCTTCAATTGGTACTGCTGGTCGAACCACTTTAGCTTCATCTTCTGGAGCTTTGGTTGACTGGTTAAATGGAGATTGGGGAACATTTTTTGTTTTAACAACTATAATGGTAATACCTTCATTAATCTGTTTGTGGGTGATAAAAAATAAAATTAAAATTGGTGCAAAATAATTTTTATTTCGTAGGTAATTTTTCAAATATCCATAAAAAGCCTTCTAAAAAATCTGAAGTTACTTCACAAATTATCTATGGTGAGAAATTCAAAATTTTATCAAAAAATAAAAGTTGGATTAAAATTAAAGCTTTATTTGATAATTATGAGGGGTTTATAAAAAATTCAAAATATATAAAGAAATTTACACCATTGTATAAAGTTAGCGTTCTCAAAGCTAAAATTTTTAATAAACCAGGAATCACATCAAACAGTTGGCTTCCACTTGCATCTAAATTATGTGTTTTAGCACATAATAAAAATTATATAAAAATTGAAAAAAATAAATGGATTAAAAAAAAAGATATTAAAAAATTAAATCATAAAGATTTTAACTTTGTAAGAGTATTTAAAAAATTTTTAAATGTGAAATATGTATGGGGAGGCAAAACATTTAAAGGTATTGACTGTTCAGCTTTATTACAAATATTTTTTATGTATAATAATTCTTTCTACCCAAGAGATACTAAGGATCAGATCAAATATGCAAAAATAAAATCAAAAAAAAGAAAATTCAAAAAAGGAGATATTATTTTTTGGAAAGGTCATGTTGCTGTATGTTTAAATTCCAGACAACTAATTCATGCGTATGGACCAGAAAAAAAAGTGATTATTATGCCAATTATAGAAACAATCAATAGGATTCAAAGAACTGCTAACCTAGAGGTAAAAAAAGTATCTAGAATAAAATATTAATTTCTTCCAAAGTCAGGCTTGTCTATATCTTGTTTCAATTTGATGATTTTTGACCTTACTTTTTTAGTCTGAATAAGTTTTTTAACAATAGACTTATTATTTTTCGAATTAATATCTTTTTTAAATTGATTTAAATTTTTTATAAATAAATTTATCGCTTTTGAAATATTATTTTTATTATTAAAAAAAATGTCTCGCCACATGATTTCATTAGATGCTGCAATCCTAGAAAAATCTCGTAATCCACCAGCGCTATATTTTATTAACTCATAATTTTGTTTTTTCTCAAAATCTTGTGCAGATTTCACCAGATTATATGCAATTAAGTGTGGTAAATGACTAGTAATAGAAAAAATTTTATCATGTTTTTCAGCACTCATCACAACTACTTTTGCTCCAATTTTTTTCCAAAACTTAGTTAGAATATTTATATTATTTTTTTTAATATTTTTTTCTTTAATTATTATGCACCATCTATCGGTAAACATATTTTCTTTACCATGCTCTGGTCCACTGACCTCTGATCCAGCTATTGGGTGACTTTGAACCCAATGAATACCTTTCTTTAAAAATTTATTTATAATTTTAGAAGTTTCAATTTTCGAAGAACCAATATCTGTAATCAATGTTTTCGATGGTATAAATTTATTAATTTTTAAAATAATATTTTTGTATTCACTCATTGGTGTACAAAAAATGATTAAATCAGAATTACTTGTACCTTCTTTTAATGATTTAACAATTGTTCCAGGTAATTTTAATCTTTTTATCTTAGCAATATTTGATTTTGATTTTTCATAGATGAATATTTTTTTTGCTATTTTTTTTTTGCTAATACGCCTTAATAAAGATGAACCTAATAATCCACAGCCAATAATTAAAATATTTTTCATCTTTTTAATATTTGCTTAATAACACTCATAAATTTTAAGTTTTCTTTTTTAGATCCAATAGTTAACCTTAATTTATTCTTTATATGATAACCATCTTCTGTTGATCTTAAAATAATTCCCTTATTTTTAAGTTTTTCATACAAAAATTTTGCTGAATATCTGCATTTTTCAAAATTAAGTAACAAAAAATTTGCTGAAACTGAATTTGAAAAAATATTATATGTCTCAAGAAATTTCTTAATTTTTTCAGAATATAATAAATTATGTCTAATCGATTTATTTATGAAAGCTTTATCATTCAGTGACTCAATGGCAGCTAATTGAGCAATACCATTTACATTAAATGGTGGTTTTATAACATTTAGTGCATCAATTATTTTTTTTGATCCATATCCCCAACCTACTCTCAGAGAAGCTAATCCAAACATTTTTGAAAAAGTTCTAAGGATGAAAACATTGTTTTTATTTTTAAACAAATCTAAGCCTGAGGTATAATCTTTATTTTTCATATATTCTGCATAGGCATCATCTATAACTAGTAAAATTTTTTTATTTAATCTTTTTCTTAATTCTAAAACTTCTTTTTTCGTTAAGTAAGTTCCTGTAGGATTGTTTGGGTTAGCTATAAACACAATTTTAGTTTTTTTGGTTATATTTTTTAAAATTTCATTTACTGAAACTTTAAAATTAATTTCTTTTGCAAATACAACTTTTGCACCTACAATTTTTGAGTAAATTCTGTACATTAAAAAACTGTACTCTGGTACCACAACCTCATCTTTTGGGTTTAAAAATAACTGACAGAGCATTTGAATAACCTCATCTGAACCAGCTCCACAAATAATTTTCTCAGAATTACATTTATAAGCTTTAGATATTGCTTTTCTTAAACTTTGCGATTTTCCATCTGGATATTTATCTAAATTCAGATTTTTATTCGATATTATTTTCTTTGCTTTAGGGCTCATACCTAAAGCAGATTCATTTGCAGAAAGCTTAATTACGTTCTTTAGTTTCTTAACTTTTGATTTACCAGGTTTATAAGCCTCAATTTTAAATTTTTTGAAATTTGGAGTTATCATTTTTTTTAATTTATGTGCTCTTTATAGATAAAATTACAAAATTTTATAGAGAATAAGAGGATTTTTTAAAAAATTGACATAATAAATAAGTTCTAGTAAAAAAATTATGCGCTGATTTAACTGAATTGCGAGCGCTTAAAAAAAACCGCTAAAATAGTTTTTTTTCTCACAATTCGAAACAGCTAAAACTATGAATACTGAGAAAAACATTAAAACTTTAATTGTAAAGAAACCACTAAAATTAGACTGTGGAAAGACCATAAGAGATTTTCCTGTAGCCTATGAAACTTACGGTTCACTTAATTCAAAAAAAGATAATGCAATATTAGTTTTTCATGCTCTAACAGGAGATCAATTTGTAACCGGAATAAACCCTGTTACTAACAAAGAGGGTTGGTGGAGTTATGCAGTAGGTCCTGATAAGGCTATCGATACAAATAAATATTTTGTTATTTGCTCTAACGTAATTGGTGGATGTATGGGATCATACGGACCAAGTCATAAAGATCCTGATCAAAAAATTTTTGGAACAAATTTTCCAGTTATTACAATTAATGATATGGTAAATGCTCAATATAATTTACTCGATCATTTTGGTATAGATAAATTATTTTCTATAACTGGAGGTTCAATGGGAGGTATGCAGGTCCTTCAGTTTATCAGCAACTTTCCTGATAAATCTAAAACAGTGATACCAATAGCAACTACATCCAGTCATTCAGCACAAAATATTGCTTTTAACGAACTAGGCAGACAAGCTATTACAGCCGATAGTAACTGGAAAGAGGGGAACTATACATCAAACGATACTAATCCTGGAAAGGGATTAGCTGTAGCTAGAATGGCAGCACATATAACTTATTTATCTAAAAAAGGTTTGCAGGAAAAATTTGGAAGAAAGTTACAAGAAAGAGAAGATCTTAAATTTGGATTTGATGCTGATTTTCAAATAGAAAGTTATTTGAGATATCAGGGCTCAGTATTCGTAGATAGATTTGATGCAAATAGTTATCTTTATATAACAAGAGCTATGGATTATTTTGATTTAGCTAAGCAATTCAATGGTAATCTTTCAGAAGCATTTAAAAATACAAAAGCGAAATTTTTTATAATTTCATTTACTTCAGATTGGCTTTATCCAACCCAAGAAAACAAAGATATTGTGATTGCTTTAAACTCAATAGGATCAAATGTCGGATTTGTAGAAATTGAGTCAGATAAAGGTCACGACTCCTTTTTACTAGACGTTCCTGATTTCTTAAGTGCACTTAAAAACTTTTTAGATAAATCTTACGAAGAAAATTAATTATGAAAAATGAATTTCAGGTAATAGCAGATTTAATTGAAAAAGATAAGAAAGTCTTAGATGTAGGTTGTGCTGATGGAACTTTGATGAAATTTTTGAAGGATAATAAAAACATAAATATAAGAGGATTAGAAATTTCAAAAGAAAAAGTGCAAGAATGCATTGCAAAAGGTTTAACAGTAATTGAAGGAAATGCTGAAAAAGATTTAAAGCAATTTCCAGACAAATCATTTGATTATGTTGTTTTAAGTCAAACCCTACAAGCTTTTCTTAATCCTGAATTAGTTTTAGATGAACTTTTAAGAGTTGGAAAAAAAGCAATAGTTACAATTCCTAATTTTGGATACTGGAAAGTAAGATTTCACTTATTATTAAAAGGCACAATGCCAATCACTAAAACATTGCCAGATGAATGGTATAACACACCAAATTTACATATGTGTACAATCAAAGATTTTTTTCACTTTGTAAAGTCAAAAGATATAAAGATTTTTAAATCACTCGCTTTAAATAATCTTAATTCATCAATAATAAGTGAGAGTAATTTAGGGGTTAAAAATTTGTTTGCAGATCTAGGTATATTTTTGATAGAAAAATAAAATGCGTATCGAAATTATACCTTGTCTTCAAGACAACTACAGCTATTTAATAATAGACGAAAGTAACAAATTTGCGTGTGTTGTAGATCCCAGTGAGTCTGAACCAATAATAAATTTTCTAAAAAATAAAAATATAAAATTAAAATATATTCTTAATACTCATCATCATTATGATCATATCGGAGGAAACCAAGAATTAAAAAAAAAATATGGGTCAGTTGTTGTGGGTTTTAAAGGAGACTCAAAAAGAATACCTGGGATAGACGTATTGTTAGAAAACAATCAAATATGGAAAGCTGAAAACTTTGAAGCTAAAATTATGCATATACCTGGACACACATCAGGCCATATTTGTTTTAATTTTTTTAAAGAAAAATTAGTTTTTACTGGAGATACACTTTTCTCACTTGGCTGTGGAAGAATATTTGAAGGCTCTTATGAAGAAATGTTTGAGTCTTTGAACAAAATTAAATTATTACCAAAAGAGACAAAAATTTATTGTGGTCATGAATACACTCTTAATAATGCAAAATTTTGTAAAAAATATGATTCTGAAAACAAAGATTTACAAAAAAAAATAGAAAAAATAGAAAAATTAAGAGAAAATGGAATTCCTACCATACCCTCAACTTTAAAAGAAGAATTGGATTGCAATATATTTTTAAGAGCAAAAGATCTAAAAACCTTTTCAAAATTAAGAGATTTTAAGGATAATTTCTAATTAATTCGGCTTGACTAAAGGCTGACTACAACTATATTGCGGTAACTTTAAATTAAACCATACAATGTCATACGCAGTAATAAAAACAGGTGGAAAACAGTATAAAGTAAAATCTGGAGAAATTCTAAAGATTGAAAAACTACCAGATTCTAAACCTGAGACTAAGATAGAGTTTAGTGAAATTTTGGCATACGGTGATGACAAATCAATTGAAATTGGAACTCCAAATGTTGAGGGTGCAAAAGTAGAAGCTAATTTAATTAAAAATAGTAAAAATAGAACTATTTTAATTTTTAAAAAAAGAAGACGACAAAATTCAAGAAGAAAAAATGGGCATAGACAAGAATATTCTATGATAAGAATTAACAAAATTTTTTCAAAAGATGGTAAAGTGTTATCAGAAGCTGAAAAAATTTCTAAAACTTCAAAAAAAGAAGAAGTTAAGGAAGCAGTAAGCAAATAATTATTAGGTAGATTATGGCAACAAAAAAAGCAGGTGGATCATCACGAAATGGACGAGATAGTGCCGGTAGAAGACTTGGTGTAAAAAAGTATGGTGGTGAAACAGTAATTCCTGGAAACATAATTGTTAGACAAAGAGGAACTAAGATTTTTCCAGGTGAAAATGTTGGTATGGGTAAAGATCATTCAATATTTTCAGTTGTTAAAGGAAAAGTTGTATTCAAAAAATCTAAATCAGATAGAACTTTCGTTTCTGTAAAGCCCAATTAATAGTACAACCAATTAAAATAGATGTTGTATTATGAAATTTCTCGATCAAGTTAAAATATATATTAAAGCTGGAAACGGTGGAGATGGATCTCCCAGTTTTAGAAGAGAGAAATATGTTGAGTTTGGTGGACCAGATGGTGGGGATGGTGGAAAAGGTGGATCAATTATTTTAAAGTCAGAAGAAAATTTAAATACCCTTATTGATTATCGATATCAACAACATCACAAGGCCGAACGTGGAGAAAATGGCTCTGGTCAAAACCGAACAGGAAAAGGTGGTGAAGATTTAATTTTAAAAGTCCCTCTAGGTACACAGGTATTTGAAGAAGATAACAAAACTCTTCTTTTTGATTTTAATAAAAAAGGTGAAGAATATATTGCAGCTGCTGGTGGAAAAGGAGGTTTAGGAAACACAAGATTTAAAAGTTCTACAAACAGAGCTCCAAAAAAATTTACTAAAGGGACCATCGGAGAAGAATTTACAATATGGCTTCAATTAAAAACAATTGCTGATATTGGTATTATAGGATTGCCAAATGCTGGAAAATCGAGTTTGTTAGCAGCATTAACAAACGCAAATCCAAAAATTGCAAATTATAAATTTACAACTGTTAATCCAAACCTTGGTGTAGCTTCTTACGATGATAAAGAAATTACTATTGCAGATATTCCAGGATTAGTTGAAGGAGCCCACGAAGGTATAGGGTTAGGGATACAATTTTTAAAACATATAGAGAGATGTAAGTCTTTACTGCACTTAATTGATGTTACCAACTTAGATCTGAATGAGTCTTATAATCAGGTAAAAAATGAATTAAAAAGCTACAGTGCAAAGTTATTAGAAAAAAAAGAACTAATTGTGCTTAATAAAATTGATTTGATTGATGAAGAAACAGTAAATGAAGTTATAGATCATTTTTCAAAGGGTAAAAATTGTGAGATTATGACAATGACAACTCTGGAAAAAAAATCTGTATCAAAAATTAAAGCAAAACTTTTGTCTTATGTATCTTAAAAACTCTAAAATAATTGTGGTCAAAATTGGATCATCTCTCCTAGTTGATCAAAATAAAAAAATTAGGAGACAATGGTTATCTAGTTTTGCAAAAGACATTAAAAAATTAAGAGATAAAAATCAAAAAGTAGTTATTGTTAGCTCTGGTGCTATAGCTTTGGGTTGCAAGAAAATGAATTATAACAAAAAAAATATTAAATTAGATAAGAGTCAAGCTATTGCTTCTATTGGTCAAATAGAACTAATGAATTTATTTTCACAGATTTTCACAAAATATAAATTAAATATTTCTCAGATTTTGCTTACATTAGAAGATACTGAGGAAAGAAGAAGATCTCTCAATGCAAAACGTACTTTTGATAATCTTTTTGAACTTGGTTTTATTCCTGTGGTCAATGAAAATGACACCATTGCAACGAGTGAAATAAAATATGGAGATAATGATAGATTGGCATCTAGAGTTGCACAAATTACAAACGCAGATACCTTAATTTTATTATCTGATGTTGATGGTTTGTATACTAAAAATCCTAAAGTTTTTAAGGATGCTAAGCTAATAAAGAAGATTGATGACCTCAAAATAGATCTAAAAAAAATTTATGTTAAAGGTGTAAATGAATATGGAAGTGGTGGTATGCATACAAAAATTGAAGCGGCAAAAATATGTCAGCTTGCTGGTACTAGTATGGTTATTGCCAATGGACTATATTCAAATCCTATTTCAAAAATAATTGAAAAAAATAATTGTACTTGGTTTAGTCCAAAAATTTCAAAGTTAGATGCTAGAAAAAAATGGATAATAAGTTCTGTAGCACCTAAAGGAGCTTTAATAATTGATGATGGTGCTAAAAAAGCATTAAAATCTGGAAAAAGTTTGCTAGCAGCAGGAATTAAAAAAGTTTCTGGAAGATTTAACAAAGGTGATCATATTAAAGTGTTAGATAAAAAAAATAATGAATGTGCAAGAGGGTTAAGTTCCTTTACTTCTGATGAGGTGACTAAAATTATGGGTCATCACTCTAATGAAATTGAAAAATTATTAGGCTATGTCGCAAAATCAGAAGTTATTCATAAAGATGATATGGTGGAAATTTAAATGATTAAATATATGAATTTAATTGGAAGAAAAGCTCGAAAAGCTAGTGAGTATAAAATTACAACTAAGGTAAAAAATAAAGTTTTAAATGATTATGCGAAATTAATTAAGAATAAAAAAAAATTTATTATTAATCAAAATTCAAAAGATATTGATTT
The DNA here is from genome assembly GCA_902589725.1 of uncultured Pelagibacteraceae bacterium. Lineage (GTDB taxonomy): Bacteria > Pseudomonadota > Alphaproteobacteria > Pelagibacterales > Pelagibacteraceae > Pelagibacter. The sequence continues at coordinate 27,409 of CACITU010000005.1, forward strand.
CGCAAGAAAAAAAGGGTTAAAGGAAAACTTAATCAAAAGACTTCATTTAAATGAAGATAAATTAAATGGAATTATAAATTCTATTTTAAAAATAGTTAAACTAAGAGACCCTATAGACAAAACTTTAGACAAATGGAAAAGACCAAATGGTTTGAATATAAAAAGAGTATCAATACCAATTGGAATAATTGGGGTTATTTATGAAAGTAGACCAAATGTAACTTCAGATGTTGCTAGTCTTTGTTTTAAATCCGGAAATGTAGTGATTTTAAAAGGAGGCTCTGAAGCTATAAATTCTAATAAAGCTTTAGCTAAGTTGTTTAGAAAAGCACTTAAAAAAAATAAAGTTGATGAAAACTTTATACAGTTTATCGATTCAAAACAAAGGAGGCTTGTAGATATTATGCTTTCTAAGATGAAGAAATATATCGATGTCATCATACCTCGTGGTGGAAAAAATTTAGTTAAAAAAGTTTTAGAATTGTCCAAAGTACCTATAATTGGGCACCTAGAGGGACTTTGTCATACTTATATAGATAAAGATGCAGAATTGAAAATGGCTAAAGAAGTTGTCTATAACGCTAAATTAAGAAATACAAGTATATGCGGTGCAACTGAAACTATTCTTATACATAAAAATATAGTCAAAAAATTTAGTAATACTATTTTGCAGGAACTTGAAAATAGTGGTTGTAAAATAATTGGCGATAAGATTTTGAAGAATTATTACAAAGGTCAAGTTTATCCTGCAAAAGAAAAAGATTGGTCAACTGAATATTTATCATCAATTGTATCCGTTAAAATTGTTAAAAATTCCGAAGAGGCAATTAAGCATATTAACAAATATGGAACTATGCACACTGACTCCATAATTACAAAAAATAAAAAGACAGCAAAATATTTCTTAAAAAATGTTAAAAGCTCAATTGCAATGCATAATACCTCGACTCAATTTGCTGATGGTGGTGAATTTGGATTTGGTGGAGAAGTTGGAATTTCTACTAATACTCTACCACCAAGAGGTCCTGTAGGTTTAAATCAATTGATTTCATATAAATATGAAATCACTAGTAATGGTAGAATAAGAAATTAAATTGAATAACACAAAAATAAAAATTGGTGTATTGGGTGGATCATTTGATCCCGCTCATAAAGGACACTTAGCAATTTCGAAAGAAGCAAAGAAACGATTCAAACTCAAAAAGGTTATTTGGGCAATTACAAAAAAAAATCCATTTAAAAAAGATAGCAAAACTTCAATTGCTCAAAGAATTAAATATTGTAAAAAAATAATTGGTACAAATTCATTTATTAAGATCAAATTTTATGAAAAAATTATTAAATCAAATAAAACTATAAATTTAATCAATTATTTAAAAAAAAATAAAAGCATTGAAATTTATTTTTTAATGGGTGCCGACAACCTTATTAATTTTCATAAATGGTATAAATATAAAATAATTTTAAAAAAATGTAATATTCTAGTTTTTGACAGGCATGGATATAAAAAAAATTCTTTAAAATCAAAGACATTTAAGCAAATGGGTAAGGCCAATCTAGAGTTTATTGAGTTTAATAAAGTCAACATTTCATCTTCTCAATTAAGAAAAATTTGATAATCTAAAATCAATCAATGGACAAAATTTCAGATTTAAAAGAAATTGTAATCAGCACACTAGATCTCAATAAAGCTCAAGACATTGTAACTATTGATCTTAAAGACAAAAGTTCTATGGCTGATTACATGATCATTGCAAGTGGAACTTCATCTAGACATATCCAATCTTTATCTGAGCAAGTTTTAGAAAAACTAAAAAATAATGGTGTAAAAGATTCTAAAATTGAAGGCAAAGAAAGTGCTGAATGGAAACTTGTTGATGGGATTGATTTGATTATTCATATTTTTCATCCAGAAAAAAGAAAGTTTTATGAATTAGAAAAAATTTGGTCAGAGTTAATTCCAAAAGAAAAAGTGATGATATGAAAAAAATTAAAATTTTATTATTGATTTTATTTTCTATTTTTTACTTAAACAAAAACGTTATTTCAGCTGAAATTGATATTTATAAAAAAATTGATCTTTTCGGTGAAGTTCTAGAAAAGATTAATAAAGAATATGTTGATGATTTTAATCAATCCGACAGTATGGACGCTGCAATCAATGGACTTTTACAATCGTTAGATCCTTATTCATCCTACATGTCCCCTAAAATTTTTGAGGAAATGCAAACAGAAACCAGTGGCGAGTTTGGTGGATTAGGAATTGAGGTCAGTATGGAGGCTGGTGTGGTTAAAGTAATTTCGCCAATAGATGATACACCTGCATCAAGGGCTGGATTAAAAGCTGGTGATTACATAGTCAAAATAAATGATGTTCAAGTTCAAGGAAAATCATTAAGTGAAGCTGTTGATTTAATGAGGGGACCTGTGGGTTCCGGTATAGAATTAATAGTAAGACGAAGAGGTGAAAAAAAAGCATTAACATTTAATATAATAAGAGAAGTTATTCAGGTTAAATCTGTAAAATCTGAAATTATAAATGAAAACATTGGATACATCAGGCTTACTTCGTTTAACGATAACAGTAGTGATCAAATAGAAAAACAAATAAAAAAACTTAAAAAAGATAAAAACGTAAATTCATTTATTTTAGATTTAAGAAATAATCCTGGAGGTCTTTTATCTCAGGCAATAAAGATCTCAGATTTTTTTCTAGAAAATGGAGAGATAGTTTCAACAAAAAGCAGAACAAAATCTGAAAATAGAAAATGGTTTGCAAAAAAAGGAGATATTACTGACGGAAAAACATTATTGGTTTTGATTAATTATGGCTCAGCATCTGCATCTGAAATTGTTGCTGGAGCTTTAAAGGATCACAAAAGAGCAATTATCATTGGTGAAAATAGCTTTGGTAAAGGTTCAGTCCAATCGATTATTCCTTTAAAAAATCGTGGAGCTATAAGATTAACTGTCGCAAAATATTATCTTCCTTCTGGAAAATCTATCTCTGAAGTAGGTGTTAGACCAGATATAGAAGTAAATGAAGAAGGTGATGATTTTAGAATAAAAACTGATACTGACAATCAATTAAACTACGCTATTAAGTTACTTAACGGATAATATGAATAAAAATTTTAAAGATTTACCACTGAGAAGTGGGGTCGGAATAGTATTATTGAATAACCAAAATAAAGTATTTGTTGCAAAAAGAATAGATAATCCTAAAAATTTTTGGCAAATGCCTCAGGGCGGTGTTGATGAGGGAGAGGATTATTTAAAAGCAGCATTTAGAGAATTGGAGGAAGAAACAAGTATCAAAAGTGTAGAACTTATAAAGGAACTCGATGGTACATTGACTTATGATTTACCTGATCGATTACTAGGTATTATTTGGAAAGGTAAGTACAAAGGTCAAAAGCAAAAATGGTTTTTAATGCGATTTATTGGAAATGATAATGAAATAAATATTAATACATCTAATCCAGAGTTTTTGGATTGGAAGTGGATTGACTTAGATTTAATTACTGATGTTGTAGTTGATTTTAAACATCATGTTTACAAAGAACTTAAAGAAAAAGTTAAAAAATTAATTTAGAGATTTTAAAACTTCAACTTTTTTATCTGCTAAATACTTAGATTGATCATTAATATCGGTTTTATTAGCCTCTTCTTCTGCCTCTTTAAGTAAATCTTGTTGCTTTGATTTATCCATATCCGTAAGATTAAAAATTGTACTTGTTAAAATAGATAAATTATTATTTTTAAACTCAACAATCCCATCTTCAACATAGTAGTTTTCGTCACCTGATTTTGATAAAATCTTAATTATCCCAGGTTTCAAAAATGAAATAATAGAAATATGATCCTTCAATATTCCCATCTCTCCTTCAAAAGCAGGGACCACAACTTCTGAAACATCATCTTTTACTAAAAAAGATTTTTCAGGATTTACTATTTCAACTTTAAACTCTTCGCTCATTAAGCAGCAGCTTCTTGTTCTATTTTCTTAGCTTTTTCCATAGCTTCTTCAATTGTGCCAACCATATAAAAAGCAGCTTCGGGCAAGTGATCATACTCACCTTTACAGATTGCATCAAAACCTTTGATGGTTGAGTCAAGATCAACAAGTTTTCCTGGTGAACCAGTAAATACTTCTGCAACGAAGAATGGTTGAGATAAAAATCTCTGGATTTTTCTAGCTCTTGCCACAACTAATTTATCCTCTTCAGATAATTCATCCATACCAAGAATAGCTATAATATCTTGTAGTGATTTATATGATTGTAGTATTCTTTGAACATCTCTTGCTACTCTATAATGCTCATCTCCAACTATTCTTGGATCTAAAATTCTTGATGTAGAATCCAGGGGATCTACTGCGGGATAAATACCAATTTCCGCAATTTGTCTTGAAAGTACAGTCGTTGCATCTAAGTGAGCAAACGAAGTGGCTGGAGCTGGGTCTGTTAAATCATCAGCAGGCACATAAATTGCTTGTACAGATGTAATTGACCCTTTGTTTGTAGTCGTAATTCTTTCTTGTAGGTTACCCATGTCAGTAGCTAATGTTGGTTGATATCCAACAGCAGATGGAATTCTTCCTAACAAAGCTGAAACCTCTGATCCTGCCTGGGTAAATCTAAAAATATTATCTACGAAGAAAAGCACGTCCTGACCTTCCTGATCTCTAAAGTATTCAGCTACAGTTAACCCAGTAAGTGCAACTCTTGCTCTTGCTCCAGGAGGTTCGTTCATTTGTCCATAAACTAGGGCAGCTTTTGAACCGGCTCCTTCTTTTTTAATTACTCCAGACTCAATCATTTCATGATAAAGATCATTTCCTTCTCTAGTTCTCTCTCCAACTCCTGCAAAAACTGAAAAACCACCATGAGCTTTTGCAACGTTATTAATTAATTCCATAATTAAAACTGTTTTTCCTACTCCTGCTCCACCGAATAATCCAATCTTTCCGCCTTTTGCGTAAGGTGCAAGCAAATCAATTACTTTAATACCTGTTACAAGTATTTCAGTCTCTGTTGATTGGTCATTAAATTCAGGTGCAGCTCTATGAATTGGCCAGCTCTCTTTAGTCTTTACCACACCTCTTTCATCTATAGGTTCGCCAATTACATTTATAATTCTTCCAAGTGTTTCGGGTCCAACTGGAACTTGAATAGGAGCATTGGTATTAATAACCTCATCACCTCTTTTTAATCCTTCAGTAGCATCCATAGCAATTGTTCTAACAGTAGTTTCACCTAAGTGTTGTGCTACCTCTAAAACTAGCCTGTTATCGCCGTTTTTACATTCCAATGCTGTTAAAATTTCAGGCAGTTCACCATCAAATTTAACATCTACTACCGCTCCAATAACTTGTGTGATTATTCCTTTGCTCATAATTATAAACTTTCTGCTCCTGATATGATTTCTATTAGTTCTTTTGTAATTGCTGCCTGACGACTTCTATTATATTCGATAGTAAGTTTGTCAACCATTTCACCTGCGTTTCGGGTTGCATTATCCATTGCGCTCATTCTAGACCCTTGCTCGCTAGCTGAATTCTCTAACATTGCTTTAAATATTTGCGTAGAAATATTCTTTGGCAATAAATTGCTTAAAATTTCATCTTCATCCGGTTCAAATTCGTAATTTTCTTCTGAACTAGTTTCTTCGCCTTCATTATTTAAAGGGATAATTTGCTGTGCTTGAGGAATTTGAGTAATTACATTTTTGAATTGGTTATAAAAGATTGTACAAATGTCAAATTCACCTGCTTCAAATTTTTCAATTACTATTTTCCCAACTTTATCAGCATCAAAATAATTTGCATTTTTAGATTCTTTAAAAGAAATATTTTCAATTATATTATCACCATAAACTCTTTTTAATTGATCATTTCCCTTTGAGCCTACTGTAATAATTTTAAGTTCTTTACCTTCATCTAAAATTTTTGCAAAATAACTTTTAGCTTTTTTAATAATATTGGAATTAAATCCGCCACATAAACCTCTATCAGAAGTCATCACCACGCAAAGATGAGTTTTTTCCTGACCAGTGCCTGACAATAACTTTGGCGCATTTTCTTTATCAGATATACCGTTTGATAAATTTAAAATAACATTATTCATTTTTTCAGAATATGGCCTTCCCTTCTCAGCACTTTCTTGAGCTCTTCTTAATTTAGCTGCCGCAACCATTTTCATAGCTTTTGTAATTTTCTGTGTAGACTTTACACTAGCTATTCTTTTTTTTAGGTCGTCTAAACTTGCCATAAATTATTAAGATTTAAAATTTCCTTTTAATTGAGTGACTACCTCAACAAGTAATTTTTCTTTATCTTCCTCAAGTTTTCCTGAAGTTAAAATTGACTCTATAATTTCAGGCTTATCTGATTTACATTTTTCAATAATCTTACTCTCAAATTCGGCAACATCTTTTAGATCAATATCATCTAGATAACCTTTTACTCCGCAAAATACTGAAATAACTTGTTCCGCAACAGTCATAGGTGAATATTGTTTTTGTTTTAAAAGTTCAGTTAATTTAGAGCCTCTATTTAAAAGTTGCTGAGTAGATGCATCTAAATCAGATCCAAATTGAGCAAAAGCTGCCATTTCTCTGTATTGTGCTAACTCTAGTTTCATTGAACCAGAAACTTTTTTCATCGCTTTAGTTTGAGCTGATGAACCAACCCTAGATACTGATAAACCTACATTAATTGCAGGTCTTATTCCCTGGTTAAATAGTTCTGTTTCAAGGAAAATTTGTCCGTCTGTAATTGAAATAACGTTAGTTGGAATGAACGCAGATACGTCTCCACCTTGTGTTTCAATAATTGGAAGAGCAGTAAGTGATCCACCACCATGTTCATCACTTAATTTTGCAGCTCTCTCAAGCAATCTGCTATGAAGATAAAATACATCTCCAGGATAAGCCTCACGTCCTGGAGGTCTTCTTAATAGCAATGACATTTGTCTATAAGCAACTGCTTGTTTAGATAAATCGTCATAAATTATTAACGCGTGCATTCCATTATCTCTAAAATACTCACCCATAGCACAACCTGTATACGGTGCTAAAAATTGTAAAGGAGCGGAGTCAGATGCAGTAGCAGCAACAATTGTTGTGTACTCCATAGCTCCAGCTTCTTCTAATGTTTTTTGAATTTGTCTTACTGTTGATCTTTTTTGTCCAACTGCAACATATATACAATACAGTTTTTGTTTTTCATCTCCAGATTCATTGATTTTTTTTTGATTAATAATTGCATCTACTGCAACTGCTGTTTTACCGGTTTGTCTGTCACCAATAATTAATTCCCTTTGCCCTCTTCCAATTGGGACCAGACTATCAATTGATTTAAGGCCAGTTTGCATTGGTTCACTCACTGATTGTCGTGGAATAATACCAGGAGCTTTAACTTCAACCCTGCTTTTTTTAATTCCTTTATCTAATGGTCCTTTTCCATCAATAGGATTTCCTAAACCATCCACTACTCTTCCTAATAATTCTTTTCCAACTGGAGTGTCAACAATATTACCAGTCCTTTTTACTACATCACCTTCTTTAACATTTCTATCATCACCAAAAATTACAACACCAACATTTTCACTTTCTAAATTTAGAGCCATACCTTTTGAACCATCTGCAAACTCTACCATCTCACCAGCTTGGACATTATCTAAACCATAAATCCTAGCAATACCATCCCCAACTGATAAAACTTGACCAACTTCTGTGACTTCTGCTTTATCACCAAAATTTTTAATTTGTTCTTTTAATATTTTTGTAACTTCTGAAGGATTTATTTCCATTTATGCCTCTATCATTCTATTTTCGATTTGTTGTAATTTATTTTTAATAGAGGTGTCAACCATAGTGCTTCCAACTTGTACCACCAAACCTCCTATTAAACTTTTGTCATGTTTGTAGTTTAATTTTATTTTTGAGCTAAAATTTTTTGTTAACTCCTCTGTAATTTTTGAAATTTCTTCATTAGATAATTCTTTTGCTGACTTTAATTCTGCCTTAAGTTCCCCTCTTTTTCTTGAACAAATTTCAATAAAACTTTTAAGGATTCGCTCAATAAAAAAGAAACGTCTTTTTTGAATTAAGAAACTTAAAAAATTTTTAAATAAAGACTCAAATTTGTTATTTTCTGAGATTGTGTTAATTACTTGTAATAAATCTTCTTGGCTTGTGGTTGGATCTTTAATCAAACTAGAAAAATCATCACTTTGTTCAATTAAACTAAGAATAGATGAAGACTGATCTTCGATCTGACTTAAAAGGTTGTTTTCTTCTGAAAGTTCAAAGAGGGCAAGAGAATATCTTTCAGCAGAAGTTATTGAAAATCCGGTGTCCTTACTCAACTTGGTTCCTCTGTAATGTTGATGATTATTTTAAAATCACGCCCTGAATAACATATGACCCTAATGTCTTCAAGTAGCGGATTCGCAAAAAATGCCTCTTTTTTGTAGTTAATTGAAGTTAATTGGGTCAACATCAACTGAAAGTTTTATTCCAGATGAAAATTTATAATTTGGAATAATTTTAGCAAGAGAACTCTGTAGTTTGATAGATTTTGAGCCTCTTATTAAAAATCTGATTCTAAATTTTCTTTTTAATCTAAATAATGGAGCATTCACTGGACCTAGTATCTTTCCTTCTACTTTAGTTTCAACGAATGCTTTAAAATTAATAGCTTCTTTTTCTAATTTAATTTCATTATCTCCCGTTAATATTAAAGAAATAAATCTTTGAAATGGAGGTAGTTTATTTTTTTTTCTTATCTCCAGTTCTCTTTCTAAAAAAATATCTGGGTTTTTATTTGTAATTTCTGAGATCATCTTAGTATTATTTTCATAGGTTTGAAAATATACGGTTGCTGGTTTTCCAGTTCTACCTGCACGCCCTGATAGCTGATGATAAAGCTGTAAGTTTTTTTCTGCACCTCTTAAATCGTGTCCTTGAGATGAAAGATCAATATCAACAACTACAATGCAATTTAAGCTTGGAAAATGAAAACCTTTTGAAATTAACTGGGTTCCAACTAAAATGTCTATTTCATTTTTGGTAATTTTGTCTATTTTTTCTTTAGAGTCTTTTTTGTTCATAGTGTCGCTTGAAAAAATTTGTATTTTTTTTCCAGGAAATTTTCTTTTTACTTCCTCTGAAATTCTCTCAACACCAGGACCACTGAAAATGAATTCACAGTTTCCTTCTTTTGTACAATTTCTTTTAAGATCAGATCTGTAACCACAATAATGGCATAATAAGTTATTTTTATTTTTATGATAAACTAAATTGATGCTGCAATTTGGACATGTAAAACTTGTAAAACACTTATTGCATAAGGTATTTGGAGAAAAACCTCTTCTATTTAAAAAAAATAAAACTTGATCTTTTTTTTTCAAATGTAAATTTACTTTTTCAATAATTTTAGTTGATAGCCATGACTGCTTTTCAAGTTTTGTATTATTTAAATTAATAATTTCATAATTAGGTAGAGGTGCGTTTTGATATCTTTCATTTAATCTAGAAAACTCATATTTACCTTTTTTAATATTTTCAAAAGTTTCTATAGAAGGTACAGCAGTAATTAAGTTTATTGGAATATTTTCAAAAGAAGCTCTAGAAATTGCCATATCACGAGCATTGTAAGTTATACCTTCATCTTGTTTAAATGATTGATCATGTTCTTCATCGACAATTATTATTCCTAATTTTTTAAATGGTAAAAACAGTGAGGATCTTGCGCCAATTATTATTTTTATTTTACCGTTTGAAACTCCACTCCAAATTAACTCTTTCTTTTTTTTTGAAATACCCGAATGCCAAACCGCAGGTTTAAAACCAAAGAAATCTAAAAATTTTAATTCAAACTGACTAGTCAGACCTATTTCTGGTAATAAAATTAATCCTTGAAAACCCCTTTCTATCAAAGGTTTTAATGCCTCAAAATAAACTAAAGTTTTGCCTGATCCAGTTGTGCCTTGCAAAACATGAACTCTAAACTTTTTGTTTGAAATATTCATTTTTTTTAAAGATTTTTTTTGATCACTAGATAACTTGATTAAATTTTCTTTAATTTTGCTATCAAATATTTGATAATTTTGAGTTTCTTTATTCTCTATTGCTTTACTGCTCAAGAGTACCAATTTTAATGCCATGCCCTTTGGTATAAGATTGTATTCTGCAAACCAATTTAAAAAATTTATTGTGTTTTTTTTTAATGGAGTTACGTCTAATTTTTTTATTATATTTTTAGTTTTAAAATTTTTATTTTTGTTTTTTTCAAATTGATCCCAAACAACACCAATAATTTTGGATTTTCCAAAAGGCACCATGACATAATCACCAACATTAAGACTTAAACTGCTCTCATAAGTGAAAGGATGATTAAAAATATTAGGTAAAAGAATCGGATATTGCATATTTTTATAATATGAAAAAAAATTAAAGGTGTATTTAACTTTTTAACTTATACACTTAAACATTGAAACAAAAGAATTTAATTAATAAATTTCTATTAAGTATATTAATCGGACCATTTCACTTCATCGTAAATTAATTCAGTATCAGTTATATATGTTGAGAAAGTACAAAAACCTCCAGTCTTTTGCCAAACGTAAGTCCATCCAATTTTTCCATAATTACAACATTTTCCAGCCCAAGCCTGATTATCTTGATCTTTTCCTATTTCAACTGAAGTGGCATAAGGAGATTTAATTTGTTTAAAATGGTGCTGAAACGCTGGACAATCAAAAGCTGAATTTTTAGTACTAAAAGTTTGTAAATTGCCTCCATTAATTTTTCTACTTATGCTTCCATTTATATCAAATGCAGTTACCATTACCTGAAACTCCTTTACCATCAATTTATGATTTTGTTTCGCAACATTCTTTTTTGCACTTGTGGTATACCCATTATAAGCAACCACACCTACAGCAGCCAAGATACCTATTATTGCTACAACAACTAGAAGTTCTATGAGTGTGAAACCTTTATGTTTTATCGAGTTAATCAAATGTAACTTCATAGTTTTTCCCCCTACACCTTGTTCTTATGTAATTGTCATAAGTTGATAACATGCCATCTTTGTATGGTACTCCATTCCAAGTTACATACTCAACATTGCCATGATAAGTTGGGTTATATGGATCTTTTACAATATTGGTAAGATGTTGCCCAACTGCCGCTATCAATTTTTTAGGACTTGTGGCGTTAGAACAGTTATACTTAACTTTTGCTCCAGGTGTATTTTTCCAATATTGTCCTTTTAATTCGATTTCGCTTTCAATTTGACATAATGCATATTTCTCATTGATTAACTTAGACCACAATTGAAAGTTATTTTTACAAACAGACTCTTTTGCGCTCGCCGTATACCCATTATAAGCAACTACCCCTACTGCAGCTAGAATACCGATGATTGCTACAACAACCAAAAGCTCAATTAATGTGAATGCATTTTTTTTCATAAAAAAATTCTATCACTTTACACTATGGGCTGCTATATTTTGTGTTTGATCCGGTATTGACAGAACTATAAGTAGTATTAGCTCCTGTATTAACTGAAGTCCAAGTAGTGTTACATCCTGTATTTACATTTGTATATTTTGTATTACTTCCAACTTTCACTGGCGTCCATGTAGTCCCCATGTTTGTAGTTACAATTTTTTTCTGAGGAGCAGAGTAAAAGCTAACAGAATAATTACCTTTGGAAGGGCTACTGATAGAAACAGATCCTTGAGAACACGGAGATTTATTTATCAAAGTAGAACCATAAGGGTTGGACATTTTTAAATTATTTGTGATAAAGGCGCTTATTGTATTAATGGATGGAGAGTTTGAATTACCGCATTTATGATTATTAAATACCGTAGCAGAACTATCTAATTCACACTTCATAAACTCAAACATTAGAGCTTTATTGATATTTGTGTAGTTTAATTCAGCTGTCTTGGCTTTTGCACTTTTTGTATATCCATTATAAGCAACTACTCCAACTGAAGATAATATTCCAATGATTGCTACTACAACTAGGAGTTCAATTAAGGTAAAACCTTTTTTATTCATTACTTAAATGGTATCTTAATAGTATCGGTAATTTTAGTTGTTTCATCCATTAAATAACTTGTAAGCGTAAGAATTCTATATCCATCTATCCATTTATGTTCAATCCAAGTTTTTCCAACCCAATAGGCAGGATGATATTTGGCTTCTTTTCTAGGCGCCCCCCACCAAGCAGCTCCTGCATCATTAGGTAAAACTGTGCCATTATGAGTCCATGGTTTATAAAAGCTAAAACTTTGAATTACAGGATCTCTTAATCCTAAAGCCAAAAAATGCACTTGAAGTTCGTTACTAAATGCTGAACGACATCTTATTTTTCTTTCTCTAAAAGTTTTTCCCCCTGATCTCTCATATCTTATAACTTCATAATCTCTGCCACCTGATAAATGACAGTCAGCGATTTCAGCTTTTATTAATTCTTTTATTTTTTGATGATTTGATTTAATAATCGCATTTTTAGCTCCATCAGTGTATTTTCCATATGCAACAATTCCTACTGCAGATAGAATACCAATGATGGCTACAACGACTAAAAGCTCAATAAGAGTGAAACCTTTTTTATTCATATAAAAATTTTATAATAAAAATATACAACCCAAAGAAAAAAAGTAAATAAGCTAGAAAATATTAAAGCTAAACCAACTAAAGTATCTTGATTAACTTTTTTTCTCCATTTTTTCGGAAAAAAATTTAAAGAATATGCATAAATAATTATAAAAATATTTAATCCTGTAACAATAATATTTAAATATAAAAATATTTTCATTAACTTACTTTAACAATTTGAAGTAGTTAACTTATTCTTTTCGTTTAGAGTTAAAGTACAATTTGAAGATTTATGTTTTGCTTGGATACTTAAAGTATCACTAGAGGCATTACCAGTTATAGTATAATTATAATTTTGGTCTGATAAATCATCAACACCATCAAAAAGTTCATTGATTATATTATTTAATGATGAGTTGTAATAATAACTACCATTATTAGACTTATACTCTTGTTCTGCTAAATATATTGAGCTGAGACTTATTTCTGCTTGTTTTTTTTCTGCTGAAGTTTTGTATTTTCCGTATGATACTATACCTATTGCAGAGAGAATTCCTATGAGTGCAACTACAACCAAAAGTTCTATTAATGTAAAACCTTGGCTGTAGCGCCTCATTTAAATTTAATCTACGCTTATCGTAGCAGTTAGCTGATCAGATGAACCACAACCTGTTTTCGTACAAGTTTTAACTGTTATAGTTGAACCAGATGAGCTTAAGCTAACCTGACCTGCAACAAATCCACCAGCTTCTTTAACAGCTGGCTCAGAAGTGTTGTAAGGATTTTTGTCAGTCATTGTATTTTTTGCTCCAGTAACTGCTTTTGCAGCTGTTGCAGGACATTTCTGATTAGTTCCCATAAATTCGTCTTCGCCTAAAGAACATTTTTGAATTTCTGCTGAAATATATTTAACAGCTTGTGAATGCATTGTTTTTGCTGCATTTGCTTTTGCAGATGCGGTATAACCATTGTAAGCCACAACACCTACTGCAGCTAAAATACCTATTATCGCTACAACTACTAGTAGCTCAATAAGTGTAAAACCTTTGTTTTTTTTCATGCGACTCCTATTCTTAAAAATATGAGGGTAATTCTAAAATCTATGGTTTTAAATGTCAAACACCAAAAAGTCTTAGATATTGGTAGTTTAATTAATAATTGCACCAACGTTGAATATTGGGGCATACATAGCAAGCATTAAGCCACCAATAGTAATTCCCATAAATACGATCATTATGGGCTCAATTAAGCTTGAAAGATTACCAACCGCTACATCAAATTCCTCTTCATAATAAGTTGCAACAGAACCAAACATATCGTCAAGACTACCTGTTTGCTCTCCTACTGCAATCAATTGACTAAAAGTGGAAGGAAAAATTTTTTCTTTTCTAAATAAATCTGTCAATGTTTCTCCAGAAAAAACACCTTTCTTAATATTTTCAAGTGACTCGACTACAATAACATTATCAGTTACTGATTTTGCAATATCAATACTTTCTATTAAATCGACACCTGCTTGATTAAGATTACCAAGAACCATCGAAACTTTAGCAAGAATAGATTTTTGCAATAGGTTTCCAAAAACTGGTAACTTTAAAGTAAATGCATGCCAAGATTTTCTAAAGTTATAACTTTTTGCTATGAAAAATTTCATTAATACAACAATTGCTATAATTGAAATAAACATTATCAATCCACCCGCTGATCTTAGAAAAGTACTCATAGACATAATTACAGCAGTTGGAGTTGGTAAATCATCTCCCATACCCATTCCCTCATACATATTTACAAAGGTTGGAACAACATTCATTAACATAAAAATTGTAACACCTATTGCAACTGTGAACAAAACTCCAGGATAAAAAAAAGCACTTTTAATTTGAGATTTAATTTTTTCTTTTTTTTCTAAATTAAGAACAATTTTTTGTAAAAATATATCTAGTTTTCCACTAGCTTCTCCTGCTTTAATCAAATTAACCACAACTGTATCAAATACTTTTGGATGTTTTTCAAAACATTTTGATAATGCATTTCCAGCTTCAAGGTCTTTTTTTATGTTTTCTATGATTGTTTTCATTCCCTTAGATGCTGTTTGTCCAATCAACATTTCAAGTGTATTTAATACTGGTAAACCAGCTCTTAACATTGTAGCAAATTGTTTACAAAAAACTAAAATATCTTTAGCTTTAACTCCTGTTCCAAATGAAAAAGAGGTTTTTTCTTTTTTTTTGATTTCTTTCTTTTTTTTTGTTTGAACTAATTTTGTAATGATTACTTTTTGTTCTTTTAATTTATGAGCTGCTTCAGAATTATTGAGTGCCTCAATTTCTCCCTCTACATATTTTCCATAAGATATACCTTTGTATTCAAAATTAAGCATTAATTCGATTGAAGTACTCTTTCAAATTCAGAATAACACAAATCTCCACTTAATAAGAGATCATGTCCCATTTCTTGCATAGTTCTAAAACCATTTTTTTTAGCAATAGCATTTAGCTCTGCTTGACTCATGTCAGATAAAATTCCATGCTTTAGTTCTTTGTCAATTTCAAGAATTTCATAAATACCCATTCTTCCTTTAAATCCAGTGTTTCCACATTGGTCACAACCTTTACCTTTATAAATTTTTGCTCTTGCAGACTGTTCAGGTAAAAACCCAATCGCATTTAATAATTTTGGTGTAACATTTTCATCTATAATTGCACACTCTGAGCAATTTTTTCTAGCTAATCTCTGTGCCATAATCAAAGTTAGTGCAGCTGAAATTAGGTAATTGGGTGTTCCCATATTTAAAAGCCTAGTAATAGAACTTGGAGCATCATTTGTGTGAAGTGTACTGAATACCAAATGTCCAGTTAGAGATGCTTTTAACGCTATGTCCACTGTTGCTTTATCCCTTATCTCTCCAACTAATATCACTTCTGGATCTTGTCTAAGAAAAGATCTTAGTGCTGACTCAAAAGTAAAGTCTATAGCTTCTTTTACCTGAACTTGACCAACACCCTCTAATTCATATTCGACTGGATCTTCAGCTGTTAAGATATTCATACCAGGCTTATTGATATGTTTTAAAACACTATAAAGTGTAGTTGTTTTTCCACTACCAGTTGGCCCAGTTACTAAAACCATGCCCTGAGGAGAAGTTATAGCTTTAGTTAATTTTTCTAAATCTTTTGCCTCGAAACCTAGTTCACTTAATTTTTTTTCACCAGCCTCTTTATTTAAAATCCTCATAACAATTCTTTCATTATTTTTGGTAGGTAGTATCGAAACCCTTAAATCCACCTCTTTTGTATCTGATTTAAAAGTACTAGCTCCATCTTGGGGCAGTCTTCTTTCTGCAATATCTAATTTACTTATTATCTTCATTCTTGTTACAACTGCATTATAATTTTCATAAAGAAATGAGGAATAATCTTTCATAACTCTTAAAATACCATCCACTCTAAATCTTACTTGCGCACTATCTCTAAAGCATTCAATGTGAATATCACTAGCACCTAAATTAATTGCTTCTGTAATTAATTTATTTCCAAACACTATAACTTCAGAACCTACCTCAACTAATTCATCTTTATTTTTTTCAATTTTTTCAACTTTCACATTGGTAGATGAAATTTTTTTATTTTCTAATTTTTTAAGTCTAGCTATGAAATCATTTATATTAGAAATTGAAGCAGCATAAAGCTCTGGCTCCATCTGGGTCATAGTTTTTAAATTCTTCATCAAGCTCAATTTAGAACCATCTGGAATAGCTATTTTCAATGTTGATCCTGTAATTTCAAAAGGAACAATATGATTGTCCTCCACAAATCTTAAATCAAGAATTTTTTTTATTTTTTCGTCAATTTTTTTCTCATTTAGATCAACAATATCTAGTGAGTATGAATTTGATAGCAATTTAAGAATTTTTTCTTCATTTGTAAGTTTCAATTCAATTGCTGTTTCAATTTTTGTTTTACCAATTTCTTTACTAGTATTATTTATCTTAGATATAGAACTATCATTTAATGCATCGTGGTCTAAAAGCATATTTAAAATGCTTTGTTCACTCTTATTATCTAAATTAATTTTTGTCATATTACTGTATTACTCTTGGAGCTATAAATATTAACAACTCTTTCAATTCATCAGTTTTGTTTTTACCTTTAAATAAATTACCTACTACAGGAACATCGCTTATACCTGGTGTTTTTGTGTTAGTATTATTTTTTGTATTTTTCTTTATTCCACCTATTACAACAATGTCTCCATCTGTAACTAATAATTTTGTTTTAATCTCATTAGTTGATATTCCTGGTTCATCTGCCCCAGCAATAGTTTTTGGAGCGTCATTATTAACTTGAATATCTAATAATACATTACCATCACCTATGATACTTGGTGTTACAGTTAAAGAAAGTGCCGCTTCTTTAAATTCTGTTGTTGTGGTTCCATCCGAAGTAGTTTGGTATGGAATTTGATCTCCTTGGGTAATAGTTGCTTCTTGGTTGTTTAAAGTGAATACACTTGGAGACGATAAAATCTCGTTTAATCCTAAAGACTGAAGCGCCTCTAATTCAATCTTTAATACATCTGCTCCCATCATTTTAATAATTCCTATTCCACTAGTTGCACCTGTAATACTATTGTTTGTTACCGTTCCTGCTGCGGCGCCTAAAGTTACTCCAGCTGATGTTGTTGCAGCTCCACCAATTGTTCCTGAAATAGTAGTAGATGATGAGTCTCCTGTACCTTTCTTTGTCATGGCACCAATTCTACTACCCAGTGCTTTTGCAAAAGTAGACGTTACATCAACTATGAATGCTTCAATTAAAACTTGTTTAGTTTTTACATCTATTTCCTTAATAACAGAATCAATAACATCTAGATCCTCTTTTTGACCTCTAACAATTATTGATCTAGTTGTGTCTTCTACTGTTATTTTTAAATTATTCATTACTGCTGCGCCCTCTTCTCCTTGGCTTGCAAATAGATCTTCCAAGGTGGTTTTTGCTTGCTCCGGACTGATATAATATAATCTGAAAATTTCAGCTAATATAGGTTCTACAGACTCTTCCAGTTCGATTTTTTTCTTTAAAACCTCTGCCCTTGCAGATTTTGCTGTTTCTTGCTCCGTAAGTTTTTCAGGTGTGTGAACTCTAATTATACCATCGGTAGCATTGATATCTGCAACAAGTGTTTTCATATCAAGAATAGTTTGGAATGCTGTATCCCAACTCACACTATCAATTTTTGCAGTCACGGTTCCACTGACTTCATCACCAACCAATATGTTTATATTTCCTAGCTCAGCCATCAACGACATTACATAACTAAAATCAAGGCCTTGAAAATTGATACTAATTTTTTGTTTTAAATTTGTAAAATCATCAGGAATAGAGACATAATTTTTTACATTCTGGGTAGTAATTGTTTTTCTCTTAGTTTTAACATTATTAGAATTTTCTATTGGTTTAGGACCATCTTTTACTTTCTTCTCTATTTGTTTTTTTCCATCACTAATCACCTTGGAAGTATCAATTAATGGTTTTTCACCATGAACATTAACAGTAGGTTTCGTTGTTTCACATCCTACAATAAATAAAACAATAAAAAATAAGCTAAAAATTTTTATTACTAATTTCATTTTATCCATCAATTTCTTGAATTAAATTATTCATGTATACTTGATAAAATTTGTTATTTTCATCTTCTACAATTACATAAGATCCAAAAATTTCTACAATCGAAACATTTGAATTTAGTTTTTGATCCTCTTCAAATTTAAAAACATTTCCATCTGGTCTAGACAGAATTGCAAATTTTTTACTTTTACCAATTATTGTACCAACAAGTCTCATTCCATTTAAAATTCCAGCTTCACTATTTTGATCATTTGTATCTGTATCTATACTGTTTTGATTTTGGCCTACTGCAGCATTCCCTTGAAATGGATCAATCGCTGGTAGTTCTTCGTCATCTAACTTAACTTTTTCTTCTGACGACACATTATTAAAGTTCAAAAGAACCAATGTTAGTATAAAAACTATTAATTTATTTATATTCATCTGGTAGACCTACTATTGATATTGTTCCTTTTGATATTACCTTTCCTTGAACATCTTTTAAAACATCAATTTCCTCTTTATCAAAATTTATAACTTTTGACGAACTTGCTAAAGATCTTTTAAATTTTAAATAACCAAGAAAATTACCCATTATTTCATACTCAACTGGTATTTTGAAATATAATGCATTTTGCTGGCCATCATTATTCTCATTTTCACTAGAATTTTCAGTGTTTGAATTTGAAACTGCAACTGGATCTGCTTTTTTTAAATTTACTATTGATAAACCATTAGCTAAAGCAAAATTGCTTATATTTTGATAAAGGTCCTCCACTTCTTTTTTGCTATGAAAAAGTTTGCTATTTTTTTTGAATTCAGGTTCAAGCTTTTTAATAGTTTTTTTCAAAGTAACAATATTGGTCTTAAATTCTTCTATTTTATTTTTATTTTCATTCATGATTAAAATTTGCTCATTTTGAAACTTCACTGTTGGTGAAACAAAAAAATAATAAATTATTAAAAAAATTAAAATTGAAAGAAAACCTATACCAAACTTGATGAGAAGCTTTTTATTGCTCATCAGATCCATTCCTTTTAGTTTTTCTACTAAATCTTTTACATCTAAATTTTTTAAACTTCCTAAATCCATATTAACTTTGTTTTAATTTACAAAGAATTGTAAACCCTTTCTTGTTACTATTGCTATCCTGATTATCAACTTTCATTGCAACCAATGAGGCTTGATCTATCAAAGATTTTTCATTTAGATTAGAAATAAAATTTAAAATATCTTGATCTGAAAAAGCCATTCCTTCAATTGTTATATTTGATGAGCCATCAAAACTCATTTTTGAAAAATTTACTCTTAATGGAACACTTCTAGTAATTTGTGCTAAAGCTTTATAAGAAAGAACTTGGTTTGAGTTTACAAGTTTTCCAAGCTCCAATGACTTATCCATTTCTCTTTTTTGTTTTATTAATTTTGAAAACTGGCCATTATAATTATCAAATTCCATTTGAATTGAATCAAACTCTGCTAAAATTTTCTTATTTTTGTTTATTTTTAATACTGATAGTCCTATCAAAGATATATAAATAACTGCTATTGCAATTGCTAAACCTTTAAATGCAAATCCAGAAAGAAATTTTAACCTTCCCTGTTGTCTAACTGCATCTCTATTAGGTAATAAGTTAATGTTCTTTACGGCTGTTACAAACTTATAATATCCAAATACATCTAATTTTCGATAAGCAAGACCAATCACAGCAGCTAAGTTTGATCTATTATCTATATTAGTCTTTTCTGCATTGTAAGATGGTATTGCAACACCTTCTAAAGGATCAAAAAGAGAAAAACCAACAGTTGGCAAATTTTTTTTAAATGAAGGTATGATTGTATTGATATTTTTTAATGAACTAACAACTTGAATATTATTAATTTTATTTTCGTGTTTAGCTTCATAATCACCTATCGCCTGTTTAACTTGCATAGAGTATCTTCGAATGACAGCTTCAGATTCGTCGTTAGTTGGCCCATCTGTAATGTTGGAAATTAAATCTTTTTCTGGCTGTCTTAAAAAAACATCAGTAATTACAGGTGTGTTGTTGTGAATAATCATCAAATAATTTTCATCATCACTAATTTCCAATATTGCTGAATTACTATTTTGATCTATTGATTTAAATTTTGTATTGTCATGAGCATTTTTTAGAGTAAAACACTTCACATCAACAATTACAGGATTCAAACCTGCTTTTTTTGCTATTGCAGAATATGCATTTACATCTGAAAGTTTTGAAGCTACAAATAATATTTCCATTGTATTTGTTTTTGAATTTCTGTTAATTACTTGATGGAAAACTGAGTAGTCGTTTAAATTATCTGCTAACTGAACTAAATTTTCCCAAAGAGAATCGGTTTCAATTGCTTTTTGAAGTTCATCGTCACTCATAAGAGGACTTGTAACAACCCTGATAATTGCACTTGTAACCGGTATTGATAATGCAATATTTTTTGAGGTAATTTTTGCATTTGACATGGCTAAAGATATTTCTTCAGCAACATAATCTTTACTCTCTAATATATTGTCTTGAACTTTGTCTTTGTCTAACAATCTGTAGGAAAATTTATCTAAAATCCACTTTTCGTCTTTATCCTGACTTACTTGACAAACTCTAATTGCATCTTTTGATACATCTAATCCAGCTATTTCTTCACCTGCAACACTTAATTTAGAAACTCTTGATTTAAAAAAATTATTAAAAAAAGATTTTACTTTGTTTTTTGATTTTTTTTCTTGAGAGCTATCATTAGTGCTCTCTTGTGGATTATCTATTTTAGATTTTCCCAATTTGATATTTTTTAATTTATCAAACATTGATAATTTAAATACTTTTTTAGAGCTTAAGTCATCATTTAATTGATTAAATGCGTCTGAAGACCTATCAAATGCTGATTCTTGATTAATATTACTGCCTTGTAACTGAATATTTTCATTTATCTCTTTTTCTTTAGCCTCTAATTCAATTTTGTTTTCATTTTGAGCTTCTATTTGAACATCATCAAACCATTTCTCTAAAATTGGGATAGCTTCATCTAAATCTTTAGTCCCAGATGAAGAAATTTTTTGTTTTCCATTTATATAAAGTCTACCAACCCAGTTTTTTGACTTTAATTCGCCTTTATATTTGTCTTGTCTGACATAAATATGCAATCTTCCATCTTTTTTATGAATTACCTCATTTAAATTTTTATCTTCTTGAATATTATCCTCTTGTTTTTTCAAGTTTGTATCATTTTCAACCTCTAATTTAACTTGTTCATTAGAATCATTATTACTTTCAGCTGTATTTGTCTGATTTTCTAATTTTTTATCGTCTTCATTCATAGAAAGTTTTAAATAATTTATTTTAATTTACTTGATTTGGATAAGATATGTCAATATATTTGTGTTAGAGTTAATTATTTTGTGTTAGACTACTAATCAATTGTAATTTTTTTCTTAAATTAACAAAAAAGCATGTAAAATAGTGTATTTTAAATATATTGGATATTTTTAATATTTTTGTGTTAGAGTAATTGAGCTTTGTGTTAGAGTTTTGAGAAACAATTAGTAAAAATTTAATATAAAAAAAAAGCTTAATTTTATTGGTTTTTTAAAAATATTATTTTTGTGTTAGAGTTTAACCAATTTAATAATTTTCAATCCATTTTTCAAGTTGGATTTCTGTTCCTGTATCTTTTGCCTCAGATTTTCCTGTAACTAAATTATCTTTTGAAGTAAATCCACTAATATTCTTATTAGCCTCTCCAGATATTCCAACGTATAAATTATCTCCTTGTTTTACAACTTTTGATAGAACTCCTTTACCAATATTTACATTTAATAATGATTTTCCACATTTTGAATCGTAAGCTGTTAATATTGCTTTTCCCGTATTACACACATTTGTGCTCGTTGTAGGTTCATAAATAGGGAAATAAACTCTATCTTTGTCTACTGTTGGTTCAGCAGTTAATTTTTGAAAGTTTTTTAAGTTCACATACCAACCAAGATCACTATTGCTAGGACAAGTTGGTGTTGTTTTACATTTTGAAATATCTCCTGGTGTTCCAACATCAACATAATTCGGAAAATCTTTATCTTTAATGCCATAAACTCTATTTTGAACTTGATTTGATTGTTCATAAAGTTTTTGTGTGTTTCCTGTTCCAAAATATAACCAAAGATTGTTATCATTATTAATTGTTACTTCTGGTCGTGTAAAAATGTATCTTCCATTATCTGACGTTGATTGAGAATTAAATAATGTCGTTGAAGAAATTTTTGAAATTACATTATTTGTTAAAGAAAAATTTTCAGTTAAATTAATTTTAGTTATTTTTCCCTCGAGATCAGAAGCATAAATTATTGCCCCATCATAATTTGCTTTAGCAGTACTATCTGCTGTTATTACACTAAGGTCAGCAGGTAAAGCATTTATAATATCTGTTTTATTAACCTTGCTTGCAATAATTGTTACATTGCTAGGAGCTCTTTCAAAATTTAATTTAAGATTGGACATTGTATTTCCATTCAATGTTCCTGTTACAGTATATTTAATATCTCCAGCACCACTAACTCTAATCTTGCAACAATTAACATCATAAGAATTTAATCCATACTGGCCTAAACTAAACTCAGTCTTAGTATTTCCATTAGGTATTCCAAAAACATAATTATGCATAACATTTACTTGGTCTGATATATTTATTTCTTTTAATAATTTTCCCTCATTTTCAATATCCATAACATAAACTGCAGAACCTATATCAGGATTTACTGAAGCATTGTAACCAGCACCAAACACAGCTACCCATTTATCATTTCCACTAACTTTAATTCTAATAATTCTTGGTGTTGACCAAGTCTCACCTAATTTACTATAATTTAAGTCAGCAGCTATACTTCCAGATCCATAACTATAAATATTTTTAGCACCTGTAGAGTCCCAGTGGCTTATTTCTCTATTTGATGGATCATTTTGAATTGCAAATAAATGTTTAGGATTATTAACATCAGTTATGTCAATAGAATAAATTGCATTTCCACCTGCCCCTATTCCACCAATTAAAATGGTTCGCCATCTTGGATTACTAGCTCCATCATTTGGAGTATCATCAAAGTAAATATCTTTAACGACCGGAGATCCATCAATACCATATATTGCATTAGTAACATTTGCTGTTGATGAAGGTATTCTTTCTAAATTTCCAAGAATTACAGGAGGTATGTATCCCCACAATTCTTCACCATCAGATGCTCGAAAAGCGTGCAAAATACCATTATTAGCACCTGCTAAAACAACCTCGGTTCTATTACTGCAAACTCCACCACAACTTGAGCCATTTTGAAAATTATTATAATTCTTTTGAGTTCTGTAATATGCATCGGTTTTATTAAAATTAGCATTTCCAGTATCTGATGTTGGTGCCTCAGGTGCTCCTACTACTACCAATTCTGAATGATAAATATCTGCAAGTTTATGCATACTCTCTGTTTTATTTCCATCTCCATCTTGATCGTAAGTATCAACCCCTCTGATAAAATTTATTAAATTATCTACTTCGGTATTTGTAGGTGACTGGCTAGGAAACATTAAAGCTTTTAATTCATCTCTATTAGATGTTGTAAAATTATTAAAGCCAGTAGAACTTATTCCAGAGGTCCAAATTTTTCTTGATGATGCAGATTTATTATTTAGTTTATCTCCAGCATCCCATTGTTCTGCACCAAATGTTCCATTTGTATTAAGTTTATATTTCTTAAGTCTGCCCTTCCATTGTTTATTTTTTTCGTATTCAAATGTTGCTTGATAAATAAAATTACCTCTAGTCACATCAGACATTACAGCGGGTGTTGTAAATGTAAGTCTTCCTGAAATAGCCTGCTTAATCGCATCAGTAAGTTTAGCTAGTAGATCAGTCTCATTCTCTGCATACAATGGCGCTTTAGTCCCTCCTTTTTCTGCTAAAGTTTTGTAATTATTATTTGCTCCACCTAAAGCAAACCCTACTGCAAAAGTTTTTACGTTATCTGATTTATTTAGTATATTTGCTATTTGAAGAACTGAGCTATGGCTACGCCAATATCCGTCACTAATAACTATTAAAAAATTTTGAGAACATGTTTTGTCCCAATTTGCTACTTGACCACTCCTAAAATAATCTCTTGCTCTATTTAGAGCATTATTTAAATTAGTTCCTCCACTTGCATAAATACCATCAACATTTGTATAAATCTCTTTTGCTCCAGTATCGCTAATTTTAACTCTTATTCTTGTTCTACTTGAATAAGTGCTTCCCCATTCCATTAAACCAAAATTTGCTCCAGATGTTAAATCTGTATTTGATACAATTTTTTTAATTACTTTTTTTGCAGCCTCTAATCTTGTTCTTGATCCTCCAACTGATAGGGTTTCTGATCCGCTGGTATTATATTTTCTAACTGTAAAATTGTAATAATCGGTTACATAAATATTATCACTTGAGTCTATTTCAATTCCGTAAGGATATCTAAACCCTCCAGATGTTGACCATGATCCTACTAATTTACTTTCACTACAAGTATCTGGATTAATTTTATATACAGCGTGTTGAGATACTGAAGTATAATAAACATTGCCTGCACTATCCCATGCAGTATCCGTGGGTCTATTTGCATTGCAATTTCTTACTCTATTATTCGCATATGGACTGTTTTGAGCGACTAATTGGTGTCCTGATCTATAGGCTATTCTAACTTGATTTTTACTATAATTTGCATAAGCAATTCTTGTTCCTGATCTATTCCAGCTCATACCCCATATAAAACTATTTCCTGCTCCTTCGTTGTTGTAGGCGTTTCTTCCTGGATTAGGGTACATGCTAGATTTGTAATGACTTGCAATCATTTCTACACTTCTTGGTCCTCCACTTGCCCAAGCCCATCCTCCACCGACCGCCATAGCAGTCGGATAAGATCTTAAGAGCGAATTATGTCTTGTAGTTCTGCAAGCACCATCTAATGATAGGGTAACAAACCTACTATTGTTTGTATCTGAAATATAAATCAGATCTCCATCAATATCGAATTGTCTTGCATTTCTCCATTGAGAACAATTACTCCCGTAACCACCAAAAGATTTTAAATATTTACCTGTGCTATCAAATTTTTTTATTCTATTATTCCAATATTCAAGAACATAAATATTTCCAAACCTATCCACATTTACATCTACTGGATAATGAATTTGAACAGCACCTGCTAATCTTGCAGACATACTGCCTGAATTATCAAGCATAATTAAAATGTTTGCTGGTATGTCAGATGTACCTGTTCCGGGTGGAGGATTTTTACCTTTCACCTCAGTAAAAAATAAAGATAAAAATAAACTAAATATTATTGTTGAGAGTCTAACCATTCTCCTACTTTTTCATTATAATTTTCTATTGTTGACAAATATAATTTATTTGTAATTTCAAGAATTTCGACATGACCATCATGTATGTCTGTAACCATGTATTCAATTACTTCAATATTTTTATCCCAAATGTTATTTCCTCTCCATCTTGTTTTAGGCATTCCTTCTGGAAGATTAAATTTTCCGTATTTCTTCATAGCAAAATCCATTAAATTTCTATCTTCCATTAACGGACGATATAATTGAATTCTAGAAAGTTTATTATCTACATATAAATAAATTAATTTAGTTCCCCATAGTTTTTTACTTGTCTCACAAACATCTTCGATTGGTATAATTAAATTTTCACCACCAAATCTATCTGGCAAAAGTAATGGTGCTAGAGATGCACTATTTAATTTGACTTTTTCTTTTGGATCTCCAAAGTTAGCAATTTTAAAATTACATGCCTCTGCAATAGATCCTAAAATAAAATAAATTATGAATATTTTTAATAAATTTTTTTTCATTGAGAAGATATTGTAACTGTAGCTTCAAGAGAAACTATTTTGTTTTTATTATTTTTACATAAAATTTTTCGAGCATCACAACCACAAGAATAAATAGTATAATATGTTTTATTTGTGCCTGGCTTTTTTATTGCAGAAGAGCTATTGCCATTTTTATCTGGTGCATAAGCTATAAAGTACTCAAAACTAAAATTTTTAAGTCTACTTGTCTCTCCTGCCTCTGTACCTGAAATCATTTCACTCATCGTTTTTCTATTTGTTGTAAATCCTTTATTGCCATTAAAATTCGGCAGAAAATCAGGAGTACACCAAATTAAATTTTTATTAAGATTTACTTGTGGACCTTGATTGAATGTGCTTATGTTACTTCTCATCCATCTTTTTGCATGGGCAATTCCACTTTCTGCTGCATAAAAAGTCTGTTGAGATTTATCTTTTTCGTCGTTATCTCGAACTTCTGATGTTGTAATACCAACTAAAGTAGCTCCCATCAGAGTCATTACTACTAAAAGTAAAAGAGAAATGGGTAATGCAAAACCTTTTTGTTTGTAATTCATTTATTGTATCCCGATCCAACTGATATGCTTTGTCCAGATGAAGCAACAGCAACTTGCGGTATAGCCAAATTTCTAGTGTGCACACTTACAAAATAAGTCTCACGATGATATTTGTCAGGATTTGATATTGTAATATTACTTCCGTAAGGAATTTCACCATTTCTAATCACTAATCTTCTTGCTTTAGGATAGACCTCTTTTGGAGATCTCACAGTTAAATAAATTTCGACAGTATGTACCTTTTTCATATTTTTTTTACTTTCAGATTGTCCACCTTTTGTATTTTCTAGATTACTGCATGAAGTACAAACAGGAAACACAACATTACCCTCTATATCCTTAGGTATAACCTGAAAATCCTCTACATATGGAATTAAAAGCTCTTCATCTGCGACCATATTATAGGTTCTTGTCCATTGAGGACAACCTCTGGAAGGATCGTGCCCTATTGGATTTATTACAACATCTCTTATTAAATAAAAATCATTACTATCTTGGTATTTTTTTAACTCGTATTTTACTCTTTTTTGATCTTTAGCTGAGATTGAATAATAAAGATGTAAAGCATCTGCTTGTTTATGTTTTCCAGCTCTTTGATTTCTAATATCACCATGTGTAATTCCTATCAAATCAATTTGAGCATTATTTAATTTTGAACAATTGGCACTTTCAAAATCAACATGATAATAACCAGTGTTACGTAAATCAGCAGTAATAAGGGAAAGCGCTTCTCTTGCAGATTTATTAACAGTTACTTTTTGAGAAACAGATGCGTATGATTTATTATAATAGTTATAAGCTGAAAATGCTGCAACAATCGAAATTAATCCTATTACCATTGCAACTAAAGTTTCTGTTAAAGTAAATCCAGATGTTTTTTTCATTATTTAATTAAAACTCCTAAATATTTTTTTCTTTTACCTTTTCCTGTTTTAAATTTTAGTCTTCCAGCACCATCTTTAAAAAAAGTTTGTTTTGAATCACCGGTATAACACTTTGGTTTTTTATCTTTATAACCAGAGCCCGTATCATATTTTATATAATTTTTTTCATTAAGTTTATTTCTCCATTTATCTTTATTTTTTTTATGCAGTTCTGATCCTCCTTGATTGCTGTAATAACAGTTACTTTCATTAAATCCGCCATATGAAGATCTATTGTTGTAATCACCCAACATATCCTCAACAACCATTTCAGATAAAAAATTAATTTTGTTTTTTTCTATAGTCCTATCCGCAACATTAATTGAAAAGGATGAAAGCTGGAGCATTGCTACAAAACCTATGCCGATAATGACTAAACAAACTAAAGACTCTAAAATTGAAATTCCTTTTATATTTTTATCCATCAATTTTTTTCCATTTATTTGACTTTTTGTTATATTTATAAACTTTAATATTCACAAATCTGTCCCAAGTAATTCGATACATAATATCATGTTGCGCACCTTCTTTACAGTTTCGAGCTGTGGAATGATTTTTTGAACAAAATAAGTAGTAATCATAATATTTACCAGTTGAAGGGTCTCTTACATTAACATTTTTTGGATTATTGTTTTCATGTCTAATTGTGCCATCTTTGGTGATACATATTAAAGAAAAATGTTTTGGTGATGGATGATTTGAACTAGGATATACGTGGGAACTTGAGTTGTTATTCCTGCTGCCAATTTCTAGATTAGGAACTCTGCTAGTATTCTGAGATGTATTCGGTTGTTGATATCTGCAAACTCTGTTGTTTTTAAAATAATTATTTGATCCAACTTTTTTGTAAGTATTAAAAAAATTTTTAGTAGACATTGAGTATGTGTGTACTCGTGTATTGAGTGCCACTTGATGCATTCCATACTCTCCACTCTGAATTTCATTTTTACGCTCATTAATATAATTGATGACATCATAAACATCTTTTTTAACTGCTCGATCATCTATCCATTTTGAAATATTAGGATAAGCAACAACCGTAAATATTCCTAAGATTGCTATAACAACTAATAACTCTAAGATTGTGAAACCTTTAATTGTTTTTATCTGCACTTGAAATAACTCCTGTACCAACTAAATCCTCTATAGATTTTTCCATAGTCATCATGCCTTCTCTTTGTGCTGTTTGCATAACACTTGGGATCTGATGGATTTTAGCCTCTCTAATTAAATTTTTAATAGGAGCATTACAAACCATAACCTCGAAAGCTCCAACACGCCCTGAGCCATCTTTTTTCTTAAATAATTTTTGTGTTACAACCATTTTAAGTGACTCAGCTATTTGAGCTCTTATTTGACCTTGTTGTTCAGGTGGAAAAACATCAATTATTCTATTAATTGTATTTGGAGCACCACTAGTGTGAAGTGTTCCAAAAACTAAATGACCTGTTTCAGCAGCAGTTAGAGCCATTCCAATTGTCTCCAGATCTCTTAACTCACCTACTAAAATAACATCAGGATCTTCTCTCAGAGCACCTTTTAGAGCATGTGCAAAACTTTCAGTTTGTTTTCCTACCTCTCTTTGAGAAACAATGCTCTTTTTATCATTATGAATAAATTCTACTGGATCTTCAATTGTAATAATATTTGATTGTCGTCCCTCGTTAATCTGATTAATTATTGCTGCAAGCGTAGTGGACTTTCCAGACCCAGTTGGACCTGTAACCAAGACTAATCCTTTATGTGTATCTAACAATTCATATAAAATTGGAGGCAAATTTAAATTTTCCATTAGTGGAATTTTAGTTTCTATTCTTCTCAAGACAGAAGCAGTTCCATTTAAAGTTTTGTAAAAATTTGCTCTAAATCTAAGTTCACCTAGCATTACTGCTGTATCTAATTCTTTTTTTTTTTCAAATAATTTGATCTCCTCATCAGTGCAATTCTTCTTTAACAATTCATTTAAGTTTTCATCAGTAATTTTACTATCAGGTTCAATTATAATATCTCCTAATGCACGATAAGCTATATCCGATCCACCCCTTAAGTGAAAATCAGAAATATTTTTGTTTTCATTAGCTAGTTGTGTAATTTTTTCTAACATACTTAATTTTAATGTTAATTATAATTTAATTATAAATTGAAATAAATTCAAATAAGTAAAATTTGATAAATTTTATCTCCATAAAAATAGTAAAAACAAGATGATATCAAAATATAGGGTCCAAATGGTATTTCTGCTTTCAAATTTCTAGTTTTGTTTATTAATGACGGAAGGACTATTAAAAGCGCTATAATTGACGAAAAAAACAATATTAATGGAATAGATTTTAAGCCAAAAAAGGTTCCAATTGCAGCCATAAGCTTAGCATCACCCAAGCCCATAGCATCAAGATTTTTTAATTTTTTATATAGAAAAATAATTATCCATATAGTTAAGTAACCAACTGCACCTCCAATTATGGATTGTTCAATATCATAATTAAAATTTAAATTTTTTATAGGAGTAAAATTTTTTAACAAACCAAGAAAAATTAAACTAAAATTTAATATATCCGGGATTATAAAGTGTTTTAAATCAATAAAGAAAATTATTAAAAATATAATTAATATTAGATTAATTAAAACAAAATCAAAATAATTATTAGTGAATAGATAAATTACAATAAAAAAAACTCCTGTAATTAATTCAACAAAAAAATAATTTGCAGAAATTTTTGTATTACAGTGTCTACATTTTCCTCTAAGTAAAATAAATGAAAGAAGAGGGATATTATCATACCAAGAGATTTTTTTTTTACATTTTGGACAGTTTGACCTTCCAAAAAAAATTGTTTTATCTTTCGGCAATCTAAATATGCAAACGTTAGCAAAACTCCCAAAAATTAATCCGATAAAAAAAACAGTAAATATTTCAAAAGTAAACAAAAGCTAAAGATTAATTAGTCCAACCAAATTTATTAAATTTGCGTAGCAATAAGAAAAAAACAACTGCCCATTTTCAAAAACTGCCTCTAAATTATTTGTGTAAATTGCTATTTTCATTTTCATTATTATTGTAAAATATTTTTTTTATACTTTGTGGCTTCCATATGAAATAAAATAAATAAGGTGTAACAGCTGGTACAAAGCCAAACCATATCCATTCATCCCATCTAAAACTTTTATCTCCTTTAGAAATAATTCCATTTACCCATACTAAATATCCAACTAGAACTATCCAAAAAAGAGAAATTGTTAAAAATATTTTAGATTTCATATGTAAAAATAATTTTAAACTAAAGAAATATTAAGACAAGTTTAAAGGCTTAAATAAATCATATCTTTTAAGGAACTATCAAATCTTTCCTTGAGTATCTGTTTGACCAATTACCGCTATAATCATTATCATGTCGCATTTCTAATCTCATAATTTTAGGTGATCCAGAAACATTCGTAATAAATATGTAACCAGCTCGCTGAACTAATTTTGTTGATGGATATCCAGAATTAGAACAATGAAGAACATATTCACTATCTTGATTATTCTTTATAAAATAATCATTATATGGATTTTTCCATTTCAAAGATTTAAAATGAGCTGTTAAAATATGACAGGCACCTAAGGGACTATTATTACAATATCCATTAGTAACATCTTTAGAATTTCCAGATTGATCATTCATAATAACTGGTTCACCTAAATCACATTTTGTATAATTTAAAGAAATAAAATTAACAATTTCATTAAAATTGTATTT
This sequence comes from uncultured Pelagibacteraceae bacterium, assembly GCA_902589725.1. Lineage (GTDB taxonomy): Bacteria > Pseudomonadota > Alphaproteobacteria > Pelagibacterales > Pelagibacteraceae > Pelagibacter. Next base: position 58,754 of record CACITU010000005.1, read on the forward strand.
AACTGCATTTTTTTTCGCACTGACTGTATACCCATTATAAGCAACCACTCCCACTGCAGCTAAAATACCTATGATGGCTAAGACAACTAATAGTTCTATTAATGTAAAGCCTCTATTTTTCTGCATAGAAAATTATTCATTTTTGATATTTTGGATTAATAATTTATTTTCAGTTCTAAGTTTTTGATTATCTTTAATTAATTGTATTATTAATTCTTTCATTACTTGATTTTCTTTGTTTAACTTGTTTGCTATTAATGCAAGTCTTTCATTTTCTCTTACAACCTGAAGCTGATCAAATAATTTCTCAAGCTCTGGATCTAATTTTTCCTCTTCTTTTCTTTCCCTTGCTATTTTTTTGGCAATTCTTTGAATTTTTTTACTAATTGATAAATTTATATTGTTACTCATCAAGTTATCCTGATTACTGTGTTCAAAATTCAAACTTATGCCAATATCCTCTGTATTTTTTGTTAACGATAAACCAACTTTTTTTGTAACTGCTCCATTCATGCTATGATTTTGAGATATATCCTCTTTTAGTCCTGCACCATTAATATCATTCATTTTTACTTTATCACTTAAAGTTTTATTGAAAGCTAAACCTATATAAGGTTTTAAAATAAAACCATTTTCATTATTAATCGAATAATTAACCTCGAAACCACCTCCTAAAACTTGATCGATTGCCTCATCAACAGATAAATCACCATGAATAAACTTTGATAAATATTTTGGAAGTCTATGAGCTCCATATTCTCCAATTATTGTCAAAGATAACTCGTTATTTTTTTGAACTTTTCTAGTTAGTTTATAATTGGAATGTAATGCTAAAAACTGACCTATAAAATTGTTTCTTATTATTTGATTAGACTCAGTTTCAATATCAGTAATTTTATTACTAGAAATACCAATCAATGGCTTTATTGAAAAATTATCAATATTTGTTTTTATATCATAACCAAAAGCTAAGTTTTCGCTTTTGCTTTTTTCTCTACTATTGAAATTAGCATTTTGCTCAAAATAAGTTAAAAAAGCTCTTGTCTTTTCCTCCTCATAATCATTTTTTAAAAAATAACCAGATATTCCTTTTGTAGTATTGTTATAAATATTATTTCTTTTAGATTGAGTATAAAATGTTGATCTTTCTTTTATATCACTTAATGATTTAAAAATATTATTTATAGTATTACTAAAAATTTCTGTTCTGTATTTTTTATTATTACTTACAACATCTAATTCTTCTCCATAAATTCTTAAATAACCATTGGTTTCTGAATTATCTGAGTCTAAATTTTTATTAGCATCTAATATTTGATATGTATCATTTCCACACAAATTGTTTGTTATTGTAATATTTGTTTTTCCATGTAATTCAATATCTTGATCTTTTGAAATACTACAATCTAATGTCATTGTGGTAGTGGTACTATTTAATTCAATTTCACCAACATAAGTACCCTCACTTTTAGTAACTATTTCTAATCCTGTGTTATTTGAATTTGCCATGACAATAGAATTGTCACCTCCCGAAATAGTTCCAGAATTATTAATCGTTAAGCCATTAAAATTTTTATTGTCGTGATAATCTCCAACTTTAATTCCATCTGCGTCACCATTGGATGCACTAATAGTTCCAAAATTATTTAGAACTACATTTTCACCAGCCTCTGCAGACGTAGAACTGTTTCCAAATCCTATACCAAAGTGATTCTGATCATGTTCACCTGTTACTGTAATGGTGCCATGATTATTTATAGTTAGGTTTTTTGTTCTACCAGCTCCTATACCGCCTGTTGTTGATGTTATTGTTCCTGTATTATTGATAGTTGTTCCGCCTGTATTTCTAGCTACTTGTATTGCTGCTCCAAATGCAGACTCTATAGTTCCACTATTAGTAATTGTATGTGAGGCATCACTATCTCCCTGTCTATCAATAAGAACTGTACCAGTGTTAGTGCCAGTATTTGTCGAGCTAATTGTTCCTGAATTTGTAAAGGTAACGCCAGAACACTCTCTACAATAAATACTATTTCTATCTGAAGTTATCGTTCCACGATTATCTATTGTAAGATTTGATCCAGATTCTGTGTCTATGCCATACCTGTTTGCACTTTCAATTGTTGCTCCTTGATAATTTATAATTTCACTATCAGTGAGAAATTTTCCTATTATTGGATGTGTGCCTGAGGTGGTTTCGATTATTCCACCATCATGGTTGTAAATTTTAACTCCTCTACTTTTTTTACCTTCCCCTCCACTACCTAACCAGATTGTATTATTTAGTGAAGTGATTGTTCCATAATTATTTAATATAAGTCCAACTGCAGTTGATCCTGATGTTGATAATGTAGATTGACAATTGCTATTGTTTCCACCCTGATCGCACCAACCAATATTTCGTCCTTCAATTGCATTAGCTCCCTCAGCACTTATTGTGGCCCCAGAATTATTTGTAATCGTAACATTTTCTGCATAATCCAAATATATAGCTTCATTGTTATCTGAGTTGATGGTTCCACTATTAGTTATCGTAGTGTCAAGTGAAGACTCAGCATATATTGTTTTTTGCTTATTAGAATTATTGGCTGTTTCAATTGTTCCGTTATTTGTTATCTGTACTCCTTTTTCATCTTCAAGATCTACACTCTTATGATCATTAACCGATATTGATCCCGCAGATGTGACTATAAGAGTATCATTATCTTGACATGTTTGTTGACCTGTAATTGCTACAGATACAGTATCATCACAATTTAAAGCAATACCAACAAAACCATATGAGGGATTTATAGTCAAAACTAAAAATTTAAAAAAGAAATAAAATATAAATATTATTTTTTTCATTAATCTAAAATTATATCACCACTACAAAGGTGATTATCTTCTTCGCATCTAGTTCCAGAACATGGAGTTTGAACACAAGTCATTACTTCAATTTTTAATCCAGGTGATAACATTCTATTATATCCAACGTGATCATCGATAGTTATTCCTCCACCATGGGTTACAGCCGGTTCTGATGGAAAATACGGATTTTTAAATCCTGATAAAGATTTTTCCACAGCTTTTGCAACAAAGTCTTTCCAGTTGTTTAAACCTTGTTTTGAACAATCTAATTCATTATTCATTGCAGTTGCTGCACCTGTTGAACATTTCATAACTTCACTTGTTATATATTTAACTACATTTTTATGGTTCGTTGTTGCTGCCGATTTTTTTGCACTTGAAGTATAACCGTTATATGCAACTACACCTACTGCAGCTAAAATACCGATAATTGCCACAACAACTAGGAGTTCAATAAGAGTAAAGGCTTTAATTCTCATATATTTAATGAAATTTAACAAATTTTTGAAAGTAAAAAAAATTATTTTTTTAAGAGTGTATGGCTCTTTTATCTACTGATAAAGCGGCTTCTTTAACTGCTTCTGAAAAAGTTGGATGAGCATGACAAGTTCGGGCAATATCTTCTGCACTTGCACCAAATTCCATTGCAACACCGATCTCTGCAATTAATTCTCCTGCATGAGGCCCAATTATATGTGCTCCTAATACTTTATCAGTTTGTTCATCTGCCAGAATTTTAACAAATCCTTCTGCATCATCTATGGCCTTTGCTCTTGAATTTGCCATAAAAGAAAATTTTCCCACTTTATATGTTTTGTTTAACTCTTTTAATTGTTCCTCAGTTTTACCAATTGAGGCAACTTCTGGTGTTGTATAAATTACTCCTGGTATTGTATCATAATTAACATGTCCAGACTGTCCTACAATATTTTCTGCAACTGCCATACCTTCATCCTCTGCTTTATGCGCAAGCATTGGACCAACAATTACATCACCTATAGCATAAATATTTTCTACATTTGTCTTAAAATTTTTATCAGTTTTAATTCTATGGCTTTCATCAAGATTTACTCCTACAGACTCTAAATTTAAACCATCAGTGTTAGGTTTTCTTCCAACAGAAATTAAAACAACATCACACTCAAAATTATTTTTTTTACCATCTTTATCTATTGTTGAAACTACTGCGCCCGCTGTATTTTTTTCAATTGTTTCGACTTTATTTTGCATATTAAATTTCATTCCTTGTTTTTTTAAAATTTTCATAAATTCTGAGGAGATTTCTTTATCCATTCCTGGAGTAATATGATCTAAAAATTCAACAACTTGAACTTCTGCTCCAAGTCTTGACCATACAGATCCCATTTCTAATCCTATATAACCTCCCCCAACTACAACCATTTTCTTAGGTACCTTTTCTAACTTTAGAGCACCTGTTGATGAGACAATTGTTTTCTCGTCAATTTCTATTTTTGGTAATGAAACTGGTACTGATCCTGTAGCGATAACTATTTTTTCTGTTTGGATAATAATTTCTTTATTTTTATCATCCTTAATTAAAATTTCATTTTTAGATTTAAAACTTCCGTGTCCTTTAAAGTAAGTAACTTTGTTTTTTTTTAAAAGAAATTCGACACCTTTTGTAAGAACTGTTACAGCTTTATCTTTACTCTTCATCATTTTTTCTAAATTTAATTTAACTTCACCAACTTCAATACCTTTGTTTGCTAAATGTTTAACTTTGTGAAATTCCTCAGATAAATTAAGTAAGCTTTTTGATGGGATACAACCAATATTAAGACAAGTGCCTCCCAAAGATCCTCTGGACTCTATACATGCTGTTTTTAATCCTAATTGAGCAAGTCTGATAGCACAGACGTAACCACCAGGTCCTCCTCCAATAACAACAGCTTGAAATTTTTCTGACATTTAAATATCCAAAAATAACCTTCTAGGGTCTTCTAAATTTTCTTTAATCATTTTAAGAAAAGACACAGATTCTTTTCCATCAATGATTCTGTGATCATATGATAGTGCTAAATACATAATTGGTCTTATTTTAATTTCACCATCTATAACGACTGGTCTTTCTACTATGTTATGCATACCTAACACACCAGATTGAGGTAAATTTAGTATTGGAGTTGAAAGCATAGACCCATAAACACCTCCGTTACTAATTGTGAATGTCCCACCTTGAAGATCTTCGATAGTTAATTTTCCATCTCTTGCTTTTTCAGAGATTTCTTTAATGTTTTTTTCTATATCAGCAAAAGATAACTCATCTACATTTCTTAAAACTGGAACAACTAAACCTTTTTCTGTTCCTACTGCAAAACTAATATTGTAATAATTTTTATAGATAATTTCATCTCCGTCTATTTCAGCATTCACTGCAGGAAAATTTTTTAAAGCAACTACACATGCTTTTACAAAGAAGGACATAAAACCTAATTTTACACCATACCGAGATTGAAAATCCTCTTGATTTTCCTTTCTCATTTCCATTACACTGCTCATATCAACCTCGTTAAATGTAGTTAAAAGAGCTGCATTCTCTTGGGCTTGTTTTAATCTTTTTGCAATAGTTTGTCTTAACCTAGTCATTTTAATTCGTTCTTCTTCACCGTATTGAATTTTTCTTTCAAACGGCTTTGGATTTGCACCCATCAAACTTATTAAATCTCCTTTTAAAACTCTCCCATCTTTTCCTGAACCTTGAATTGAATTAATATCTATATTATTTTCAACAACAATTTTTCTCACTGCTGGAGACAAAGTTTGATTTATATCTCTTTTTACAGCAACTTCTGATTTGATTTCCTCAGTTAAAACTAGTGGTTTTGATTTAGCTTTTTTGATTTTTTTTTCATCAAATATCTTTGGTTCTTTTTTGCTAGCATCTAATTTTATTACATTACTTTCGTTAACGACTTCTTGATCTTTTTTAATTTTTTCTTTCTTCACTGAAGTAGTTTTTACTGACCCACCTTCTTCAGATACAGATCCTAATAATGCACCAACTTCAACTACAGAACCATCTTGTGAATTTATCTCAATTAATACTCCTGAAATTGGCGATGGAACCTCTAAATTTACTTTATCTGTCTCAAGTTCTACAATTGGCTCATCTGCCTCAACTTTATCACCTAGATTTTTAAGCCATTTTGCAACAGTTGCCTCTGTTATACTTTCTCCTAGAACTGGAACTAAAATCTTTTCACTCATTATAATTAATCAAATACTTTTTTAATTATTTCTTGTTGTTGAGAATTGTGCCTTTTAGCATATCCTGTTGCTGGAGTTGCATCTGGGCTTCTTCCTATATAAGAAATTTTGTTATTATTAGCCTTAATAGTGTCTAATGTCCATTGGATATAGTCCCTCACAGAAAACCATGCTCCCATATTTTTTGGCTCTTCTTGACACCAGAAAAATTTTGCATTTTTAGCATATGGTTTTAATTCATTAACCAATGCTTTTGCAGGAAAAGGATACAATTGTTCAATTCTATACATCACAACATCATCTTTTTTAAGCTTTTCCCTAGCATCTAATAAATCAAAATATACTTTTCCAGAACAAAGAATTACTTTTTTAATCTTAGACCTATCTTTTAACTTAACAAATCCTTTGGACTTAGGATCAATGGCATGATCCCACAATACCCTGTGGAAAGTATTTTGTTTATTAAAATCCTCTAAATTTGAAACACAATATTTATTTCTTAATAGTGATTTTGGTGTCATTATGACCAACGGTTTCCTAAAACTCCTATGCATTTGTCTTCTCAGAGCATGAAAATAGTTTGCAGGTGTTGTGCAGTTCATTACTTGCATATTATCGTTTGAACAAAGTTGTAAGAATCTTTCTAGTCTTGCAGACGAATGCTCTGGACCTTGACCCTCATATCCATGTGGCAATAACATTACTATTCCAGATGCTCTATTCCATTTTCTCTCGCCAGACGCAATAAATTGATCAATTACTACTTGAGCACCATTTGCAAAGTCACCGAATTGAGCTTCCCAAAGAGTAAGAGTGTTTGGCTCTACAAGACTGTAACCGTATTCAAATCCCAGAACTGCAAGTTCAGATAAAAAACTATCTACTATTTCAAATTGTTTTTGATTATCTGAAATATTATTTAAAGGAACATATCTTGAATTATCTTTTTGATTTCTTAGTACAGAGTGCCTTTGACTGAAGGTTCCTCTACCAGAGTCTTGTCCTACAAGTCTTACTGGATATCCTTCGTCAAGCAAAGATCCAAATGCTAGAGCCTCTGCTGAGGACCAATCAATTCTAGTTCCTTTCTCAATATTTTCTTTTCTAGCATTAAATATTTTAGTGATAGTTTTGTGAATATTTTTTTCTTCAGGAATAGTATTTATTTTTTTTGATATAAATTTTAATTTATCTTCCTCATAACCTGTTATTCCTCTTTTATCTTTTCCTCTTTCAGGTTTATATCTAGACCATGTTCCTTCAAACCATTCTATCTTAGGTTTATAATCCTTTGCACTCTTGTATTGCTCATCAAGCAAATCTTTAAATGATTTGACATTTTGATTTAATAATTCCTGTGTTATAGAATTTTCATTTACAAGTTTATTTCCGTAAATTTTATAAACACTTGGGTGTGATCTAATTTTTTTATACATCAAAGGTTGAGTGAATGAAGGCTCATCTCCCTCATTATGTCCAAACCTTCTATAGCATATTAAATCTACTACTACGTCTCTGTTAAATTTTAATCTAAATTCTGTTGCTATTCTAGTCGCATAAACAACAGCTTCTGGATCATCACCGTTAACATGAAGAATTGGTGCCTCTACCATTTTTGCAACATCAGATGGATAAGGTGATGACCTTGCAAATCTTGGACTAGTGGTAAATCCTATCTGATTATTAACAATAATATGAATCGTCCCTCCAGTATTATGTCCGGGTAAACCAGACATTGCAAAACATTCAGCTACAACACCTTGACCTGCAAATGCTGCATCTCCATGAATGAGAATAGGTATAACTTTATTTCTCTCTCTGTCTTTGTGAAAAAATTGTTTAGCTCTTGTCTGCCCTAAGACAACCGGATTCACAGCTTCTAAGTGAGAAGGATTGTCCGTCAAACTTACATGAACGGAATTTCCATCAAACTCTCTATCTGAAGATGCCCCAAGATGATATTTCACATCTCCAGCACTGTCTTCAGCGTCTGAACTAAATTCACCTGCAAATTCATTAAAAATTTTCTTGTAAGACTTTTGTAAAACGTTTGCTAAAACATTAAGTCTACCTCTGTGAGACATTCCTATTTTAACTTCTTTTATATTATTCTGACCACCTATTTTTATAATTTGTTCAAGAGCAGGTATCAAACTTTCTCCACCATCCAAACCAAATCTTTTTGTTCCTACATACTTAGTAGCTAAAAATTTTTCAAATCCTTCGGCCTGCACTAGTTTATTTAAAATTGCCTCTTTTCCATTTTTGGTAAATTGAAGTGCATTTTTATCTTGCTCTATTCTATCTCTAAACCACATTCTTTCATCTGGATTAGAAATATGCATAAACTCATAACCTATTTTTCCACAATAGGTCTTTTTCATAAATTTAAGTATTTCTCTTATATTTGCATACTTACGATTAATCACTCCATTAAGAAAAATCATCTTTTCGTAATTTTCTTTTTTAAAACCATAAAAATCTGGATGGAGTTCGTCTAAATATTCAGACTCTCTCATTTCTAATGGATCAAGATCTGCTAATAAGTGTCCTCTTAATCTATACGCTCTGATTAATGCTACAGCGCTAATTGAGTCTTTATTTGAGTCAGCAAGTAATTGAAAATTAAATTTTTCAGAAGTATCGATTTTTTGATTGTCAAAATCGCTTTTGTCCTGTTCTTCTATTTTTTTTTGTAATTCATCAATATTGATTTTTTTTTTAGCTGGTCCCCAAGAAGGACCATTAATTTCTTTTGCTATGACATTTAATTCTTCGCCAATACCCTCGAAATAGTTTGCCCAACTTTCTGGGAGATCTGCGTCTTTATTAATAAATTTTAAATACATCTCTTCTATAAATGCACTATTAGATTTGTTTAAAAATGAAGTTTTTTCGAAATCAAGATTTTTTGATGAAGACATCTTATTTATTTAATATATCTCTCTGATATTATTTTTCAATTAGACAGTTTATTGAATAAAGTTTTTCCAATAATTGATGGTGATTTAGCAACTATAATACCACATTCCTCCATTTTTTTAATCTTATCTTCAGCTCCACCTTTGCCACCTGATATAATGGCACCAGCATGCCCCATTCTTCTTCCTGGAGGAGCAGTAATTCCAGCGATAAATCCAACTATTGGTTTTTTAATCTTATGATTTTTTATAAAGTCAGCCGCTTCTTCTTCGGCTGTTCCTCCAATTTCACCAATCATTAAAATAGATTCTGTTTCATCATCATTTAAAAATAAATCTAAACAATCTATAAAATTTGTTCCATTAATAGGATCACCACCAATACCAATACAAGTTGATTGACCAAGTCCATTTTCAGTTGTTTGGGCTACTGCTTCATATGTCAATGTGCCTGACCTTGATACAATTCCAACACTTCCTCTTTTGTGAATACTTCCCGGCATAATGCCAATTTTACATTCATCTGGTGTAATTATTCCTGGACAATTAGGTCCAATTAATCTGCTATTAGAACTACTTAATTTTTGTCTTACCTTAAGCATGTCCTGAATTGGAATTCCTTCAGTTATACAAACAATAAGTTCAATTGATGCATCAATAGCCTCAATGATTGCTGCTGCTGCAAATTTAGCAGGAACATAAATCATAGTAGCATCTGCTCCTACTTCATTTTTTGCCTCTAAAACACTATTAAAAACTGGTCTATCTAAATGTTTTTGTCCACCTTTCTTTGGTGTAACTCCACCTACAATATTGGTTCCATATTTTATAGCCTGCTCCGAATGAAAAGTACCATGCGCGCCAGTAAATCCCTGACAAATTACCTTAGTATTTTTATTTACCAAAACTGACATATTATTTTATGGCCTCAACAATTTTCTTAGCAGCATCATCTAAATTTTCTGCTGAAATTAATTCTAATCCAGAATTATCTAGAATTTCTTTTCCCTCTTGAAAATTTGTACCTGCTAATCGTACAACTAAAGGTACACCAATATTAATTTCTTTAGCTGCATCAACCACTCCTTGGGCGAGCACATCACATCTCATTATTCCTCCAAAAATATTTATTAAAATACCTTTAACATTTTTATCTGAAAGAATTATCTTTAATGCAGCGGATACTTTTTCCTTAGATGCACCGCCACCTACGTCTAAAAAATTTGCTGGTTCTTTTCCATACAATTTAATTATATCCATAGTTGCCATCGCTAATCCTGCTCCATTTACCATACAGCCAATACTTCCATCTAGCTTGATATATGCGAGATCATGCTTGCTAGCTTCTATCTCGGTAGGATCTTCCTCATTTAAATCTCTTAATTCAACAATTTCTGGATGTCTAAATAAAGCGTTAGAGTCGAAATTAACTTTTGCATCTAAACAAACAATTTTTTCCTCTTTTGTCAAAATTAATGGATTAACTTCAACCATATTTGCATCAGTACTCACAAACATTTTATATATTGATTTTATTAATGTTATTGCTTGTTTTTTTGAATTTTCATTTAAATTATAAATATTAATTATTTTTTCACAATCTGACTCAGAAATATCATCATCCATATCAACTTTTGTAGTTATAATTTTTTCAGGTGAACTGCTTGCAACTTCTTCAATGTCCATCCCACCTTGATCACTCGATATAAATGCAATTTTAGAACTTGCCCTATCAACCAGGCACGATAAGTAAAATTCTTTTTCTATATTTGACGATTCTTCTACGTATAATCTTTTTACCTCTCTACCTTCAGGACCAGTTTGATGAGTAACTAGTGTTTTGCCTAGTAATTCTTTAGCTGCAACAGTCAGTTCCTCAATAGAGTTTAAAATTTTTACACCACCAGCTTTTCCTCTACCTCCAGCATGGATTTGTGCTTTGAGTACATATTTCTCAGTTTTTAGAGCTTTTGCTTTTTCAATTAGTTCATCGACTTCAAGCGCAAATACTCCTTCAGGTACTTCAGCTCCATATTTTTTTAATATTTGTTTAGCTTGATGCTCGTGAATATTCATTATTATTTAGATAAATCAGGATCTATTTTACATGCAGCTTCCCATAAAGCTTTTACAGCATCTATTGAATGCATAAATTCATTTTTTTCTTTTTCATCTAAATCAATCTGTTCAATTTTTTCTGCACCATCTTTTCCAATTACAACAGGAACGCCCGCATAAACATTTTGCACACCGTATTCTCCGTTTAATTGGACAGCACAAGGCAACATTTTTTTCTGGTCTTTTAAATAAGCCTCCGCCATTTGAACACCAGATGCTGCTGGTGCATAAAAGGCTGATCCTTTTTCAAGATATTTAACTATCTCAGCTCCACCATCTCTTGTTCTTTGATTAATTTCTTCAACTCTTTCTAAAGAAATCTTTCCCTCCTTTACAAGATCTAACAATGGTTTGCCTGAGATTTTTGTAAATCTTGGCATTGGGACCATGGTGTCGCCATGTCCACCCATAACCATTGCCTCAATTTCTCTTACCGGCACATTTAGTTCTAATGATAAAAATAATTTAAATCTCGAACTATCTAAAATACCTGCCATACCAACAACTTTATTTGATGGTAAACCTGAAAATTTTTGAAATGCCATAACCATAACATCTAAAGGATTAGTGATACAGATCACAAAAGCGTTAGAAGCATTTTTCTTTACACCCTCAGCAACTTGTTTAATAATTTTTAAATTTATTCCAAGAAGATCATCTCTACTCATTCCAGGCTTTCTCGGAACACCAGCTGTAATTATAATTACATCTGAATCTTTTATGTCCTCATAGTTATCGGTTCCTGAAAACCTAACATTAAATCCATCTACAGATGAAGATTGTGCAATATCTAATGCCTTTCCTTTTGCAGTACCACTAGCTACATCAAATAAAACCACCTCATTTACTAATTCTTTTGTTCCTATTAAATGTGCAAGAGTTCCACCTATTTGGCCTGCACCAATTAAAGATATTTTTGTCATCAATTTCCTTTATTTCATTGTTGGCATAACAAATTCCGCATTCGATCGGACACCTGAAGGCCATCTAGATGTTACTGTTTTAAGTTTAGTATAAAATTTAATTCCTTCCATACCATGCATTCCACTATCTCCAAATAAAGATCTTTTCCAGCCACCAAAACTATGGAACGCCATTGGCACTGGGATAGGTACGTTAATACCAACCATACCTACTTGAATTTTGCTTGCAAAAGTTCTACCAGCATCACCATCTCTTGTATAAATACTAACTCCATTTCCGTACTCATGGTCGTTAATTAATTTTGCAGCTTCCTCAAAAGTTTTCACTCGAACAACTGATAAAACTGGACCAAATATTTCTTCTTTATAAATTCTCATATCTTTATTTACATGATCAAATAAACATCCACCGATATAGAAACCATTTTCATAACCTTGAAGTTTTAAACCTCTACCATCAACTACTAGCTTTGCACCTTCTTTAACACCTAAATCAACATAACTTGTAACTTTTTCTAAATGTTCTTTTGTAACCAAAGGTCCCATTTCTGAAGTTTTATCCATTCCAGGACCCACTTTTAACGCTTCAGCTTTTTTTGATAATCTTGATACAAGCTCATCTCCAATTTCTCCAACTGCAACAGCAACTGATTGAGCCATACATCTTTCTCCAGCTGAACCGTAAGCAGCACCCATTAATCCATTTACAGCACCATCTAAATCACAATCTGGCATAACAACTAAATGATTTTTTGCTCCACCTAAGGCTTGAACTCTTTTTTCATTTTTAGCTGAATTTTCATAAATATATTTTGCAATAGGAGTAGATCCAACAAAACTAATAGCTTTAATATCTTTATTTGTTAAAATTGCATCTACAGCTTCTTTATCACCATTTATTACATTAAACACTCCATCTGGAAGACCAGCCTCAGATAGAAGTTCAGCCAATCTTAGGCCACAAGATGGGTCTTTCTCTGATGGTTTAAGAATAAAAGTATTTCCACATGCTATTGCTATTGGAAACATCCACATTGGCACCATAGCTGGAAAATTAAAAGGTGTGATACCTGCAACAACTCCTAAAGGTTGTCTCATTGACCAACTGTCGACATTAGTACCAACATTTTCGGAAAACTCACCTTTTAATAAATGTGGAATTCCACAAGCAAATTCTACTACTTCAAGTCCTCTAGTTAAAGAACCTCTTGCATCTTCATAAACCTTTCCATGCTCTGAAACTATTAACTTAGTTAATTCATCAGAATTTTTTTCAATTAATTCTTTAAATTTAAATATTATTCTAGCTCTTTGTAGAGCAGGTTTTGAAGACCAAGTTTCAAATGCTTTTTTTGCTGCCTCAACAGCACTGTCTAAATCAGATCTTGAAGCAAGTCTCACCTCAGACTCTTGTTCACCAGTTGCTGGATTGAAAACTTTTCCCTTTTTATCTGAAGACCCCGGAATTATTTTACCGTTTACGAAGTGTTCTATTAAATTCATGAATACGGTGTTTTAGATCAAAAATATCGAATAGTCTATTTAAACATTAGCGGTTGCTAACATTTTTTTTATTTCAGCTATAGCTTTTGCTGGATTCAAGCCCTTTGGACAAGCATTTGTACAATTTAAAATAGTATGACATCTATATAATTTTAATTCATCAGCAACTTTTTTTAATCTAGCTTTTCTCTCTTCATCTCTGCTATCAATAATCCATCTATAAGCCTGCAGCAAAACTGCTGGACCTAAATATTTATCGCCATTCCACCAATAACTTGGGCAAGATGTAGAACAACAAGCACACATAATACATTCATAAGCACCATCCAATTTTGCTCTGTCCTCTTTGGATTGATAAATTTCTGTAGTTTCTTTTGTTGAATTATTTTTTAACCATGGTTCAATTGATTGATACTGTTTGTACAATCCATCCAAATCACCAATTAAATCTTTTTTAACTTTTAAATGAGGTAATGGATAAATATCAATATCTCCTTCAATTTCAGCATGTGGAGTGGTACAAGCAAGGCCATTTTTACCCCCCATATTCATTGCACATGAACCACATACTCCATGAGCACAAGATCTTCTGTATGTTATAGTTGAATCAATTTCATTTTTGATTTTATTTAAAATATCTAGGACCTTTGAAGGACAATTATCCATATCAACTTCATAAGTGTCTATTCTAGGACCTTCATCCGTGGACGGATCCCATCTATAAATATTTACTTTTCTTAAATTTTTTGATCCAGTTTTGTCTTTGAAGTATTTACCTTTTTTAATTTCAGAATTTTTAGGTAAACTCAATTGAACCATTAATACACCCGTTCTTGAGGTGGAAAATATTGCACTTCATTAGTTAAAGTTGATTGATGAACTGGTCTATAACTTATCTTTGTATTTTTGCCATCACACCAAGCAAGAGTGTGTTGCATAAATTTTTCATCATCTCTTTTAGGATAATCTTCTCTTGCGTGAGCTCCTCTGCTTTCTTTTCTGTGATATGCAGAGTCTACAGTTGCTACCGCTTGTCTGATTAAATTATCAAATTCTAAGGTTTCTACTAAATCAGTGTTAAATACTAAAGATTTATCCTTAACAGAAATGGAGTCCATTCCATCGTAAGTTTTGCCTATCTCATCAACCCCTTTTTTAAGATTTTTTTCTGTTCTAAATACTGCACACTTTGATTGCATTGTTTTCTGCATCGAGAGTCTTAACTCTGCAGTACTATTATCCCCTTGTGCATTTCTAAGTTTATCAAATCTATCCAAACACTTTTGAGTTTCAGTTTCTGGTATTTCATCATGTGGTGTACCAGGTTTTACTAGTTCAGCCGCTCTTTTTGCAGCTGCTCTTCCAAATACTACTAAATCAATTAGTGAATTAGAACCAAGTCTGTTTGCTCCATGAACAGAAACACATGCTGCTTCACCTATTGCCATCAAACCAGGAACTGTTTTTTCCGAACCATTCATTGTTAGAACTTCTGCTTTATAGTTTGTTGGGATACCTCCCATGTTATAGTGAACTGTTGGAACCACAGGAATAGGATCTTTGGTAACATCAACATTTGCAAACAATCTTGCAGCTTCAGTGATACCTGGTAATCGATTTTCAATTACACTTTTATCTAAATGACTTAAATGTAAATGAACATGATCTTGATCTTTACCCACACCTCTTCCTTCGTTAATTTCTATAGACATTGATCGACTAACAACATCTCTTGAGGCTAAATCTTTTGCGTTAGGCGCATATCTTTCCATAAATCTCTCACCTTTTGAATTTACTAAATAGCCTCCTTCACCTCTTACTCCTTCTGATATAAGTGTTCCATGTCCATAAATACCTGTTGGATGAAATTGTACAAATTCCATATCTTGCAAAGGTAGTCCTGCTCTTAAGACCATGGCATTACCATCACCTGTACAAGTATGAGCTGATGTAGCAGAGTAGTATACCTTTCCATATCCTCCGGTTGCAATAATTACTGTATGTGCTCTAAATCTATGAATCGTACCGTCATTAAGATTCCATGCTATTAATCCTTTGCACTCTCCATCTTTCATCAGTAAATCCAAAGCAAAATATTCTATAAAAAATTCTGTATTATGTTTCAAAGCTTGTCCATATAATGTGTGCAATATTGCATGCCCTGTTCTGTCTGCAGCTGCACAAGTTCTTTGAACGATTCCATTACCATAATTTTTTGTCATCCCACCAAATGGTCTTTGATAAATTTTCCCCTCATCTGTTCGACTAAAAGGAACTCCATACTTCTCTAATTCTAAGACTGCTTTGGGTGCCTCTTTACATAAATATTCAATGCTATCTTGATCTCCTAACCAGTCTGCACCTTTTACAGTGTCATACATGTGCCATCTCCAATCATCTTCGCCCATATTTCCTAGAGCTGCTGATATTCCACCCTGTGCGGCTGACGTGTGACTTCTTGTCGGAAATACTTTAGAGATACAGGCTGTTTTTAAACCAGCTTCGCTTAATCCCACAGCTGCTCTTAATCCTGAGCCACCTGCTCCAAGCACAACAACATCGTACTCATGATCTATGATATTATAAGCTTTCATGTATTTAAGTTAAAAATAACAATTATTGTTAAAACTGGAATTGTTATAGCAAAAAAATTTAAGATTTTGTTTGCGGCATTTTTGATTTTCGTGTCTTTTATATAGTCCTCAAAAACCTCACTAATACTCAATGCTGAAAAAAAATAAATAAATACCAGAAACAGTCCCATTAAAAATTTAGATGGTTGAGATGTCAAAAAACCAACTATTTCTTGATAACTTTTATCATAGAAATTTACTAAACTTAAAATAAACCAAAGCATTAGAGGTAACAAAACTAAAGAGCTAACTTTTAAAAACAACCATTTTTTTGTTACCGGTAGCATTAAATAATTCCTCTTCCAAACATATAAACTAATATAGTTAAAAAAATTGAGCCAAAAATAACAAGCAAACCTGTAATTTTAGTTGTTTGTAACTCAAAGCCATAACCCAAATCCATAATCAAATGTCTAATCTCACTCAACATTTGAAAACTGAAGGACCAAGTTATTCCAATTAATATAAATTTCCCTAAAAAAGATTCTAAAAAAATTTTTATTATTTGGTATTCTTTCTCTCCTAGAAGCATGAAAGCAAACCAAATACAAATTAAGGTTATTGCAAAAAAATTAATTATTCCTGTAATTCTATGTGAAATGGATACTAAAGAAGAAATATGCCATTTATAAATTTGTATATGTGGTGATAAAGGTCTATTGTTCATTTCTTATTTTGATTTAATTATTGTTTCCGCGATTTCAACAGAATTAAGTGCAGCACCTCTTAATAAATTATCTGAAACAATCCATAAATTAAGAGAATTTTTTTTAGTTTTATCCTCTCTAATTCTAGATATATAAGTCTCATCATTTCCAGCTGCCTCAAAAGGAGTGCTATAACCTCCATTTTCTCTTTTATCAATAACATGACAGCCTTCTGCATTACTTAAAGATTCTCTAACATCGTCTAAATTAAAAGGTTTCTCAAACTCTATATTGACAGACTCAGAGTGTGATACTAGCACAGGAATTCGTACACATGTTGCTGTAAGTTCAATTGTTTCATCTAATATTTTTTTTGTTTCATTTGTCATTTTTAATTCTTCTTTTGTATATCCATCATCAGAGAAATCATCGATATGTGGAATAACATTAAAAGCAATTTGTTTGGTAAAGTTTTTAGACTCTATTTTTTTTCCATCTAAATACTTTTTGGTTTGCTGAATTAATTCATCCATTGGACTTTTTCCACCACCTGAAACAGATTGATAAGTTGAAACTACAACTCTTTTAATTTTATATAAATCATGAAGTGGTTTAAGAACAATGACAAGTTGTGCTGTTGAGCAATTTGGGTTTGCAATAATATTTTTATTCATTTTTTTTATATCAGAAGAGTTTACTTGTGGAACAATCAGAGGTACATCTGGATCCATCCTAAAAAAACTTGAATTATCAATTACCACTGTGTGTTTGGCTGCATTTTCTGCATATTTTTCCGCAATTTTTCCTCCAGCTGCAAAAAAAGTAATATCGGCTTTAGAAAAATCATAGTTTTCTAAATTCTCAATTTCATATTCTTTATCTCTAAATAATATTTTTTTTCCTGCACTTTTTTCTGATGCAACTAGATATAAGTTATCAAATCTAAAATTCTTTTTGTCGAAAACTTCAAGAGTTTTTCTACCCACATTACCTGTTGCACCTACTATAGCTATGTTCATATTTAGAGTTTTATACTAAATAAAAGGTAAATCGCAAACTTTACCCACACAAATTTCACCATTTATCTTGGCTTTTATATCCTGATCAACGTTCCAGTGAGGTTTTTTCATCATGGCAATACCAATAACTTTTTTAAAATGTGGTGAATAGCAAGCAGATCTCAAGTCTCCAATTATATTATCGTTTTGATCACTTAATTCTAATGATCCTGTAATACTTATTTTGTCTGTATCAAGCATTACTCCCATTAATTTTTTTTTAATTCCTTCAGATTTAATTTTTTTTAATTTGTCTTTACCTAAAAAATTAACTTCGCTGTCTATGTTAATATATTTATCAAATCCACATTCATAGGGATTATCTCCATTATCAATATCATTTCCATATGATAATAATCCACTTTCAATACGTTCTATTAAATTTGGACAACCTGGCTTAATATTTAATTCTTTTCCAATTTCAAAAAGATGATCATATAATTTTAATCCAGAGTCATTATGTTCAACATAAATTTCATAACCACCTTGTTTAGACCAACCAGATCTTGCAATTAAATGTTTATCACCACCAAATTCAAAATAATCAAAACCAAAGAATTTTAAATTAACTATCTTATCCCCAAAAACTTTTTCCATTAATTCAAATGACTTTGGACCTTGTATTGCCATTATATCAACATCAGGTTCAGAAATCTTTACGTCAAATTTATTTCCAATAGCTAATCCTTTTGCAAATAATATTACATCTGAGTCAGCAAGAGAAACCCACCATTTATTTTCATTTAATCTAAGCACAACTGGATCATTAATCAGACCTGCGTTATCATCAATTATTGGACAATAATAACATCTTCCATCTTTCGATTTAGATAAATCTCTACAGGTCATCAACTGAACTAATTTTGCTGAGTCTCTGCCAGAAATTTCTACCTGTCTTTCAGCAGCTACATCCCAAATTTGAACATACTGTTTTAAGTGGTGGTATGAATCCTCAATTGAACCAAATGCAGCTGGAAGCAACATATGATTATATATCGTATAAGCTGTAACTCCTTGTTTTTCTATTCTAGAGGTATAAGGAGTGCCTCTTAGCCTTCTTGATTTTGCAATTGAAAAATTTTTCATTATTTTAAAAATTGTAAAACCTTGTCTCTCATTTCAAATGCTTTTTCAATCATAATCATGTGCCCACAACCTTCAATTATATGTGTTGTTGAATTTTTAACTAAACTAGAAAACTTTTTACCTGCCTCTAGATTTACCATTTTGTCTAATGATCCAAAGATTAACAAAGAAGGACATTCTATTGATCTAGCAGCATCAGATCCATTACTATAATTGTTACATGCAATTAAATCGACTGCTAAAATTTCCCTAATATCTCTAGGTGATTGTATTATTTTTTCTACTGGATTACCTCCAATAAATTTTTTTGAACCTTCATAGCCCCACTTCATCATTAATTTAACAGCATCAGAATCTCCATTTTTTGCTAAATCAATTAGATCTGGATGAACTGGCATTCTATTTGAACCACCAATAAAAACTAATTTTTTTAACCTATTTTTATATTTAGATGCATATTCAAGTATCTCTAAACATCCTTGAGAATGTCCAACTATGAAAAGTTGTTTTAAATTTAATTTTACAAATACTTGCTCTAACCAATCAGCAATTTTTTCAATACTATCTAAACAGGGTCCATCTGAATTACCATGTCCAGGTAAATCAATAGATAAAACATTAAAATTTTTGTTAGAAAAAAATTGTTCAGTTAATGACCAAACTATATGAGAAAGACCACTTCCATGAAGAAATACTATTGTTTGTTTATTTAAGTCTATTCCCTGTCCAGCATCTGATGCATGAATATTTTTATTTTCTATTTGAAAAATCAAAAGTTACCTAAACTTGTTTTCTAAGTTCAAATTTTTGTATTTTACCTGTTGAAGTTTTTGGCAACTCACAAAAAACAACTTTTTTTGGAACTTTAAAGCCCGCTAAAGTTTCTTTACAAAAATCAATTAATTCTTTCTCACTAACTGGTTTATCTTTAACTGCTTCAATAAATGCACATGGCACCTCACCCCATTTTTCATCTGGTTTTGCAACAACCGCGGCAATCGAAACAGATGGGTGTTTAGATAGAGTATTTTCAATTTCAATTGAGGAAATATTTTCTCCTCCAGAAATAATTATATCTTTTGATCTATCTTGTATTTTAATATATCCGTCGGAATGCATTACTGCTAAATCCCCGCTATGAAACCAACCATTCTTCATGGCTTTGTCAGTAGCCTCTTTATCTTTAAAATATCCCTTCATTACAACATTTCCTCTAATCATGATTTCGCCGATTGTCTTGCCGTCTCTAGGAACCTCTTTCATTGTCTCAGGATCTAAAACAACAACACCTTCTGTGTTAGGGTACTTCACACCTTGTCTTGCTTTAATCTCGTTTTGTTTTTCTTCATCAAAATTATTCCACTCCTCATTCCAAGCACACTGAGTGACATGTCCATAAGTTTCTGTTAAACCATACACGTGCATTACTTCAAATCCAAGAGCTCTCATTTTTTTAAAAATTATACTTGGTGGTGGAGCACCAGCAGTTAAAACATAAACTTTTTGTTTTAATTTTTTCTTGTCAGTTTCTGAAGCTCCAGTAATCATATTCAATACTATTGGAGCACCACCAAAATGAGTAATTTCATATTTATCAATAAGTTCAAAAATTTTTTTAATATCTATATTTCGTAAACATATTGTTCTTCCGTTAAGCATTGGTACAGTCCATGGATAACACCAACCATTGCAATGGAACATTGGAACAACCGTTAAAAAATTTAATCTATTTGGCATATTCCAAGCTACTGAACTTCCTGTAGACATTAAATATGCTCCCCTATGATGATAGACAACACCTTTAGGATTTCCTGTAGTGCCTGATGTATAACTTAGTGATATAGCCTGCCACTCGTCTTCAGGCATTTGCCATTGATAATTTTCATCGCCTGTATTTAAAAAACTTTCATATTCTAAATCACCAATTTCTTCCAATTTTGATTGGTCAGCATATTTATCATTTATGTCAATAATAGTTATTTTTTTATCAAGAGTTTTTAATGCTTTTTTTACTTCTCCATGAAGTTGTCTATCCACAACTAGCACTTTTGCTTCACTGTGATCTAAAATATAGGAAATTGTTTTAGCATCTAATCTTATATTTATAGTATTAAGAACTGCACCAGTCATAGGTACAGAATAGTGTGCTTCAAAAATCTCTGGTGTATTGAAAGCTAAGAATGAAACCGTGTCACCTTTTTTAATACCTATTTTTGTTAATGCACTAGCAAATTTTACAACTCTTTTATAAACTTCAGCCCAGGTATAATTTCTTTCTTCATAAATTATAGCCTCATAATTTGGGTAAATTTCTTTTGCTCTTTTTAAAAAAGTTAAAGGAGTTAGGGGTACGTGATTTGCTTTATTTTTGTCTAAATTTGTATCGTAATGGCTCATTAATTGAACTTAAAATTCATTATATTTGAACTTCCTGAGATTGCTGATTTGTAATGATACTCAGCCCGAGGTAATACCTTATCAAAATAAAATTTAGCTGTGTTTATTTTATCTCTATAAAATTCTTTATTTGTATCAAAATCATTAAAACTAACATTTAATATTTTAATCCAAGCATAAGCAATTGAAACATAACCTAAACTTTTTAAATAATCATTTGCTGCAGCACTAACATCATCTTTTTCGACTTTGTTTTTATCATTTATCCAGTCTGTGAATTTAGACAAAATATCTAGGTAATTGTTTAGTTCTTTAGAAAATGTTTTTACTTTTTCATTTTTGCTATCACATTCAGATTTAATCATATCTAAAAACTTATTTATAACATCGCCGTTTTTGTTAGATAATTTTCTAAATACTAAATCTGCCGCCTGTACAGAATTTGTTCCTTCATAAATTGGTGTAATACGATTATCTCGATATAGTTGCTCAATACCTTGGTCTTTAGTATATCCGTATCCTCCATGTATCTGCATTGCATCGCTAGTAATTTCCATAGCTAAATCTGTAAAAAGAGATTTAACTACAGGCGTCATTAATGAAACATAATCTAAAGCAGCTTGTTTAATTTTTTCGTCTGGATGATAAAGACTTACTTCTGTTTGTTGAGAAAGCCAAAAACATAGTGCTCTTTCACCCTCAATTATTGATTTCATATTAAGCAAAGTTCTTCTAATATCTGCGTGATCAATTATAAAATCTGCACCATTATTAGATTTTGAATTATTTGTTTTTCCTTGCTTTCTTTCTTTTGCGTAAGAAAGTGAATTTTGATAAGCAATTTCAGAAATACCTAAACCTTGAATGCCTACAACTATTCTCTCTAAATTCATCATTGTGAACATTGCACTAAGACCTTTGTCTTTAGTACCAATCATATAACCAGTTGCGTCATCAAAATTTAAAACACAAGTTGCAGAACCTTTAATACCCATCTTACTTTCAATTGATCCAGTTGAAATTCCATTTCTTGGACCAATACTACCATCCTGGTTTACAATATATTTTGGAACTAAAAATAAACTAATTCCCTTAGTACCAGATGGAGAGTCTGGTGATCTTGCCAAAACTAAGTGAATAATATTTTCGGTTAAATCATGGTCTCCAGAAGTTATGAATATTTTTTGACCACTGATTTTATAAGTATCATCTGATTGTTTAATTGCTTTAGTTTTTAACAAGCCAAGGTCAGTACCACAGACTGGTTCTGTTAAACACATTGTACCACTCCACTTACCTTCAACAATCTTTGGCAAATATTTATTTTTAATTTCATCAGAGGCGTGATGATTAATACAATTATAAGCACCAATACTTAGTTCACTATATAATTTAAATGATAAGCTTGCTGAAGATAGCATTTCATCAAAAAATGCACTTACTGTTTTTGGCATTCCTTGACCACCATATTTTGGATCACAAGACAATGAAGTCCAACCATCCTCAATATACTTTTGATATGCTTCTTTGTAGCCTGGGGGTGTTCTAACAACACCATTTTCTAAAACTGCTGGATTTTCATCTCCTGATTTAGCAAGAGGTAAAATTAGATTTTGATTTATCTTGGCTGCTTCCTCTAAAATATCTTTCACTAGATCTGAACTAACTTCATTGTATTTTTCAAGTTCATTATAATTTTTATTATCTCTAAGTTTTTCAAAGAGAAACATCATGTCTTTTACTGGAGCTGTATAACTTGGCATATTTAAACCTTAAAATAATTCTAGTTTTATTGCAATTTTGAAATTATCGCATCACCCATTGCTGAAGTAGACGATTCTTTCATACCATCTGACATTATATCTTTTGTTCTTAAACCATCATTTAGAACATCTTGAACCGCCTTTTCTAAAACATCTGCTTCTTTATCGAGATCTAAAGAGTACCTTAAAGCCATAGCAAAACTTAAAATAGAAGCAATCGGATTTGCAATACCTTTTCCAGCTATATCAGGAGCTGATCCATGTATTGGCTCATACATTGCTCTCATCTCACCATCTTTATTTTTTGCACCCAAAGACGCTGACGGTAAAAGTCCTAAAGATCCAGTTAACATCGAAGCTTGATCAGACAGCATATCCCCAAATAAATTATCGGTTACAATTACATCAAATTGTTTTGGGTTTCTTAAAAGTTGCATTGCACAGTTATCTGCTAACATATGGCTTAATTCTACATCTTTATATTCTTTATTATGTAGCTCTTGAACCTCTTCTTTCCATAATTGTCCGGCTTCCATTACATTTGACTTTTCACATGATGTAACTTTGTTAGATCTTTTTCTAGCTAAATCAAAAGCAACTCTAGCTACTCTTGTAATTTCACTAGTTGTATATGTATGGGTGTTAATTCCTTTTCTTTCACCATTTTCAATTGGTTTTATTCCTCTAGGTTCACCAAAATATATGCCACCCGTTAACTCTCTTACTATCATTATATCTAAACCTGAAACTACTTCTGGTTTGAGTGTTGAGGCACTTACCAATTGTTCAAAACAAATTGCAGGTCTTAAATTTGCAAATAATTTTAATTCCTTTCTAAGTTTTAATAATGCTCTTTCAGGTTTTTTTGAAAATTCTAATCCGTCCCATGTAGGGCCTCCTACAGCCCCTAACATAATTACCTCACTCTCTAACGCTTTATAAAATACTTCATCAGTAATTGGGGTACCATGTTTGTCATAAGAACAACCACCTACAAGCTCTTGATCTAATTCAAAATCTAATGATTTTTTATCATTAAACCAGTTTATAATTTTTTTTACTTCAGCAATAACTTCTGGACCGATACCATCACCAGGTAATAATAATATTTTTCTTTTTTTTACTTTAATCATTAAACACCCAAGGTTTTTCGTTTTTTAGATTATTTTCAAATTTTTCTATTTTTTCTGATTTCTTTAATGATAAAGCAATATCATCCAGTCCTTCAAGCAAGCACTTCTTTTTAAACGGATCAATCTCAAACTTCAGCTCATTGTTTCCATAAACTATTTTTTCTTCATTTAAATCAATATGAATTTCTTCTTTTCTATTTGCATACTCAGACAGCTCTTTTATTTTTTCTTCTTCAAGGATTATAGGTAAAATTCCATTTTTAAAACAATTGCTATAAAAAATATCTGCATAACTTGAGCTTATTACACAAGTAATACCAAAATCTAATAGTGCCCAAGGAGCATGTTCTCTCGATGATCCACATCCAAAATTTTTTCCTGCAATTAAAATTTTTGACTGTTTAAAAGGATCATTGTTTAATACAAAATCATTGATTTCTTTTCCTTGGTCGTCGTATCGCATTTCAAAAAACAAATTTTTTCCAAGTCCAGTTCTTTTTATTGTTTTTAAAAATTGTTTTGGAATTATCATATCAGTATCAATATTAACTATCGGAAGATAAGCTGGAATACTTTTTAATTTATTAAATTTTTGCATTTAATTTTTATACTTTCTTACATCATCAAGATTGCCTGATATAGCGGCAGCAGCTGCCATTCCAGGACTTACTAAATGTGTTCTTCCACCTCGTCCTTGTCTACCTTCAAAATTTCTGTTTGATGTAGAAGCACATCTTTCTTCAGGTTTTAATTTATCAGCATTCATCGCTAAACACATAGAACAACCAGGTTCTCTCCATTCGAAGCCTGAGCTAACAAAAATTTTATCTAATCCTTCTTGTTCTGCTTGCTCTTTTACTAAACCAGAGCCTGGAACCACGATAGCATTTACATGTGAGGAAATTTTTTTATCTTTTAAAATTTTTGCTGCTTCTCTTAAATCTTCAATTCTACCATTAGTACAACTACCAATAAATACCTTATCTATTTTTATATCTGTAGCTGCCATGTCAGGCTTTAAACCCATGTAGTTAAGAGCTCTTTCAATTGAGTTCTTTTTATCCTGATCTGACTCATTGTCAGGATTAGGAACTTTTCCATCAATTGTAATTACATCTTGAGGTGATGTGCCCCATGTAATCATAGGTAAAATTTCATCTGCATTTAAACTAATTTCTTTATCAAAACTTGCACCAGTATCTGTTTTTAAAGTTTGCCAATAATTTACAGCTTTCTCCCAATTTTCATCTTTTGGAGACATTGGTTTCCCTTTTAAATATTCAAAAATTTTTTCATCAGGTGCAATTAATCCTGCTCTTGCGCCACCTTCAATTGTCATATTACAGATTGTCATTCTTTGCTCGACTGTCAAAGATCTAATTAAATCTCCAGCATATTCCACAACACATCCTGTTCCACCAGCAGTACCAATTTTTCCAATTATTTGAAGTATTACATCTTTAGAAGTAACACCTAGTGGAAGTTCACCATTTACATTAATCCTAAAATTATTAGCTTTCTTTTGAACTAATGTTTGAGTAGCTAACACGTGCTCAACCTCTGAAGTTCCTATTCCAAATGCTAAAGCACCAAACGCTCCATGTGTAGCTGTATGACTGTCTCCACAGACAATAACTGTACCCGGCTGAGTAAAACCTTGCTCTGGCCCAATTATATGAACAATACCTTGTCTCTTATCATCCATACCAAATAATTGTACTCCAAATTCTTTACAATTTGCTTCTAACGTATCAACTTGAATTTTTGACTCCTGATCAGAAATACCTTTTGTTCTATCTGTAGTAGGAACGTTATGATCTGCAACAGCTAATGTTAAGTTTGGATGTCTCACTTTTCTTTTAGAATTTCTTAGTCCTTCAAAAGCTTGTGGACTTGTTACTTCGTGAATTAAATGTCTATCTACAAAAAGTAATGATGTACCATCTTCTTGTTGATCGACTAAATGATCGTTCCAAATTTTATCGTAAAGTGTTGTAGACATTGAAAAAAAAATTATTTTTTTTCTTTAGGGCTTTCTGATTTTTGTTCTACTTTAGAAGCCTCTTTTGCTTTAGGTGCTACTTCCTTAAGGGCCTCTGCTGCTGGAGCTGCTTCTGCTTTAGGAGCTTCCTCACTAGGAGCTACTGCTGGAGCTACATTTTCCTCTGTAACTGTTTCTGGTTTTACATCGATATCAATTCCAATTTTCTTTCTAATTTTTTCTGCAATTCTTGCTGATTTACCAGTTCTATCTCTTAAATAATAAAGTTTAGCTCTTCTAACTTTACCAGATCTTATTACTTTGATAGAATCAATTAATGTTCCATATAAAGGAAAAGTTCTCTCAACACCTTCACCAAAAGAAATTTTTCTTACTGTAAAAGACGAGTTTAGATCTCTACTTTTCTTAGCAATACATACTCCCTCAAAATACTGAATTCTTTCCTTTTTACCCTCTGTAATTCTCACACCGACTTTAACAACATCGCCAGGATAAAATTCAGGAATTTTTTTCTCTGAAAGTATTTTCTTTACGTTATGCTGATTTATTTCTTCAATTGTTTTCATGTTAATATTTATCAAGTTAATTCTTCTTATATTTTTCCCATAAATCTGGTCTTCGGTCGCGTGTTATAGCCTCTGATTGAGATAAACGCCAGTGTTTAATTTTATTATGATCCCCTGATAATAGTACATCTGGCACAGCTTTTTCCTCCCAAATCTGAGGTTTTGTATATTGAGGATACTCTAGAAGGCCATTTTCAAAGGTTTCATCTAATTTAGAGTTTTCATTTCCCAAAACACCTGGCAGTAATCTTAAAATACTATCTATCACTACATATGCTGCTGACTCCCCGCCAGATAAAACATAATCTCCAATACTAACTTCTTCAATGTTTCTTGTTGAAAGTATTCTCTCATCTACACCCTCGAAGTGACCACAAATTATAGACAGAGACTTTTCATCAGCTAGTTCTTTCGCTAAATTTTGATCAAATTTTTTTCCTTTTGGTGATAAGTATAAAATTCTCTCATTCTCATTTCTATTTTCATCTAAAGACTTTGCAAGAACATCTGCTTTTAACAACATTCCTGAACCACCTCCATATGGTGTATCATCTACTGTTTTATGTTTGTCATCAGCTGAATCTCTTATGTTTACAACTTTAAGTTTCCACAAATCACTAGATAAAGCTTTTCCATAAAGTCCTTTAGATAAAGGACCAGGAAAAACTTCTGGATAAAGTGTAAACACTTGAGCTTGCCACATAGATAATTTTTAAATTATTTTTTTTCCTCAGCTGGAGCTTCTTCTTTAGGAGCTGCTTCTGCTTTAGGAGCTTCTTTATTATCTTCTTCTTTTTTATTTCTCTCTTTTTTTGGTACCGCTTTAATTGGATTATTTCCATTAGCAGGCATAGGCATTAATTCGTTCTCTCCTAAAATTCTTGCTACTCTAGTTGTTGGTTTAGCGCCTTGACCAAGCCAATATTTAATTCTCTCAGCTTCTAGGCCCACTCTTTCTTTTTTCTCTTTTGGTAACAGAGGGTTAAAGAAACCAACCTTTTCTATAAATCTTCCATCTCTTGCAAAACGACTGTCAGCAACAACAACCTTATAAACAGGACGTTTTTTTGTTCCACCTCTTGATAGTCTTAATTTTAACATTTCTTCTCCTTTTTTTACTTTAATTGGTTAAATAGCTCTGGCGGTATACCTTTATCAGACATACCTTTCAGATTTCCTTTTGACATCTTTTTCATCATTTCAGACATCATTTTAAATTGCTTAAGCAATTTATTGATAGTGGCTGGATCTGTGCCAGAGCCATTAGCAATTCTTTTTTTTCTAGAACCGTCTATTATTTTTGGGTTCTCTCTCTCTTTTTTTGTCATTGATAAAATAATAGCTTCATTTTTTGATATTATACTTTCATCAATACCTGCAGAGTCCATTTGAGATTTAATTTTAGATACTCCTGGCATAAAAGACATAATTCCTTCAATGCCACCCATTTTTTTCATTTGTCTTAATTGAGATAAATAATCCTCCATGGAAAATTGACCCTTTTTTAAATTTTCCTCAGCTTTTTTAATATTCTCTTCACCTAAATCTTGTGCAGCTTTTTCAACAAGAGATACAATATCTCCCATCCCAAGTATTCTGTTAGCAATTCTATCAGGATGAAATACCTCGAGATTATCTATTTTTTCTCCTATACCTAAAAACTTAATTGGTACTTCAGAAACATATTTCATACTCACTGCAGCTCCACCTCTTGCATCACCATCGGCCCTAGTTAAAATAATTCCAGATAAATTAACTGTACTTTTAAATTCTTTTGCGACTGAAGCTGCAACTTGACCTGTTAGAGAGTCAGCTACTAATAAGGTTTCTGTTGGATTAATCACACCCTCAATTTGCTTGATCTCACTCATCATTTGTAAGTCGATTTGAGTTCTACCAGCAGTATCAAATAAAATTATTTCTGCTCCATTTAAATTAGCGGCGCTTATAGCTCTTCTACAAATATCAGCAGGTTGTTGACCTTCTATAATAGGTAAAGTTAAAATATTATTTTGTTCTCCTAGAGATCTTAGTTGCTCTTGTGCAGCTGGTCTATAAATATCCAAACTTACCATCATTACTTTTTTCTTCTTATTAATTTCTAAAAATTTTGCTAGTTTTGCTGTTGTTGTCGTTTTCCCTGAACCTTGTAATCCAACTAACATCATTGGTACAGGTGGGACTGCATTTAAGTTAATTTCATTATTTGTGGAGCCTAATAAATTTACGAGTTCGTCATAAACAATTTTAACAACCATATCTCCAGGTGAGGTAGACCTTATAATTTCCTGGCCTAATGCTTTTGGCTTAACTTTTTCGATAAAATCTTTTGCAACTTCTAAAGAAACATCAGCTTCAAGCAAAGCTTGTCTAATGCCTCTCAAACCTTCATCTACTTGAGCTTCATCAAGCGAAGGTGCCTTTTTCAAAGAAGAAAAAATTTCTTCAAATTTATTTGTTAAATTTTCAAACATATTTATTACGCATAGCAGTAGCTCACTAGTGGGCGAACCCTCGCTGACTAGTGTCGATCTCTT
>CACITU010000006.1 GCA_902589725.1 uncultured Pelagibacteraceae bacterium
TGTAAATTTTTGAACTATACTTATTCTTATTCAATTTTTTAGTTATTAGTTCATCCTCTTTTTTTACGTATGCAAAAGATCCTCTAATTTGAGATTTTAATAATTTAAATTTTGCATTTACATAATTCTCTAAACTTTTATGTCTTTCAATGTGGTCTGCAGTAATGTTTAAAATTATCACATTTTTTGATCTAAATAGTCTGCTATAATCTAGCTGGTAAGAAGAAGCCTCTATTACAAAGATTGTTTTTTTTGTAATATTTTTTTCTGATAATGCTGGGTTACCAATATTCCCAATAAGTCTTGAGTCTTTTTTTTGATCAATTAAAGCATCATGTAAAATTTTTGCAGTTGTAGATTTACCGTTAGTTCCAGTAATCGTAATACTTTCATTGTTATAAAATGAAAACAATACATCAAGGTCGGTATGAATTTTTTTAAAATTTTTTTTTAAAAATTTTGATAATTTACAATTTGAGATATCAATTCCAGGACTAATAATAATTCTATCAAAATTTATTTTTTGAATTTGCTCTAGTTTAATAATTTTTTTTTTAAGTTTTAATTTAATTTTTTGATTGTCATCAAACAAATATACATCAGACTTGTTTTTTAAAAACTTATAAGATGAAATGCCACTCTTTCCTAAACCATAAATTAATATTTTTTTTCTTAAAAAAATATTATTAAATATTTTCATTATCTTAATTTTAAGGTAGCTAAACCAATCATTGCTAGGATGATAGAGATAATCCAAAACCTAATTACAACTGTAGACTCTGGCCATCCCTTTTTCTCAAAATGATGATGAATAGGCGCCATTCTAAAAATTCTTTTTCCAGTAAGTTTAAATGAAATCACCTGAACCATTACTGAAACTGCCTCTAGTACAAAAAGTCCACCAGTAATAGCTAAAACTATTTCATGCTTTGTGATAATTCCTACTGCACCTAAAGATCCTCCAAGAGATAATGAACCTGTATCACCCATAAAAATTTTAGCAGGTGGAGCATTGAACCACAAGAAACCTAGACAAGAGCCAATAATTGCCCCACAAAAAATTGCTACTTCACCTGTTCCTTCTATGTAGGGAATTTGTAAATAATTTGAAAATACAATGTTTCCAGTAACATAACTTATAAAAGCAAAACATGTTGCAACTAGTATTACAGGCACTGTTGCTAGACCATCTAATCCATCAGTAAGGTTAACAGCATTTGACGAACCAACAATTACAAATATTGCAAACGGTATAAAAAACCATCCAAGGTTTATGATCAAATTTTTAAAGAATGGAAAATATAAATTATTTAAATCTTGATAATCATTAAAATAAACAAAAAAACTTACACCAATAATTGCTAGAATTATTTGTGAAGTTATTTTAAACTTTGAAGAAATTCCTGATGAGTTGCTATATTTAATCTTCTTAAAGTCATCATATGCTCCCAATAAACCAAAAGTAACTGCTATGTAGACACAAAATAAAATATTAATATTTGATAAATCTGCCCAAAATATTACTGACACCAACAAGCCAAATAAAATTATTAAACCGCCCATTGTTGGTGTGCCAATTTTTTTAACTATATGATCTTCAGGCCCATCGTCCCGGATTGGATTTAAAATTTTTTGTTTTGAAAAAAATTTAATAAAAGGACCTCCAACAATCAGTACAATAACTAATGAAGTAAAAAAAGATAAACCTGTTCTAAAAGTTAAATATTTAAATACATTTAAAAAACTAAAAGTATCAACGAAATTTAATAAAAATTGATAAAGCATTTAATGCAATCCTTTCAGATCTTTTACTATGTCGTTGAATCCTGTCGCAAGTGAGGCCTTAATCATTAAATAATCATTATTATTTAAATCTTTTCCTATCAATTCAATAATTTGAGATTTGTTTAATAAAATCCTACCTTTTTTGGCTTTTGAGATACCTGCAAATATTATAGATGCCATTTTACCTTTGACAAATACCTTATCTATCTTGGTTTGATTAATTATTGGAGCAATAGATTTATGAAGTTTTTTAGAATGACTACCCAGCTCTAACATGTCACCAATTAATAAATATTTATTTGATTTTTTGGATTTTATTTTATCAAAATTTTTTATTGCTGACTTTAATGATAGAGGATTTGAATTATAGCTTTGATCAATTAAATTAATTTTTTTATTATTAAATTTTATTACAGAATGATCCCCTCTTCCCCCTGGAATTTTGAAATTGAGAAAAATATTTTCATTTAGTTTAAATATATTTTTATAAATACTAATAACTGCTAAAGCAGCAAGTGTATTATATATATTGTTTTGAAAATCGTTTGATAATATAAAATTCTTTTTTTTATTATTTAAATCAATATTAATTTTAAATTTTTTTCCAAAAGTTTTTGTATTAATTAATTTAATATCTGCTTTCTGATTTTTAATACCAAAAGAAACTACATTAATTTTCTTTTCTTTGGTAATTTTTTTATGCAATCGAAAATGACCATCATCTGCATTTAATACAACATAACCATAAGATTTTATGTTGTTAATAATTTCAGATTTTGCTAAAGCAATTTGCTTAATATTTTTAAAATTTTTAGCATGTGCATAATTTATATTTGTTATTACTCCAACATCTGGTTCTATTATTTTTGATAAATAATCAATTTCACCTTTTTTATCCATTCCAACTTCTAAAATTCCAAATTCATCATTTTGTTTTAAATTAAAAAGACTTAAAGGAACTCCAAATTTATTGTTATAAGATTTTGGAGAAATACTTACTTTTGAAATTTTACCTAATACATTGCCCAGCAATTCTTTAAGTGTTGTTTTTCCACAACTACCTGTAATAGCTATAATATTTGTATCAATACTTTTTCTAAAAGTTTTCGAAATATCTGTTAGAAATTTTAAAGTATTTTTTACTTTAATCTGACGACTTTTATTTATGTTACTTTGGATTTTGTTTACTACAGCTAAAGATGCTTTTTTATTGAATGATTGTGCAACATATTTATTACCATCATTTTTTTTTCCTCTAATAGCAAAAAAAATATCGTTTTTAGTAACTTCTTGAGAATTAATTCTTGCCGTTTTTAAAGATGTGGAGGGGGATAATTTTTTAATTTTAACTGTCTCTTTAAGCACATTTAATTTTAAATTATTTGATAAATTATTATTTTTATTCTTAATAGCATTTAGAATTACTTTTCTATCTGAAAATAAAATTTTCTTATTTCCAATATCTTGCGTTTTCTCATGTCCTTTTCCGGCCACTAACAAAATATCACCTGAATTCAAGTTATGAATAGCTTGTTTTATTGCTATTGCTCTATTAGAAATTTCAGTAATTCTTTTTTTTTTAATCCCTTTTTTTATATCCCTTCTTATTTTTTGAGGATTTTCAAATCTAGGGTTATCATTTGTAAGAATGATGCTATCTGCAAAATCACTAGCTATTTTACCCATTTTTGATCTTTTATTTTGATCTCTATTTCCGCCACAACCGAATAGCACAGTGATTGTTTTATTAGGAAATTGTTCTCTAAGATTTAAAAGACAAGTTTTTAGAGCATCAGGTGTATGAGCATAGTCAAGAATTACTTTTGATTGATTTTTAATTTTACCAATTTTTTCGAACCTTCCCTCAACTGGTTTTAATTTTGGGATTGTATTTAAAATTTTATCTAAACTAATACCGCTATATTTTGCAGCAATTATTGCCATTAAAACATTTTTTAATTGTATTTTTCCAATTAAATTTAAATTTATATCCCTTATTGAGCTATTTAATTTAAATCTAAGAAATTGACCCTCTCCTTTAAAATTATGAGATAAAAGTTTAAGATTATTTTTCTCATCATTAAGTGTATGCAATTTTAATTTCTTATTAATAGCGATTTTTTTTATGTTTTTAAACTCAGGTATTAATTTATCTGTAATTACATTTCCTTTTCTTGAGATTAGGTTTTCAAATAAATAAAGTTTTGCATTTAAATAGTTTTTTAAATTTTTATGGTAATCAAGATGATCCTGGGATAGATTAGTAAATATACCTGAATTAAACTTTAAACCATCTAATCTATTTTGCTTTAAACCATGGCTTGAAGCTTCCATAATTACATATTCTATTTTTTGTTCTTTTAACTTACTTAATATTTTAGCTAATTTGATTGGATCTATTGTGGTATTAGATAAATTCAAATTAATACTTTTTGATTTAACACCTAATGTACCAATTGAGGCACCTTTTTTATTATTTAATTTTAATATCTGATAATAAAAATCTGCAACTGATGATTTTCCGTTTGTGCCGGTAACTGCAATTAAATTTTTTGGTTTTTTATTATAAATTTTAAAAGCTGTTTCAGATAATAATTTTCTTACATTATTTGTATGGATATACAAAATTCCATTTTGGAATGGTTTTTTTTTCGTTTCGCTTACAATAATTTTAGATCCTTTTTTAATTGCTTTAGGTATAAATTTATTACCATCAATACTATTTCCTTTGATTGCAAAAAAAATATTATTTTTTTTAATACCCTTTGTGTTAAATGAAATTCCTGAAAAAGAAAAATTTTTATAATTTTTATTTATTTTATGAAAGTAGTTTCCTAGAAGCATAATTAATTAACCTCTATATATTTTGTGGCTAAAATAGGCCCGATTTTATCTATGACTTTTCCTGCTACCTCTACTGAAGTCCAGCCAGCTGTATTATAAAGTGTACCCTTCCAACCTCCTTTTCGGTGTCTATACTTATAATAATAATCTTTAGATTTTTTTGGAGTATCTAGCATTACAACAAAAACAAATTGTGGATTTGATGTGGGAAAAATGGAGGCAAAAGTATTTATTTTTGCCTCAGAATATGCTCCTCCTTCAGGTTGATCAGCGGTTCCTGTTTTTCCACCAATTTCATAATTCTGAACATCTGCAAATTTAGCTGTCCCTTCCTCAGTATTTACAATTTTTCTTAAAGCGCTAACAACTTGTTCTGAAATACCTTTGTTTAATATTCTTTTATTTTTTTTATTAAAATTATTTTTTTTATAAATTAATGTTGGCTTAATTTCATAACCACCATTTGATAAAACAGAATAACCTTTTGCTAATTGAAGAATTGTAGTAGCTATTCCATGTCCAAAAGAAGCTGTAGCTAATCTGCATTTTCCAAAATCATAATTTTTTTGAGGAGCAACTTCTTCAATATCAAAATCAATATCACTTAACACGCCAACTTTTTCTAAAAATAATTTAAATTTTTCTGAACCAACCTTTTGGGCAATTTTTACTGATCCTATATTTCCAGATCTAATTAAAATTTGCTCTGCAGATAAATCTGATGGTATTTCATTGTCGTACTCACCTATTCTGTATTTGTCGCATTTAATTGATTTGGGTAAATCTAAAAATTCAGTCTCTGGTTTAATTACCTTTTCATTTAAAGCGCTAGCAAAAGTAAATGCTTTAAATACAGACCCAAGTTCATATGTTCCTTTAGTTACCCTGTTAATATAATTCACATCTGTAATGTTTTGTCTTTCATTTGGATTAAAATCTGGCAAAGAAACTAATGATAAAATATTGCCATTATTAACATTCATTAAAATGGCTGCACTACCTTTGCTTTTAAAAATTTCCTGATATTTAATTAATTCTTTTCTAATTAAAAATTGAATATCTTTATCTAAGGTAAGTTTAATTGACTCTTTTGATTTTCTAAGTTCATCATTTAAAGATTTTTCTAATCCAGAAATACCATTATTATCATCATCTATCTGACCTAAAACATGACTAAAAAGATTTTTTTGTGGATACATTCTTAAAACTCTTTCTTCTGGAACTAAAGATTTGTCCCCTAATTTCATTATTTTTTCATAATTTTCTTCTGAAATTTTCTTCTCTAAATAAAAAAATTTCTTAGTTTTTATTTTTTTTTTAATTTCATCAAAATTTTTATCAGGAAAAATAATATTTAAACTTAGAAGTAATTTTTTTTCATTAATTATATCTGAGGTTTTTAAACCAATATCAATCGATTTAACTGTCTTAGCTAAATAATTTCCATTAATATCTATGATGTCTGCTCGATAAAGCTGATTTTTAGATCCAGGAAGATTATTGATGTTTTCTAATTTACTTTTTCGTGAACCTAAGTGAACTAGGTGTATTGTGTAAATTAAATATATGATAAAAAAAACAAAGAAAATAAAAGCTACACGATTAAATTGAATATTTAATCCATTCTCTTTTTTCTTAAATGTAAAATCACTTTTGTAGTCCTCTATAGTTAATTTTGATTTATTATCAGCCATTATTCTTTAATAATTTTAAAATTTTTGATTTTATTTACATCATTTGAAGTATTGTAAACTCTTATGTCGTTTATATTTTTTTGGATTAATTCATCCTCAAAATACTGAGACTGAAATTCAAGTAATCTTTCTGAGGAACTTAAATAATCATACTCTAAGGATACATTCCCAAATTCAGAATTTAAAACTCTAATATTCTCTTTTACTGCAAATATTTCATCTTCAATTTGTTTAGTCGTATTTTTTATTATTGCAGTTGATAGAACTAAAAAAAAAACCACTAGAGCTAAAACAAACTTTTTCACAGTTTGTCTCCGTAATTTTCAATTTCAATGTAATTTCTGAATTGCTTCTCTATATCGGTATCAAAATTATAAAAATCAGTTTTTTTTATTGCATATCTAAATTTAGCAGATCTAGATGGTGGGTTTTCGCTTACTTCTTCTTCTGAGGGAGTTATTGGTTTTTTTTGAATTAAATTAAATAATGTATCTGCTTGTTTTACAACAGGGCTATATCGTGAAATACTTTTGTTTTCAGAGAGACTTTTAAAAAAATATTTGACTATTTTATCCTCTAAAGAATGAAATGTAACTACGCCTAAAACACCCCCTTTTTTTAAAACTTTAGTGGCATTTATAAGACCATAAATTAATTCACTTATTTCTTTATTTACAAATATTCTAAGTGCCTGAAAAACTTTGGTCGCATTATGAACTTTAAAATTTTTTCTTTTTTTTGATTTATCAATAATTTCAACTAAAGATTTAGTATCAATTCGATTTTTAGATCTTTCTTTTATGATATTTCGTGCAATAAATTTTGCCTCTTTTTCATCTCCAAAAAATTTAAAAATTTTTTCTAATTCCTTTTCGTCAAGTTTATTGATCACATCTTCTGCAGAATAACTATTTAATCCTAGCTGCATATTTAATTTACCTGTATTATCGAATGATAATCCTTTTTGTGAGTCTTTTATTTGAGTGTAGGAATAACCAAGATCAAAAATTACTCCTCTTATGTTTTCGTTTTTAAGTTTTAAATTACTTAATTGACTAAATTTAATATTTTTAAATATAAATCTATCCTCAAAATTTTCTTTTAATTGATTAGCAATTTTTTCACTCTCTTTATCTCTATCAAGAGCAATTACATTTGTATTTTCAAAATCTAGAATCTTTTTGGAATACCCGCCTTCACCAAATGTACAATCAATAAATGTGCCACCATGTTGAGGGGAAATAACGCTAATAATTTCTTTTAGCAGTACCGGATAATGCTTTAGCATTTTCGGTACTATGGTGGCGTCCATTTATTTCTTGGAAGACCATTAATTTTTTTGTCTTCTTAAGAATGCCGGTATCTCAAGATCATCTTCTTCTTCCTCATTATCAGAAGATAAAAGTTCATCTGAACTTGAGGTTTCTGTTTCTGAACTGAATAAATCTGGCGCATCAGAATCAACTCCAAATTCTTTAAGATCATTAGAAACCTCTTCTTCAACATTATTCTCTTGTGTTTCTTCATGATTGGTTTCCAAAGCCTCTTGTGCAAACGATTTTTCCATTTCATTAACTGAATTATCCTCAACTATACTTTCACTTTCCATGTTAGTATTTTGAACAACTTTTTCATTCATCATTTGATTATGAGAACTTTCATTTTGTTGTTCTTGGATAATCTCATTTTCAAGTTTCAAAGCATTGGCACCATGTGTAATGGGGTTTGATGCTGTTGTGTTGGAAAAATTAAAAGATTGAGATGATCCCATATTTGAAAAATCAGAATAACCAGGATTGCGGTTTTGAATTCTATGAACCATATTCACTACTGATTTTGACTCAGGTTGTTGTCCATCTAATGATGTTGCAACAATTGAAACTCTCATTTTTCCATCTAGCTCAGTATCAGTGATTGCACCAATAATTAACTCTGCTTCAGGATCAACTTCAGCTCTAACTTTATTTACAGCCTCATCAACTTCAAAAAGTTTAAGATCTTTACCACCAGTAATATTTACCAATAAACCTTTTGCACCTTTTAAAGTATAGTCATCTATTAACGGATTACTAATTGCCATCTCTGCTGCTTTTAAAGCTCTACCTTCTCCTTCGGCTTCTCCAGTTCCCATCATTGCTTTACCCATTGCTGCCATTACAGTTTCAACATCAGCAAAATCTAAGTTAATTAAACCGGGTCTGACCATTAAATCTGTTATACTTTGTACACCATGCATTAAAACATTATTTGAGAGGTTAAAGGATTCTTCAAAAGTAGTCTGCTCATTAGCTATTTTAAATAGGTTTTGGTTAGGTATAACAATTATTGTATCAACATGTTTTCTTAGCTCTTCCAAACCCTGTTGCGCTCTTCTCATTCTAGAGGGGCCTTCATATAAAAATGGAAGAGTCACAACGCCTACAGTTAAGATATTTAATTCTTTAGCAGCTCTTGCGATGACATGAGCAGCACCAGTGCCCGTTCCACCACCCATACCAGCTGCAATAAAAACCATATTCGCACCTTGAAGTGTATTTACAATTTCGTTCAAAGACTCATCAGCTGCTGCTTGACCAATATCAAGTTTTGCACCAGCTCCTAAACCTTTTGTTAAATTTAAACCTATTTGAATTCTTGTTTTTGCTTTACTTAACTTTAAATCTTGAGCATCTGTATTGACTGCAATAAATTCTACTCCTTGCATATTATTTT
This sequence comes from uncultured Pelagibacteraceae bacterium, assembly GCA_902589725.1. Classification (GTDB taxonomy): domain Bacteria; phylum Pseudomonadota; class Alphaproteobacteria; order Pelagibacterales; family Pelagibacteraceae; genus Pelagibacter. The sequence continues at coordinate 9,036 of CACITU010000006.1, forward strand.
CTATCATTTCATTGATTGCATTTCCGCCTGCTCCACCAACTCCTAGTACAAGTAGTCGTGGCTGTAACTCTTTTATTTCTGGTGCTTTAAAGTTAATTGTCATCTTATTTCCCCTCTAAGTTGTTTAAGTGTTTTTCCCATTTAAGACTTGCTCGATTTAAATTTGCTTTTTTTCTTGCTAATGTCCTAAATTTTTCAAATGCTGTTGGCTCCCAAATTTGGAATGTTTGACCTTGACCAACAAACAACATGCTATTTTTTATTTTTGCATGTTTTAATAATTTTGATGTCAGAGAAATTCTACCTTCACTATCAAATTGTAAGTTTATACTTTCTGCTAATATTGATGTAGCAAAATAGTCTCTCTTTTCCTCAAAAGGATTTAAAGAGTCTATTGCTGAAGAAATTTTTTCAATTCTGTCTTGAGAACATGCTTCTATTGAGGAATTATTAAAAGATGGATAACAAATAACACCGTTGTAACCTAAATTTGACAAATGCGACCTGAAATTAGCAGGCACAGATACTCTCCCTTTTTTGTCTAATTTGTTTTCGTATATTGATAAAAACATAATACATAAATTCCTTTATCCCACTTATATGGGAATTTATGGGATATTATGGGTTTTATTACTAGACGTCAATACCTATTATTTTGGTACTATTATCGTTTAGTAACAAAAAAAATAGACACTGATACTAAAAAAATGAGAACAAACTAAGAAAGCTATATTGATATTTTGATCTGAAGGGCCAGATAAACTATAAGCCGGGTTTTGTCATTTAAACCTATCATTTGTCTAGACTTAAGATCACTCTTAAGCTCAAGCAACTAACCCTGATGACTAGCCAAGGACGGCTTTTAGTTTTTCAACAATGTCATCTCTACTTAGTCTTGCTCCCAGTGGGGTTTTCCAGCGTTCATTGTTACCAATAGAACCGGTGCGCTCTTACCACACCTTTTCACCCTTGCCATGTTATGGCGGTTTATTTTCTGTGGCACTGTCCCTAGGGTTTCCCCCGCCAGGTATTACCTGGCACTGTGTCCTTGTAGAGCCCGGACTTTCCTCTTTAAATATTAAAATATTAAAGCGATAAGTCGTTTATCTGGCAAGATTAATTTATTCTTAAAAATTAAAAGTTCAAGGGGTTTAATTCAATTTTTTCGCTATATTTTCGCTTATTAAGCAACACTCTTTGTCAATTTTTCCATTTATTATCTGTTGTCGAAATCTTCTTTGAAATGCTTTAACCAATAAAAATAAAAAATGTTTTTTTTTAATATTTGATGGAATATTTAAAGTATAACCAATTTTTAATAGATTGTTAAAAAATATTTTTTGATCTCTAAGATTTACAAATTTTAGTCTGTTTTTTTTTAACTTATTTTGAGATAAAGAATGCCAAATACCTACTTTATTCTTTGCAAAAAATTTCCATGGAAATTTTTCACCAGGATCTTTTTTTCTGCTGGGAGCAATATCTGAATGACCTAAAATATTTTTTGATTTTATTTTGTATTTTGAAATCAAATATTTACTTAATTTTAGTATTGATTTTAATTGCTTTTGAGAGAAATTTTTATAATTGAATTGATGACCTGGATTACAAATTTCAATACCAATAGAACTTTTATTTAGAGTCTTAAAATTTTTCCAGCTAGATTTACCTGCATGCCATGCAATAAATAAATCAGGAACTAATATCAATACATCTCCATTATATTTTATTAAATAATGACTACTCACTTTAGATTTAAAGCTTGTCAATCTATTTATTGACTCCCTCTCTTTTTTCATACCTGTGTAATGAAAAATTAAAAACTTTATTTGTCTGCTGCTCCTTTTCTTTAAGTCAAAATTTGGCGAGTAATTAAAAAATTTATTCATAATTTTTTAGCTTTATTATTTATTGCCATATTTATGTCTTTTTTAGCCCTAAATCTCGATTTACATTAATCTAATAAACATTATATAATAAAATTCTGATGTTAAAATTTTTAAAATTGACTTTTGTAATATTAATATTCTGCACGAATTCTTTTGCTGGAGCAGATGGTGAATTAGATTTATCAAAAGACTCTAAACCAATAAAAGATTGTTTTGAGCCACTTAACAGAGCTACCTTTGCACTTAATCAAAGTTTGGATGAGGCTATTATTGAACCACTTGCAAAAGGCTACAGAAAATTACCTGATCCAGTTCAAAGGGGTACAAAAAATGCTGTTACAAATTTATCAAATTTAATAACTATACCTAATAATGTGCTTCAAGGAGATATTAAAATGGCTTTAATAAATACTGGAAGATTAGTTGTAAATACAACACTTGGTTTATTAGGTACTATTGATGTTGCAAATAAAATGGGTTTTCCAAAATATGAAAAAGAAGATTATGGTCAAACCTTGGGTGTGTGGGGAATAGGACCAGGTTGCTATGTTGTGCTTCCAGTTTTAGGCCCTTCTACTATAAGAGATACAGCTGGATCTTTTGCAAATGTACTTGGAGGAGACCCTTGGTATAATGCCTCAGTCCATGGTAATAACGAATTTTTAAATAAAGAAATTTTTATAGTATCTAAAGCTTTAAATGGTATTGATTTTAGAGCAAATAATATTGAATCATTAGAAAATCTTGAGAAAAACTCAATAGATTTTTACGCCTCTGTAAGGAGTCTTTATACACAAGATAGAGAAAATAAAATTAAAAATAATCAAAGAGGTAATATAGAAGTTCTATACAAAGACGACCAAGACTGGGAAGAAGTAGAAAACCAATAGTAATTTAAAACATGGCTAATGAAAATTAAAAAAATCATTATAATTTTACTATTGTTAGATTTTAACTTTAGCTACTTAAATTCTATGGAGCCCGATGTATTTGTTCAATCGACAGTGAATAGAGCCTCAAGTATTCTATCTAAAAACATTTCAAAAGTTGAAAAAATAAATGAGTTAAAAAATGTAGCCAAGGAAACTGTGGATATTAGAGGGGTTGGTTTTTATTCTCTAGGATCATTGAGAAAAAATTTAAATAGCAAACAAAAACAACAATACTCGATTTTATTTGAATCTTATTTTTTAAAAAGTTTTTCTAGTAGATTGGCAGAATATACAAATCCAGAAATAAATGTAATAGGCAAAGAAACTTTAAACAAAAATTATACAATTGTTAATAGCTTATTAGTTGCTACATCAGAGAGACCCGAGATAAAAATCGATTGGAGAATTTATACAAAAAATCCTGAGAGTCCATTAATAAGAGATTTAATTATTGAGGGATTGAGTTTAGCAAGAACCCAGAAAGAAGAATTTTCATCAATTTTAAATTCGAATGATGGTGATATAAATGCATTATTTTCAGCATTAAAAGAATTTTCTAAAAATTAATTTTATAATATGGTGGGCCCGCCAGGACTCGAACCTGGGACCAATACATTATGAGTGTACTGCTCTAACCAACTGAGCTACAGGCCCAAATTAAGATTTAATTATATCATTTCTTTTAAGTAATCAATTAAAGATAATTATTATGGTGGGCCGTGTTGGTTACGCTCCAACTACCCCTGCAATGTCAATGCAGTACTCTACTATTGAGCTAACGGCCCTAATTTAACTTTCAAGGAAACTTTTAAGTTGTTTTGACCTACTAGGATGCTTTAATTTTCTGAGAGCCTTAGCTTCTATCTGCCTAATTCTCTCTCTAGTCACTGAGAATTGTAAACCTACCTCTTCAAGTGTATGGTCGGTATTCATTCCAACTCCAAACCTCATTCTTAAAACTCTTTCTTCCCTTGGCGTTAAAGTAGATAAAATCTTAGTAGTAGCTTCACCTAGATTAGATTTTATAGCTTGCTCTAACGGAGCTAAAGCTTTTGTATCTTCAATAAAATCTCCTAGACTACTATCTTCCTCATCACCAACAGGCTTTTCCAAAGAAACAGGTTCTTTAGAAATTTTAAGAACCTTTCTTACTTTGTCTAATGGCATTCGAAGCTTTTGAGCTAATTCTTCTGGAGTTGCCTCTCTTCCAAATTCACTTAAAATTAGTCTTTGAGTTCTAACAATCTTATTTATAGTCTCAATCATGTGCACCGGGATACGTATAGTACGTGCCTGATCAGCGATTGATCTAGTGATTGCCTGTCTAATCCACCAAGTTGCATACGTTGAAAATTTATATCCTCTCCTATACTCAAATTTATCCACAGCCTTCATTAGACCTATATTACCCTCTTGAATTAAGTCTAAGAACTGAAGACCTCTATTAGTATATTTTTTAGCTATTGAAATAACTAATCTAAGATTAGCTTCAACCATTTCTTTTTTTGCAATTCTAGACTCTTTTTCGCCTTTTTGCACTCTACTAACTAGCTTTTTGAAATCTGTTACTGAAATTCCAAGCTTATGGCTTATCTCTATTAATCTCTCTTTTATATTTTGAAACTCCTGTTTATTTTTAATAAAAAATTGTTTCCATATTGCGTTTGTATCAAGAAATTTTTTAAGATTTGGATTAATTTCATTTCCAACATAAAATTTAATAAATTCATTTCTTGGAATCTTGTGATCCATAGCAAGTCTCAACAGATTACCTTCTAGTGAAATAATTTTTTTATTTTCAACATAATGTTTTTGTACTAAATCTTCCAATACTGAAGGTGATAATTGTAATGATTTAATATTTTCTAAAATGTCTTTTACAATTTTATCATATCCTCTTTCTTTGGATGGAGAAAAATTTTGTGAATTTAAAACACATTGAAGTTTTTCTTTTTGATACTTAATAAGCTTTGTATACTCTTTTGTGAGTGTGTTTATAGTTTTTAAAACTTTTGGTTTAATCTCAGTTTCCATTGCCGCAAGTGTAGGATTAAAATCATCTTCGTCATCAGATGTTCCCTCTTCCTTATCAGTTTCTCCAGAATTTTTTTGTTTTGCACTTGGTCCTGTACTTTCATCCTCCATATAATTTGTATCAATATCGATTATTTCTCTAACTAAAATTTCATCTTTTTGAAGTTGATCGTTCCACTCAAAAAATTGTTGAGCAGTGATCGGACTTTGCGAAAGGGCAATTAACATTACATCTTTTCCTGCTTCTATTCTTTTAGCAATCGCAATCTCACCTTCCCTTGAAAGAAGCTCTACACCTCCCATTTCACGAAGATACATTCTTATCGGGTCGTCACTTTTTTCAATTGTTTTCCCTTCTTCTTTATTTGAATTTTCTTTTTTCCTTAAAACTTTAAAATCAGATTTCTTCTCGACCAGTGTTACATTTTCGTCTAAAATATGAATGAAAGCTTGAGCTAAATTTTCATCAGATAAATTTCTCTTTCCTAAGGATTTACTTAATTCCTCATAAGTTATAAAACCTCTATGAGTTCCACGACCCATAAGTCTAGCAAATGATTTTGTAATAATTCTTTCCACGATATTTTGAATTTAGAAGTCTTATATAATGTCAATTATGTAAAAATCTATTACTAATTTAGTCGGTTTAATTGAGATTCTGCTTCTTTTTGAGCTCTTTTAGCTCATTAAAAGTAGTCTCACTCATATCAACTGAAAACTTCGATTCTAATTCCTGGATTCTAAATTCGAGATCATAATTCATTAAATCTCTAGAGATGTCCTCTAATAATTCAATAATTTTTTGATCGTCATCAGATTGATTTTTTAGAATATGTTTGATTGGAGCAAATTTATTTATTTTTTCTATTAATTGAACATCTAAGTCAAGATCTTGAATTGTGATTTGAGAACCAGATTTCAATTTTTCAATAATCATTTCAAATATTTTTTTATTGTACTCAGTAAATAATTTTATATTTTCAATCAAATGAATATTTGCTTGCAACAAATCTAATTTATTTATTATCAAGTATAATAAAGAAAACTCTTTTAATTCAACTCCAGTCAATGACTGACTTTCTTGAAAATATTTTTTTGTACTCTCTAAAGATTTTGTTTTTTTTTTATATAATCTTTTATTATTTTGATTGGAATGTGGTGTTAGTTCAGCAATTTTTTCTAAAAAGTATTCTAAAACATATTTTTTTATAAAATCATCTTTAATTGTATTTGCAATTTCTCTAAGTTTTTTTTCAAAAATAGCCATCGATGATGGATTATTTTTAGTTTGTTTTTTATAATGACTAAAAATAAATTGATGAATTGATAATTTGCTTTGCTTTGTAAAATCTAGAAAATTAGCCTTGCCATTTTTATTCACATAGCTATCTGGATCATCTTTCTCTGGCAGAAATAAAAATGAAATTTGTTTTTCAGGTTTCAATTCCTTTATTGAATTTTCAGCAGCTCTAACAGCAGCTTTATATCCGCTTTCATCTCCATCAAAACAAATTATGATATCATCAAAAAATTGATTTAAAGTTAAAATTTGTTTGTCTGTTAAAGATGTGCCAAGATTTGCTACTACATTATCAATTCCATTTTTACTCAGACCTACTACATCCATATATCCTTCAACTAAATAAATATGATCAATCTTGTTAGAAAGCTTTCTTGCTAGATCCAAATTATATAAATTTGATCCTTTTTTAAAAAAATTTGTTTCAGGTGAATTAATATATTTGGCTAAGTAATCTAAATTTTCAATTATTCTTCCACCTAAAGCTATTGGTTGACCTGATATATTATTGATTGGAAATATTAGTCGACCTCTAAATCTTTCGACGTATTTTTTTTTTTTCTCGTCTAAATAAAATAAACCAGTTTCTACTAAAGTTTGTTCATTATGATCTTTTTTTAATTTTTCGAAATAATTCGGATTTTTTTCCACATATCCTATTTTAAATTTTTTTACCTCATCTTTATTTAGTGATCTATTTTTTAGATAGTCTCTAGCAATTGAACTATCTTCATTTTTTAAAAGTTTATTGTGATAAAAATCTACATAATTACTAAAAATAGATTTATACTCGTTCCATTTTTTCTCTCTTTCTTCATCTTGTTTTGAAAACATATACGGCTGCATTCCTGCTAATTGAGCCAAGTATTTAACTGCCTCTCCAAATTTGAAATTTTGAGTTTTCATTACAAAATCAAAGATATTACCGTGTTCAGAAGTTGCAAAACAGTGATAAAACTCTTTTTCGTCATTCACAGTAAAAGAAGGTGTTCTTTCATTTTTGAAAGGTGATAAACCTACAAATTCTTTACCTCTTTTTTTTAAAGAAACAGTTTTTGATACTACTGTTGAAACTTTCAGCCTGTTTTTAATTTCATCAAGATACTCTTTTGGGTATTTCATTATTTATTCAATAACTCTTTGATCAACGATCCTGCTTTGGAAAAATCAATTTCATCTGCATGAGTTTTTTTTAATTCACCCATAACTTTACCCATATCTTTTAATGAATTTGCTCCAATTTTTGAAATTACATCTGCACAGATTTTCTTTGTTTCCTCCTCATTGAGTTGTTTAGGTAAAAAACTTGTTAAAATATCATATTCATTTTGCTCAACCTCTAAAAGATCTGTTCTATTATTTTTTTTATAAATATCGATCGATTCGGCGCGCTGTTTAACCATTTTTTTCAAAAGCTTCTTAATATCCTCATCATCAGTTTCCTTTTTATTTGGTCCTGATCTGTTAAAAATGTCCAAATCCTTAATAGAAGATAATATTAACCTATAGGTTGATATTTTATTTTTATCTTTAGATTTTAGAGCATTTTTATATTCGTTTTCGATGGTTTGTTTTAATGACATAGTTTTTAATCTACTTTAAAGAAAAAATTCTTCAAAAGAAAAATTGTTTTTTTACAATTTTATATTACATCTCGGTTGCGATAATAAAGCAATTATTGTATTAACCTTTAACTCATGAGTTGTAATTGAACAAAAAAGCAAAAAAAACTAACTCAAAAATAAAATCTCAAATCAATACAGGCGTTTTAGTTCTTGAAAATAAAAAGATATTTAAAGGAATTGGAATTGGATTCCAAGGAGAAGCTACGGGTGAAGTTTGCTTTAATACATCCTTGACAGGGTATCAGGAAATCATTTCTGATCCTTCATATGCGGGTCAAATTATTAACTTTACCTTTCCTCATATTGGAAATGTTGGAACCAATAAAGAGGATCATGAATCTGATAAAATATGGGCAAAAGGAGTAATAATTAACTCAGAAATAACGTCACCCTCAAACTATAGGTCTTTTCTACATTTAGATGCTTGGTTAAAGAAAAATAGAATTGTTGGAATTACCGGCTTAGATACAAGAAGCCTAACAAACTTTATAAGAGATAAAGGGGCACCTAAGGGAACAATATCTTATTCAAAAAATGGAAAATTTAATATTAGCAAACTAACTAATAACACTATTAAATGGAGTGGATTAAAAAATTTAGATCTTGCACAAGTAGTTTCAACTAAGAAAAATTATACTTGGAAAGGTCTTCAAACCTGGAAAAAAGAGACAGGATATAAAAAGAATAATAAAAATTTATTTCATGTAGTTGCAGTTGATTATGGAATAAAAAAAAATATATTAAGATATTTCTCTGATTACAACTGTAAGGTTACAGTTGTTTCTTGTAAAACAACTGCACAAAAAATACTAAGTTTAAAACCAAATGGAATTTTTTTATCCAATGGACCAGGAGACCCAGCTGCAACGGGAAAGTATTCAATCGCTATAATTAATGAACTTATAAAATACAATTTACCTATTTTTGGTATTTGTTTAGGTCATCAGATTTTGGCATTAGCTTTAGGTGGTAAAACAAAAAAAATGAAGTTAGGACATAGAGGTGCAAATCATCCTGTTAAAAATTTAGTACATGATAAAGTTGAAATTACCAGTCAAAATCATGGGTTTGTAGTAGTTGAAGAAACTTTGCCAAAAAAAATTGAAGTAACTCATAAATCTCTTTTTGATAATACTATTGAAGGAATAAAGCTTAAAAATAAACCAATATTTTCAGTTCAATATCATCCAGAATCTAATCCTGGACCCCAAGATAGTGTTTATTTGTTTGAAGAATTTATTAACAACATGAAAAAAAATGCCAAAAAGAAAAGATATTAAAAAAATTTTAGTCGTTGGTGCTGGTCCAATAATTATAGGACAAGCATGTGAATTTGATTATTCAGGAACGCAAGCTTGTAAAGCTCTTAAAGATGAGGGATATAAAGTAGTCTTAATAAACTCAAATCCTGCAACAATTATGACTGATCCAGATGTTGCGGATAAAACTTATATTGAACCAATTACACCAGATGTATTAGAAAAAATTCTCAAAAAAGAAAAACCAGATGCAATTCTGCCAACAATGGGCGGGCAAACTGCACTTAACCTTGCAATGGAAGCAGAAAAAAAAGGGATTCTAAAAAAATACAAAATTGAATTGATAGGAGCAAATTCTAAAGCAATTTCTAATGCTGAAGACAGAAAAAAATTTAGAAAAAATATGATAGATATTGGTTTAGATTTACCAAAATCTGAAATTGTTAATAACAACAACCAAGCATCAAAAGTATTAAAAAAAATTGGATTACCAGCAATTATAAGACCTGCATTTACACTCGGTGGACTTGGTGGAGGAATAGCTAAAACTAAAAAAGATTATTTTAAGATTGTTAAAAATGGATTGCATGAGTCTCCAGTAAGCCAAGTTCTTGTAGAAGAATGTTTGGAGGGTTGGAAAGAATTTGAGATGGAGGTGGTAAGAGATAAGAAAGATAACTGTATTATTATTTGCTCAATTGAAAATATAGATCCAATGGGAATTCATACGGGTGATTCAGTAACAATTGCACCAGCTCTTACACTTACAGATAAAGAATACCAAGTGATGAGAAATGCATCTATAGCATGTTTAAGAAAAATTGGAGTTGAAACTGGAGGATCAAATGTTCAGTTTGCTATCAATCCTAAAAACGGTCGAATGGTTGTCATTGAAATGAATCCACGTGTATCAAGATCCTCAGCACTTGCATCAAAAGCAACTGGATTTCCAATTGCGAAAGTAGCTGCAAAATTAGCAGTTGGTTATACTCTGGATGAATTAAAAAATGAAATAACTAAAGTTACACCTGCATCATTTGAACCAAGTATAGATTATGTGGTGACTAAAATTCCAAGATTTACGTTTGAAAAATTTTCAACTTCTCCTGCAACTTTAGGAACATCCATGAAATCGGTAGGTGAGGCGATGGCAATAGGAAGAAACTTTAAGGAGTCTCTCCAAAAAGCGTTAGTATCACTTGAAACTGGTTTTTCAGGTTTAGACAGAATTTTTGAATTAAATAAAAAACAAATTGAAAAGAAGCTTAAAGAAACTATTCCAAATAAGATATTGCTAGTTGCAGAAGCAATTAGAAAAAAAATAGACTTAAAGAAAATATATAATTTATCCAAAATTGATCCTTGGTTTTTAGAGCAAATTAAAGAAATAGTTGATTGCGAAACACAGATCAAAATCAAGGGACTTCCTAAAGACTTTGTAGAATTTAATAGAATAAAATCAATAGGGTTTTCAGATAAGAAACTTTCAGAATTGACTAAAACTTCTGAAGACGTTGTTAGAAGAAAAAGATCGGCGCTAAAAATTCTTCCAGTTTATAAAAAAGTGGATACTTGTGCGGCTGAATTCAAATCTTTTACTCCATATATGTACTCAACTTATCAAAGAAATTTTTCAATTAACTCTGAATGTGAAGCTGATCCATCTAATAAGAAAAAAATAATTATTCTTGGAGGAGGACCAAATAGAATTGGTCAAGGAATTGAATTTGATTATTGTTGTTGTCAGGCTAGTTTTTCATTAAAAGATGCGGGTTTTGAGACAATAATGGTTAATTGTAACCCTGAAACAGTATCAACAGATTATGATACGAGTGATCGATTATACTTTGAACCTTTAAAAGAAGAATACGTTTTTAACATAATTAAAAAAGAACAAGAAAAAGGAAACCTAATAGGAGTGATAGCCCAGTTTGGTGGCCAAACTCCAATTAAACTTGCTAAATTTTTACATGACAACAAACTTCCAATTTTAGGAACACAATATACCTCTATCGATTTAGCAGAGGATAGAGACCGATTTAGAAATTTATTAAATAAACTAAAACTCAAACAGGCTGAGAGTGGGATTGCAAAAACATTTAATCAAGCAATAAAAATTGCAGATAAAATTGGGTTACCATTAATGGTAAGACCATCTTATGTTCTTGGTGGAAGAGCAATGGAAATTGTTCATGAAAAAAATCAACTTAAACAATTTGTTGAAGAAGCGTTTAAAGCTGCAGAAGAAAATCCAATTTTGATTGATAAATTTATCAATCATGCAATGGAAGTAGATGTGGATGCTATATCAGACGGAAAACAGGTTCATGTTGCAGGTATCATGCAGCATATAGAAGAAGCTGGAATTCATTCGGGAGACTCTGCTTGTAGCCTACCCCCTGTGTCAATTAAACCATACCTTCTTAAAGAAATAGAAAATCAAACTAAAAAATTAGCGATAGCTTTAAATGTAAAAGGTTTCATGAATATACAGTTTGCAATTAAAAAAGATGAAATTTATGTGATTGAAGTAAATCCAAGAGCAAGTCGAACAGTACCTTTTGTATCAAAAGCAAAAGGATTGCCTCTAGCTAAAATTGCATCAAGAGTAATGGCCGGTGAAAAGTTATCTAAGTTTAATTTAAAAGATAAATCTAAAGGAATGTATGCAGTTAAAGAGGCTGTATTCCCATTTAATAAATTTCCAAACAGTGACTTATTGTTAGGACCTGAAATGAAGTCCACTGGAGAAGTTATGGGTTTCGATAAAAACTTTGGAATGGCTTTTGCCAAAAGTCAGATCGCAGCAGCTAACTCATTACCAAAACAAGGATTGGCTTTTATATCTCTGAAAGATAGTCATAAAGATGAAGGAATAGATTTAGCTAAAGAACTTCTTAAACTTAAGTTTACATTATGTGCAACTAGAGGAACTGCAGAATATATTCGAAAGCATGGGATGAAATGTAAAATTATAAATAAAGTAAGCACTGGATCACCTCATATAGTAGATGTTTTAGACTCTAAAAAAATTGCATTAGTAATAAATACTGGAGGTGGAAATAGTGAACATCGATTAAGTGACGCAATAGCTTTAAGAAGAGCAACACTAAAGAATAAAGTTCCTTATTGTACTAATATGTCTACTGCTCAAGCCTGTTTGGAGGCAATTAAATCTCTTAAGACAAAAAGATTGGAGGTTAATTCACTACAAGATATTTAGTAAATTCTAAACATCAACTATCATTGTATCTTTAGATCCTCCACCTTGTGAACTATTTACAATTGTACTCCCTTTCCTTAATGCAACTCTTGTTAAACCACCAGATGTTACGTAAATAGATTTTCCACTTAACACAAAAGGTCTTAAATCAACATGTCTTGGCTCTATATTGCTTTCAGTAATCGTAGGAAGAGTTGATAAAATTTCTAAAGGCTGAGCAATAAATTCTCTTGGTTTACTTTTTATTTTCTGAATCATTTCATCTTTTTCTTTTTTTGATGCTCTTGCACCAATTAAAATACCATACCCTCCAGACGCATTAGCTGGTTTAACAACTAATTTTGAAATGTTTTCAATAACATAATCTCTATCTTTTTTCTCATGACACAAAAAAGTTTCAACTTGATTTATTTTAGGTTGCTCGCCTAGATAATAAACAATCATTTTATTTACATAAGAGTAAATAGCTTTGTCATCTGCTATACCTGTTCCAATTCCGTTTACTATTCCTACGTTTCCTTTTTTCCAACACTTAAAAAGTCCAGGAACTCCAATAAGTGATTCTTTGTAGAATACTTTGGGATCTAAAAAGTTGTCATCCAATCTTCTATATATACAATCTACTTTAAGTTTACCTTTAACAGTTTTCATGTATACAATATCATTTTCCACGAACAAATCTTTGCCTTCAACGAGAGCTATTCCCATTTGTTCAGCTAAAAAAGAATGTTCAAAATAAGCTGAATTATAAATGCCAGGAGTAAGTACTACCATGTGAGGATTTTCAGTTCTTTTCGGTATGCATTCCTCCATACAGTGGTACAATTTATTTGCGTATTGATGTATTGAGGAAACTTTATATCTCGTAAATAACTCTGGAAAAACATCCCTCATAACCATCCGATTTTCAAGCATATAAGATACGCCTGATGGAACTCTCAAATTATCTTCCAAAACCAAGTATTCACCATTTATATTTCTAATAAGATCAATTCCAGAAATGTTTGACCAAGCTTTATACTTTGGAGAAAAACCATCACATTCTTTGATATAATATGGCGAATTAAAAACTAATTCCTTAGGAACTACATTATCCTTAAAAATTTTTTTTTTATTGTAAACATCATCGATAAATAAATTAAGTGCTTTTACTCTTTGTGCCAACCCTTTTGAAATTTTGTTCCATACACGTTTAGGAATTATTCTGGGAATAATATCTAAAGGCCATTTTTTTTCTTCTGCTCTATTGTTGGCTGCATAGACTCTAAAATTAATTCCTCTTGCGCTAATTGTGCTTTGGCAATTTTTTTCAATTTCTTGTAATTTTTTCTTTCCATTCCTCTCTAAAATTCCAGAAATAATTTTAGCATGTTTTCTTATTTTACTATCATCAGATATATAACCGTCATAAGAGGACTTTGAGTCGTAATTTTTCCAGAATTGAGTAACCATAATATTTAATATTTTAATAAATATACAAAATAGACAAATGCGAAGAATGAATGACAGTTATGCTAAAAATAGTTTGTAAAAATGATTATTTTTAAATATCAATTACATCTATGACATATTGTATAGGTATTAAAACTAATGAAGGTCTTGTTTTTGCGTCAGACTCAAGAACAAATGCAGGTCTAGATAATGTAAATATATATTCAAAAATGATGACCCATGATGTTGGTGACAGAACTATTGTAATAGTAACTTCAGGAAATTTAGGAACTTCACAAGCAGTTTATAAATCAATTGAGAAAGATTTAAAAAGCTCAACAGGGATAATGAACTTAAACACATGCTCTGATTTCGAACAAATAGCTTCCTATATTGGTTCACTTAATATTGAGCACTCCTCACCTCAAGGAATTAATACAGATAATGTCTTACTTGGTTCAACATTTATAGTTGGAGGACAAATCAAAGGTCAGCAACACGAATTATATTTAATATATCCTCAAGGTAATTATATAAGACCTGCAGACAGCAAACCTTATCTTGTAATTGGAGAAGTAAAGTATGGTAAGCCAATATTAGATAGGGTAATCAAACCAAACGTATCTATTGGGGACGCATCACGTTGCGCATTAATTTCGATGGACTCAACCTTAAAAAGTGATTTAACAGTAGGCCCACCAATAGATTTTGCTGTACACAAAAAAGATGCTGAAAGATTAGCTTCACTTGAATGTTTAAATCTTTCTGACGAAACTTATTCCCGAGTTTGTAACCAGTGGTCAGAGGGAATATTTAAAGTTTTCGACTCATTTCCCAGATTTGATTGGGAAAAATAAAATTATTTAACTTTCCAATCAGTCTGAAAAGTAACATAATTTACTTGAATACATCGTCTTTCTTTAACTATTTTTTTCTTTTCCATTCCATGCCAAGTATTTGGTCCACTGGTAAACAGATAACCATAGTTATGTTTATAAGGAAGTGTTTTAACCTTCTCTAATTTTTCATTATAAAAATCTGTTCCTAAGTCCTCAGACTCATTTGTTTTATTAACAAATATCAACCCTGACATAAGTTTTTCTTTTATATCGCAATGAGGTTTAAGCCAAAAACCTTCTCGATCACATATAATTTCAACTCTTACATAAGAATTTGATAAATCTTTATCAATCATTTTAGAAATTGTTTCATATGTTTCTTTAGACTGAAGTTCGTTTATAAATTTTACTAAATTTGGAAATTGAGTGGAGTTCTCTTTATTTATAAAACATCTAAATTTTATTGCTTTTCCACCTGATGCTATTCCTTCTCTAAATTCTGCAGCTCCACCATCTATTGCTCTAGTGCCATCGTAATTAAGATTGTGTTTACTCACATCAGGAATATCTGCTTTCACTATTTCATCAATTGCTTCCTCTGATAAAGCATTGCTATATTCCCAATGATTAAAAGGGAAACTGTATTGTTTCGAATTATTTTTAATTGAATTTAAAAATGACATTAACTTTGAATTTTGCTTTTTAATATTTTTGCAACTCTATTAGTTTCATCAAGTTTTTCATAGTTCCAATTTTCTATTTCTTCTCCTAAATTTCTAATAATATTTAATTCTCTAAATAAATTTCTAAAATTTTGGAATCTCTTATCATTTCTTTTTGGTAAAATATTTGCTACATAAATGGGTTTGCCAGTCAAAGCTGCTTCAGATATCATTGAGCTAGAGTCACATGTAACCACAATATTTTCAGATAAACCAAGTGCTGATAAATAAGCTTTTTTATCAACATTCATTATAATAGTGTGATTATCTCCAAAAAATTCTTTAGCATAGTGGATCGTATTCAATGGTGTTCTCATTGATGGAATTACAACAAGTTGAAAATTATGTTTTTTTAATAATTTATAAAATATTGAAAAGATATGTTTCATGTTTTTTGTTGAGTAATCATAATATTTGGTAGGCCCACCCAAAATTAAAGACCAAATTTTTCTATCATCTCTTTTTACAAACGAGTTTAAATAATTCTTATTTTCCTCGATTTCATTTTTGGTAAGATAATGTATGGCGCCTTTAGTGGAAATTACATTTGAGCCTTTTATTCCATCGTGTTGAGGAGCTATTACAAAATCAAAATGATTTAAATCTACTTTTGGATCTTGTATGTGAATATTAAATACTTTTTTATTTGAAATACTTTTTAAATGAATTGATGGAATTACACTTTTTCTTCCACAAGATATAATTATATCAAAATCTAAATGATTTAATTTTTTATAAACATTTTGTGAAACAGGAGTAAATTTTGGTGGGAGCAAATTCCAAAAATTATTTAGTTCAACCTTGTGGTGTGTAAATTCAATCTCTAGAGCTTTAGCCAATCCCTCAACTTGGCTTATCATTCCATGCATACCTTGAGTTAATAAAATACCTTTTAATTTAGTCATTAATCACTATATAGCTTTCATATGAGTCAAAATCCAACTAAACACACAAAAGTGTTAATAATTGGATCTGGTCCTGCCGGATACACAGCTGCAGTTTATGCTGCTCGAGCTATGTTAAATCCAATTCTAGTTCATGGATCTGAGCCAGGTGGTCAATTAACAACGACAACTGATGTTGAAAACTTTCCAGGATTTGCAGAAGTAATACAAGGTCCTTGGTTGATGGATCAAATGAAAGAACAAGCTAAAGCTGTTGGTACAGAAATGATAGAGGATCACATTAGTAATGTTAATTTAAAAACTTCTCCGTTTGAGGCAACTGGAGATAGTGGTCAAAAATATACTGCTGATAGCATAATAATTTCTACAGGTGCTCAGGCAAGATGGTTAAATTTAGACTCAGAACAAGAGTTTAGAGGATTTGGCGTCTCAGCTTGCGCAACATGTGACGGTTTCTTTTTTAAAAATAAAGAGGTTGCTGTAGTTGGAGGTGGCAATGCAGCTGTTGAAGAGGCAATGTTTCTAACAAAATTTGCATCCAAAGTAAAATTAATACATAGAAGAGATAGTTTAAGGGCTGAAAAAATGCTTCAAAAAAAATTAATGGAAAATAAAAAAATTGAAATTATTTGGGACTCTGTAGTTGAAGATGTATTGGGTGACAAAGATCCTAAAAATGTTAAGGGAATTAAAATAAAAAATGTCAAAACAAATGAAATACAAGAATTAAAGCTTGATGGTGTATTTATTGCTATTGGTCATGATCCAGCAACCCAGCTATTTAAAGATCAACTAGAAATGGATAAAGAAGGATACTTAATCACAAAGGCAGACTCCACTGAAACTAATGTGCCTGGTGTTTTTGCAGCTGGGGATGTAAAAGACAAAATTTTTAGACAAGCAGTCACAGCTGCTGGTATGGGATGCATGGCAGCTCTTGAAGCAGAAAAACATCTATCTCACAATTAAATGTCAGAAAAAATATTGCTAACTGGAATAAGCGGTTGGATAGCAAAACATACAGCTATAGAATTATTAAATTCTGGTTACGAGGTCGTTGGGACAGTAAGAAATGAAACTTTAATAGAACAAACCAAAGACACTATTAGTAAATACGCTCCTATAGATAAATTATCTTTTATTAAATTAGATCTTGTTAAAGATGATGGATGGAATGATGCAGCTAAAGGATGTAAATATATATTTCATATTGCATCTCCTTTTCCAATAAAAGTTTCAAATAATAGAGAAAGCTTATTACCTCCTGCAGTAGATGGTACGTTAAGGGTATTGAATGCAGGGATAAATGCTGGAGTAGATCAAATCATAAAAACTTCTTCTATTGTTGCTATGTTTAGAAAACCAAACAGAACTAATCCTTATACATTTGGAGAAAAAGATTGGACTGATGAAAATTGGGTAGAGGGGGTAAATGATTATTTTTTATCAAAAACTAAAGCTGAGAGAATTGCTTGGGAATTGATGGAAAGCAAAGGATTAAAAAATAAATTAACAACAATTTGTCCTGGTGGTGTCTTCGGTGATGCTCTAGATAAAAAAGGAGGTACTTCAATTGAGTATGTCAGACAATTCATGGCTGGTAAATTTCCTGGAGCACCTAAATTTGCTGTTCTAATTTCTGATGTAAAAGACATTGCAAAAGCACATGTTGCTTGTATAGGAAATGATAAAGTTGGAGGTAGAAGATTAATTGTTGGAAAAGAAGTAAAAAAATTAGTCGAATTATCCCAATTGATGGCTGAAGCAATGCCTGCTTATGCAAAAAAGCTGCCAAAAAAAGAACTTCCAAATTTCATGGTCAAGTTGATAAGTTATTTAGACTCAAGTGCTAAAATGATGATACCTGATCTTGGAATTTTAATGCAAACCGACCCCTCTTATGCTGAAGAGTTGTTAGGTTTTAAATTTAAAGCTGCAAAAGATTGTATGGCAGAGAATGCCAAATCTGTTGTGAGGCTAGGTTTGGTTTAATTATAATTTTAAAATTTCATCAGACTCAAACGTAATTTTTTGCAAATTTTCCTTAGCAATTTTGATCATTGCTTTTGCAACATTTTCTGAACTAATTGGTCTCATTTTTTTAAATGGCCCAAATAACAAAGGCGATAATATGCTAAAAGTCAAAATACCTATTTTTTCACCTGCTCTGTTCTCTTTTCTTTTTCCAATTAAAAAAGAGGGTCTTAATATTCCTAATTTAGAGAAGTTTAATCTTTTTAATTCTTCTTCAACTAAACCTTTAAATTTCACATATTTACCTGAACTTTTTGGATTAGCATATATTGAAGAAATAAAAATAAATGACTTAACTGAATTAGCTTTTGCAATTTGTGCAATTTCTTTTGGAATATCTAACTCTACTTTTTGATAATCATTTTTATCAGGAGAATTTTGCTTTGTAGTGCCAATACAAAAAAAACAATCATCCCCTGTAATTTCAGTTTTATGATTTCCTAAATTATTAAAATCAATATTTATAACCTCAACTTTTTCATTATTAATTGAAGTTTGAGAGCGAACGAAAATCTTAATTTTAGTATAATAATTATCTTGAATTAATTGATTAACTAAATGGCCACCAATTAATCCAGTGGAACCAAATACTATGGCTGTTTTCATTAATTTAAACTTTTACAAAAAGAGGAAATTTTTTCTAAAGCTTTTTTTAAATTTTCCATTGAAGTTGCATATGAAATTCTGAAAAATCCCTCTAAGCCGAATGCAGAACCTTGAACAACCGCAATACCACTATTTTCTAAAAGAGATTGAACAAAATCAGTGTCTGATTTTATTTCTTTTCCATTAGGATCTTTTTTTCCTATTAAACCTTTGCAACTCGGGAAAACATAAAAGGCACCATCTGGATTTAAACAATTAATTCCATCAATATCATTTAATGATTTTACTACAAAATCTCTTCTTTCTTGAAATGAGTCAGCTCTTTTTTTAATAAAATCTTGAGTTCCACTTAATGCTTCAACTGATGCTGCTTGACTGATAGAAGAGGGATTTGTTGTTGATTGTGATTGGATTTTTGCAATAGCTTTAACAATATCTTTTGGACCAGCTGCATACCCTATCCTCCAACCTGTCATTGAATAAGCTTTACTTACGCCATTCATTGTAAGAACTCTGTCTTTTAAACTTTCTATTTGAGCAATAGTAAAAAATTTAAAACCTTCATAAGTTACGTGTTCATAAATATCATCACTTAAAATGTAAACATGATTATGTTTTTCTAAAACAGCAGCAATTTCTTTTATATCTTTTTCAGAATAACAAGCTCCAGTTGGATTAGATGGTGAATTTAAAATAACCCATTTCGTTTTTGGTGTTATAAATTTTTCTAAATCTGAAGGATTTATTTTAAAGCCTTGTTTTTCGCCACATTCCATTATAACTGGTTTTCCACCAGCTAATAAAACTATATCAGGATAAGACACCCAATAAGGGGCTGGAATTATTACCTCGTCTCCATCGTTTAGTGTTGCCATCATAGCATTATAGATAACGTGTTTTCCTCCTGCACCAACTGTAATTTGATCAGTGGTATAATCTAAATTATTTTCATTTTTAAATTTTGCTACAATTGCTTTTTTTAATGCAGGTGTTCCATCAACTGCTGTGTATTTAGTATCACCTTCATTAATGGCTTTTATTGCAGCTTCTTTAATATTATCTGGAGTATCAAAATCTGGTTCTCCTGCGCCGAGGCCAATAACATTTTTTCCAGCGGCTTTTAATTCTCTTGCTTTTTGAGTAACAGCAATAGTAGGAGATGGTTTAATCTTTTTTAAACTGTCTGATATTATGCTCATTGAAATATAAATAAATCCTATTACGTTGTTTAATATATGGAAAATACTTATCAAGATTTAATTACAGATATTCAAAGCAAAAATCCAAAAATAGGTGGAAAACTCGAGGGTGGAAAAAAATTTAAAATTAAATCTGATTTTAAACCTGCAGGTGATCAGCCTGAAGCAATAAAAAAATTAGTTAATGGTGCTAACAAAGAACAATTTAACCAGGTTCTACTTGGTGTTACAGGATCTGGAAAAACGTTTACTATGGCTAAAGTTATTGAAGCAACTAACAGACCTGCCTTAATATTAGCTCCAAACAAAACACTTGCTGCTCAACTTTACGGGGAAATGAAAACTTTTTTTCCAGATAACGCAGTAGAGTATTTTGTTTCGTACTATGACTATTACACTCCTGAGGCTTATGTACCAAGATCAGATACATATATAGAAAAAGAGGCCTCCATAAATGAGCAGATTGATCGAATGAGGCACTCAGCAACGAGATCTCTTTTGGAAAGAGATGATGTATTAATTGTTGCGAGCGTTTCTTGTATTTATGGTCTTGGATCTGTTGAAGCATATAGCAAAATGACTTTAACGCTTCAGAAAAATTATGATTATAACAGAGAAGAAATAATTAAGTCTTTAGTTGCTCTTCAATACAAACGTAATGATCAAAATTTTTATAGAGGAACTTTTAGAGCGAGAGGCGAATACTTAGAGATTTTTCCATCACACTTAGAAGACAGGGCGTGGAGATTATGTTTGTTTGGAGATAAACTTGAGCAAATAGAAGAATTTGATCCCTTAACAGGTGATAAAGTTAGAGAACTAAGTTTAGTAAAAGTCTATGCAAATAGTCACTACATCACTCCAAAACCTACAATAGAACAAGCGGTAATTAATATTAAAAAAGAGTTAGAAGTTACTTTAAAAAAACACCGTGCTGAAAATAAATTATTAGAAGCTCAAAGATTAGAAGAAAGAACTAAATTTGATCTTGAAATGATTGAAGCCACTGGTTCTTGTGCTGGCATTGAAAACTATTCTAGATTTTTATCTGGAAGAAAACCTGGAGAACCTCCTCCTACTCTTTTTGAATACTTTCCAGATAATACTTTAATATTTGTTGATGAATGTCATGTTACAGTTCCTCAACTTAACGGAATGTATAAAGGCGATAGGTCAAGAAAAAGTACTTTAGCAGAATATGGATTTAGACTTCCTTCGTGTATGGATAATAGACCATTGAAATTTGAAGAATGGGATTTAATGAGAACCCAGACTGTTTTTGTTTCAGCAACTCCAGGTCCATGGGAATTAGAACAAACAAAGGGTAATTTTATAGATCAGGTAATTAGACCAACAGGGTTAATTGATCCTCCTGTAGAAATAAGACCTGCAAAAAATCAAGTGGATGATTTAATGCATGAATGTAAGCGAGTTATAGAAAATAATCATAGAGTATTAGTAACAACACTAACTAAAAAAATGGCTGAAGATTTAACTGAATATCTTCACGAGAACGGTATAAAAGTAAGATACCTACACTCAGATATTGATACGTTAGAAAGAATTGAAATCATGAGAGATTTAAGAATGGGCGTATTTGATGTTTTAGTTGGAATTAACCTATTAAGGGAAGGATTAGATATTCCAGAATGCGCGTTAGTTGGAATTTTAGATGCTGATAAAGAAGGATTTCTTAGATCTGAAACATCTTTAATTCAAACAATAGGAAGAGCAGCAAGAAACGTTGACGGCAAAGTTATTTTGTATGCCGACAAAGAAACAAAGAGTATAAAAAAAGCAATTGCTGAAACTGATAGAAGAAGAAAAATTCAACTAGCTTATAACAAGAAACACAAAATAGATGCAAAATCAGTAAAAAAAGATATCAGCGATATTTTAGAAAGTGTTTATGAGAAAGACTACGTCAAAATAAGTGAAGGCTCAAATATTGGTGGAAATCTTAAAAAACATCTCAAAGGTTTGGATAAAAAAATGAAAGAAGCAGCATCAAATTTAGAATTTGAGGAAGCTGCTAAAATACGGGATGAAATTAGAAAGTTAGAGAGTACCGAATTAGAAATTACGTTAAATCCAAAAATAAGGCAGTATGATGTAAAAAATAAGCTTTATCCAAAAGGCAGATCAACTATGGGTATGCCAGGCACTAAAGTCACAAAAAAAAGAGATAAAAAATGGAAGCACGGAAAATAATTATTACCGGTGGGGCAACGAGAATTGGAGCTGCAATTGCGAAAAAATTATCTGGCACAAAAAAAGAAATATTAATTCATTTCAATAAATCAAAATCAAAAGCTGAAAAATTAAAAAAAGAATTAGAGGGTAATGGTACAAAGGTTTACCTTGTAAAAGGTGATTTAAGTAAAGAAAAAGACGTAAATAAAATTGTTAAATATGCCAAATTAAAATTAAAATTTTTTGATTGTTTAATTAACAATGCTTCTTTATTTGAAAATGATAAAATAGAAAACTTCACAACAGATAGTTGGGGTAAACACTTGAGAACAAATTTAAGAACACCTGCTTTATTATCTAAAGAATTTGCTAAAAGTATAAAAGGAAAAAATAATAATATAATAAATATAATTGATCAGAGAGTCTTTAAACTTACTCCTTATTTTTTTTCATACACTATAAGTAAAACTGGCCTTTATACTCTTACAAAAACAAGTGCTATGAGCCTAGCTCCAAAAATAAGGGTCAATGGAATAGCTCCAGGACCTACAATAAAAAATCAAAGACAGTCTGAAAAACACTTCAAAAAACAGTATTTAGCAACCCCCTTAAAAAGACAAGTTGATGTGGAACAAATTTGCAACGCTGTTGACTTTTTTATAAAAAATTGGTCTATCACTGGTCAAGTATTAGCAATTGATAGTGGGCAGAATTTAAACTGGCAAACACCAGACATTATGGGAGGAAAAGAATGAAAAAAATTTTTTTAATTTTAATATTTTTATTAATCTCTAGCAATGTTCATGCTAATAAAATTTTAAAAAGTGGATTTATTACTAAATCAGCTAAAGTAAAAGAAGGTTTTGTTGTTGAGGACCCTAAAAATAAAATTATCATTATTTTTAATCATGGTCAAAACACAAATGATGAAGCAAAAAAGAGTGAATGTGTTTGGGCAATGGATCTAAAAAATCAAGCATCACTAGTTGATGAGGAAATTAATGGTAAGAAAATTATGGTTTACAACTTTTGCTCTAATGACTTTGCGGGGGATATGTCATTGAAAAAAAGTTGGTGGAAATCTAAAACCCCTTATGTGGGTAAACATAAATTAGATAAAAGAGTTGAAAAAAACTTAGAATTAGTTGAAAAATTTATAAATATAGGTGTTCCCAGAAAACAGATTATTATATCAGGTCACTCTTGTGGTGGTCTATTAACTTTAATGTTATTAGCTGCCCATCCTGATAAAGTAGGTGGAGGGATATCCTACATGCAAGCTTGTTTTGGTAAACTTTCCAAAAAATATAAAGTCAAAAAAGTTGGTCCTGAAGAGGCACTAAAAAAATTTGCTAAAAAGCGCCCAGGTCCTGCAGAACTAAGGCAAAGACAGATTGATAATATTAAAAAATCAAATAATGTACCCGTTCTAGCTTTTACTCATCCTAGAGATAAGTATGAAGGACTTTTATCAGATTGGTTAGAAGAAGTCCCTGGCGTTAAAAGAATTGTTATTTCAAAGAATTATAAAGTTAATGGAAAAGAATGTGTGGTAGGAGGATATGACTGGAAAGAAAATGTTTCAAAACAAAAAAATCCAGGGCACGTAATGAATATGGCTGATTGTTTTCAATATTATAATCCAGTCATTTTAGATTATATTGCCTCAAGAATTAAATAATATGAAAAAAAATAATTTGAAAATTGTCAAAATTGATAAAAATAAAACTTTATTTAATTATGAGAAAAAAATCCTAATTAATGAATTAATCTTAGATTTAAAACTTGGTTATTATGATTTTGAAAAAGAAAAATCTCAGAAAGTTAAATTTAGTCTTGAAATAGACTATGAAGATAAAAAACCATCTAGCGACAAAGATATAAAATCTATTGTAAATTATGGAACAATTGTAAAATTGATCACTAAACTGGTAAAAAAAAAACATTATAACTTTTTAGAGACTTTGGCAGAGGCTGTTTTTGATGAACTTTTTAGGGATAAAAGAATTGCTAAAATAATGCTTAAAATTGAGAAATTAGAAATCTTAAAACAATGTTCATCTGTTGGTATTCAAATTACCAAAAAGAGAAGCCATGATAAGCTCTGAAATAGGAAAAGAAGTAATTAAAAAAGAGCTACCTCTAGTACCAAAACTTCCAGGCGTATACAGGATGCTTAATGAAAAGAATGAAATTCTTTATGTGGGTAAAGCTAAAAACTTACCAAATAGATTAAAGAGTTATGTTTCCGAAAAGAATCATATTATTCGAACAGAGAGGATGCTTTCACAGACAAGAAAATTAGAGATTACAACAACTTCCAATGAGAGTGAAGCTTTACTACTAGAAGCAAATTTAATTAAAAAGCATAAGCCAAAATTCAATATTTTACTTCGTGATGATAAGTCATTTCCGTTTATATTTATTGGTAATAAAGATAAGTGGCCTCAAATAAAAAGACATAGAGGGAAAAAAACAAAAGAAGGTTTTTACTTTGGACCTTTTGCTTCTGCTGGTTCAGCTAATTGGACAATCAAAATGATCCAAAAAATTTTTCATTTGAGAGTTTGTGATGATACAGTTTTTAAGAATAGAGAAAGACCATGTATCTTGTATCAAATAAAAAGATGTTCAGGACCTTGTGTCGGTTACATAAAAAAAGAGGATTATAGTCAAACTGTAGAGGATGCTATTGAATTTGTTTCAGGTAAGTCTAGAAAAATTCAAAAAAATCTTTCTAGCCAAATGGAAAAGGCAAGTGAAGATCTTGATTTTGAAAAAGCTGTTATATTAAGAGATAGAATTAAAGCATTAAATATAATTCAGTCCTCTCAGAGAATTAATGAAGCGAACTTAGTTGAAGCTGATGTCATCGCTGGATACAAAGAATCTGGAAAAACTTGTATTCAAGTATTTTTTTATAGATCAAAACAAAATTGGGGCAACCAAGCTTTTTTTCCAAAACATGATCCAGATGAAAAATTCAGTGAAATACTAAATTCCTTTGTTTCTCAATTTTATGAAAATAAAAGTGTTCCATCATCAGTTATTCTTTCGGAGGAAATTAAAGAAAAAATCTTAATTGAAAAAACACTTACCCAAAAAGAAGGAAAACAAATTAATATTTCAGTTGCAAAAAAAGGATCAAAACTAAAAGTTATTAATCAAGCTATAAAAAATGCAAAAGACAGTCTAAATAGAAAACTTTATGAAAGTCAGAATAATAAAGAATTATTCGATGCAGTAGCTCAAAAATTTAATTTAGAAACTAACATAAATTTAATTGAAGTTTATGATAATAGTCATATTCAAGGAACAAATAGTGTTGGAGCACTAATAGCTTATGGTGATGAGGGATTTATTAAGAAAAGGTATAGAAAATTTAATATTAAATATAAAAAAAATGAACAAGATGATTATGGCATGATGAAAGAAGTATTAAATAGAAGGTTCAAAAGAGCAGTTCAGGAAAAAGATAATTATCTTACTTTTCCTGATTTAGTGCTTGTAGATGGAGGCAAAGGTCAATATTCGGTTGCGAGAGAAAGTCTTAATGAACTAGGTCTTCACGATATTCCAATTATTGCAATAGCAAAAGGTAAGTTTAGAAATAGTGGAAATGAAACCTTTTTTCATAATGGTAAGGAGTTTAAATTTTCAAGAAATGACCCTACCCTATTTTTCCTACAAAGGATTAGAGATGAGTCACATAGGTTTGCTATAAGTGCACATAGAGCAAAGAGAAAAAAAGGTTTAAGCAAGTCTCTTTTAGACCAAATAGATGGTATTGGAGCTATAAGAAAAAGGGCTTTACTAAACCATTTTGGTTCAGCAAGATCTGTTGAGTCTGCAAGTTTAGATGAGATAAAATCTGTAGATGGTGTAGAGGAAAAAGTTGCAAAAAAGATATATAACTTTTTTCATGAATAATTATGCTTAAAAAAATTCCAAATATACTAACCATTGGTAGAATAATTATAGTTCCATTTTTTGTTTTAGCTTTTTATCTTCCGGGATTTTATGGTGATTTAACAGCCTTAATATTATTTATTATTGCATCATTTACAGATTTCTTGGATGGGATGTTAGCTAGAATGTTTGGAGGGGAATCTAAGTTAGGTGAATTATTAGATCCCATAGCTGATAAAATTATTGTAGCAGCAGCACTTATACTTTTGGTTATGGATGGTACTATTCGAAATTACGAGGTAATTGCAGCAATTATAATACTTACGAGAGAAATTTTAATTTCAGGTTTAAGAGAGTTTTTAGCAAAGGGTAAGATAAAACTTCCTGTATCAAATCTTGCTAAACTTAAAACGGTATTACAAATGGTATCCATAGCTCTTTTACTGTCAGGGGATACAGGAAATAAGATAATTAACTTTCAAGATTATAATGCTCAAACAATTGGTATAATTTTTTTGTGGTTATCAGCCGCTTTAACACTTTTCACTGCATATGATTATATGCGAAAAGGTATTGATCACGCAATGTCTGAGGACAGTAAAGATTAAGCTGCTTTTTTCTTTCTAACTAATTTTTGATAACTTTCATTTAAATCAATAATAGTATCACAAACTTTAAATTGATTTTCTGCTATACATGATACAGGAGTTACCTCTGCTGCAGTTCCTGTTAAAAAACATCCATCAAAATTTACCAATTCGGATGGACTGATTTTTCTTTCATGGACTTTTATATTTTTAGATTTTGCTATTCCAATAACAGTTCTTCGTGTGATGCCATCCAAAAAAGAGTCTGGTATCGGAGTATGAATTTCTCCATTTTTATCTTTAAAAAAAATATTTGCTCCAGTTGCCTCAGCAATATTTCCCTCGTGATCTAACATTAAAGAATCTGTATAACCTTGTTTTTCTGCTTCGTGTTTTGAAAGAGTACAAATCATGTAAAGACCAGAAGCTTTTGTATCCCATGGTATTGTATTAGGCGCTGGTCTTCTCCAATTTGAAATATTTAATCTTATTCCTTCCACTTTAAGTTTAGGGTCAAAATATGATCCCCATTCCCAAGTTGCTATTGCAACATGAATTTTTGTATGTTGCGCAGAAATAGCCATCATCTCACTACCCCTCCAAGCAACAGGTCTCACATAACCATTTTCAACTTTTTGTGTAGCAACTATTTTGTTTGATGCAATATTTATTTCCTCTTCGGTGTATGGAATTTCAAAGCCCATTCTTTTTGCCGAATAAAAAAATCTTGATGTGTGTTCTTCTAATTTAAAAATTGAACCATCATAAACTCTTTCACCTTCAAATACACAGCTAGCATAGTGCATACCATGGCTTAAAACGTGAAGTTTAACATCTGCCCAATCAACTAATTCGTTGTTGTACCATATTTTTCCAGATCTTTTGTCGTAAGGTATCATGTGTGAAAGTTTTTTTTTATTTATAACTGAAAAATATCTTTGTATCTTTAATATGTCAATATAACTTACCTATAATGAAAGAACTTTTATATTTAAAAGATGAGCAGCTTAAAGACTTAATTGAAAAACTTTTTGTAAGTTATAGAGAAACTTTTTCAGACTCAAAAAAAATACTAGATAGATATTCAATTGGTTTAGCACATCATAAGGTAATTCATTTACTATCGATGTATGAGGGGATCTCAATTTCTGAGTTATTAAAAAGACTGAAAGTAACAAAACAGAGCCTTAACAGAGTCCTTAAAGATTTAATTAAACTTGAAATCATTATTTTTAAAAAGGATGACCAAGATACTAGGATAAAGCATGTTTATCTTAATGATAAAGGCAAAAAAATTTTCAACGAAATTTTTAATTTACAAAAAAAGAGAATTTATAATGCTTTACTAAATTCTAATTCTGAAGAAGTTATTAATTTTGACAACGTATTAAGTAAAATAATCAATGGATAAATATAAAGCACACATACTTGTTGTTGATGATGACGATGGTATTCGCTCTCTTGTAAAAAAGTATCTGAATGAAAATCAATTCTTAGTTACAACTGCTGAAAGTGCAGAAGATGCCTCTGTAAAAATAAAAATTATAAAATTTGACTTGATAGTTCTTGATATTATGATGCCTGGAAAGAACGGTCTTGAATTTATTCAAGATAATAAGAAAAAATTAGAAACTCCAATCATACTTTTGACAGCTAAGGGTGAGGCAAATGAAAGAGTAGAGGGGCTTGTAACAGGAGCTGATGATTATTTGCCAAAACCATTTGAGCCTAAAGAACTTATTTTAAGAATACAAAATATATTAAGTAAAACAATTAAAAAAGAGCAGAGAAGAGTAATTGAATTTGAAAATGTAAAAATTGATTTAAATAAACTTTTGATAATTAAAGAAAATAAGGAGTATAAAATAAACAATACGGAAAAAATTATTTTAGAAAAAATGATTAATAATCCAGGAAAAACTTTTTCAAGAGAAGATATTGGTCAATTGATCAATTTAGATAAAGAAAGATCAATAGATGTAATTATAACTCGATTGAGAAAAAAAATTGAAATAGATCCAAAAAAAGCAAAGTTTTTACAAACAATAAGGGGTGCTGGGTATGTTCTTTGGATTGAGTAATTACTTAAAAAAAATTTTACCAAAAAGATTATTTTATAGAGCGCTCTTAATTGTAGCAATTCCAGTGTTAGTTTTACAATTGGTTATAACAATTGTTTTTTTTGACAGCCTTTGGATTAAAACAAACAAAGGTATGACAAGAACCTTAATAAATGAAATTAGTATATTTATTAAAGCATATGAAAGCGAAGAAGATGAAAAGAAAGAAGTTACAAATCTTTTTGCATTATTTTTGGATTTAAACATTGAACTTAAAAAAAATGAGGAATTCAAAAATCAGTATAATGAAAGATGGTTTAGTCCAATTGATCGAACTTTAAGAAGAGAATTAAAACCACAATTTGGTTTAGGTAATTATTGGTTTGATACCACAAGTTATAAAGAATTAATTGATTTGAGAATTAAATACGAAGAGGGATACTTTAAATTCTTAATACCCAAGGACAGAGTGACAAGTTCTTCAGCAAGAATATTTGCGCTTTGGATCACTGTACCTGCAATTATAATGGTGATTATTTCTTTAATATTTTTAAAAAATCAAACTAGACCAATCACAAACCTAGCTCGAGCGGCTGAAAGGTTTGGTAAAGGAGAAAAGATTGAAGAGTTCAAACCATCTGGAGCCCTTGAAATAAGACAAGCGGGACATGAATTTGATAAAATGAGAAAGAGAATTGAAAGACACATAAATCAAAGGACAGAAATGTTATCTGGAATAAGTCATGATTTGAGGACGCCTTTAACGAGGATGAAACTACAATTAGCTTTTATAAAAGATAAAGAAACTGTTAATAAATTAACCGAAGACATCAATGAAATGGAGAAAATGTTAAATGAATATTTGCAATTTACCAGCTCGTCATATGTTGAAAAAGATGAAATGTTTAATCTATCTGAATTAATTTCAGAAGTTGTTGAAAAATATAACAATGAAAATATTTCACAAAACTTAACACCAAGAATATACTTTAATGGCAGGAAAAATTTAATTAATAGATGTCTAAATAATCTAATTGATAATTCACTGAAATATGCAAATAAAGTTGAAATTAGCTTAAATAAAAAAAATACAAACTTATTTGTTATTATTGATGACGACGGTCCTGGTATACCAAAAAATGAGTATGAAAATGTATTTAAACCTTTCTATAAAATAGATAAGGGTCGAGCAGACTCTAAATCAAGTGTTGGTCTTGGTTTATCTATTTCATCTGACATTATCAAATCTCATGGGGGAAATATAATGTTGGAAAAATCAAAAATGGATGGCTTAAGAGTTAAGGTTTTCTTACCTGTTTAACTTTTTTATTTTTTTTTCTCTCAAGTTTATTTATTTTATTTTCAAGATTTTCAACTCTTTTTGAAAGTACTTCAAATTCATCTTTACTTGTAAGTTTCATCTTAAAAACAAACTCATCTCTTTTAGATTTTAAGATATTTAATAGTTCTGTAGTCAGATCTTTGGAAGATACTAAACCCTGTTCTATTAATTTAGCAAACTTATCAATTATAAATTTAGAATTTTTCATATTTAATATATACATTATAAGTATTATTAAAAATGTTCATTAATAATTTTGACCCAGTAGCTTTAGAAATATTTTCTTTAGAAATCAGATGGTATTCTCTAGCTTATGTATTTGGAATTTTATTGGGCTGGATACTCGCTAAAAAACTTTTTATCCAAGACAATGAAATTAAAAATAAATTTGATGATTATTTAAGTTATTTAATTATAGGTATAATCTTAGGAGGAAGACTTGGTTATATTTTTATTTATAACTTAAGTTTTTATATAAATAATCCATTAGATATATTTAAAATTTGGCAGGGAGGAATGTCCTTCCATGGTGGTTTAATTGGAGTTATTTTTGCAAGTATAATTTTTGCTAAAAAAAATAATCAAAACCCATTTTTATATATGGATATTGTCGCTTTAGTAGCTCCAATTGGAATATTTTTTGGACGAATAGCAAACTTTATAAATTCAGAGTTATATGGAACTATAACTAATTTACCCTGGGCAGTAACATTTGTTCAGATAGATAATCTTCCAAGACATCCCTCGCAATTATATGAAGCATTGTTAGAAGGTTTATTTTTATTTTTATTATTAATTTATTTTAGAAATAAATTTTTGAAAAAACCTGGTCTTATTTCAGGATTATTTTTAGTACTTTACTCAGTCTTTAGATTTTTTGTTGAATTTTATAGAGTACCTGATGAACAAGTCGGTTACGTAATTTTAAACTTTACTATGGGACAAGTGGTAAGTTTAGTATTTATACTATTAGGGCTAATATTATTTTATTTAAAATATGAAACTCGCTAAGAAAAATAGTTTACCATTAGATAAATTTATAAATTTAGCTCTTTACGACAAGGATAACGGTTATTATATGAAAAAAAATCCTTTTGGTAAGGGTGGTGACTTTATTACTTCTCCTAATATTACAAGATTATTTTCAGAAATAATTGCTATCTGGACAATTACTTTTTGGAAAAGTATAGGCTCTCCTAAAAAATTTAATTTACTAGAACTTGGAGCTGGAAATGGTGAAATGATGAAAGTCATAGATGAGACACTTATGAATTTTCCTGAGTGTTACAATGCCTGCCATTTTATAATTCATGAAAAAAGTGATTTTTTGATAACTGAACAAAAAAAAAATTTAAATTCAAAAAAATTTTCTTGGTTAAAAGATATTAAAAAAACAAATTCAAAACCTACAATTTTTTTAGCGAATGAATTCTTTGATGCCATACCAATCAAACAATTTTTTAAAAAAAAAGATAGTTGGTTTGAAAGATTTGTGAATTTTAATGATCCAAAAAAAGCTAGGTTTAAAGATGAAAAAACTGATATAGAAAAAATTGAAAAACATCTGAATTTCAAAATATCAAAAAATCAGAAGGTTATAGAATATTCACCAGATACATTTAAATATTTAAGAATAATTTGCGATTTAATACAAAAAAATAATGGAGGGATGTTAGTAATTGATTATGGCTATTCTGACAGCAAAATGCATGAAACTCTTCAGGCAGTAAATAATCATAAATACTCTAATATTTTAGAAAATATTGGAGACTCTGATATTACTTACAATATTAATTTTCATTCTTTTGAAAAATTTATAAACCAGTTTAAAGAAATTAATTCAAATTTTACAAATCAAAAAAAATTCTTAACAAGTATGGGTATCCTTCAACGAGCAGAAATAATTAGCAAAAATATAGAATTTTCTAAAAAAGCAGATTTATTTTATAGGGTAAGACGTTTGATAGATGAAAAGCAAATGGGTGAATTGTTTAAAGTAATGCTTGTAAAAAATAAGAAAAATAATTTTACAACAGGTTTTCAAAATTGATAAAATCAAAAAAACTCTCAAAAATTAAAATTATTAAACATGGTTTTTTTAATAAATCTGGAGGTAAATCAAAAAATATTTATAAAAGTTTAAACTGTGGTCCTGGTTCTAAAGACAATCCATCAGATGTTAAAAAAAATTTACAAATAGTTAGAAAAAAAATAAAAAGTAATGCTAAAAGTATTTTTTTACTTCATCAAATACATAGTAATAAGTTTGTTTATATTAATAAAAAAAATTCATTTAAGTTAAAACCAAAAGCAGATGCAGTAATTACAAACCAAAAAAACATACCAATAGCTGTATTAACTGCTGACTGTGTGCCGATTTTAATTTGCGACAAAAGAAAAAAATTAGTAGCAGCAATTCATGCTGGGTGGAAAGGTGCATACAAGGATATAATTAGCAAGGTAATCCAATTTATGATCAAAAAAGGATCTAATCCTAAAAATATTACTGCAGCTATTGGACCTGCAATTTCAGCTAAAAATTATGAAGTCAAAAAGGATTTTAAAAGAAAATTTATTAGAAAGGATAAAATAAATAACAAATTTTTTAAAATTAAGTACAAAAAGCTATATTTTGATTTACCTAAATATGTAAAATCATGTCTTGTAAAGAATAAAATAAAAAATATTGAATCTATAAATATTGATACATTTGATGTTAAAAATAATTTTTTTAGTGCGAGAAGAGCATTGAGACTAGATCATGATGATTATGGTAGAAATATTTCAATAATTATGCTTAATTAGGTTTTTTTTTAATGAAATTATTATCCGGAAATAGCAATAAACCATTAAGCAAGAATATAGCTAAATATCTAAAATCTAAATTAGTCAATTCTAGTATTAGAAATTTTTCTGATGGTGAAATCTACGTGGAAATTAATGAAAATATTAGAGGGAATAGTATTTTTTTAATTCAATCTGTTTCATCTCCAGCAAATGATAACCTAATGGAACTACTATTATGTATTGATGCACTCAAAAGATCATCAGCAAAAAATATTACTGCAGTTATCCCTTACTTTGGTTATGCTAGACAAGATAGAAAAGTTGCTCCAAGAACATCAATATCAGCAAAACTTGTATCGAATCTAATTACTAAAGCAGGAGCAGATAGAGTTGTCACTGTTGATTTGCATGCAGGACAAATTCAAGGATTTTTTGATATTCCAGTTGATAACTTATTTGCAACACCAATATTTGCAAGACATGTGAAAAAAAAGATAAAAAGTAAAAATCTAATTTGTGTTGCACCAGATGTTGGTGGAACTGAACGAGCAAGAGCGCTAGGTAAACTTTTAAATGTAGGACTAGCAATTGTAGATAAAAGAAGACCAAAGCCGGGACAATCTCAAGTAATGAATATTATTGGAGATGTGAAAGGAAAAACTTGTATTCTTGTTGATGATATTATTGATTCAGGTGGAACGATAGTAAATGCAGCTAAAGCTCTTAAAGATCGAGGTGCTAAAGAAGTTTATGTTTACATAACTCACGGTGTACTTAGTGGAGAAGCTGTAAATAAAATTAAAAAATCCGTAATTAAAAATTTAGTAATAACTGATACAATTGATAACATGAACAGGGTTAAAGGTGCTAAAAACATTGAGGTTCTGTCAATTTCTGGTCTTATGGGTGAAGCGATTAAAAGAATATCTAATTCAACTTCAGTATCAGATTTATTCAAATAAATACCTTGAGTTATTAATGAACTTGAGCTAAAAACCCTTGTTTTTATGAATTCATTAGATGCTAACATCAGAAATACAAAAACTAAAAGTGAGCTTAACTCACTTAGGGATGAAGGCAATGTGCCTGCAATAATTTATGGTGGTGAAGCTCAAAATGAAAAAATTTCTATATCTAAGAAAATACTTAAATCACTAATTGAAAAAGAAAATTTTTTATCAAGTATCATAACTTTAAACATTGATGGTAAGGCTCAAAAAGTTCTTCCAAGAGAGATAAAATACGACATTATCTCGGATGAACCAATTCATGTAGACTTTTTAAGAATAGTTTCAGGAATAAAAGTAAGAATTGAAGTTCCAGTAAAATTTTTAAATCACGAAAAATCCCCTGGATTAAAAAGAGGTGGGGTTTTAAACATTGTAAGAAGAAAAGTCGAGCTAAAATGCCCAAGCGAAAAAATTCCTGAAAATCTTGTGATAGATCTAGACGGGGTAGATATTGGAGAAAGTTTTAAAATTTCTTCTATAAATCTTGAGGATGATGTTACCCCCACTATTCAAGGAAGAGACTTTGTTATTGCAACGCTAGCAGCTCCAACTGTTATGAAAGAACCTGAAAAACCTGCTGAAAC
Organism: uncultured Pelagibacteraceae bacterium; assembly: GCA_902589725.1. Taxonomy (GTDB): domain Bacteria; phylum Pseudomonadota; class Alphaproteobacteria; order Pelagibacterales; family Pelagibacteraceae; genus Pelagibacter. Next base: position 43,506 of record CACITU010000006.1, read on the forward strand.
TGAGGCGGCTGAAGGTGAAGCAGGAGCTGAAGGAGCAGATGCTGCGGCGACAGAAGGTGGAGACAAACCAGCCGTTGATGGTGATAAAAAAGAGGGTGAAGATAAAAAACCTGCTGAAGAAAAAAAATAAATTAATTAAAATTGAATTTTATTCTCCATTATTAATATTTTATGCTTTTACTTGTAGGATTAGGTAATCCAACCCCAGATAGTGAAAATAACAGGCACAATATTGGTTTCAAAATTATAGATGCAATAAACAAAAAATTTGGACTTTCAAAACAAAAACCGAAATTTAAAGGATTGCTCACCACGGGGAATGTAGGAGACCAAAAAGTATATGCTATAAAACCTTTGACCTTTATGAATAATTCTGGAATTTGTATTAGAGAATTAATTGAATATTTCAAAATAGATGCTGAAGATGTAATTGTTTTTCATGATGACTTGGATGTTGAGTTTGGAAAAATAAAAGCAAAATTTGGAGGATCTGACGCAGGGCATAACGGTGTTGCATCTATAGATAAATTCATTGGTAAAGACTATTCAAGAGTACGAATAGGAATTGGTAAACCAAAAGATAAAATGGAAGTAAGTGATTTTGTTCTTCAAAATTTTGATGAGGATGAAATGCTTGGATTGGAAAAAATTACAAATAATATAACAGACTCTATCTCAATACTTATTAACAAAAAATTAGATTTATTCTCTAGCACAGTAAATAATAAATAATGAGTTTTAAATGTGGAATTGTTGGTTTGCCTAATGTGGGTAAATCTACACTATTCAATGCTCTTACAAACTCAAGTAAGGCTCAAGCTGCAAATTTTCCATTTTGCACTATAGATCCCAATGTGGGAGTAGTCCCTGTTCCAGATGAAAGATTAAGTAAATTATCGGAAGTTTCAAAATCCAAAAAAACAATAAATACAACTATCTCATTTGTAGATATAGCTGGTCTTGTGAAAGGTGCATCTAAAGGTGAAGGATTAGGCAACAAATTTCTATCCCATATTAGAGAAGTTGATGCGGTTATTCATATGATTAGATGCTTTGACTCAGATGATATTCAAAATGTTAATCCTAATGTTGACCCTATAAGAGATCTTGAGATCATTGAAACAGAGATGATGCTAGCTGACCTGGAGTCTATTCAAAAAAGATTAGAGAAAAATAACAAGAAAAATGTTGAAGAGGATCAGCTGAAGATTTTAGAAATTGCTTTAGACTGTATCAATAATGAAAAAGATATATCAATTTTAAAAACTCAATTTAATACAAAACGGCTTAATCAAAGTGGTCTTTTATCAATAAAACCAAAAATTTTTGTTTGTAATGTAGATGAGCAAAGCTTACAGGATGGAAATAAATATACTAAAAACTTTATTGAAAAATTTGGAAATGATAACACTCTGATTATTTCTGCAGACATAGAAAATCAAATAAATGAATTAGCAACAAATGAAAAAAAAAATTATATGGATATGATTGGTTTAAAAGATACAGGTCTAAGTATGTTAATTCAGAAGGGCTATAAAATATTAGAACTTGATACGTATTTTACCTCTGGACCTGAGGAAACAAGGGCTTGGACTATACAAAAAAATTGTACAGCACCTAAAGCTGCAGGAGAAATTCATACTGATTTTGAAAAAGGTTTCATCAGAGCAGAAACTATATCTTATGAAGATTTCGTAGCTAATAATGGATGGGTAAATTCCAAAGCTAATGGAAAAATGAGATTAGAAGGTAAAGATTATATTGTGAAAGATGGAGACGTATTAAACTTCAGATTCAACACGTGACCAGATTTTTTTCATACTAAAGTAAACTAGAACAGTAAGTATGATCAAATAAACAATCGCTTTAAAGCCCATCTGATGTCGAGCTTCTAAATGGGGTTCAGCAGACCACATTAAAAACGTTGTTACATCCTTTGACATCTGCTCCAATGTGGCACTAGTACCATCTCCATACTCTACTAATCCATCTGATAATGGTGCAGCCATTCTTATTTTATTTCCATACATATATTTATTGTAATAAACTCCATCGTCTAAAGATACATTGCTAGGAGCTTCTTCATATCCTTGTAATAAAGAATAGATATAGTCAACACCACCACCTCTAGCTTTAACCAAAACAGACATATCAGGAGGATACGCACCACCATTTGCGGCTTGGGCAGCTTTTACGTTATCATACGGCATAACAAATTTGTCAGATAATTTACCTGGCCTTGTAAACATTTCACCATCAGAATTTGGCCCATCAGTTACCTCAAATGAGGCTGCTATAGCTTTGGCTTGAGCTTCTGAGAATTCTGGCCCGCCTGGCTCAGCTAAATTTCTATAACTTAAATATTTCATTGAATGACAAGAGGCACATACTTCAGTATAAACTTGATAACCTCTTTGAAGAGAAGCTCTATCAAATTTTCCAAATAAACCCTTAAAACTCCAATCAGTTTTTAGATATTCTACTTTTTCAGCAGCAAATGAATATGAATTTGAAGCGATAATTAATATAATTATAGAAAATAATTTAAATAAATTTTTCACCCTATTCTATTTTACTTTCTTTATTTCTGGCAGCAGCTAAATTTGGTGAACCACCGAGAACAGGTTCAGTAATACTTAAAGGTACTGGTAAAGTTTTTTCTTTAAACCCTAAAACGGGAAGAATAACCAAAAAATGTAAAAAGTAATAAGCCGTAGCAACTCGTGCTATCAACAAATAAAGTCCTTCAGCTGGCATCGCACCCACATAACCGAGTATCAAAACATCTGCAACTAGTATCCAGTAAAATTGTTTATATAAAGGCCTAAATACTGCTGATCTTATTTTTGATGTATCCAACCAAGGCAAAACTGCTAAGATTAATATTGCTGATAACATTGCTACAACTCCAAGCAGTTTATCAGGAACTGATCTTAAAATTGCATAAAATGGTAATAGATACCATTCAGGAACAATATGAGCTGGAGTTACCATCGGGTTTGCTTCTATGTAATTATCTGCATGTCCCAAGATGTTTGGTGCATAAAACACAAAGAAAGCAAATACAATCATGAACATTAATAGAGCAAAACCATCTTTAATAACAATATAAGGATGGAATGGGACTGTATCTTTTGACGGTTTTTTTATGTCAATACCCACAGGATTGTTATTTCCAGGTACATGCAAAGCCCATATATGCAAAACCACTAGTCCTAAAATTAAAAATGGTATCAAATAGTGTAATGTAAAAAATCTTGTTAAAGTCGGATTATCAACTGAATAACCACCCCATAACCAAGTAACTATTCCCTCCCCTACAAGAGGAATAGCGCTAAATAAGTTTGTGATTACTGTAGCGCCCCAAAAACTCATTTGACCCCAAGGCAAAACATAGCCCATAAAAGCTGCTGCCATCATTAATAAATAAATTATTATCCCTAAAATCCATATTATTTCTCTAGGAGACTTATAGGATCCATAAAATAAAGATCTAAATATATGAATATACACCGCTAGGAAAAACATTGATGCGCCGTTTGCATGAATATATCTAATTAACCAACCATAGTTAACATCACGCATAATATGCTCCACACTTTCGAAAGCCATATCTGCATGAGCAATATAATGCATTGCAAGTGTTAGCCCTGTTACAATTTGAGTAATTAAACAAAATGTTAAAATTCCACCAAACGTCCACCAATAATTTAAATTTTTTGGAGTTGGATAATCTGTCAAATGATTTGCCAAAGTTAAAAGTGGTAATCGGTCATTAAACCACTGCCCTACTTTTGATTTTGGTCTATAATCGTGGTCACTCATTTTTTTCTTTATCCAATTTTAATTGTGTTTGCATTAACAAATTCATATTTGGGTACTTCCATATTCCAAGGGGCTGGTCCTTTTCTTATTCTTCCAGAGGTATCATAGTGTGATCCATGACATGGACAGAACCACCCGTTATAATCTCCTTTGTCATTTAATGGCACACATCCTAAATGTGTGCAAACACCTAACATAACAAGCCACTCTGGATTTTTTGCTCTATCTTCATCTTTCTCAGGATGAATTAAATCCTCCATCTTTACAGATCTTGCCTCATCAATTTCTTCTTGCGTTCTTCTTCTAATAAAAACTGGCTTACCTCTCCACAAAACAGTTAAAGTATTTCCTGGTGTTAGTGAACTTACATCTACCTCGGTGCTAGCTAATGCCTTAACTGAAGCATCTGGGTTCATTTGATCAATCATTGGCCACACCACTGCAGCAGCTCCAACAGCACCCACAGCTGTAGTAGCTGTAAATAAAAAATCTCTTCTTTTTGTTTTTTTTTCAGACACTTAAAGTAGCTTTTGTTATTATCTCTTTTTGATTAAAATAGTTAATATACGAATTCATATAATATAAAATAATTATTTTACTACTGAAAGAATGACACATAATTCAACAATTTTAGGACCCAAAATAGCGTTGTATGAACCTGATATACCTCAGAATACTGCTGCAATCATTAGAACTTGTGCATGTTTAGGCGCTAAATTAGAAATAATTGAACCTTGTGGCTTTTTATTATCTGACAAACGCTTTAAAAGAGTGGTTATGGACTATATGGACCATATTCAAATAGAGTTCTATCAAAGTTCAGAAAAATTTTTTGAGGCAAAAAAGAAACAGAGAATCGTATTGATGACAACTAAGGGTTCAATAAATTATACTAAATTTAAATTTAAGGCTGATGATACTATTTTATTTGGAAGAGAAAGTGCTGGTGTACCTGAAAGAGTTCATAAAATAATTAAAAATCGTTTAAAAATACCAATGAATGACCAAATAAGATCTCTTAATATTGCATCATCTGTTGCCATCGTTTTAGCAGAAAGTTTGCGTCAAATAAAATTAATATAAAATGGATATTTCAATCAAAAAAGACTTAACAAGTAATTGGTTTAAACTATTACAAAATGCAATATGCGATGATATTTTAAAAATTGAAAAAAACAAAATAAATTTTCAATCAACTTCTTGGAATAGAAGCAGTAAAAAAGATGAGGGAGGTGGTGAATATAGAATTCTTAAAAATGGAAAAATTTTTGAAAAAGTAGGAGTAAATTTTTCAAAAGTTTATGGAAAATTTCCTAAGCAATTTCAAAAAAATATACCAGGCGCAAGTAAGGATCCTAAATTTTGGGCATCAGGAATATCAATAGTTATGCATATGCAAAATCCCCATATTCCTGCAATGCATTTTAATACCAGATTTATTTGTACAACAAAAAATTGGTTTGGTGGAGGTATGGATGTAACCCCAGCAATAAAAGATGAAAAAGAGAAGAAAAACTTTCATAAAATATTAAAAGCAATGTGCGATAGACATAATAAAAATTATTATAAAAAGTATAAAAAATGGTGTGATGAATACTTTTATCTACCTCATAGAAAAGAAGCAAGAGGTATAGGCGGAATATTTTTTGACTATAAAAATGATAATTTTGAAAAAGACTTTAAATTTGTAAGGGATGTTGGTGTTACATTTCAAATACTATTTAATGAAGTGATTAAAAAGAAAATAAAAAGAAAATGGACTTTAAAAGATAAAGAGTTTCAGTATATTAAAAGAGGTCGATACGCAGAATTTAATTTACTCTATGATCGAGGTACGAAATTTGGGCTACAAACCGGTGGTAATGTTGAGGGAATTTTAATGTCATTACCTCCAATTGCAAAATGGAAATAAAAAAATGGATAAAGAGCCAATAACATTAAATGGATTAAATAAACTCAAAGAAGAATTAGTTTTTCTAAAAGAAAAAAAAAGGCCTGAAATTGTAGCTGCAATTGCTGAAGCAAGATCTCATGGAGACCTTAAAGAAAATGCTGAGTATCATGCAGCTAAAGAAGAGCAGTCTCATAATGAAGGAAGAATTACAGAAATTAACGACATTATTGCAAGAGCAAATGTAATTGATGTTACAAAACTAACTAATGAAGGAAAAGTAATTTTTGGATCAACAGTTTATTTAGAAGATTTAGATAGTGGTGAAAAAATTAATTATAAAATTGTTGGGAGAGATGAGGCGGATTTAAAACAAAAACTAATTTTCTTTCAATCACCAATTGGCAAAGGTTTAATTGGAAAAAATAAAAGTGATTTAGTTGAAATAAATACACCCTCTGGTGTAAAAAATTTTGAAATTAAAGACGTAAAATATATTTAACTTTTTACTATTTGTTGTACTTGCTTATCTGAAATTTGAAATCCGTTTTGAACCCAAGTTTCTTCGATTCTTTTTAATTTATTACCTAAAGTTTTGCCCTCAGGAATTTTAAATTTTGACATTAATAAATCAGCCCCAATTGGCATAGTCGGAGTTACTTTATCTTTATAAGTATCTAATAGTTTGATTAGTTTTTTCTCTACTTTGTTTGAGGTAAAAATTTTAAAATTAATTATATCTATTACAGCCTGTCGCCCATTAAAATAAAAAAATTTATTCAAAGTTTTCTCTGTAAAGTTATTAAGAGTTACTTTTTCTCTATAAAAAAGATCTATTAATTTTAGTCTTTTTTGATCTTTTTTAGATATTTTAAATTTATAAAGAAAATAATCAGCATTATCAGTCCCATCAATCACTAAAAGCGCAATTAAGAATATAAAGTCAATTTTTAAAAAATTCTCTGCAGCATAAGAATTGTATTTTTTAAAATTTTTAATATTCTTTAATTGTGGGAAAATTATTTCTATTAGCTCTAAACTTTCTTTATCTTTAAACAATTTTAAAAATCCATTTGAACTCGTTATTTTTTTTAGTTCATCTATTAACCTTTCGGAAGATATGTTTGAAATTCCATCAATATTTTTTTTTATATTTTTTATTATTTCTGACTGATGATTATGATTTGAGTAATTTAAATAAAATCTTAAATACCTTAAAATACGTAAATAATCCTCTTGAATTCTTTTTTCAACATTACCAATAAAATTAATATAACCATCCTCCAAATCTTTTTTACCATTAAATGGATCAAATAAATTACCATCGCTGTCCGCATAAATTGAATTGATAGTAAAATCCCTTCTTGAAGCATCTTCCTTCCAATCTAAAGAGAATTCTACTTCAGCATGTCTTCCATCAGTTGAAACGTCCTTCCTTAAAGAGGTAATTTCATATTTATATTCGTCAACTATTGCAGTTATAGTCCCGTGTTCAATTCCTGTTTCGTAATAACTTATTTGTTTGTTTTTAAGAGCCTCACTCACTTCCAGAGGTGTTAAATTTGTTGCTAGGTCAATATCATCAACATTTTCTTTTTTTATCACTTTTCTTACACATCCACCCACGTATCTAATTTCACTTGTTTCTGAAAAATTATTAATTGCCTCAAAAATTTTTTTTACAGGTGTTGTTAAAGTAATTTCTTTTAAATTTTGACTGACATAATCAAGATTTTTTGATCGGGAAAAAAATTTATCTAAAAAATTTTTCATAAATGGCTGGGGCGCTAGGATTCGAACCTAGGATGCAGGTACCAAAAACCCGTGCCTTACCGCTTGGCTACGCCCCAATACTAGCTTCCTATAACATAAAAATATAAAATTCATATAGTTTTTGCTGTAACACACCAATAATTTTTAAATTTTATTTCAAATTTAGCTTTTGCCAACTTACAACTCTTTAATGAATTATAATAGGCAACAATTGTAGATCCAGAACCAGACATTCTTACGAATAATGGATTATTAATATTTTCTAATAAGAACTTTATTTTTTTTAATTTTGGGTATTTTTTAAGTGCTATTTTTTCAAGAGAATTTTGTTGGGCAACTAAATACTTTGGGCCAAACATCTTTTTTTTAGGTTTGCTGTATTTTGGTTTCGTATATTGTCTCACAGAAGAGTATATTTCTTTGGTAGAACAACCGAAATTGGGCTTTACCAATATAGTGTAATATTTGGGAGTATCTTTAATTCTTTTTATTCTCCCACTTGATGACAGCACACAACTAGATCCAATGGTGCCTAAAATAACATCAGAGCCAACTAAATCACAAATACTTCGAATTTTTTTATGATTAAGATTAATAATTTTTTTTTTTATCAAATAATTAAATATACTAGCTGCATTCATTGATCCCCCACCCAACCCAGCTTTATGAGGAATTACTTTCTTTATTTTAACTTTGAATTTTTTATTATTAAGTAAATTTTGTTTATCTAGGATTTCAAATAATTTTTGAACACTGTTTTTTTTTCCAATATTTTTTGAAAACTTTCCATAAAAAGAAATAAGATGTTTTTTTCCGTTATGCTGATTTATTAAAATTACATCGTGCAGATCTATGAAACTAATTATACTTTCAATTTTATGTAAAACTCTTTTTTTTCCTGTGATATTTAATGCTAAATTTAACTTTGCATTAGATTTAATTTTATTTATTTTCATTTAGGAATTTTTAAGACCATTAATTAGTTTAATATTAATTTGTTCTCTCATATCACTTTCTGTTTCATCAAAAGTTAAGACATTATTCCAAAAATATCTTGCTTGAATTTTTCGATTTAATTTCCACAAAATATCTCCGTAATGATCATTGACGATTGGATCATCTGGCATCAATTCTACAGCTCTCTTTAAATATTTTTCTGCTTCTTGGTAATTCTCTATTAAAAAATATGCCCATCCAATTGAATCGATAATATATGGATCGTTACTTTTTAAATCATATGCTGTTTTCAACATATCCATTGCCTCATTAATTTTATAATCACGCTCTAACCAAGAATAAGCAAGGTAATTTAAAATATATGCATCACTAGGATCAATACTTAGTGCATGTAATAAATCTTCATCTGCCTTTTTATAATTTCCCATTCGTTCATAACTACCACCTCTACGATACAATACATCTGATTTAATAAGAGACGTGTCATCTAGTGTCAAAATTATTTCCGTATAACGATCTATTGCTTTTTTATAATTTTTAGAATTTTTATAAAAATTAGCTAAATCAAAAATCATTTTTATGTTTGGATTTTCAATTTTACTAAATTTTAAATCTATATATTTAATTCCATTTTCGTAGCCCTGTTCTTGAATTATAATTTTAGCTTCTTTCTTTAATCTAAACCAATAAAAAAATTCATCATCTTTTTTAAATTTTTTTACGACTCTTTTTACTTTATCGAATTCGTCATTAAGATAAAAATTTTCTGCAACCAAAGATAGATTAAATTCAAACTTGGGATTTAGATAATTTGATAAATTTAAATAAAAATTTGATTTTTCATAATTACCTTGTGAGGAATAAAGATTTGATATTAGAAATAAAAACTCACTAACAAGATCATTGTGATTTTTACATGAAAAAATTTTTTCAAAATTATCAAATTTTTCATTTTCTACCCAACTTTTACTTTGTGAGAGTAAAAGTGTTGAATTTATATAATCAATTTGATCAACAACTGACCTTGCTTCATTTAATTGTTTTTTATCAACTAAATAATTAAGATAAAAGAAAATGTATCTTGAATAATCACTCTCTCGATTATTAATTAAATTAAGAAAAAATGATGAAGTTCTTTTATCTCCTAAATAACATCTTTGAAAAGTCTCAGCTATAAGAGACAAGTTTCCAAAATTTTTTTTGTTATCTAATATTTTTTTATTTGTAAATGTATAAATATATTGTTTAAGTGTTTCAAATATAACTAAGTTGACTCTATCTTCATCCTGAAATTTTAAACTTTCTGATAAAAATTTATCAGCTTTTTTAAAATTATTTTTCTTTAAACTATCAATTGTTAAAATTATATAGGCATCATAAAAATCTGAATTGGATTTCTTTGAATTATTATTAAGTGCATTAATTGCTTGAGGTACTTTATTATCTAAAACCAAAGAATTAACGTATCTTTTTAAATAACTATCATGTTTGTTAATTAGCACTCTTGTTAAATTAAAAAATTTTAAAGCTTTAGAATTATCCCGATTTTCGAATGCAACAATACCGGAAAAATAATTTGATAAATCTCTTGAGTTGAATTCATTAAAAGTAGCACTTTTAGAATACAAAGGTGTCTGATAAGATATGAATATTAATAGTACTATTTTTAGAAATTTTAGGAACATATGACCATACTATGACTAAAAAAGTGATAAATCAAAATACCAAATTAAACCAAGAACTAATAAATACATTTGAGCAAAAATTTATATTTGCTGAAAAGCCAATAAATAGATTTAATGTTTCAGAAACGAACAATGGCACTCCACAGATTAATAAAGAGGAGCTACTAAAAAATTTAAAAGATCAAATAAATTCAATTGAAAATTGTAAATTGAAAGAAAATTCAGATAAAATTGTTTTAGGTGAGGGAAATATAAATAGTCCTTTAATGTTAATTGGAGAAGCTCCAGGAGCTGAAGAAGAAAAATTTGGCGTCCCATTTAGAGGTAATGTTGGGGAACTTCTCAATAGAATGCTTATAGCCATTAATATTAAGAGAAAAAATATTTACACTAGTTATGCAATCAATTTTAGACCACCTGATGACAGAAAACCAACCTCAACCGAAATTAAAAGATACTCAGTATTTTTGAAAGAGCATATATCAATTATAAACCCAAAGATTATTGTTTTGATGGGTAGTTCAGCAATGGAGGCTGTAACAGGAATTAGTGAAAAAATAACTAATGAAAGAGGACATTGGAAGGAAGTGATCTTAAAAACCAAAACATTCCCTTTAATTGTAACTTTTAATCCATCTTATTTAATCCGTTTTCCAGAAAATAAAAAACACTCATGGGAAGATTTAAAAAAAATTAGAGACAAAATCAAAGATCTGAAATTAAAAATTTGATGAAGATAATTGCTGGGGTTGATGAGGTTGGTAGAGGAAGTTTAATTGGGCCTGTTTATGCTTCTGCAGTAATTTTAAAAAAATCAATTAATCCAAATTTATTAAAAGACTCAAAATCTTTAAGTAAAAAAGAGAGAGAGTATCTATGTACATATATAAAAAAAAATTCAACTTGGTCTATAGGCAAAGCTTCTGTCAAAGAAATAGAAAAACTTAATATACTACAAGCCAGTTTACTGGCTATGAAAAGAGCCATCAAAAAACTTAAGAAAAAACCAACACACGTCCTGATAGATGGAAACAAAACTCCAGAATTACCAGATTATAATTTAAAATCAGTTGTACAAGGTGATAAAAAAGTCCCCGCAATTTCAGCAGCTTCTATAATTGCAAAAGTATCAAGGGATAAGTTAATAACCACCTTATCAAAAAAAAATAAAGGCTACGATTGGGATAAAAACTTTGGGTATGGAACAAGACAGCACTTAAAAGCTTTGAAAAAATTAGGTATTACAAAACATCATAGAAAAACTTTTTCACCAATATCTAAAATAAATTAACACCACATCTAGTTACGTTCTAATTTATAAACACTAATTAAATCTAAATTTTTCAATCTCAGGTTGACCGTAGAATCCATTTGGAGTCTAATTAATTTTTACAAATGAAAACTGATTTCAAAAATAAAATAATTAATGGAGATAGTCTCGAGGAATTAAAAAAAATTCCACGTGAAACTTTTGATTTAATTTTCGCTGATCCTCCTTACAACTTACAATTAAAAAGTGAATTAACAAGACCGGATAGATCAAAGGTTAGTGCGGTAAATGATAAATGGGATCAATTTGAAAATTTTAAAAAATATGATGATTTCACTTATGAATGGCTTAGTGAATGTAAAAGAATTTTAAAAAAAGATGGAGCTATTTGGGTTATAGGAAGCTACCATAATATTTTTAGAGTTGGCACTGCAATCCAAAATTTAGGTTTCTGGATTTTAAACGACGTCATTTGGAATAAAAATAATCCAATGCCAAACTTTAGAGGGACACGTTTTACTAATGCTCATGAAACTTTAATATGGGCTTCTAAAAATGAAAAATCAAAATACACATTCAATTATCAATCTTTAAAATGTTTAAATGATGATTTGCAAATGAGATCTAATTGGGATCTTCCAATATGCAATGGTTCTGAAAGGCTGAAAAAGGATGGAAAAAAAATTCACTCCACACAAAAACCAGAAGCACTACTACATAGAATTTTATTAGCTACATCTGATAAATATGACCTTATACTTGATCCTTTTTTAGGATCAGGAACAACAGCTACAGTAGCAAAAAAACTAGGAAGAAATTATTTCGGAATAGAGAAAGAAAAAAATTATTTTAAAGCTGCTGAGCAACGTTTAAAGAATACAAAGCCCATTGAAGATGATTTGTTAGATACGCTAAAAAATAATAGATCAAAACCAAGAATTCCTTTTGGTTCATTAGTTGAGCTTGGAATAATTAAACCTGGAACTAATATTTTTGATAATAAGAAAAAAATAACAGCCAGAATTATGGCTGACGGTAGTATAAAACATAATCAAGCAGAGGGTTCTATACACAAAGTTGCAGCTACTATTTTGGGAGCTGAAAGCTGCAATGGATGGACTTTTTGGCACTGTGATATAAATGGTCGAACTTATCCTATTGATTATCTAAGACAAAGATTAATTTCTAAAAATTAACTTTTATAAATTTTACCCAAATAACCTTGCAAAAATTTTTTATTATTACTTAAAAGTTTTAAAAAAATATTTCTGAATATGATCATAATTGGATTTGATAAATGGAAGGCAAATTGATTAAAATTAGATCTGCTGTTAATCATTTTTACTCTCTTTAATCTGATATCATAAAAATTATTATTATTTTTTAAACACTCATATAATTCATTAGCTCCCTCAATTGATTGGGAAGCTCCCTGCGCAAATGAAGGTGAAAAAGCAAAAAATGCATCTCCTACAAGGAATATATTATTTGGGGGATTATATAAATTTTTACTTACAAATATCGGAAATAATTGAATATTTTGAAGACTTTCCAATAAACTTTGAGAAACTTTTTGAGATAATTTAAATTTAATATTTTTTATAAAAGAACTCTCAGTAAAAATATTGTAGTTCTCTTGCTCATTTGAATTTAATTTATGTTTTAAAATACCAATAAAGTTCAAATTTTTATCATTATTAATTGGATAAACAACATAATGAAAATTTGGTCCTAAAAACAAAGAAATATTTTCCTCATTTATATTTTGAAGATTTTCTCTTGATATGCTGCCCCTAATAGCAATCGTATCATTGTAAATTGGCTTTGATTTGTTGGTTGAAATTAATAACTTCCCCTTAGAAAACACACCGTCTGAAATAATTAAATAATCACAAGTTATTTTATTATTATCAAATATTAATTTAATTGAGTCTTTATCGTAATCAATCTTTTCAATACTGTGGTTATATTTAATTATATCTTGGTTTATTTGTTTTTTTAAAAATTGGAGTAATTTTGATCTTTTCAATGTTGTGTATTTACAATCATCAGAGTTAAATTTTGAAATATCTAAGTCACAAATTTTTTTTGTATTTTTAATTTCATAAAAATCAATTTTTTTTGGATTAAATTTTTCCTCCTCAGTGAGAGAAGCGAAGCCTATTTTATTTAAAAGCTTTACACTATTTACCGACAACTGAATTCCATAGCCTTCTTCCATTTCTATTGAATTCCTTTTTTCATAAATAGTAACCTGATAATTCTTATGATCTTTGAATAAATTAGCAATATACAAACCAGAAATTCCAGCGCCAATTATTGCTATTTTTTTCATTTATGACTTTCTAAAAATTTTACAATCTTTTTTGTAAATGTTGGCAATGTATAATTTTGAAGCTTTGTTGGATCAACCCAATAATTATTTTTATTTAAATTATATTTATTTTTAAATTCAATTTTAATATTCATGCTCATATTAGACATTTTTAAATTTAAATCTTTATCAAAATTTTTAGGATTATTTATTTCCTCCATCGGGAAGATATTAAAATTTTTCAAAAAATTAAATTTGTTATTTTTGATTAATAAATAATGATTATTTTTTTTATAAACATTTAGCTTATAAAAAGTTTCCTTATCTTTTTTTTTGAATTTTACTAAATCAAAATTTTTATTTTTAAATGATTTGCATTTTTTTACTAATGGACAGCTCTTACAATTAGGACTAACAGGTTTACAAATTAGTGCTCCTAATTCCATTAAAGCTTGGGCATAATCACTAGATCTTTTGATAGATGTTCCAAAAATTTTTTTCTTCTCGTGTAAATTTTCTTTTTTTATTTGATCTTGTTTTTTTAAAAATAAGTACCTCTTAAGCACTCTTTCGATATTACCATCTAGAGGAATTATTGGTTCATTGAATGCAATTGCAGAAATTGCACTTGCTGTATAATCTCCAATTCCTGGAAGAGACTTTAAATCTATAAAATTTCTTGGTATTTTTTTATTAAAATTTTTAACAACTATTTGAGCTGTTTTTTTTAAATTTCTTGCTCTTGAATAGTATCCAAGACCCTCCCAAAGTTTAATTAGTTTTCTATCATCGTATTTAGATAATTTTTCAATAGTAGGAATATTTTTAATAAATCTATTAAAGTAAGGTATTACCGTTGCAACCTGGGTTTGCTGCAACATAAATTCACTTACTAAAGTATAGTATTGCTTTTTTGTTTGAGAAACATTCTTTCTCCAAGGTAAAGATCTTTTATTTAAATCATACCAATTAAGTATATTATTTGTTATTATTGGATCTTTCATATGCAATCTAAAAATAATACTAAGCAGAGAAACGCTAGCATTCAAGGATTAAGATCTTTCAAAGACACTTTGCCAAAAAATGTTAAAAAAATAATAAATAAAAAAGGTCATGTATATTCAGAAACACTGAGCAATTGGAAATATTTAGTTGGAAGCGAATTATTTAAAATTTGCTATCCAAAAACATTTAAAAACTCAAATAAATTTGGTGTAAGCACCTTAGTGATTGTGGTCAAGCGCGGACACGAAATTGATGTGGAATATTCAAAAAAAGATATTTTAGATAAAATGAATAATTTTTTTGGCTATTCTGTTGTTGAAAAGCTTAAATTTATAAGTTTTGATAATGAATATGAAATTACAGGTTTGAGTGACACAAAAGTTGAAAATGTGTCAATTAGTAAATATCAAGATAAAATTAAACATGTTAAAAATGATAAAATAAAAAAATCCTTAACAGAATTAACCAAGGTTTTTAAAGAGAAATGAAAAAAATTATATTCATATTATTAATATTTTTTTCTACGGTCTTAAATGTACAAGCTGAGGAAATTAAAAGGATAACAGTTGGTAATAAAGATGCTAAAATAACTATTATAGCTTTTGAATCTTTAACATGTAGTCACTGTGCTAATTTTCATAAAAATGTTTATCCTCAATTAAAAGAAGAGTTTCTAGATAAAGGAATTGCTAAAATTGAGTTTAGGCATTTTCCATTAGATATTGCTGCTTTTAATGCATCGAAAGTTTCTCAGTGTAAAAATGACGGAAGTACAGATATCCTAGAAAGTTTATACGTTAATCAACAAAAATGGGTTAAAGGAAGTTCAATAGAGGAAGCAAATAAAAATTTACAAAAGTTTTTAAAAAATGAAGGATTTACTATTGATTTTGAATCATGTGTGAAAAATAAAGAAATTGAAGATTTTGTATTAAACGATCGAATCGATGGAGCGAAGAACTTCAAAGTGAACGCAACTCCTACGATAATTATCAACAATAAAAAATTTGAAAAACCCTTAAATTATAAAAATTTAAAAAAAGCACTAGAAAAACTGATATAAGTTAGTGCATGGAGTTTAAAAAAATCCAATTAAACGGATTTAAATCTTTTGCTGAAAAAACCAACTTCTTAATTGAAGACGGCCTTACTGGTATAGTAGGTCCTAACGGCTGTGGAAAGTCTAATATTGTAGAGTCTTTGAGATGGGTAATGGGAGAGACCTCGGCAAAGAGTATGCGTGGATCTGGTATGGAGGATGTTATATTTTCAGGAACATCTAATAAATCATCAAAAAATATTGCAGAGGTATCCATTGAGGTTGAAAACAAAGATAAAGAAGGTCCAATTCAATACCGTGAGTTGGAGCAAATACAAATAAGACGAAAAATAGAAAAAGATAAAGGATCTAAATTTTACATTAATGACAAAGAAGTAAGAGCAAGAGATGCACAAATGTTTTTTGCAGATCTTTCGACTGGTGCACACTCTCCATCTATGATTAGTCAGGGAAGAATAGGTGCATTAGTAACTGCGAAACCAACAGATAGAAGAGCTATTTTAGAAGAAGCTGCGGGAATATCTGGTTTACACGTTAGAAGACATGAGGCTGAATTAAGATTAGGTGCGGCTGAGAATAATTTAAAAAGAGCAGATGAACTAAGAAGACAGCAAGAAAAGCAATTGGCAAATCTTCAAAAACAAGCTGAAGAGGCAACAAAATACAAACTAATTTCAGATCAAATTAAAAAAATTGAAGCAGGTTTATATTATTTAAAATTATTAGAAATAGATAAAGAAATTAGAGTAGAAAATGAAATTAATACTGAGGCAGAAGGAGAAGTAGAAGGATTTAATAACAAAATATCTGAGTTAGAAAATTCAATTAAAACTTTTACAGATAAAGTAAATCCACTTAGAGAGAAAAATATAGAAAATTTATCAAGGATACAAAGACTTAATTTAGAGCTTCAGAGTTTAGATGAGGAAAATACAAGAATTCAAGATGAGATAGAAAGCATCAAAAAGTCAATTCAAACACTTGATGATGATATCACGAGAGAAAAAGGGATAATTATAGACGCTAACTCAAATGAAAAAAGATTGAAAGAAGAGAAAACTGAATTAATTGAGACAGATTCGAAGTATTTTGAAACAGAAAAATTATCTAATGAAGAGTTAGAAAGTGCAAAAAATAAACTTAAAGAAGAACAAAAAGCTGTTGACGAAGTTGTAAACAGTTTGGCAGAAGAAACTGTAAATATAAGTATTGGTCCTATAAGAAATGTAAAAAATACTATTTCAAGGGTAAAAGAATTAATAGACAGTAATGAAATAAATCAAGCAGTAACACTTCTTGATAGATGTAATATGGAGCTAGATATTTTTTTAAATGATTTAAAAAATGAGAGATCTAGAAGTGAATTATTGGGAGTTAGTGAAAAATCAGAAAATATAAAATTACTCCAAGAAAAATATGCCGATGCATATAGTAAAAATCGATCAATTAAAAATGAGTCTATAAAAAGAAATGAAAGAATAAAAACTATTGAAACGGAAATTGAAAGTTGGAAAAATTTGTTAACTAACTCAGAAAAGATGGTAAATGAACTAACACAAAGAAAAGAAAAATTATCAAAACAATTAAGTGATTTAGAAAATCAACCTAGAGAACAGGCTGAAAGAAAAGGTCAAATCTCAGAAAATTTAAGAATTTCAGATAAAGAAAAAATTGATAATGAAGCGATTATAGATGAAACAGATCAAAAAATTGAAATGTTAAGAACGCAATTAAATGAAATACAAGAGCAATCAATTCAAATCAGAGAAAGAAAAGCAAGCTCAGGAGCTACAATTGAAGGTCTACAAAAAAGAAAAAATGATTTGCTTGATAGAATTAATTCTGAGCTAAATTTAAATGAAAATAATATTTTGGAAAACTCAAATTTAAACGGGGTAGAAGAACTTCCGAATCCAGTTGATCAAGAAGATGCTCTGGACAAGAGAAAACAAGAAAGAGAAAAATTAGGATCCGTAAATTTAAAAGCAGATGAAGAAACAAGTAAATATGAAGAAGAGATAAAAAAAATGGAACAGGATCGTGCAGATCTTGTTACTGCTATTGTAAAACTTAAAGATAGTATTAATGAGCTTAATCAAAAAGGAAGGGAAAGATTGATTGAAGCTTTTGAAAAAGTTAATAGAAAATTTAATGAAGTTTATACAAAACTTTTCAATGGTGGAAATGCCAAATTAGAATTAGTGGACTCTGATGATCCACTTGAAGCAGGTTTAGAAATGTTAGTCAGTCCTCCAGGAAAAAGACTTCAATCTATAACTTTGTTATCTGGAGGTGAACAAGCATTAACTGCGCTCTCTTTAATCTTTGCAGTATTTTTAACAAATCCTTCACCTATATGTGTGTTAGATGAGGTTGATGCACCACTTGACGATGCTAATGTAACAAGATTTTGTAGCCTACTTGAGGAATTAATAAAAATAACCAATACCAAATTCATAATTGTAACCCATCATGCTTTAACCATGTCAAAAATGAACAGACTATATGGGGTTACTATGCCTCAAAAAGGAATTAGTCAGCTTGTGGCTGTTGATTTACAAAAAGCAGAGAGTATGGTTGCTTAAACTATATAAATGCCAAAAGACTCTTTCAAAAATCGCTTAGAGATTGCAAAAAGTAAGATTTCAAAGAAAAATCTCTACAATAAGAAAAATGACCCCTCACCTGTAGGAACTGCATTTAAATTGAGCACAGAACTTGTTTCTGCGGTGGCTGTGGGGACAATTATTGGGTTTATTTTTGACAAGACCTTTGGTACTAAACCCTGGTTTATATTAATATTTTTTTTTGTTGGTGTAGTTGCTGGAATTACAAATGTGATTAGATCTGCAAAAAAAATGCAAAAATAAATAAGTATTATGGCAGCAAATCCTATGTCCCAATTCGACGTTTATAGAATTGGACCAGAAATTAAAGTTGGAGCACTCGACATATCGTTTACGAACGCAAGTTTGTTTATGATTTTAAGTACTGTATCTATTTTAATAATTTTTAATTTAGGATCAAATAAAAATTCAATACTACCAAACAAAATTCAATTATTAGCTGAACTTAGCTATACCTTTGTATCTAAAATGATTAGCGACACGGCTGGTTCAAAAGCTAAACCATACTTTGCATTTATATTTTCTCTATTCATGTTTGTTTTATTTTGCAACATGTTTGGAATGATACCTTATACTTTCACTGTAACCAGTCATATCATTGTAACATTTGTACTAGCGGCTTTTATATTTATTGGAGTGACAGTGATTGGGTTTATTAAACATGGATTTGGATATTTAAAATTATTTGTTCCAAGTGGGGTACCTGCAGTTTTGCTCCCTTTGATTGTAGTTATAGAAATTATTTCTTATTTAAGCAGACCTATAAGTTTATCAGTTAGATTATTTGCTAATATGATGGCAGGTCATACAATGATGAAAGTTTTTGGAGGCTTTGTAATTAGCCTTGGAGTAGTTGGTGGGTGGCTTCCACTAAGTTTTTCGGTTGCATTAACAGGTTTGGAGATCTTAGTTGCTTTTCTTCAAGCTTATGTTTTTGCAATCTTAACCTGCATCTATTTAAATGATGCATTAAATTTACACCATTAATAACAAGAGGAGGATATAATGGAATTAGAAGCAGCAAAAATGATCGGAGCAGGTTTAGCAGCAATTGCTTTAGCTGGAGCTGGTGTTGGTATCGGAATAATTTTTGGAAATTATTTGTCTGGTGCAATGAGAAATCCATCAGCAGCACAAAAACAATTTCCTAACTTGCTTTTAGGTTTCGCACTTGCAGAAGCCACAGGATTATTTGGATTGGTAGTTGCCTTAATCATTCTTTTTGCGTTTTAAATTGATGGTTAAAAAAATATATTTTAATTCAATATTTTTTAGCTTCTTTTTTATTAAAGAAGCTTTTGCAGCTGAAAGTGGAGGTATGCCTCAATTAAATCCAGAATTTTGGGTTTCTCAAATTTTTTGGTTAATACTTACTTTTGGAATTATGTATTTAGTTTTATCTAAACTAATACTACCAAAAATAAGTAACAACTTAGAGACGAGAAAATCTCAAATATTAGAAAATATTGAGGCTGCTGAGAAACAAAGAGAAGATAGCGAAGCAAAACTAAAAGAATATGATGAAATTATATATAAAAGTAAACTTGAGGCTAATAGCATTTTCAATCAAGCAAGGGAAAAAGCAATAAAAGATATTAGTGCAAAAAGAGCAGTTCTTGATCAGCAAATTGATAATGAAATTGCTGAGGCTGAAAAAGAAATAGATTTATTAAGAAAGAAAGCGCCAGAAAAAATTAATAAAATTGCTATTGAGACATCATCTGAGCTATTACAAAAACTTATTGGAGCTGAAATAAATAATAGCAGTATAACTGCGATTGTTGACGATTTGTCTAAGAGAAATGGAGATAAATATTATGGTAATTGATGCAACATTTTGGGTGGCTATATCATTTATTATTTTTTTTGGAGTATTAATATATTTTAAAATCCCTCAAAAAGTTTTGGAAATGCTGGATAAAATGATATCTGACATTAAGAATGAAATAGATGAGAGCGAAAAATTAAGGACTGAAGCAAAAACATTATTAGATAACTCCCAAAAAAAACTAGATACAGCTCATTCGGTAAGTAATGAAATTTTAGAAAATGCCAAAAAAGATGCTGATAAATTAATTATTGAGATGAACGAAAAATTTCATAAATCCTCTGAAATTAAAAAAAATTTGACTGAAAATAAAATTAGTCAAATGAAAGAAGCTGCTATAAAAGAAATTAAAGATGCGTCAATAAAGATTGCAGTGGACTCAGTTAAAAAAATAATAACTACATCAGTAGATAAGTCAAAATTAGACGCGGTGTTTCAAAAAAATTTAGACGAAACTAAAGAAGAGTTAAAGAAAATTAACTCATAATACACTTACAATTTTCCAAAAAAGCTATAAATTATTAGAATGAACTCTATAGTCATTGGATCAGGATTTGGTGGGATCGCAGCAGCACTAAGACTTAAGGCAAAAGGACATAAAGTAAAATTAATAGAAAAACACCCAGACCTAGGTGGCAGAGCTAGAGTTTTTAAAAGAAATGGATTTATATATGATGCTGGACCAACAGTAATTACTGCACCCTACTTAATTAACGAATTATTTGAGTTATTCAATAAAGATCCCACAAATTATATAGAATTAACCCCACTTAAAATTTGGTATCAATTTATTTTTGAAGATAAAACCAAGTTTAACTACTCAGGTAATGAAATAGAAATGAAAAAGCAAATTGATAAGCTTAGCAAAGAAGATGTAAATGGATATGAAAAATTAGTTAATTTTACAAAAAAGATATTTGATAAAGGTTTTTTAGAACTAGCAGATGTTCCATTTGATAAACCTTTTGTAATGATGCAACAATTACCTGCTCTATTAAAACTTAAAAGTTATAAATCAGTTTACTCACTTGTTTCATCTTACATAAAAAATGAAAAATTAAGAAGAATGCTTAGTATGCATCCTTTGTTAGTTGGAGGAAATCCTTTTACTACCACTTCTATTTATGGATTAATTCTTTATTTAGAAAAAAAATGGGGAATACATTATTCAGTCGGAGGAACAGGAAATATAATTAAAGGTTTTGAAAAGTTAATGAATGAGATTGGTATCGAAATATTAAAAAACAGTGAGGTAACTGAAATTATAACAAAAAATAATAAAATAAGTGGTGTGAAAATAAATAATGATAATGAAATTAGTGCAGATAATGTTGTTTGTAATGCAGATCCGCCTGCATTTTATGAGAAAATGTTGAGCAAAAGAAACGAGAATTCCATGTTGTTTAATTGGAAAAAAAATCGAATGGAATATTCTATGGGTTTATTTGTTTACTATTTTGGAACAAAAAAAATTTATGAGAATGTTGAACATCATACAATAAAGTTTGGAAACAAGTATAAAGAACATCTGGATGATATATTTGATAAGAAAAAATTAAATAAAGATATTAGTTATTACCTTCATAGACCTACAGCAACTGATAAAACTATGGCCCCGGAAGGAAATGATTGTTTTTATGTATTAGTGCCTGTTCCTAACAATCAGTCAAAAATAAGTTGGGAAACTGAAGGTGAAAAAATGAAAAATCTTGTAATTGAAAAAATGGAAAAAGATTTAATGCCGGATCTTAAAAATAATATAGTTGAGGATTTTTATCTAACACCTGATTACTTTGAGAAAGAATTAAATACAAAATTTGGATCAGGGTTTTCAATTCAACCTAAATTTACACAATCCGCATACTTTAGATTTCATAATAAATCAGAAATATATGATGGTTTGTACTTTGTTGGTGCGGGCACACATCCTGGGGCCGGTGTTCCAGGTGTTCTTTCTTCAGCAAAGGTTTTAGATAAATTTTTTTAATGTTAACTAAGAATTATTTAGCTATTTACGCAAAATCTTTTAATTGGGCAGGTTTTTTTTTACCAAAAAAAACCTATGAAAAATGCTCTGCGCTTTATGATTTTTGTAGAGAAGTAGATAATATTGCTGACGATACAAATCAGATTGAAATAAAAAAAGATAATTTTATTAAATTTAGAAATAATTTTGTTAATAAAAATTATGATGATCCAGTTATTAAAAACATGTGGGATCTTATCAATGAATTTAGTATTTCAACTAAAATTGTAGACGATTTATTTGAGGGTATTAATTCTGATATAAAAGAAAATGTTAAACTTAATTCAAAAAAAGAATTATTGATTTATTCCTATAGGGTGGCTGGAACAGTTGGATTGATGATGGCTAAAATATTGAATGTTCACAAAGAACAATCTCTAAAATCAGCTATTGATCTTGGGATTGCTATGCAATTAACAAATATTTCTAGGGATGTTATGGAAGATAAAAAAATTAATAGATTTTATATCAATGAAAGTTTTGAGGACATAAAGACTACAATCAAGCTTTCAGAAAAGTTTTATGAAAACTCATTTTACTCAATAAAAGAAATACCATTAAGTTTCCGATTTTCTATTTTAGTTGCTAGAAGGGTTTATAGAAAAATAGGATATAAAATTTTAAATAAACAAAATATAGAAAATTATAAACAATCAGGAAAAATTTATGTTTCAAATATTGAAAAAATTATTGAAACTTTTTTATCTATTTTTGACTTAATTAAGTTATCACTTATAAATAAAAACGATGATAATATTAATCATGATCATAATTTAATTAATGAAGAAATAAATTTAAATGAAAGAATTTAATTACATAATTATAGGTGGGGGTTGCGCAGGTCTTTCATTAGCATATGAGCTGGAGGTTTATGATAAATTAAAAGATAAAACTTTAGCAATTATTGAGCCAAGAGAAAATTATAAAAGAGATAAAACTTGGTCATTTTGGAAAGTT
The DNA here is from genome assembly GCA_902589725.1 of uncultured Pelagibacteraceae bacterium. Lineage (GTDB taxonomy): Bacteria > Pseudomonadota > Alphaproteobacteria > Pelagibacterales > Pelagibacteraceae > Pelagibacter. The sequence continues at coordinate 66,724 of CACITU010000006.1, forward strand.
TTTTCACATAACTTCGATGACTGTGTCAAAAAGAGTTGGAATAATTTTACAATAAATACACCCAATAATACAAAATATGTAGATTGCGAACCTACACCATATCAAACGATAGATAGTGGTATGTTCTACGAAAAAATACTTTCAAAACTTAAATTAAATAAAAATATTCAGTTTTTTAAAAGTATCGATCTAATAGATAAATCAAATTCAATTGTATTTAATAGTGTACCTAGTTATGAGAATAAACAGAGTGAGTTATGGCAACACTTTTGTGGAGTTGAAATAGAAACAGATAAAGACTTCTTTGATGAAGAAATATTCAATTTGATGGACTTTGCTTGTGATCAAAGAAATAAAGTTCATTTTTTTTATACGCTACCATTTACAAAAAGAAACGCCTTAATAGAAACTACTTGGATATCTGAACTAAATAATGAAAAACTAAAAGATTATGATGAACAAATTGATAATTATTTAAGTAAACATCTAAATATTAGAAACTGTAAAATTAGTTTCAAAGAAACTGGAGCAATCCCACTTTTTAGACAAAAAAATGTAAATAAATTAAATGAAATTTATATAGGCTCAGCAGGAGGAATGACTAGATTAAGTACGGGCTATACTTTCCTAAATATACAAGAACAAAGCAGATATATTAGAGAAAACATAGAAAATATAAAAAATGTAAATCTATTTAAAATAAATTCAAAATATGATTTTTTAGATAAAATCTTATTAAGGGTTCTTAGAAACAATTCCAATGAAATGGGAAATATATTTTTCAAAGTTTTTAATTCAAAACCTAAAACAGCTATCAATTTTTTATCAAATAAAAGCAGTATTTTTGAAGATTTAGAAGTAATTCTAAAAATGCCAAAGTGGAAATTTTTAAAAGAATTAATTTAAGATGATCAATAAAATAAAAAAAATAAATCTAAATCATTCATTTATTTTTTTCTTCGTTGTAAACCTTTTTTGTATTTTGCTATTTAAGTTTAATAATTTAAATATTTCATCAATTTTGTGTTTACTTTTAATTTTAATTATAGGTGTTTCCCATGGATCTTTAGATCATATAAAAGGAAAAAAACTGCTAAGATTATTTAATATAAAATCAACTTATATATTCTATATCACCTATCTTTTAATTGCAGCAATAGTAATACTAACTTGGATAATATTGCCATCAATCACTTTAATTGTTTTTTTAATGATCGCTTCCTATCACTTTGGAAAAGAGGATACACAATTTTTGATTAATAATAGATCTTATTTCACTCAAATACTTTATTTTTTTAAGGGATTTTTAATTATACTTGCCCCTTTATATTTTCATTTTCAGGAAACAATAGCGATTTTTAAATTATTATTAATTGATAATGAGGCATTTTATTCAAGTTTAAATTTTATTGAGACAAATAATGTAATTCAAATAGGAATATTCTGTAGCACCCTGTCTAGCATTTTTCTTTTCCTAAAGAATTTTGAAATCAAAAAATTTGTAGTTTTTTTAGATTATTTTTCTATTTTAATTTTAAATTACTATTTATCTCCACTAATAGCTTTTACTGTTTATTTCTGTTTTTTACACTCGATTAGACATTCAATTTCACTAGCTATTGATCTTGATCCAAATAGTTTAGTTAATGGATTTAGATTGTTTGTTAAAAAAGCTTTACCATTAACAATTTTGACAGCTATTTTTTCTTTTATTGCACTATATCTGTTAGAAAATTCATACAATTTGGATAGTGCAATTTTAAAAATAATATTTATAGGTTTGGCGTCTTTAACCTTTCCACATATATTGCTGGAATATTTTCTTGAAAAAAATGAAAAATAAAGAATTAAAAATATTATTATCTGCGCCCCGTGGATTTTGTGCTGGGGTAGAAAGAGCAATTGAAATAGTTGAAAAATCTATACAAAAATTTGGAGCTCCAGTTTATGTGCGTCATGAAATAGTCCATAACAAATATGTTGTAGATGATTTAAAAAATAAAGGGGCAATATTTGTCGAAGAGCTGGAGGAGATTAAAGATAAATCAAGACCAGTAATTTTTTCAGCACATGGTGTTCCAAAAAAAATACCTGAAGATGCAAAAAATTATAAAATGACTTATGTGGATGCCACATGTCCACTTGTTTCTAAGGTTCATAGAGAAGCAGAAAATCTTAATAAAGCTGGTTACCATATAATTTTAATTGGTCATGAAAATCATCCAGAAGTAATTGGAACTATGGGTCAATTAAACAAAGGTTCTATAGATCTAATACAAAATGAGGAAGATGCTACAAACTATCAAAATAAACTAGATAAAAAATTAGCATATATTACTCAGACTACTTTGTCAGTTGATGATACAAAAGAAATAATCAAAATTTTAAAAACCAATTTTCCTAATTTAAAAGAACCAATGAAAGAAGATATTTGTTATGCAACTACTAACCGTCAAATGGCAGTAAAAAATATTGCAAAAAATTGTGATATGTTTTTTGTTATTGGAAGTAGAAACTCTTCAAATTCTGTTAGACTAGTTGAAGTGGCAAAAAAATCAGGGTGTGAAAATTCACAACTTATTCATTCAGAAAGCTCAATACCGTTTGATCAAATAGAAAATTGCAATACTATAGGTATATCTTCAGGAGCATCTGCGCCAGAAATATTGGTTGAAAATTTTATTAATGATTTAAAAAATAAATTTTCTATAAGTATCGATGAAGTTGAAATAATTAAAGAAGATGTTGTATTTAAAGCTCCCAAAAAGTTAAATTAAAAATGGCGGTCTATACAAAAATAAATCAAAAAGAAATTAATATTATAAATAAAAATTTTAATATTAATAAAGTAATAAGTTTTAAAGGTATCAAGCAAGGAATAGAAAACACAAACTATCTTCTTAAATCAAAAAAGAAAAAATACATTTTAACTATATTTGAAAAAAGAGTTTTACAAAAAGAAATACCTTTTTTTATGAAATTGATGGATAATTTAAATAATTCAAAAATAAATTGTCCTAAGCCTCTGAAAACTAGAAATAATAAATATCTTATTAAATTAAAAAATAAAACAGCATGTGTTGTATCATTCTTAGAAGGTAAAGATAAAAAAATATTAAATATAAATGATTGTTATACAGTTGGTAAAATAATTGCTCGAATGCATTTGGTTACAAATAAAATGAAGCTTAATCGAAAAAATTCGATGGGTATTAAGAATTTAAAACCTTTGTTGGAAAGTATTAAATTTAAGTCAAAAAAGTTTTCACATTTAAAAGTATTCCTAAACAATAACCTAAAAGATATTAATAGATATTGGCCTAAACAATTGCCCAAAGGTGTTATCCATGGTGACTTATTTATAGATAATATCTTCTTCAAAAAAAATAAACTCTCTGGAATTATTGATTTCTACTTTGCCGCTAATGATTATTTTATGTATGAAATTGCTATATGCATCAATGCTCTTTGTTTTGATCGTAAAAGGAGAAAATTCCATTTAAATAAGAAAAAAATTAAAAATTTAATCAAAGGGTATGAAAGTGTTAAAAAAATTTCAATGAAAGAAAAAAAATCTATAAATATTTTATGTAGAGGTGCTGCATTAAGATATTTATTAACAAGATTGTATGACTACTCAAATACACCAAGAACAGCATTGATTAAAATTAAAGACCCTAATGAATATTATCAAAAATTACTTTCTCACAATAATTTAAGTTCATTTAAAGATTATTTAAATTAATGATTACAATTTATACAGATGGTTCTTGTTTAACAAATCCAGGTAATGGTGGATGGGCTGCAATTATAAATGATGGAAAAGAAATAAAAAAAATTAGCGGTAACGAAAAAAATACAACAAATAATAGAATGGAGTTGTTAGCCCCAATTAATGCATTGAAAAATATGAAGCCTGATGTTGAAATAAAAATATATACTGACTCTCAATATGTAAAAAATGGAATAACTGAATGGATTAATACTTGGTTAGCTAATAATTGGAAAACCTCAAAAAAAGAAGATGTTAAAAATAAAGATTTATGGATTGATCTATATAATTTAAATAAATCCCTTAATATTCAATGGAATTGGGTTAAAGCTCATGATGGAAACCCTTTAAATGAAGAGGTGGACTTACTAGCTAAAAAAGCAGCGAATTTAGATTAATTTTAAAAAATTTTGAGCTGCTGAAATTTCACAAGTGGCAGTATCTTCTTCTGCTTGTATTTTCTTTATAACATTGTCTTCAATTAACATTGTATATCTTGCTGACCTCATTCCCTGACCCCGATCGTGTCTATCTATTTCTGCTCCAATTGATTTAGTAAATTCACAATATGGGTCTGCAGCCATAAATATTTTATCTTCAACTTTTTGACTATCACCCCATGCTTTCATCACATTTGGATCATTAACTGAGACACAAATAATTTTTGTAACCCCTTTATTCTTTGCTTCCTCGTAATTGTTAACATATCCTGGAAGATGTTTTGCGGAACAAACTTTTGTAAATGCTCCAGGAACACCAATCACAATTGTTTTATGATTTTTAAAAACTTCTGATGTAGTTATTTTTTTTGCCGCTCCACTTGAATCTAAATAATAAAATTCTGTATTTGGAAGTTGTTCCCCTTCTTTAATTTTCATTTTATTTTACCTTTAATGTAGTTTTTTATTTTTTCTAAATTATTTTCGACTATATCATATTCTTCTTTTTCATTCAAAATAAACTCAATTTCTTTTGGTAAATCAGATTTTAAATTAATAGCTTTTGTAACAGCATCAGGAAATTTACATGGATGTGCAGTTGCTAGTACAATATTATTTCCTTTTAAGTTATGTTTGTCGAAAGCACCATATCCAATTGCTGTGTGTGGATCTAAAACTACAGAAAATTTTTCATACACCTTTTTAATAACCTCCAAAGTCTCATTCTCATTCAGACTAGCGGATAAAAAATTTTCTCTAATTATATTTAATTTATCATCACCAATTAAATATTTTCCATTTTCTTTTATATTTTTCATATCTAATAAAGTCTGTTTATCGTCCTTATTATTAAGATCGAATATAAGTCTCTCGAAATTACTAGCTATTTGAATATCCATACTAGGAGAAATAGTTTCTGAAACCTTTTCTGCTTCATAACTACCTTTTGATATTGCCCTATGTAGAATATCGTTCTGATTAGTTGCAACAATTAATTTATTTATAGGCAAGCCCATTTTTTTGGCTAAATATCCAGCATAAACATCTCCAAAATTTCCTGTTGGTACTGAAAAATTTGTGGGTTCACTTGTATTTTCAACCAATGAATAACTATAAAAATAATAAACACTTTGAGCAATAATCCTTGCCCAATTAATAGAGTTTACCCCTGACATTTTGATATCATTTGAAAACTGCTTATCTGCAAACATAGATTTAACCAGGTTTTGACAATCATCGAAATTTCCCTTTATAGCTATATTAAATACATTTTCATATTTACCTGTTGTCATTAATTTTCTTTGAACTGGTGAAACACGATTGTCTGGATGAAGCACAAAAATATTAACATTTTTTTTACCTTTAATTGCATCAATTGCTGCAGCACCAGTGTCTCCAGATGTGGCAACAACAATATTAATTTTTTGATTTTCATTGTTTAGGTAATATTCGTAAAAGTTACCTAAAAGTTGCAAAGCAACATCTTTAAAAGCTAAAGTAGGACCATGAAATAATTCTAATATTGTTTTGTCTCCAATCTTTATTGAGTCTACAACGTTGTCTTTTCTAAATGTGGAGTAAGATTTATCAATAATTTTACTCATTTCAGATTCAGACATAAAATTACCAATAAATGGATAAATAATTTTTTTTGCCAAATCTGAATAACTAAGTTTTTTTAAATCTCTGATTTCATTTTCCCCATATTTCACTAATGCTTCTGGAATAAATAAACCTCCATCATCGGCAAGACCTTTAATGAAAACGTCTTTAAATTCAAAGGTTTTTGATGTGTCTCTTGTACTTACGTATCTCATTTAATAATTTTTTTTCCTAAAATATAAATATATTAAAAGAATTGAAATCGCCATAGAAAACCAAGTAATTGCATACTTCTTATGATTATTTGAAATTTTAGCAGTAATCAATCTTGGTTTTGGAATTTTATAATCACCGTTTAAATAAATTACATACTCTGAAAAATTTCTACCAGTAAATTTTAAAATATCTTCTCTATTCAAAGTAAACCAATAATTTTTTTCAATATCATTTTCAGGCTTGAATGTGCTTGGTTTAGTTTGAAGCATAAGAGTGCCGACTATTTGATTTTGATCAACTGAATTTATTTCAGGTAGGTCTTTCTTTTCAAAAGGTATCCATCCCCTATTCACTAAGTAATTTTCATCACCAATTTTTATTGGATTAATGACCTCAAATCCAGGTTTCCCTGCATCATTTAAATTGTACAAGTAAATTTGTTTATCAAAATCAATATTTCCACTTGTCTTTATTCTAAGATAGTTTTTTTTTTCAATGTTGGATAATTCTACTGGGTCGTTTTTTAGAGAATTTTCTATTTGGTCAATTAATTCTAATTTCCAATTTAATCTATAAATTTGCCAAAATCCTAAGGAAAGAAGAGTTAAAATAATAAAATAAACAAATACTGAAAATAGAAATTTATTCTTCAAGGATAAATATTAACTTCCCCAAATATATATTGCAGCAAATAAAAATAGCCACACTACGTCAACAAAATGCCAGTACCATGCAGCCGCTTCAAACCCAAAATGATGATCTTTAGTAAAATGACCAAGTCTTCCTCTCCACAAACACACTGCTAAAAATATCGTTCCAATTATTACGTGAAAACCATGAAAACCTGTTGCCATATAAAATACTGCTCCGTAAATATGGCCTGAGTAAGTAAAAGTAGCGTGATGGTATTCGTATGCTTGCAATAATGTAAAAAAGAAACCAAGGATTACTGTTAAAGTTAACCCTTGAATAAATCCTTTTCTATCATCTTCTAACAAAGAGTGATGGGCCCAAGTGACAGTTGTTCCTGATAATAATAAAACTAAAGTATTTATCAAAGGAATATCCCAAGGATCAAATGTTTCAATATCTTTTGGTGGCCATACATTTCCAACAAATTCATTTGGAAACAAACTTATATCAAAGTAAGCCCAGAACCATGCAACAAAGAACATCACCTCTGAAGCAATAAATAAAGTCATTCCATATCTATGATGAATTTGAACAACAGGAGTGTGATGACCTTGATGTTCAGCTTCAATTACAACGTCTCTAAACCACATATATGCACCATAAATTAATAAAGCTAAACCAAGATACATTCCCCATGAAATACCATTATGCATATAAAAAATTGCACCTATAGCTAATACTAAGCACGCAAAAGATGTGTAGATTGGCCAAGGACTTGGGTCAACTAAGTGGTAATCGTGTTTTTTTTCTGCTGACATTTTTCGTGATTATGATTGTTTATAGTAATCTGTCGAGAAAAAAGTGTACGACATAGTTACATCTTGTAGATTTTTTGTAGTTGGATCGTTCACAAGGTCAGGGTCTAAATAGAAAGTCATTACGTAAGTTGCCTTCTCTCCTGCCTTCAACTCTTGTTTTTCAAAACAAAAACATCCTAATTTACTATAATATTTACCAAAACTTGCTGGTGAAACGTTAAAACTAGCAACACCATAAGTTGTTTCGTTTCCTAAGTTCTCGACTTCAAATTCTATTCTGTTGACCTGGCCAACCTTTACATCAATCACGTTTGATTTTGCTTTAAAATTCCATTCAAGATTGTTTACATTTGTATCAAACCTCACGCTAACAACCTTATCTAGTACTATTTTAGGAGCTTCTTTAGATACCTGCGTTGTTCCACCGAAGCCTGTAACTCTACAAAACAAATCATACAAAGGCACTGCCGCAAAAGACAATCCCAACATAAGGACAAAAATCCCAGCCAAAAGTAAAGGAGTTAATGTTTTGCCTTTAATCATATCTGTCTGTCAAATACTCCAACGTTGTATAAAGTAAAAATAAATAAAAATACCATAAATGCTAAAATTGCTATAGCAGTGATAATATTTTTTTTCTTTGTTTTTTTGTCAGGTGTTATCATAAAATTTTATCAATTAAAAAAAGAACAAAAATTAAAAATAAATACAAAATTGAATATCCAAAGATAGATTTTGCTTTTTTTGAATCAAATTTATTTTTTTTAAATTTGTAAAGTTCGAAACATAAATAATTATAATAAATTGTCAAAATTAATGATGGAATTAAAAAAGTTATACCCACAAAACCAATAGCATAAGGTAAAACAATTACTGGCAACATTGTTAAAGAATAAACAAATATGTTTAATTTTGTACTCTCAACACCATTTGTCAGTGGAAGCATTGGAATCTTCGCTTTTTTGTAATCATCTGATTTATACAAACTTAAAGCCCAAAAATGTGAAGGCGTCCAAAAGAATATAATCAAAAAGAATGTAATTGGCTCAAAAGTTAAAGAATTGGTAGCTATAGTCCAACCAATCACCGGGGGTAATGCTCCTGCAGCTCCTCCGATTACTATATTCTGTGGAGTTTTTCTTTTTAACCAAATTGTATAAACAAATACATAAAACAAAATAGTAAAAAATAATAAACTAGCTGATATTCTGTTTGAATAATAATCAAGCGCAATTACAGAAAAAATCGAAAGAGAGATTCCAAATACTAGTGCTTGATTTCTATTTACCTTGCCTGTCGGAATTGGTCTCAAACAAGTTCTTGTCATTAGGGCATCTAAATCTGACTCGTACCACATATTTAAAGCCCCAGCTGCTCCTGCTCCAATTGAAACTAAAATTATTCCAATGATTGCATCTTTTGTTGGGATTATATTTGGAGCCATTAACAATCCAACTGCACATGTAAAGATAACCAAAGACATTACTCTTGGTTTCATTAATTTAAATAATTCAGATAAATTAAAGGCGTCTTCTTGAGATAAGTTTCTATTTTTTAATTTAGACTTAATCATTTATTTAAAGTTAAAAAATCTTGTTTGTTATACTTAGCTAGTAGATTTTTCAACACCCTCTTCATCCTCAAACTTTGGTAATTCTTCAAAAGTATGAAAATTAGGTGGAGATGGTACAGTCCATTCTAAAGTTGTAGCTCCTTCTCCCCATGGGTTTTGTGCTGCAGCCTTTTTCTTATAAAACGCATAAGCAAGATTTATAAAAAATACTACCAATCCAATTACAGAAATGTAAGAACCAATTGAAGAAATGTAATTCCATCCTGCAAAAGCATCTGGATAGTCAGCATATCTTCTTGGCATTCCCGCAAGGCCTAAAAAGTGTTGTGGGAAGAATACCAAGTTCACTCCAATAAACGTTAACCAGAAGTGTAATTGACCCATCCACTCTGAGTACTCATAACCAGTCATTTTTCCAAACCAATAGTAAAATCCTGCAAAGATTGCAAATACAGCTCCTAAAGATAGTACGTAATGAAAGTGAGCAACAACGTAGTAAGTATCATGCATTGCAGTATCCACTCCAGCGTTTGCAAGGACTACTCCGGTAACTCCACCAACAGTAAATAAAAATATAAATCCTAAAGCCCAAACCATAGGAGTTTTGAATGAAATAGAACCACCCCACATAGTTGCTATCCATGAAAATATTTTTATACCCGTTGGAACTGCAATGATCATCGTTGCAGCTAAAAAGTATGCTTTAGTATCTGTGCTTAAACCAACTGTATACATATGGTGAGCCCAAACAACGAAACCAACTATTCCAATTGCGACCATTGCATAAGCCATTCCTAAATATCCAAAAACTGGTTTTCTAGAAAATGTTGAAACAATATGACTGATCATTCCAAAACCTGGTAAAATTAAAATATAAACTTCCGGGTGACCAAAGAACCAAAATAAATGTTGGAATAGAACTGGATCTCCTCCAGTTTGTGCATCAAAGAAAGCTGTTCCAAAGTTTCTATCTGTAAGAAGCATCGTAATTGCTCCTGCTAAAACTGGTAATGATAACAATAATAAAAAAGCGGTTACTAATATTGACCAAGCAAATAATGGCATTTTGTGCAATGTCATGCCAGGTGTTCTCATATTTAAAATTGTAGTAATAAAGTTTACTGCACCTAAAATTGAAGAAGCTCCAGCTAAGTGTAGACTTAAAATTGCAAAATCCATTGCTGGGCCTGGTTGACCTGCTGTAGATGATAATGGAGGATATATTGTCCATCCTCCTCCTACTCCTGTTTGACCTGGAGGGCCATCCATGAAAATCGACATTATTAATAATATGAAAGATGTAGGCAGTAACCAGAATGAAATATTATTCATTCTAGGAAAAGCCATATCAGGTGCACCAATCATTATTGGAACAAACCAGTTACCAAATCCGCCTATCATTGCTGGCATAACCATAAAGAAAATCATTATCAAACCATGACCAGTAACTAAGACGTTATATAAATGATAGTTTCCACCTAAAATACCATCACCTGGATGCATCAATTCCATTCTCATTAAAACTGAGAATGCAGTACCAATCACACCTGCAATAATTGCAAATATTAGATACATAGTTCCAATATCTTTGTGATTAGTTGAATAAGCCCAACGTTTCCAACCAGTTGGTGTATGATGATCGTTGTGTGATGCCGTTTGTGTATACATATTATTTACTCGCTAGTTTTTTAAATTGATCTTCTTCATTAACTTCTTTTGCAAATTTGACTTTAGCGTCTAACAACCATTCTTGATATTCTTCTTCAGTAACAACTCTTACTTCAATAGGCATAAATGCATGTTTAATTCCACATAGTTCAGAACATTGACCATAATAAGTTCCAACTTTTTCTGCTTTAAACCACGTTTCATTTATTCTCCCAGGTACAGCGTCGCGTTTTACTCCAAATGAAGGGAGGGCCCAAGCATGTAGAACATCATTTGCAGTGATCATTACCTTAACAACTTTATTTACTGGAACAACTAATTCGTTATCTACAGCTAAAAGTCTTGGCTCGTTTTCTTTTAAATCTTTAGTTTCGATCATGTATGAGTCGAAGAAAATATTTTCATCTGGATACTCATATCCCCAGTACCATTGATATCCTATAGCTTTAACAGTTATATCTGCCTTTGGAATTGCGTCTTGTTTATATAATATTTTAAATGATGGAACTGCCATCACGATTAGAATTAAACATGGAATTAAAGTCCATAAAACTTCAACAGCAACATTATGAGTTCTTTTTGATGGAACTGGATTTGCTGAAGCTCTAAATCTTATGCAAGCATAAACCATCAAAAATAGTACAAAAACACTGATTGCTATTATAATTGGTAACAACAATTTATCGTGGAAATTAACTATATCTCTCATAGTCTCGGAAGCAGCCTTTTGAAAGCCTAGTTGCCAATCAACTGGTTGATTAGCGAATGCGCTTGATGTTATTAAGAATGTTAGAAATATATATAAAAATTTTTTCATTTTTTTAAACTATATAGAGCGTCTTTTAAAAAAATACACTTTTACTTTTAGCGACAAAATATCAATTAATGGCGTAATTTATGATCGATAGAGCAGAAATTACAGCAGTTTCAGATCTCAAGATGTTTTCATTGATTTTAACAGACTGAACACCATTAAATTTGAGAATCTCTTCCCTCTCCTGCTCAGAAAAATCTCCTTCTGGCCCTATGATTACGCAAGTGGGTTTAGTTGTTAACTTTTTAAGATCAATTTTTGTATTAGCAGTATTGAGGTCAGTAAATATTAAATCCATATCATTATTTAGAAAGCTTTTTATTTTTTGAGGATCCTCAATTGATGGAACTGTTATTCTATTCGACTGTTCGGCTGCTTCTATGATTACTTTTTCCAATCTCTCTTTATTTATCTTTCTAACAATCGTCCTTTCAAAGATAATTGGTAAAAACTTCGTTACACCAAGCTCTGTAGCTTTTTGGATCATGAAATTAAGATAATTTGATTTAATTGGAGAGAAAGCAAGCCAGAGATCTTTGGTATTTTCTTTGTGTCTTAATTGTTTCGTAACATTAAATTCAACTATGCTTTTTGTGATATTTGAGATTTTTGCTTCCCATTCACCACTGCTATTAAAGAGAGAAAAAACTTCTTTCTGTTTAAGTCTCATAACTTTTGAAACATAGTGAGATTGAGATTTATCAAGTTTGTCAGTCAAATTAAGAGATAAACTTTTTGAATAAAATAATCTAATGTTACTCATATTGATAAGTTAGTTTATGAAAAATATTAAAGCAATAATTTTTGATGCTTACGGCACTTTATTTGATGTCAACTCAGCTGCTGAAAAATGTAAAGATAAAATAGGTGATAAGTGGGAGGGTTTTGCTAATTATTGGAGAACAACACAATTAGAATATACTTGGCTGAGAAGTTTAATGAAACGTCATAAGGATTTTTGGCAAGTGACAGAAGACAGTTTGGATAAATCAATGAAAACTTATAAAATAGACTCTTCTATGAGAAATGAATTATTAAACCTTTATAAAATTCTGTCACCGTTTAAAGAAGTGCCAGAAGTTTTAAAATCATTAAAAGATAAAAATTTTAAACTTGCCGTTCTTTCAAATGGTACACCTTCCCTTCTTAATGAATTGGTTAAGAGCAATAATTTAGAAAATATATTTGATGATATTTTTTCTATTGAAGAAGTTGGAGTTTATAAACCAGACTCTAAAGTTTACGATATACCAATTAAAAAATATAATATTAAAAAAAATGAAGTTGCCTTTTTAAGTGCTAACACTTGGGATATATCTGGTGGTGGAAATTATGGTTACAATTCTATTTGGGTTAATAGAAACAATAATACTTTTGATAATCTAGATTATGTACCAAAACATCAAATTAAAGATCTTAGTAAGTTACTTGATATAATATAAATAATTCTTATTTATGAAATATGAAAAATATTGAAGTTAATAAAATTATTGATCCTATTCCAGCTTCTGATGGTGCTGGAGTAAAATTAAAAAGAAGTATTGGTGTTGAGCCAAATTATTTTGATCCTTTCTTAATGCTTGATGAATTTGGATCAGAAAATAGTGAGGATTATATTGCGGGTTTCCCACCCCACCCTCATAGAGGAATTGAAACAGTGACTTATATGTTGGCTGGAGATTTTGAGCATAAAGATAGTACAGGTGGTGAAGGTAGAATGACTGCGGGAGATGTTCAATGGATGAAAACAGGAAGTGGGATCATTCATTCAGAAATGCCTGCTATGAAAGAAGGAAGACTTCATGGGTTTCAATTATGGATTAACATGCCTGCTAAATTAAAGATGAGTAAGCCAGAATACATTTATATTGATGCAGATAAAATGAGTGTTCATAAAGATGATGATAAACAGGTAAAAGCAATAGCTGGAAAATTTGAAAAAGCTGAAGGGCCAGTAAAAGGACATAACGTTGAGCCAGTTTATTTTGATGTCGAGCTTAACAAAGATAAAAAATTTAATTTTAAATTACCATCTACCCATAATACTTTTATTTATTTAATTAATGGTGAAATAGAAATAGGTAAAGATAAACACGATCAAGTTATAGATAGCACTTTAATATTGCTAACTAAGGGTGAAAATTTAAGCGTTAAAGCTAAATCAAATGCTAAGTTTTTAGTAATTTCCGGTAAACCAATTAATGAGGAAATAGCTAGAGGTGGACCATTTGTGATGAATACCAAAGCAGAAATCTTGCAAGCAGTTCAAGATTATCATAATGGTACTTTTGTAAAATAAATTATGAAAGCTGTAGAAATAAATAAGACCGGTGGACCAGAAGTTTTAGATGTTAAAGATATATCTTTAGATAAACCGGGTCCTGATCAAGTAACCATTGAACAGAAAGCTATTGGTCTTAACTACATTGACACTTACCATAGATCAGGATTGTACCCTTTAAAGTTACCAATTGGTTTAGGTTTAGAAGGCGCTGGAATTATTACTGATGTTGGAGAGAATGTTAAGGATTTCAAAGTTGGTGACAAGATTTCATACGCTGGTATTCCTTTAGGTTCATATTGTTCACACAGAAACTATCCAACTAAAAATTTAGTTAAAGTACCAGAGGGTATTGATCTAGAAATAGCTGCAACATTAATGACAAAAGGTTTAACAACTTTTTATCTTTTGCATAAAACTTATCCAGTTAAATCAGGTGAAACAATTTTATTTCACGCAGCTGCTGGGGGTGTTGGTCAGATTTTTGGACAGTGGGCAAAAAGTTTAGGTTGTACTGTTATAGGTACAGTTGGATCTGATGAAAAAGTAAATATAGCAAAAGAAAATGGTTACGATCATGTAATTAATTATAATAAAGAAAATTTTGCAAAAAAGGTTTTGGAAATCACTAATGATAAAGGTGTTCCTGTTGTCTACGATGGTGTAGGTAAAGATACATTAGATGGATCAATTGAATGTTTAACAGTAAGAGGAATGATGGTTTCGTTTGGAAATGCATCTGGACCATTATCTGATATCAATGTCCCAAAAGTTATTCAACCTAAAGGCCTATATCTTGTAAGACCCTCTATGCAACAATACCTATCAACAAGAGAAGAGTTAAATGAAGCATCAAAAACAATGTTTGAAAAAATTAGCTCTGGTAAAATAAAAATAAAAATTTTTAAAAAGTACAAGCTAGAAGAAGTTATTCAAGCGCATCAGGATCTTGAAGGACGAAAAATTTTAGGCCCAGCTGTAATAATACCTAATTAACATCAACATCCATATCAGACATATGAAGCTTAAGTGCATTTGTTGAAATTTGAATTTCTCTAATAAAAAAAATTATAGATATAATCATAGATAGGCAACAAGATCCAAAAATCACACGAGCCAAAAAAAGCTCATCAAGATACAAAGCAAATACTGTCAACATATTAAAAAGAAAGCCAAACGATGAAAAAAGTATTGTCCATCTTAGCAAAGTTATTCTACCACTTAGATTAATAAACTGCTTTTTCCATTCTGGTGGGATATGTTTTTCGTAAACATGCTCATCATGAAGCTGGCGAATTAAAATACTTAAAGAATGGAACCTATTACTGTAAACAGCCATCATCAATGGAATTGCAGGAAACATCAAAGCTGTGACTGTGTAATCTATATTCATACGAATCAATTTGATTATGAAACTAGGCTTTGTTATTTACAAGTAAAATATTATGAACCAGTTAAATCTTTTTATTGAATTAACGAGATTAAAAAAACCAATTGGCTATATGCTATTATTTTGGCCTTGTGCATGGGGAT
>CACITU010000007.1 GCA_902589725.1 uncultured Pelagibacteraceae bacterium
ATGATTATGATCAATACAAACAACTGTTAAATCTGTTTCTATACCACCATCCTGATTTAACATATGTGTATAAGTACACTTACCAACTTCATGCTTAATATTTGATGTACAAATTCTTTGTAATTCTTCATGAGCCTTATTTGATTTAATCTCAAATTTCGAAAAAGGTGTCAAATCAAACAGACCTACATTTTTAACTGTATTGCTTGTCTCGTATTCAACAGATGGATACCAATTTTGGTAATTATAACTATATTCATATTCAGTTTTTTCACCGTCGAGAGCAAACCACATAGGTCGCTCGTATCCTCCAGAAGTACCAAAGCATGCACCAAAGCCTTTTAATAAATCATGATAAGGTAAAGTTTTTATATTTCTTGACGTTTTGTATTGTTTATACGGCCAGTGCATTCCATACAAATCTCCCAAAGACTCTGTAATTCTATCTTTGATAAAAGTTAATTCTGAGTGAAAATTTTGAAATCTTTTAATATCATAATTAAAAATGTCCTCATTAATATGACCTGTCATTAACCATTCAGCAGTTACTTTACCAACACCTCCCCCACTACCAATTCCAATGCTATTTAATCCGCAACTTAAAAATAGATTTTTAACCTCAGGAACTTCACCTAACAAAGAATTGGTATCAGGTGTAAAAGACTCAGGACCTGCAAAAAATTTTCTTATTCCAATTTTTTCAAGAATTGGAAATCTTTTCATAGATTTTTGTAAATAAGGTTCAAAATGCTCAAAATTTTCAGGAAATTCTCCAAAAGAAAAATCTTCAGGCACTTTGTTAGTTTTATTAAATGCTGGTATTGATTTTCCCTCAAAAATACCAATTAATAATTTACCTGCATCCTCTTTAAAGTAAACACTACTATCAAAATCTCTGATTACTGGAAGAGTTTTTGAAAGATCTTCAATTGGTTCTGTAATCACATAAAAATGTTCTGCTGGATAAAGAGGAATACTAACATTTATTTTTTCACCTATTTGTCTAGACCACATACCTGTTGCTAATACAATATATTCACATTCAATGATTTGACCATTTATCTTTACTCCATGAACTCTTTTATTTTTAATCAAAATTTTTTCTACAGGAGACTGCTCAAATATTTTTGCACCTCCTTTTCTAGCAGCCTTAGCAAGCATATGAGTTACACCACTAGGATCAGCTGCACCATCACCTGACATTAATACACCACCTTTTAAATCCTCAGTGTGCATCATTGGATATCGCTTTTTAATTGTATCGATATCTAATATGTCAATATCTACGTCATAAAGTTGAGCTGTAGTTGCTTGTCTTTTAAGTTCTTGCCATCTAGAATTTGTTTGTGCTATGGAAAGCGCACCATTAAGTCTAAGTCCAGCAGAATGATCAATTTCTTTCTCTAATTTTTTGTAAAGATCTAAAGTATATTTTCTAATTTTAGTTACTGCAGCTGTAGGTCCCAGTTGACTTACCAAACCTGCTGCATGCCAAGTTGTACCAGATGTTAACTGATCTCTCTCAAGTAATGTTACATCTCTCCAGCCAAATTTAGTCAAATGGTATGCAACAGAGCAACCAATTACACCACCTCCAATAACAACTACCTTTGAACTAGAAGGATAGTTTTTTTCCATCTCTAATGCTTGATTGCTTCTCCAGGTTCAACAAAATCATGTCCAAAAACGTCAGCAACTGCTTTGTAAGTTACATGTCCTTTGTGAACATTTAAACCTGCTAAGAAGTTTTTATCTTCACTTAGTGCTTTTTGATAACCTTTGTTTGCTAATTTTACTAAATATGGAAGAGTTGCTTGATTTAGTGCAAAAGTAGAAGTTCTAGGAACTCCACCTGGCATATTCGCAACACAGTAATGAACTATATCATCAACTATATAGGTTGGATCTCCATGTGTGGTTGGTTTACTTGTTTCAACACATCCTCCTTGATCAATTGCTACATCAACAATAACTGATCCTCTTTTCATTAATTTCAACATATCTTTGGTTATTAGTTTAGGTGCTTCTGCACCTGGAATTAATACCCCTCCAACCAAAAGATCTGCATTAGCAACTAATTTATTTAAATCAATTTTATCACTTTGTTCAGGTATAATTTTATCACCAAACATTTCTACAAGTTGTTTTAATCTTGCTTCTGACTTGTCAACTATATGGACTTTTGCTTGCATCCCTGTTGCAATTATTGCTGCATTCTCTCCAACAACTCCACCACCAAGAATTAGTACATTGGCTGGCTCTCCTCCTGGTGCTCCTCCCAATAATACTCCTCTACCTTTTTGATTTTTTTCTAGACAATGAGCTCCAGCTTGAACTGACATTCTTCCTGCAACTGCACTCATTGGAGCAAGTAAAGGTAATCTACCGTTGTTGTCTGTAACAGTTTCATAAGCAATATTTATACTTTTAGATTTTATTAATCCCTCGGTTAATTCTTTTGCAGCAGCTAAATGTAAATAAGTGTATACAATTTGATTTTCTCTAATCATATCTACTTCGGGTTTTTGTGGTTCTTTAACTTTTACAATTATATCTGCATCATTAAAAATATCAGATGCTGTATCAGCTATTTTTGCACCTGCTTTCAAATATTGATCATTCTCAAAACCAGCTTCAAACCCACCATTTTTTTCAACTAAAACCTCGTGACCCTCGGATACTAAAGTTTTTACGCTATCAGGTGTTAAACCAATTCTATTTTCTTGTGGCTTGATTTCTTTGGGAACACCAATTTTCATAAACGAAAATTAATTTTTTTTACTTTTTGCGTAACTTGTTATTCCAGTTCGAAGTTTTTCTATTATTTCATCAATATGTTTTTTTTCACAAATGAACATCGGAGCGATAATTAAACAATCTCCAGTAGCTTTAAAATTTACTCCAGCTTCATAACAATGTTTAAAACAAGTAAGTCCAGCAGCTCCTGGTTTTTTATCCGTTACTATATCTATTCCACCCATCATTCCATATCCTCTAATGTTATCAACAACATCAATGTCTTTTAAAGACATTAAACCTTCTTGGAAATAAGGTGCTAAATTTTTTGCTCTATTAAAAATATCATCTTTTTCGATAATATCTTGAACAGCTAATCCAGCAGCTACAGAAATTGGTATTCCAGAATACGTATAGCCATGGAATAATTCTATTGTTCCTTTAGGTGCATTTTCAGCAATAGCATCATAAATATCTTCTTTACATGCAACAACTCCCATTGGGCTAATTCCATTTGTTGTCGCTTTAGCCATTGTCATCATGTCGGGAGTTACGCCGTACTCTTGTGATGCAAAAGGTGACCCAGTCCTTCCCCAACCCGTTATTACTTCATCAAAAATTAAAAGTATTCCATGCTTATCACAAATCTCTCTTAATCTTTGTAAATATCCTTTTGGTGGAACTAAAGTGCCTGTTGATCCAGCAATAGGTTCAACAATACAAGCTGCAATATTTTCAGCTCCAAAGTTCATACAAATTCTCTCTAAATCTTCGGCTAACTCAACACCTGTTTCTGGTTGACCACTTACAAATTTATGCTCTGGTAAATGTGTATGCCTCATATGCACAACACCTGGCATTAAAACACTTGCAAAAGTTTTTACGTTATTTACCATCCCTCCGACAGAGGTCGCACCAATATTCATTCCATGGTAACCTCTTTCTCTACCAACAAATCTAAATCTTTGGCTATCACCTCTTGCTCTGTGATAAGCAATTGCAATTTTAATTGCTGTTTCAACAGCAGTTGAGCCGCAAATAGTATAAAACATTCTATTCAAGTTTCCTGGAGTATGTTTAGAAATTCTTGTAGCTAATTCAAAAGATCCACCAAAACCTTGTTGGAATGGCTGACAATAATCTAAAGTTTTTAATTGATTTGTTATTGCCTCTATAATTTCTTCTCTGCCGTGACCCAAAGGATTACAGAACAGCCCTGAGCTTGCATCAATTTGAGTTTGTCCTTGGTGGTTTTTTAAATACACACCTTTAGCTTCAACAATTAATCTTGGGTTCTCTTTAAAATCTTTATTTGATGTAAAAGGCATCCAATGCTCATTTAAAGAGTTTGGAATAGCTGTTTTGTTTTGTGTGCTCATAAAATTTTTTTAAAATGTTAATTTAAATATTAGAACCTCTTTAGACTAAAATAAAAGGATTAACTACCACATTATTGACACAACCATCAATTGTATAAACTTTCTTTTTTGTTTTACTTCAGGCTCAATTTGAATTTAAATATCGATAATTTAATTAATTAAACATAGGGGAATAAATGAGAAAAATACTAAGTTTTATTCTAGGATCTATTTTTGCACTTAACCTATCAATTTCAGTTGCTAATTCAGCTGCAAATGAAGTTAGAGTTGCATACTTTCTAGAATGGCCAAGTCCAAATCTAGAGGACATGCAGAAGAAAAATTTTGCAAAAGCACTAGGTGTTCCAGTAAAATGGACTAACTTCACAAACGGTGGAGCTATGACTGATGCAATGTTAGCTGGAGATATTGATATTTCTTACTCACAAGGATTGGTACCTTTTATCAATGCCGTAAAATCTAATGCGCCTATCAAATTAGTTGATATTGCTATGGAATACGGAATGGGTGGAACTACATGTGTTACATCTAACGCTTCTGGAATTACAAAAGCAAATGCTACTGAATTAGAAGGTAAAAAAGTTGCTGTTCCATTAGGAACAATGGCTGAATACGTTTTTGATGAAAGTATGAAAGTTGTTGGTGCTGACAGAGGTAAAATGGACATTATACAAATGGACCCTGAAGAAGGTGCTGCTGCATTAGTTAGTGGTGATGTTGTTATGGCATGTTTATTTGGTGGTAATTCTATCAAAGCTGCAACTGCAGTTGGATCGAGACTTTTAACTGTAGATGAAGCTAGAGCAGCAGGTATCTTAGGTATAGATATAACATCTGTTACAGATAAATTCATGAAAGAGAACCCAGGCATGTTGAGAACTTTCATCGAAGTAACTCATGAAGCTAACGCTAGATACAAAGCTGGAAAAGCTGACTTGAACGCAATGTCTAAAGCTTCAGAAATGAAAGTTTCAGATATGAAAGATACTTTAAGTGGATTTAAATTCTTAACTCCAGAAGAAACTAAACAATCTATGACAAGTGGAAACTTAGATGCATTCTTAAAAGGAATGGGAACTCCAGGTGGAAACGTAGATACAAGTTTCTTACCTTTATAATTTTAAGGGTTTAAAATTTTAAATAGGCACTGATTTTATAATTGGTGCCTATTTTTTTTACAAAATTTCTAATATAAAGAATTTATGAGTGATCTTGTTTCTCAAAATTTAAATATGATTTTTAAAACTCCAAAAGGAGAAACTGTTCATGCGCTAAAAGATGTAAGTTTTACTCTTAAAAAAGGAGAATTACTTACAGTCCTTGGTCCCTCAGGCTGTGGAAAAACAACTTTACTTAACATAACAGCTGGATTTTTAAGACCTACATCAGGAAAAATTACTCTTAACAATAATGAAATAGATGGTCCTGGAGTTGAAAGAGGAATGGTTTTTCAACAAGGTGCTTTGTTTGAATGGTTAACAGTTGCTGAGAATGTAAACTTTGGACTTAGAATGAAAAAAGAAGATCCTGAAATTACATCAAAGAAAGTTGATGAATGGTTAGATATAGTTGGACTTAAAGGTTTTGGTAACACACCTACTTATCAATTATCTGGGGGTATGCAACAAAGAGTTGCGCTTGCAAGATGTTTGATAAATGATCCTGATTTAATTTTAATGGATGAACCATTAGGAGCTTTAGATGCATTAACGAGAGAAAAAATGCAGTCATTAGTTTTAAAAATTTGGAAAGAGACGGGAAAAACAATTATTTTAATTACACACTCCGTTGAAGAAGCATTGTTACTTGGAGAAAGATTATATGTAATGGCACCAAGACCAGGTAGAATACACAAAGAGTACAACCTTCCTTTTGCAGAAATGGGTCTTACACAAGATTTAAGAGAAATAAAAAAGAATAAGGAATTCTCTTCTACCAGAGAAGAAATCTTATCAATGATTTGGAATATGGAAGAAGAAATAATGGGGAAAGAAAGTTAAATGTTAACCCAATTTGTAACAATATTAATATTTGTAGCTGTAATTGGATGCATTCTTTATGGAAGGAGATTAATTAGAACTGAGAAAGTGGATGCAGTATTTGGTAATCCAGAGAGAGCTAAAGGTGGTACGCACTGGGTAATCGTTGGTAGCAGTGCAATTCTAATGCTATGGCTTTATTATTCATGGGATATTGCAAAAGGTTTTTATCCAAAATCAGCAAATGAATTATGTCAAGTCGCTAAAATTAATGAGTCATTGTTAGGTTTAAAATATCAGTTCCCTATTGAAGAAAGAGAATTTAAAAGCACATCTATTATTAAAATTGAAAATAAAAACCTAGTAAAAATTTCAAATGAAATAAAAATATCTCCTGATCTAAATGATCAACAAAAAACAATCCTTATAAGTTACATTGATAGAACTTCTAAATTAATTCCAATTTTAACAAGTGAAGACCTTATGGAAATGGATACCAAAATTAAACTTAAGGAAATGACAGAAGAAATAAAACTTTTGAGTTCCAATTTCCAAAAGAAAGATTATCCATTTGAGACAGATACGCAAAAAACTGAGAGACAGAAACTTATTGATGAACAAGGTGGCTGGGGAATTACAACTATAGACTCTGGAACTGGTACAATTGAAAATACTATTGAAATACCTACTGCACCTCAAACCAATAAAGGTTTAAAATTTCATGCAGCTGCAGCAGAACTTAAAAAAATTGACGACAAATTTTTTAAATTAAAAAACCACAACCCACAATTTAAAAATGCAATCAAACAACTTAAAGATGATATTAAAGCTTACAGAAAAGGATTAGATGATAGTGAAGAAATAGCATCTGACTATGCAAAAAATATTGTTAAAATTGCGAGAAGAATAGAGTTTGCAAGCATCTATCCTCCTGATGCATTAAATGAAATGCAAGCAGCAATAATAGAGTTTGATGAATTACAAAATAAAGAGCAAGGTGGATTAAGATTAATTGATATTCTTCTATTTCCAGCAGGAACAATTGTTGCAAGTGGACCAACATGTTCTGAACAAGGTTCAGGTAGATGGTTACCTAAACCATCAGATACATTTAATAAATTTGTATTGATGTCTAAACCAAGTATTGGATACAAAAATATTCCTCTTTTATGGATTGAGATGGTTGATGTAAGTAAAATGATTGGATTTATTTTACCTGATTGGATAGCAGATATCTTGCCTGGTGAATATCCAGTGCATTCAAAAGATGGAATTGTAAAAGAAAACTTCAAAAGTAACGTTTTAAAAGTTGTTACTGGTGACTTTAAATTATTTAAAGTGCCTGTTCCATATGGACACATATGGGACTCATTCTTAAGGGTATTTTTAGGTTTAGTTTTTGGAATTCTTATTGGGGTGCCATTAGGATTGTTTATGGGTCTAAATCGATTTGCTAAAGGCTTCTTTGATCCTTTAATAGAATTATACAGACCTGTTCCACCATTAGCTTGGGCACCATTGATTATTTCAGTTCTTGGAATAGATAATACGGGTAAAATATTTTTATTATTCATGGTCTCACTTTCAATTATGATTATTTCTGCTAGAGCTGGTGCATCAGGAACACAGCTATCAAAAATACATGCTGCACATTCTTTAGGAGCTACTAAAAAACAAATTTTAAGATATGTGATTTTCCCTAATTCACTTCCTGAAATTCTTACAGGCATTAGAGTTGCTGTTGGTATGTGCTGGGGAACACTTGTTGCAGCAGAGTTTCTAGCAGGTACAACTGGTATTGGTTTTGTTGAAAATGTTGCAAAAAAATACTTTCAGTACGAAGTTATTTGGATAACTATTTTCATAATGGGTCTGCTGGGTCTTTTGTTTGATATATCTTTAAGAAAAATAATAGATAAGACTATTCCTTGGAGAGGCAAAGGTTAAGCATACGTTTTTAAAATAAATTAGACTTTTTTTATAAAACCAATGGCGGCACCAATGGTAGTCAAAAATCCAGCTAAAGGGAGGATAGCAACTGCATATTTTTTGGGCATATAATTAGGTTTGAACTCAATACCTTGCATACTAATTTCTAAATACCACATTTCCCAATACTTCCCTCGCATACCCTCTACAAGTTCAATTCCATAAATTATTAAGACTACACCAATTATCATAATCATAATTTTCCAAAACTGGCGTATGTATAATGAAACTCTCTCTGGTAATTTTTCATAAATTAAATTTAATGCTACATGTTCATTATCTCTTGCTGTAAGAGAAAGTGCTATAAACATCAACCAAATATTACTTAATACTGTTAGCAAATCTCCCCAAACAGGAGGGTTATTAAAAACATATCGCATAGTAACATTGTAAAGTGTAAAACCAACCATGGCAGCCAACAAGAGTGAGCACATAGCTTCCAACGTACGATGAATAAAACGATCAATACTGTTTAAAAATTTTATCATTAATTACTCAGTAAGTTTGGAAGAAACATTGTTAGTTCTGGAACAATAAGAATAAAAAATAAAAGTAAAAACAATCCAATTAAATAAGGAATTAAAGCAATAGCAACCTTTTCAAGACGCACTTGCGCTATTGTTGCAGAGGTAAAGTAGGCAACACCAACAGGTGGAGTTACTGATCCTATCAAAAATCCTACTATTACAACCATAGCTGCTTGTACCTCAGGGAAGCCTGCTTGAGACATAACATTTACAAGCACTGGACCAACAATAATAATGTTAACTGCTGAGTCCATTACAGTTCCAAGAAGAAAAATAAATAATATTAAAGCTAAAATAAATAATATAGGTGAATCTGCTAAGCCTAAAAGCCAAGCTTCAAGATCACCAATTGCTCCAAGAGAAGTAAGTAACCAACTAAAAGGTCCTGAGGCAGCTATTATAATAAAAACCATTGCTGAATTACGGAATGCTCGTCGAAAAGCTCCTGTACAATCTTTCCATTTAATAGTTCGATAAACAAATACACCTGTAAACAATGCAACCAAAGCAGTGATGGCTCCTGCTTCAACAACAGATGCGACACCTCCCATTACTGAACCCACTAAAACTAAAGGTATTAAAAGAGCGAATGAAGAACGATATAATTCTTTACCAGCTCGACGTACTGAAAATGGTTCATCGCTCCGCTCGAAGTTATATTTAACTGCAAAGTAATGGTTGATTACCATTATCACAACACCAATCAAAATCCCTGGTATAATTCCAGCTGCAAATAATGCTGCAATCGAAATCTCAGTTGCATTAGCAAGAACAATCATCATGATGCTAGGTGGAATAATTCCTCCTATAGTGGAACTTACTCCTGTAACAGCAGCTGAAAATGCAGCGGGATAACCTGCTTTCTTCATTGCTGGTAAAACTAATGCTCCAACTGTTGCGGTATCTGCTACAACAGATCCATTCATACCAGCAAAAAACATACTTACCAAAACATTAACTTGGGCTAACCCTCCTCGTATACGTCCAATTAATGCCCTACTCAAAGCAACTAAACGGTCAGTGATTGTTGCACTTGTCATCAACTCACCTGTTAACATAAAGAATGCAATAGCAGTCAATGGCACCGAGTCTATGGCTGTAAACATCTGACTAGGAATTAAAACAAGAGGAACAGCATCTGTTAATAGAAT
Organism: uncultured Pelagibacteraceae bacterium; assembly: GCA_902589725.1. Classification (GTDB taxonomy): domain Bacteria; phylum Pseudomonadota; class Alphaproteobacteria; order Pelagibacterales; family Pelagibacteraceae; genus Pelagibacter. The sequence goes on from CACITU010000007.1 coordinate 9,762, forward strand.
ATAAACAAATGGTATCAGTATTAATATAAAACCAATAGGAGCTCCTAATAAAATTAGAAAAAGGAGTACTACGAGTAAAATAATACTTTCCATAAATATTTATAAGTTATGATTTTTTTTTGGTAAAGACCATCTAATTCTAAAATAGAACTAAATGGTCTTCACAAAGTTTTCTTTGAAGATTTATAAAGCTCCAGCTGCTTCTAACTGAGCTACAAATCCATCCATACCTTGTTCAAGAAGTACTCTTTTAGCTACTTCTGGTTCAAAAGTACCCTTAGCGTCTAACCAAGCACCGATTGCACCTGCTCTCCACTTAGTCATTTCCGCTTCTGTTGGAACATACCACTCTTTAGCAGACGCTTTAATTGCATCTTCACCATTTTTAATCCAAGCGTTATCCAACTCGTTTACTTTTTCTCCATAAGCATCAGCTGCTTCGTGTAACCATTTTCTTTGTTGGTCAGACAATGCATTGTACTGCTTAGCATCCATCGCCAAAATATTTCCAGACCACATTCCTCCGATCTCAGTGAAATATTTTGCAACTTCATGAAGTTTAGCTACATGCTGCCATGGACTAGCAACATACTGACCTTCAACTACACCTGATTGTAGACCTTGATATAATTGACTCCAGTCATAAGGTGTTGGTGTTGCACCCCAATTTTTAACTAGCATGAACTCAACTGGACTTTTAGTAGTTCTCCACTTAAGTCCTTTCATGTCATCTGGTTCATGAACAGGTTTAGTTGCGTTTCCAAGCTGTCTAAATCCTCCACTTGAATATACTGATAGGCAAATGTGACCAGCATTCTCAAGAGCTAGTTTACACTGTCTTTCAGCTAACCATTCATCTGAAATTCTTTTAGCATCTTCCAATGATTTGAAAATAAAAGGCAAATCGAAAATTGCTAATTCAGGTCCAAAGTTACCGTAGTTTGCAGTAGAACTAGTCCACAAAGCTATAAGTCCTTGGTTTGCTTGTTCACCACATTTTTGCTCTGCGCATAAGCTTCTTTGATAGTGAGGTTCAATTTTCATTTTACCTCCAGATGCTTTCTCCATAGCTGGTATCAACGCCTGATCTATTGCGTCACCAATTGGCATACCCAATCTACCAGTAGTTCCAAGCTTAAGAGTTATTTCTGCATAAGCAGCTTGTGCAAAGAAAATAATCGCAACCACTTTGATAAGTGTCTTGCAAATTGTTTTTATAAACATTTTATTTATCTCCTCTTAATTAGTTTAAGTATCAATTTAAATTAATTTAAGCCTAATTAAGTTTGCAACAGAAGTACACACAAAAAAAAACTTGGTTAATCAAAATGAGATTGCAATCAAAAGTTGTATTAATAATTTGATAGTTAATCTATTTATTTTAGTCTCAAGGTGTCTTAGACTTAAATTTAAGAAATAAAATAAATACAATTTATAGGAAAAATTTATGAGTTCAGGTAATAAATACAAAGTAATAGCCAGTAAACTTAAATTTGAAGGAAGAGCATTTATTAACGGCAAATATGTAAATGCTATTGATGGTAAAAAATTTGAAACAGTCAACCCCGCAACTGGTAAAAAACTTTGTGCTGTTGCAAAATGTAATCACAAAGATGTTAACTTAGCAGTTAAAGTCTCAAGAAAAGCTTTTAATAGTGGAGTATGGTCTAAAAGCCCGCCTGAGCATAGAAAAGAAGTTTTATTAAAATTTGCTGAATTACTTAGAAAACATGGTGAAGAAAATTCAGTTTTAGAAAGTGTTGATACAGGTAAACTTATAACAGATTGTATTAATGAAGTTGCAAATGATGCCCCAATGCACTTTCAGTGGTATGGAGAATTAATTGATAAAGTATTTGGAAAGGTTGGTCCAACAGAACCATCTATTACTAGTTTAATTGTTAAAGAACCAATTGGAGTTGTTGCTGGAATTGTTCCTTGGAACTTTCCTTTAATGATGGCAGTGTGGAAAATGGCACCAGCTCTTGCAGCAGGTTGTTCAGTAATTATCAAACCAGCAGAGGACACACCTCTTACAGCAATTAGAGTTGCTCAAATTGGAAAAGAAGCTGGAATACCAGATGGAGTTTTGAACGTGCTTCCAGGTTATGGTGATGTTGGTGAGGCTTTGGGTCGACATAAAGATGTTGATGCAGTTTCTTTTACCGGTTCAACTGAAGTAGGTGGTTATTTTTTAAAATACTCAAGTGAAAGTAATTTAAAACCTGTTGCATTAGAGATGGGAGGAAAAAGTCCATTTATAGTTTTAGAGGATGCTAAAATCACTGATGATCTGATAGATAATGCTATGAATTCTGCATTTTGGAATGGTGGACAAAACTGTTCCGCAAATATGAGACAGATAGTTCATAAAAAAGTTAAAGATGAGTTTTTAGATAAAATTATTAAAAAAGTTAAAAAATTAAAAGTTGGAGATCCATTGGATACAAAATCAAACATGGGATCCATGATTTCAAAAGGACATTTACAAACTGTTGATGGATATATCCAAACTGGAATAAATGAAGGGGCAAAACTTTTATCTGGAGGTGTTTCAAGCAAAAGCCAAAAAGGTTTTTATGCGAAACCAACTTTGTTTGATGGATTAAAAGAAAATATGACCATCGCTCAGGAAGAAATATTTGGACCAGTGCTCGGTGTTTTAACAGTTAAAAATGATGAAGAGGCATTAAAAGTTGCAAGTAATTCTAAATACGGATTGCATGCAAGTGTGTTTACTCAAGACATAAATAGAGCATTTCACTTGGCTAAAAGCTTGCCTTGTGGAACTGTATCAGTGAATACTTTTTCTGAAGGTGATATTAAAACTCCTTTTGGAGGATACAAGCAATCAGGCTCTCTAAGTAGAGATCAAGGTACTGAAGCTTTAAATTCGTTTCTCCAAACAAAAACAATCTGGATAAGTCATAATTAATTGATGATCAAACCATATAAGATTAGTGTGCCTAAAAGCACACTTAATAATATCTATAAAAAAGTAAGATTCTATCCATGGAAGACGATGCAAAATGTAAATGGATGGGAATATGGAACTAATTATAATTTTTTAAAAAAAATATCTCAATATTGGGTTTCAAAATATAATTGGAAGAAATTTGAAAAAAAAATTAATTCTTTTAAAAACTATAAGACTAATGTTGATGGCATAAATATACATTTTATAAGAGAAAAAAGTAAAAACCCAAAATCAAGACCATTATTACTTTTACATGGATGGCCAGGTAGTATAATTGAATTTTTTGACATCATTCCAAGGCTTGCACATCCTGAAAATTTTGGAGGGAAAATTGAGGATGGTTTTGATGTAATTGTACCCTCTTTGCCTGGATTTGGCTTTTCAACACCAATTAAAAAAGCTTTAGGTCCTAGAAAGATTGGCAAAATACTTAATAAATTTATGGTCAAAAATCTAGGACATAAAAATTACATAGTACAAGGTGGTGATTGGGGGGCAACTATTGCGGCTTGGATCGGTCTTGATAGTTCAAAATATTGTAAAGGAATTCATATTAATTGTTTACCTATTAGACATCCTAAAGGGCCAAGAAATATCAAAGAAAAAAAGTGGGAAAAAAAATTTAATTTTGATCAAATAATGCAGGAGGGATACAGAACTCAACAAGCTACAAAACCTCAAACTTTATCTTATGCAATGATAGATAGTCCAGTGGGTACAGCAGCATGGATTTTAGAAAAATTTCATGGTTGGTCTGACTTAAAAAAGGGCGATATAGAAAAAACATTTTCTAAAGATGAATTAATATCAAATATAATGATATACATAATTACCAAAAGTTTTAATACTTCTGCTTGGATATATTTTGGAAGAAGAAAAGAAGGTGGTCGATCTTTCCCTAAAAATTTCAAAAAAATAAAAGTTCCTACTGCAATAGCGGAATTTCCAAAAGAAATGCTTGAATGGCCTCCAAAATCGTATGTGAAAAGAATTTTTAATATTAAAAGGTGGAAAAAATTTCCTAAAGGTGGTCATTTTGCAGCTTTAGAAGTTCCAAATTTACTAACAAATGACATTAAGAATTTTTTTAATAAAGATATAAAAATATTCAAATAAGTGAAAAGATTAGTAATAAAAAATAAAAATTAAGACAAATGATTTTCCATAATCCACTTTATTTATAAAAAGAATTCTTAGTCCTTTATTTGAAGTAACATTAAGAAAAATAATTGATAAAAAAATTCCTAGAAGAAAAAAAGGTAAAATTATATTTTAGCAACTTTAAAAGCGAATTTAGGGTTTGCTCTCATTTTAATAAATTTTTTTACATTTTTATCTTTCATTTGATTTTTTAAAGGTGAGTATAAAGCTTTGTATCGTCTTTCTATTTTAGGTTTTTTGTCGATTAGATAATAAACAGCCATACTTTTTCTAATCATACTTTTAACTTCGTTTACTCCATGCCAGCTGTTTAAAGAAGTGTCAAATAAAACAGCCCTATTAAATTTTGGTTCAATTCTTTTTACTAACTTTCCAGGAAGATTTTTATTATTAGGATTTTTTTCATATAAACAAAGTTCACCTCCATTACTTGAATTCCATTTAGTGTTAAAAAAAATAATTAAATTAAATTTTCTCATTAAATTTAACTTTGGGTGAATTATATAGTCTAAATGTGGATTTAATTTCCCTTTTTCGCCCATAATGTGGAAGCCACCTCCATTTAGTCCATAATCAGGATATAGATTTTTAAGTTTAATCTTTTTCTTAATGATGTTTAAAAAATCATGTGAGTTTAAAACTGATAATAATTGATATGCTTCAGGAGGAAACATATTCCAATTGTCAGTTGCCTTTTTAATTTCACAATAATTTTTATAAGTCCATAATTTTTTATCACTATGTAATGGAAAATTTTTTTCAATTTTCTTTGCCAACTTAATATTTAAAAAGTTATCAATAATTGTGAATGGGAAAGGTTTAATTAAATTAAATTTATTTAAAGCTTTTTTAAATTTTTCAATTTTAATAAAAGATTTTGTATTCATTAAATTTTAATATATTAGTAGCTTATATTAAATAGAGATAATAAATCCAATGAGAATATTTGACTGTACTACATTTTATAATGAAAATTTTATCTTAGATGTTAGATTTAATATATTAGATCCATATGTTGATAAATTTATTGTTTGTGAGTCTGGCTATTCTCATAGTGGAGAAAAGAAAAATTTTAATTTCGATATTAATAAATTTGAAAAATTTAAAAATAAAATCATTTATTTGAAGATTGATAAAGAACCTGAGGGTTTAAAGTATTTTATTAAAAATGGAGAAAAAAGAGAAACTAAAGAAGATGCTAGAGTCAATGCTATTAAAAGAATTGCATTTCAAAGAAATTATATCCAAGAGGGAATAATTGATGCGTCTAAAGATGATTTAATTCTTTATAGTGATAACGATGAAATTCCTAATTTAAAAAATTTCAAATTTGAAAATATTAATGATGAATTAATATATTTTAAGCAAAAACTTTATTATTATAAATTTAATTTGTTTTGTGACAGATATGACTGGTATGGCTCAAAAGGCTGTAAAAAGAAAAAACTATTAGATTTTGAATGGTTGAGAAATACTAAACCAAAAAAATATAAGCCTTTTAGATTAGATACTTTTTTTTCTAATACAAAATATATAAATGTTAAAATAATAAATGACGGTGGATGGCATTTTACTCAATTAAAAAATATAAAAGATCTTTACGAAAAACTCACAAATTCAGAAGACCATCAAGAATTTAAAGATGCCAATCAAAGTATTAAAGAAATAGAAATTTTAATGAGAAAAAAAGTTATAAATTATGATCATAAAGTTAAAAAAAATAACTATAAATTCTCTAACGAGTTTAAATTACAAACTGTGAGTCTAGATAATTTACCAGAATATATAAAAAATAATAAAGACAAATTTAAAGACTGGATAGACATGTATTGAAGGTATGAGGAACAGGAAAATAAAAAATTTAATTACAAAAATATTCCAAAAATTTGGATTAAGCAAAGATCATTCTAAAATATCTGCAAATGCTATAATAAATGCAGAGCTTGTTGGTGCTTATGGTCATGGTTTATCTAGACTTAAAATGTATTGTGATAGAATTTCTAAAAAAGTTATTAATCCAAGACCAAAAATTAAAATAAAGAAAATTTCACAATCGATCTCTCATATTGATGCAAATAACAGTATTGGATTTGTTGCAGCTGATTTAGCGATTAAAAAAGCAATTTTTCATGCTCAAAAAACGGGTTTAGGAATGGTAGCTGTTAAAAATAGTGGTCATTATGGTTTATCAGGTTACTACGCAGAACAAGCTGTAAGAAAAAATTTAATCACACTGATATTTACAAACGCTCCTCCAGCCGTTGCACCTTATGGTGCATTAAAAACTTTATTTGGTACAAATCCAATTTGTTTTGGATGTCCAACGGGTTCCAAAATTCCATTTATTTTAGATACATCAATATCTATGATAAATAGAGGTAAAATCAGAGTTGCAGCCAGGAACAATAAATCCATACCTGCTGGTGTCGCTTTAGATAAATTTGGTAAACCAACAATTGATGCAAAAAAAGCACTAGCTGGAGTACAACTACCAATCGCAAGTTTTAGAGGTTCGGGACTTGCTTGGATGGTAGATATTTTGAGTGGAGTTTTAACTGGTGGTAATCACGCAGGTAGAGTTAAAGATCCATTTGATGACTTTTCTGGCCCACAAAATATTGGACATTTATTTATTACATTTAAAGCAGATTTATTTGAAAAAAATTATAACCAGAGAATTAAAGATAATATAAAAACAATAAAAAAACTTCCTAAAATAAAAGGTGTTAAAGAAATAATGTATCCAGGACAAAATAAATTCTTTAGGTATAAAAAAAATTTAAAAAAAGAAATTTCTATTCCAGATGTAATAAAGAAAGACCTGGAAACCTTAGTAGGTTAAAAAGGTAAGAGCACCAATAGAAACTACAACTGAAGATAAAATAATTGTTCTTTTAACTTTTTCCTTTTTTTTCTCAACTAAAAGTCTTTGCTTTAGAACATCCACATTCACTTTTTTTGAAGTTTCATTGATTTGAGAAGGGGTCTCTATAATCTTGGATGTTCTATTAAAGCTTTCAGTACTCATAATAGTTAATAAACATAAATAAACTCAATTGAGAATAGAAGAATTGTCCAAAATGGGTTGACACTAATATTACTTTTGTTCATATTGGGTTTTTTTTAAAATATGAACTCTATACCAAGTATTTCTGAACATATTGATGAGAAGGTAATCAATAAAGTAATTCAGGATAATTTTGCCGCAATAGCACCCAGTTATTTTACTTTAACAAGTAACTGGTTTGTAAGAGCCTATGATCATTATAAAGACATAGATAAGTTTGTCCTCATTATATATTTGATACATCAAGACCTTATATATTTCAGACAAAATGGAGTAAAAATTAACTACGACACATTTTATAAGGATAAATCAATCGAAATTAATAAAATAAATATTTCAGACATCTCAAAAGATTTAGGAATTCCGAAAGAAAGTATTAGAAGAAAAGTTTTAGAATTAGAAAAATTAAAAGTAATTAAAAGAACTGGTAAGAAAATGTTTGTTGTTCGAGATACGCTTTACTCAGCTAAAGCAGTCGACACTCTTACAGAGGTTGCAAATATCTTGTATGAATTCAATAAAATTTTAAAAAAGGAAAAATTAATAACCGAAATTTACTCCCGTAAAGAAATAATATTAGCAATAAAAGAAAATTTTTCTTACTGCTTGTATCAGTTTAATAAATTTTGGTTTATTTTTATTAAAAGATGGAGAGAAGAATTGAAGGATTTAGAAGTTTTTGCAATCGGCATGGTTGTGGTAATAAATACAATTAAAAATCCAAAATTTACACCAAAAAAAACAAATTTAGACTCATATAGAAAAGAGATTCAGGGGTCAGATAAAAGAGGAGTTAATGCCATGTCAATTTCTGATATAACTGGTATTCCTAGACCTACAGTTGTTAGAAAAATAAAATATTTAGTTGATAAAAAATTCCTTCATATAAATGATAAAAAATTAATTACATACAATACTAAAGATAGTGCTTTTGTAACTACAAAGGGAATGGTGAATAAAAATATACTTAGCTTAAGCCATTTTATTTATAAAGTTTTTAATCAAATAAGAATAATCAATAATTAATTAGACTTTCTTAAAAAATAAATAAAAATAAATCCTGTTATATACATGATTAATGCATAAGCACCTGTTGGTAATGCATACAATATATCTGTACCAAATATTTGCGTAGAGACAAATAAGGCTAACGTACCATTTTGTAATCCACATTCTAAGGCAATACACTTCATTTGTTTAACACCTGAAGCAAAAGCTTTTGCAATGTAATATGCGATAACCATCATTGAAATATTTAAAATTAAAGCAACTAAACCTGCTTGTTTGATAAAGCTAAGAATATTTTCTCTTTCTTCATAAAACGCTGCTACAAAAAAAACAATAAACAAAACTATGTTGAGTTTATTAAATATTTCAACTTTAGAAGATATGAAATTTTCAGCAAATTTTCTGATAATCATTCCTAATATTACAGGTACTGTTACAACTAAAAACATTTTTAGTGCTATTCCCGTCATTGAAATGTTTTGAGAAACTTCTGTTATCCCTAACATATCTGCAGATGTAAAGATTATTAAAGGAACTGTAATTATACTTAATAAACTAATTACAGCAGTTAAAGATATTGATAATGCAACATCACCATCAGCAAACTTTGTCATTACATTAGATGTTACACCTCCTGGTGCTGCAGCTATGATCATAACCCCTAATGCTATTTCAGGTGGTGTTTTTAAAATTAAAATTAATATGTATGCTGCAATTGGAAGAATTATTAATTGGGAAATAAAACCAACAATAAAATCTTTTGGTGATTTGAATACTCTTCCAAAATCGTCTAGCTTTAATCCTAGGCCTAAGCCTAACATTATCAATGCCAAAATAATTGGCGCAATTTTAGTTACAACTTCCAAAGTGTTAACCTCTAAGTGTCTAGATTATAACTTTTTTGGTAATTTGTTTAGACGATTTTTTTCTATATACATGTTGAGTTTTTTGACTTATTTAAAGAAAATGCTTTCAAACAAAGAAATTGTCTGTCCAAACAATTTATTAGATTTAGCTCATAAAAAAAAAGGAGTTAAAGTTGCAGTAGTAAATGCTGGAAAACCCTTACCCATGTTATCAGTTCAGGATGCAGTTAATGAAAATTTAATTGAACCTATTTTTATTGGTCATGAAGTAGAAATTCAAAAATGTGCTGAAGATATCAAATGGGATATTTCTAAATATGAACTTATTCATGTACCTGTTGAAAACGACACCGCAAAAATAGCAGCTAAATTAGCAAGTGATGGTAAAGTCCAAATAATAGTCAAAGGCCATATTCATACAGATGTTTTAATGAAAGAAGTTTTAAAAAGAGAGTATAATTTGCTTGGTAAAACAAGATTAAGTCATATCTGGCATATGACAATTGATAAAGAGGATAAGCCTTTAATTATTACCGATGGAGCATTAAATGTTTTACCAAATTTGAAAACAAAAATGCATATTCTTAAGAATGTTGTAAATTTTTCAAATAGAATAGGAATAGAAAGACCCAAAGTATCTGTATTGTCTGCAACTGAAGAAGTTTTAGAAAGTGTACCAAGTTCAATTGAAGCTGCTGAAATTACTAAACTAGCTACAAAAGAAAATTTAAATGCAGATGTTTTTGGTCCATTAGCATTTGACAATAGTATTTCAAAAAAGTCAGCAGCAATTAAAGGAATTAAAAATTTAGTTGCTGGAGAAGCGGATGTATTATTAGTACCAAGTGTGGAGACTGGAAATGCATTAGTAAAAATGCTTATTTATTTCAGTGGTGCTTGTGCCGCAGGAGTAGTTGTTGGAGGGAAAGTGCCTGTGGTAATAACAAGTAGATCAGATGAAGCACAAGCGAGACTAGCATCCATTGCTGCTGCTGTGGTTGCTTTAGACTAAATGTTTCATTGAAATTTAAAAAAATTTCATTTAAATAAACTTAATTTTAAAGGAGTAAAATGGCTATAACATATCTAAAAAGATCACCTAAAACTTCATCTACAGATGATACTAAGACCCGAGAAATAGTAGAAAATATTTTAAAAGATATTGAGAAAACTAAAGAAGAAGGATGTAAAGAACTGTCAAAAAAATTTGATAAATATGAAGGTGATGTAGTTATTTCTAAAGAAAAAATTGAAGAAATTAAAAAAAACTTAGATCAAAAGACTAAAGACGATATTCAATTTTCCCATGAGAGAGTTAGGAAATTTGCTGAAGCACAATTAAAAAATTACGGTCAAGATTTTGAAGTTGAGTTATCTGATGGTCTATTTGCAGGTCAAAAATTAATTCCAGTAAATACTGCTGGTTGCTATGTCCCAGCTGGTAGGTATGCTCACATAGCATCTGCTGTAATGAGCGTGACAACAGCCAAAGTAGCAGGAGTTAAAAATATAATAGTCTGTAGCTCTCCTAAACCTGGTGTTGGTGTGCATCCATCAATTGTTTATACAGCAGATTTATGCGGTGCTGATGTAATTATGAATTTAGGTGGTGTTCAAGCTATTGCAGCAATGACAAATGGATTATTTGGAAATGCGCCAGCAGATATTTTAGTTGGACCAGGAAATCAATTTGTTGCTGAAGCAAAAAGACTTTTGTTTGGTAAAGTTGGTATCGATTTATTTGCAGGACCAACAGAAATTGCAGTAATCGCAGATGAGACAGCTGATCCTGAAATGGTTGCCTACGATCTTGTTGGACAAGCTGAGCATGGTTACAATTCTCCTGCTTGGTTATTTACAAAAAGTAAAAAAATTGCAGATTATGTGTTGCAAAGAGTCCCTGAACTTATTGAAGATTTACCAGATTTACCTAAAGAAAATTCTGGCGCAGCATGGAGAGATTATGGTGAAGTAATATTATGCGATACTGATGAAGAAATAGCAAAAGTAAGTGATGATTATGCCCCAGAGCATTTAGAGGTGCAGACAAAAAATTTACAATGGTATCATGATAGACTTAAAAATTATGGTTCTCTATTTATAGGAGAAGAAACAACAGTAGCTTATGGTGATAAGTGTTCAGGTACAAATCATATTTTACCAACAAAAGGTGCTGGAAAATATACAGGTGGTTTGTTTGTAGGAAAATTTATCAAAACACTTAGCTTTCAAAGAATGAGTAAAGAAGCAACGAAAGAAGTAGGAGCAGCTTGTGCTAGAATTTCTAGATACGAAGGTATGGAAGCACACGCTCGAACAGGTGATGTTAGATTAAGAAAATATGGCTTTTCAAACTAGTTTTTATTAAGTTTTAAATCTAAGTAAAGAGCTGCTGACCAAGAAAAATTTTTTGCACCCATTGGTTTACCGTTCTTACAGCTAAAATATTCAAAAAAACCTTTTTTTTCTAATATTTGAATAGTTTTATTTCTTATTTTATTAGAAAAAAGTCTGTCTTTATTTTTTAGTCCTTTATAAATAAACCAATTACAATTAATCCACACAGGACCACGCCAGTATCTTTTCTCCTCAAAACTTTTGTGATTTGATTTAATTGATGAAAAAAAATATTTTTCTTTTAAATTATGTTTTTTTAGGTTTTGGATCAATATTTTATTAATTTTATCATTATTCAAATCAGCAAATAACAAAAAATAATTTGTAATTGATGGAATAAAAATCTTTTTTTTATTTTTTATATCTTTTGAAAAAAAAGTTTTTCTTTTTTTGTCATATAATTTTAGAAAATTTTTTTCTGTCGTTTTGATGTATTTTTCTATTTTTTTTTTGTTTAAACCAAATCTATCTAGTAATGTAACAAGATCTTTGTTTGCTTTTAAAAATATTGAATTAAAACCTACATCTACAACATTAAAAAATGAAGATTTATAAACTTTTTTTGGATTATATTTCAATTTTTTCAAATTGTTTTTGATTGTTACATACCGATCGTAATCAATATCTAATGGTCTAAAATCTGGATTTACAACTTTATTATCAGCTCTCTTATATTTAATATTTTTCTCAATTTTTACTTTATTCATAGGATCATCCCATAAAGGAGAATTATCGTATCCACTTTCCCATGGATGTAAAATCGATACTAAACCAGTTTTTTTTGGATCTCTAAATTGAATAAACCATTCATGAAATTTATTTATTTTTTTAATTATTTTTTTTATATTTAAAAGTTGAGTTTTGTTAATTTCATTTTTATTTAAAATTTCCTTTAAAATTGTTGCTAATATTGGTGGTTGAGTTATTCCAGATGAATGAATTTTATTACCGCAATTCCACGCAGTGTAATTTGGATAATAATTTGTTTTTGTGTTATGAAATAAAATATGTGGAACCATTCCATCCTTCCATTGTCCATCTAATAATGTATTAATTTCTTTTAAAGCAAAGTTTAAGTTAAAGTAAGAATACCCCAAAGCTATAAATCCTGAGTCCCAATTCCACTGAGCTGGATAAAGTTTGTTATTAGTTGGCAAAGTATACCCTCTCCTTCTATTGCCAAGTAAAGTTTTTTTTGCTTTATTAATTGAAATTTTCATTAACCTTTCACACTTCCAGCCGTTAGACCACTTACTAGATATTTTTCAAAATAAACAAATATAAACAATACGGGCAATGTAACAACAACTGATCCTGCCATTAAATATTGTCTTGGGGTTTCAGCATCACCACTTAAATATTGGATTGCCCTAGATAGTGTAAATGAATTAGGATTATCCAAGAACATTAAAGAAAATAAAAACTCATTCCATGCAATCATAAATACATATAGTGCAACAGAAGAAATAGCAGGGATACTTAAAGGAATTATAATTTTTGTTATAATTCCGAACCAACTCAATTTGTCTAATATTGCTGCTTCCTCTAATTCTTTAGGTATGCTTTTAAAATAACCTTGCAGCATATAAATTGCTACTGGAAGTGTCGTTGCTGTATAAACTATCAATAATCCCTCTATTGAATTTCGCAAACCTAGTTGACTAAAAATTGTGTAAAGTGGAATTACAAGCACAATTGCTGGGAACATATATATTATAAGTATAGATGTAGACAAAAATGTTTTTCCAAAGAAATTTAATCTTGCTACTGCATAAGCAGCAGGAATTGCAAAAAGAAGAGTTATAATAACTGTGCCAACGGAAACTATTGTACTAGTCAGAATATATTTACCAAATTTATAGGATTTAAAAATAACAAAGTAGGATTTAAATAAATCTTTTATATCTTGCCCAAAGTTAATACTAAAATCCAAAGGATTTACTAACAAAGCAATCTGTGTCTTAAAACTTGTAACTAACATCATATAAAATGGAAACAATATTACGAATGAAAAAAATAAAATTCCAAATAAAGTTAAAAAGTCAAATAAAATTACTTGAGTTGAGTGCTCTTCTTTTAAACCAATAAAACTATATTTGCCAATTTTATAACTAAAGAAATATAATATTAAAAATACTCCCAAATTATACCAAACAGGTAATTTTTGAATTAAATAACCATCACAAAAAACAAATACTGATGAAAAAATTATTGATTTATAAATTGATTTAATTTTATTACCTATTCCAAGGTGACTTAATGATATTAAAAATCCTAGTAAGAATAGTACTTCTATATTAAAACTATTGATGCTTAGACCTTGTAACGTAGCTAATATTTTCCAAATCGAAATTAAAAAAATTAAGAATAATGTAGAAATTAATGAAAATATAATTGTGTTTTTAGTTCTCATCTACCCTCTTCCCTAAAAGTCTAAAATAAAAAAACATAAACATTAAAAGTAATACAACTATTACTATTGAAACAGCTGAACCCATTCCAATATCTGATATTGCAAAACCTTGCTGATAAACATTTATTGGTAAAGTCCTTGTTCCTGATGCGCCCCCAGTTAATAAAAAGACATCCTCAAATTTATTAAAATTCCATATAAATCTAATCATGAATAAAATCGAAATTACCGCAGTAATTTGTGGAAGCGTAATTTTAAAAAATTTTTGAAATGGACTTGCGCCATCGACATCAGCAGCTTCATATAATTCCTTTGGTATTGCTTGAAGTCTTGCAAGAATAAATAAAAAGGCTAAAGGGAAATACCTCCAAATTTCAAACATTATAACTGTAGTTAGAGCAAGTCTTAATTTAAAATCAAAACCAAAAATACTAATTTCAATATATTTTTGTCCAAGTAAATTTATTGGAGTTTCAATGATTTGATAATTTAATAATAAACTATTAAGCGTACCACTATTTGGGTCTAATAACAGTTCCCATGTGTAAGCTAAAGCCACAACTGGAGCAACATATGGAAAAAGCAAAACACTTCTCATAAATGTTCTTCCATAAAACTTTTGATTAACCATTTGAGCAGTTAGAATACCAAATACTATAGAGCCAACAGTTCCAAAAAATGTGTAATAAAAAGTTGTTAGTAGTAAATCTACAAATTCATTCTCAAATAAAACTTTTTTAAAGTTTTTTAAGGTGAAGTTGTTATTTAGTAATATGTTATCAGATTTTCCATCTAGTTTCGGTTTAACTGATTTTAGGGTTTTTTTATCAATTTTTGATCCATCGTTTGTTGAAAAAATTACTTGAAAATTTTCCTTATATTTGGCTGGCCAATTGCCAAATTCACATTTTAGTGAGGACTTTTTATATTCACATCTTGGGTCTAAATTTTCAATTTCAAAATTTTTTGGAAAGTTATCTTTAAATGAAACTTCTCTGATTTCTTGAAGTAGTGAGCTATTTCTTAATTTATATAATATTTTTATTTTTGAGGGCTCATCAGAGATAGATTTTACAATCTTTTTAGCTCTTGGTTCAGGAATTCTTATATCTTTTAACTCGACTTCTTTAAAACTGATCCAAACATTTGCAAAAATTGGAAAGAGAATTATTGCAAAAACTAAAAGGACTGCAGGTAGAGTTAATATGTAAGCAGTTTTTTTTTCTGTATTTGCTAAAGTATCATTCATAAAAAAAGCGGATAATTCATATTATCCGCTTTTTTAAAAAATTAAAATTATTTGAATTTAGCTAATGATTTGTTAATCATATCAACAGCCTCATCAACATCGATTTGATCGTCAATATAAAGTCTAGTAACTCTATTTATAAATTGAGAATTTATGACTTTTGATGCTCTTGATAGTTCACCTTCTTTAACACCCCATCTATTTGCAGTATCTAAACCAGCTACTATATTATTTATAACATCTGGGTCATAAAGATCTGACAAAGGAGCTTTTCTATCAACTCCAACAGGTAGTTTACTCCAAGCTTTTGTGAAAGCTTCAGGGTCACTTGAATTTCCTCTTCTTACAGGAAATTTACCCTCTGGAGCAATGGATAGTGTGCTTGCATAACCTTCATCCATTGAGTACATGACAAATTGTTTAGCTTCATCAGTATCAGCATCAGCTGTTATACCGAAGTATCTAATATCTGCCCATGCAGCACCTTTTTTGTTACTAGGCCCACTAAAATTAGTAATAAAACCAGTTTTAGATGCTAGTTCAGGTGATGTTGGGTCACTGTTAATTGTTGGTGGAGCTGAGTCTCTTAAACCAGCAAGTTCATCCATGATGAATGGAGACCAAATGATCATTGGAGTTTTACCTGCAAAGTAAAGTGCTCTAGATTGTTTCCAGTACAATTCGCCTGGAGGACTTGCTTTAGCAATTACTTTATAAAACTCTAATGCCTCTTTTAGTTTCTTACCTTGTTTCTTGATACCACCCTTTTTAACAATATTAACACCGTTTGCCAAAAGAACATGCTCTAAAACCTGACTCATGAAATTTTCATCAGTTTTTGTTGCAGCAACAAAACCAAACATACCATTTTGTTTTGATAGTTTCTCAACCGCAGCAACAATGTTTGCATAACTTGTTGGTGGTGCTAAATCCGCATTTTCAAAAAGGTCTTTTCTATAAACAACCATTTGTGTCCATCCATCAACTGGAACAGCTGCAATTTTTGAACCCTTTTTAGCCATATTAAGTGCACCTGGTGCAAATGTGTCTTTACCTAGGTCTTTAACAACGCTGTTATTAGCATCTACATCTAAAATTCCTGCTTCAGCCCATGGTAATACATATTGTAGAGTATGGTAGATCACATCTGGTAAATCACCTGCTGCAGCAGCTGCTGTAGCCCTAGTTCCCAAATCTTTTTCTTCTACCGGGATCACCTCTACTTTAATTCCTGTCTTAGCTTCAAAAGCTTTTGCCATTTCCTCTTGCTTAGCCATTCGGGCAGGCTGAACTTCTGTTGTCCAAAACTTTATGTCTGCGTAAACAATACTTGAAATAAAAAAAGATATTACGCAAAACAATCTTATTATGTTTTTCATTTCCCCTCCTATTTATAGTTAAAACTATATTAATTTGAGAATGTTTCGCAAACTACTCACTGTCACATATCAGATATGTGCTAGTCTCATAGCAAATATTAAAAAATTGGGGAAAAATTGAAATTTGTCAATTGTAAGTTGTGTTAAGATTTTAGTCTTCTTCCATTTTCATCAAAAATAAAAATGTCATTTAGATCAAATCCAATTTTATTTCCAATTTCTATGTTGCTAGGGATTTTGGCACTTAATTGATGTTCCTCTTTTTTCATATAAGCAATTTTTTCGTTACCTAAGTTTTCAATTAATTCAATCTCAGGATTAAAAATAAATTGATTTTCTTGATTTGCTTTTAAGTGTTCAGGTCTAATGCCTACAAAGTGTTTTGATTTATTGAGTTTTAAGTTATCAAACACAATATCATTACCTAATAACTTAATTTTATTATCAGAAATTATGTTTTTTTCATCAACTTCCAGAATATTCATTTTGGGTGTACCAATAAATTGAGCCACAAAAATATTTGCAGGGTCATTATAAATTTCTTCAGGAGTCCCAACCTGTTCAATGTTGCCTTGATTTAAAATAACTATTCTATCTGCTAAAGTCATAGCTTCAACCTGATCGTGAGTAACATAAATCATATTGGTTTTTATTTGATTATGTAATTTTGATATTTCGACCCTCATTTCAGCCCTTAAAGCAGCATCCAAATTTGATAACGGTTCATCGAATAAGAATATTTTTGGATTTCTTGTGATAGCTCTTCCTATTGCAACCCTTTGTCTTTGACCTCCAGACAATTGTTTTGGTTTCCTCTCAAGAAGTTCTTCAATTTTTAGAATTTTTGCAGCTTGCATGACTTTTGTTTCGATTTCCTCCTTTGGTCTTTTTTCAATTTTTAAGCCGAAAGACATGTTTTCATAAACATTCATGTGAGGATAAAGAGCGTAAGATTGAAAAACCATTGCAGTTTGACGCTTTGAAGGATGAAGTTCATTAATTTTTTGTTCGTTAATAAAAATTTCACCTTCATCAATTTTTTCTAATCCAGCAATCATTCTTAACAATGTTGATTTTCCACATCCAGATGGTCCAACAAGAACAAGAAACTCATCCTCTTTTCCTAAAAGATTAAAATCAGTAATGATTTTGTTTGATCCAAATGATTTATGTACACCAGTAAATTTTATATTTGCCATTTTATTTTTTTATATTTTCTAAAATATCTAGTCCAATTTGTTTTAATATGTGAACTATATCAATTGGAACCCAATTTTCACGAATTTTTCCTTCATCATGATGGTAAAAATCCATAACCCTCATAGTTACTTTTTGATTTTTAGCTTTATAACCTAGCCAATCTTCAGTTCCATAAGTAGCATGAATACTATTCCAGCCAGCAGTTAAGGAAAATTTTCCGTCTCCTAATTCACAATAGTGACCAAGTTTCCAATAATTTCTTTCTTTAAATGTTTTTCTAAAAGGTAATTGATGATCATCAACAAACCCTTCTAAAGTTCTCGCTGTACCAATTCCACTTGGTCCATACCATACCATTTTATCATGCCAATAATCATTTTGAGGGTGATTGATTAATCTTTCCTTAAGATCTTTATCAGAAGAAACTTCTAATTCAGGTTTTATATTTAAACTTCTCTGCATAATAAGTGATTGTTCTAAACTAGCTTTAGAAACTTGCATATCTTTTTCAAAAAAATTTACACCATCTGTATTAATTGGGCTCAACCAACTACCTTCCGAGCCTCTCGAGGTCTTTAATGGATTTAATCCAATTTGAATTAGGAGATCTATTAAATCAATTAAAATATAGCTCTCAATAATTTTATTATTTTTAAGTTCATGAATTTCACAACATTTTAGATTTACCATTTTCATATTTGGTTTGATGCCTAACCAAGTTTTTTTGAAAACACCTGATAAAGTTGAGATTGTTCCAACTTGAATTTTGTCCCTAAAAGCTCCACTTATTACTAGCTGTTCTCTTCTTTCAATGTCAGGAAATGAATTAAATAAAGGCTTCCAGAACCTTTCCTTAAATTCATCTATTCCAATAAATTCATTTAATGGATAAAAACAATTAATATTAACATTGTTAGAAAACGCATTTTGAAGATTTTGATCAAGATTAGAAATACCTTCTTTTACTATCGTACCTAAATATTTTCTAACAACCTGTTTATAATTATAATTTTCCTCAGGAGTTATAACTATTTTTTCAACGTTCCCTTGACCCTTAAGACCTGTATCAAATTGTTCTATTTGCATAAATTTTTTGTTATATAAATTTAGTATCACAAAATATAGTTTAAAAAAATATGAATAATCGATTAGCTAAATTTGAGGACCTTGTTCCAAGTACTTTACCATTTGTTGAAGGAAAGCTTGAAGGACATAAAGAAAGAAAAAATTATTCTATTGTAGGTCCTGGGGTTGCCGAAGACAGTAAACAATTTGTTAAAATAGCTATGCCTCATAGCTTTAATCTAGGTGCCGTATCAGCATTGCCAAAAAATGGTTCGGGCCTGCACAGTCATACTACTGCTGAAGTTTTTATTATCTATTCTGGTAAGTGGAGGTTCTATTGGGGCGCTGAAGGTAAAGATGAAACAATTCTAAGTGCAGGAGATATAATTTCTATGCCAACAAACATGTTTAGAGGATTTGAGAATGCAGGGAATAAAGAAGGATTAATTTTTGTTGTATTAGGTGGAGATGATCCTGGAATAATAACTTGGGTTCCAAGTGTCTTAGAAAAAGCTAAACAGACAGGGATGGCTCTTTTAAATGATAATTCTCTAATTGATTTATCTATAAATGATATTCCTAAAAACAAATCTCTCCTAGAACCAATTTCCTCTGAAGAAATTAAAAAATTTGATAATTATAAATTAAATGAACTTGAAAATTATATTTGTAAATTTTCTGACAGAATTAATTATGAAAATAAAATAAGTGAGAATTTTAGTTTAATTCAAGTATTGGGTGATACTTTTCAAGATAAGAAGTTTAATCCTGTTATAAATCATAATACAGGCTTTAACTTATCAATTTTAAAAGCAAAAAAAGGTAAATTAGAAAATTTGAAATTTTCAAAGCCCGCAATAATGTTTTCACAGAAAGGAAGTTGGCAAATAAAAATTGATGATTTTTTAATGAAACTCAATCCTAGAGATACAATTTCTATTCCAATTAATTCACAAGTAAATATTGAAATTAATGATCATGACGAAAGTTTATTAAACTGTGTAACTCAAATCTAATGAAAGGATTTGATAATAAATATAAAAGTTTTCCTGATTTTATACTGAAGATTACAAAACAAATTTGGGAAGGTAAAGACGTTAACTCTATTGCAAATTTTTATACTAATGATATTCCTGTAAGATCTCCTTTTGGTGTTACTTATGGAAATAAACCAGTTATTGATGCAACGTTTAAAACATTAAAAGAATTCCCGAACAGACAATTATTGGGAGAAGATGTTATTTGGAATGGAAAAGATGGTGAGGGCTATCATTCCTCTCACAGAATTTTAAGTAAAGGCACTCATCTTGGAGAAGGTTATTACGGTAAACCAACAGGAAAAAATATTTATTATAGAGTTATTGCAGATTGTGCATGTAAAGATAATCAGGTTTACGATGAGTGGATTGTAAGAGATCAAGGTGCTATGGTTAGACAGATAGGTTTTACTCCTAAAGAATTTGCTCAAAAAATTATTGAAAATGAAGGTGGACTAGAAAAAGCACAAAAATTATTTAATTCTAAATCTGATATGAAGTCAGAGTATAAACCAACTCCTGCCCCAAAAAACTCTGTTGGTATAAAATATTCAAATATACTAAATAAAATTTTCAACAATGATTATGATTTTTCTGACTATGCCAGAGCAGCGAGTATTTATTGGCCAGGTAATAGAATTGGACATGGTAGAGAAGATATTGTGAAATTTTGGAAATTAATAAAGGATGCTTTAGGTAATATTAAATTTTCTGTTGAACATATTGGTTATTTAGAGGAACCAAATAAGAATCATAAAGCATCAATTAGATGGTTTTTAGAAGCTGATCATTTAAATGATACTTCTGAGTTTGGTGAAGCAACAAATAAAAATATTTTTATAATGGGTATTAATCATGCGGAAATAAGTGATGGAAATGTTATAAGGGAGTGGGTTCTATTTGATGAAGTTGCGATCTGGAAACAAATTTTAATGAAATAATTTATGGTCAAAATTAAAACAACACATGTTGGGAGTCTACCAAGATCAAATGAATTATCAGATCTTTTATTTAAGAAAGATCAAAAGCAAAAAATAAATTTAGATGTATTTGATCAAATAGTTAACAGAGACGTGAATGAGGTTGTTAAAAAACAAATCGATGTAGGAATAGACTTTATAAGCGATGGTGAAATGTCTAAAATAAGTTATGCTACTTATGTAAAGGATAGAATTGATGGTTTTTCTGGTGAAAGTGAAAGAAAAGCACCAAAAGATTTAGATGATTTTCCATCTTTTAAAGAAAGAATAGCTAGAACAGGTGGAACACCTACTTATACAAGACCTTGTTGTACAAATGAATTAAAAGTAAAAGACAAGTCTTCTCTAACAAAAGATATTAATAATTTTAAAGAAGCTTTAAATAAAAATAATCACAAGAATGGATTCATGAATGCTGCATCACCAGGTGTCATATCAGCTTTCTTACCTAATAAATTTTATAAAAATGATGATGAATATTTAGAAAACTTGGCAAATATAATGAAAGAAGAATATGAAGAAATTACATCGAGTGGAATAAAACTACAGTTGGATTGTCCTGATTTAGCATTAGCTAGACACATGACATTTAAAGATTTTTCAGAAGATGAATTTTTATTAAGAGCTGAAAAACAAATTGAATGTCTGAACAGTGCGATTAGTAATATAGATAGCTCAAATATTAGACTTCATATTTGTTGGGGAAATTACGAAGGTCCACATTTACATGATATTGCACTAGAAAAAATAATGCCAATTGCATTAAAAGCAAATGTACAAACTTATCTAATTGAGTCATCTAACCCTAGACATTCTCATGAATGGCAAACTTTTGAAAATTTAAAAATACCAAAGGATAAAATTATTGCTCCAGGTGTAATAGATTCTACCACAAATTTTGTTGAGCATCCTGAAGTTGTGAAAAATAGAATTTTAACTTATGCAAAAGTGATTGATATTGAGCAACTATTAGCTGGTACTGATTGTGGATTTAGTACCTTTGCTGGTTTTGGAAATGTAGACGAAAACATAGTTTATAAAAAACTCGAAGCGCTCGTGAGGGGCTCAGAGCTTGCGTCAAAAGTGATTTAATTATCTCTTTTATTCTTTTTGAGGAATAGATATAGTTTTTGAACTTAAATTATAATTTAAATAACAAACATAGAGAGAAAAAAATATGAGAAAAATACTAGTTACTTTATTGTTTCTACTATTTGGAACTTCTGCTTTTGCAGATTGTAACATTAAAAGTGGTTCAATAAATATTTTGGCTAATGATTTTCCTGCATTAAGAACTTTCGTTGAAACTTCTAAACAATGTAAAGGAAGTGCTGATTTTAAAGTGACTCACTCATCTGAGCATAATAAAATCGCAGTGCCAGCATTAACTGCAAATCCTTCTGAGTTTTCTGCTAGGATTGCTGCTAACAGTTCAATTGTTCCTTTAATGAACCAAGATTTAATTAGACCATTAGATGATCTTGTTAAAAAATATGGTAAAGGAATTCAGGACTCACAATTAATCACAATTGATGGAAAAGTAATGGCTGTAGCTTTTATGGCTAATACTCAACACTTATACTATAGAGAAGATGTTTTGAAGGATCTTGGTATAGCAGTTCCAAAAACATACGAGGAAGTGGTTGCTGCATCTGAAAAAATTAGAGCTTCAGGTAAAATGCAATATCCTTATGCTGCTGCATATAAAGCAGGTTGGAATTTAGCAGAAGAGTTTGTAAACATGTTTATTGGTCACGGTGGTGAATTCTTTAAAGCTGGTGGTGCACAACCTAATATTAATAACGCAAAAGGTGTTGCTACTTTAAACATGCTTAAAAAATTATCTGAACTAAGTAATCCTGATTACTTAACTCACGATAGTGAAGCTATTAAAGTTGAATGGGAGTCAGGTAATGTTGCATTAATGACATTATGGGCTTCAAGATCAGGTACTCTTTTAGATGATGAAGGAGATCCAAACATTACTAAAGCAACAAAATTAACTGGACCAGCTACAGTGGGTGGTGGAAATATTCCAGCAGCTACATTATGGTGGGATGGTTTCACGCTAGCTAAAAATAGATCAGATGCAGACGCCGAAGCAACATTTAGAGCTTTAGCGCATGCAGCATCAAATAAGAAAATGGTAGCTGACGCTGCTGATCAAGCTGTTTGGTTAGTTGAAGGATTTGTACCAGGACCAAAATCTATCGGTGTAATTGAAGCTGTAAAAATGGGAGCAAAACCATATCCAATGTTACCACAAATGGGTTTAATGCATGGTGCATTAGGAAGTGAAATTGTTGAATTTTTACAAGGAAAAGAGTCTGCAGAACAAGCATTGAAAGATGTTGAGGCTGCTTACATTAGTAAAGCTAAAGAACAAGGCTTTCTATAAAATCTAAAAACTTCTAAGTGGGGATTTATTCCCCACTTAATCAAAATTTAAATGCCTAATAAAACATTTTTTTGGTTTTTTTTACCAACAGGTCTAGCAATGATCCTGTTTATTGGGCTACCAATCATATCAACTGGTATCCAATCTTTTTATGCTCAACACGATCAAGTAGTTAAAGAAGTTAAAAAGTGTGACCCTTTTGGTTGTACTGTTTCAATTGTAGTTGATAACGAGTTAACAACAAAATTGAGAGAGGACAAGCCACTTGGTAAATTTAATGGGTTTGGAACCTATGTAGATAGAAATCATCTTGCTATTGACGAAATTAAAAAATTTTGGAATGAAACTGAGAACTTTGGTGCTTTCGTAGATCAAGTAACCAATCTTCCATTTTACAAGGCGTTAATATTTACCCTAACCTATTGTCTATTTGTTACACCGAATGTTCTTTTATTAGGATTTATTATTGCTTTAAGTTTAAATGCTGTTGCAAGAAAAATTAGGGGTCCATTAATTTTTGGTACGATATTGCCTATGATTGTTACGCCTCTAGTAGGGTCTCTTGTATTATTTTGGATGATAGATTCTCAAGGAATTATTGGAGCTAATATTCAAAATTTAATGAATGATCCGTATTTATCACTTAAATCTTCTAAAACATTAACCTGGATCACTATTATTATATATGGAATTTGGCATCATTCACCTTTTGCATTTGTAGTATTTTATGCGGCTCTTCAAACGGTCCCTCAAGAACCAGTAGAAGCTGCAATTATTGATGGCGCATCAAGGTTTCAAAGAATTAAACATATAGTGTTACCGCATATTTATCCTGTAGTTACTTTTGTAGCTTTGATTTCGTTAATGGATAACTTCAGGGTTTTTGAGCCAATAATTGGCTTTAGCGCTGAGGGAAGTGCACAATCATTATCATGGTTAATCTATGATAATTTAGTAAATGAGGAAGTAATATTATTTGGATCTGCTGCAGCAACCTCTATGATGACGATTGTTGGTATAGCAATTTTATTAGCTCCAGTTTTAATAAGAACATGGAAAGAATTTAAGACAGCGAGATAATTATGGATTATGGTCTAGATAAAAAATCAACAAGTTTAAAAACTTTTAACACAATCTTTATTATCGTTTGGCTTTTAATTGCTTGTTTTCCTTTCATTTGGACTTTTTGGGGATCATTTAAAGTTAGAGCTGATTTTTTTTCAAGATCAGATTGGTGGTATGCTATTTCTGCATTCAATACTTTAATTGAAACCGGTGGAAAATTTACAACAGATGCATATACCCAAGCCTGGACTGAAGGAGAGTTTTGGAAAGCATCCAAAAATACAATAATTGTAACTGTATTTGTTGTAAGCATTTCATTATTTTTAGGAACACTTGGTGCATATGCACTTTCAAGATCAACTGAAAGATATGCGTTTTGGATATTAATTGCAGCACTAATATTTAGAGCAATGCCTCACATCACTCTAGTATCAGGATATTTATTTCCATTTTTTCAATTACAAATATGGGGAATTCTCCCTACAACCATTGTTGTGCTAGTTGCAATTAATCAACCATTTACTTTATGGTTACTATATTCATTTTTTAAAACAGTCCCTAAAGAACTTGATGAAAGTGCTTTAATAGATGGGTGTTCATACTTTCAAGCTTTTAGACATATTATCATGCCAGTGATGTGGCCAGGAGTAATTACTGCAGGATTATTTAGTTTAATGCTTGCTTACAATGATTTTACGGTAACTGCATTACTTTTAAACCAAGAAAATCATACCATGGTTCCAAAAATTCAGAGTTATTTAGGAACAAATCAACATGAAGGTAATTTAATGTGGGCAGTTTCTGCAGTAGTTTCAGCAACAGCTCCTCTATTTATGTTGGTGATGTTTTTTCAAAGACAGGTTATTAGTGGTTTAACTGCTGGAGCTGTAAAAGGTTGAAATATTACAAAGCTTTATTTTTTGGTTCTATTGGATCAATTGTCGAAACTTCAGAGATACAAAGAAAGTCATTTAACAAAGCATTTAAAAAATATGGGCTTGATTGGAATTGGACTAAGCGAGAGTATTTAAGTTTACTAAATAAATCTGGGGGAAAAGATAGAATATCTAGATACGCAAAGAAGAATAAAGAAATTGTAAACTCTACATATTTAAGAAATTTAAAAACTAAAATATTCAATAATTACCTTAAAAAAAACCAGCTAAAATTAAGACCAGGTGTTAAAAATTTAATTTTATTCTGTAAGAAAGAAAAAATAAAATTAGCTTTTGTCTCATCAACATCTACGAATAATATAAATGCAATATTATATTCATTGAGAAATTCAATAAATAAAGAAGATTTTAGTTTTGTCGGTAATTCAAAACTAGTTAAAAAATTTAAACCACATCCTGCAATATACTTGCTAGCGCTTAAAAAACTTAAGCTTAAAGCTAATGAATGTTTGGCTATTGAAGATACACAAGAAAGCCTAAATTCAGCTAAGCGAGCTAAAATAAAATGTATAATTTTTCCTGGAAAATTTCATTCTTCAAGAAAATTTAGTGGGGCTTTAAAAAAAGTTTATAGACTGAATAAAAATATTATTCTGAGATAAATTTTTGTACTAAATTATTAAATTGATCAGGCTGTTCTAAATGAACATTATGAGCACAATCCTTAAATATTTCTAAACGACTATTCTTAATATTTTTTTTTAATGTATCAACCTGATCAAAATTGTAAGAAGTATCTTTATCACCCCAGATAATCAAAGTTTCATTCTTTATATTTTTTAAATCTTCTTTACCTCTCCAATTTTTCATTGCTAACAAAGCATTATCAGCGGCCTCTAAAGAAACACCTTTAACTGCATTTTTGCATAAAAAATAATTTTTATCTTTATCCCCTTTAACAAACCATTTTTTTGGAACTCTAGAAAATGAAACTTCAGTTCCATCTTTTTTTAATTTTTCTCTTGTTTCATCTATTGTTTCAAATCTACCGGGTATTTCTCCAATTGATCCTGTAGCAAAACAAATTAATTTGTTAACTCTATCACCAATTAGTTTTGTAATTTCTTGAACAATCATTCCTCCCATTGAATGTCCAATTAAATTAAATTTATCAATATTTTTTTGATCTAATAAATCTATTATTTCTATGGCCATTTTATTTATAGAGTCTAAAGATTTAATATTATGACTTTCACCAAACCCTGGAAGAGCTGGAATTATTACACGATAATCTTTTGAAAAAAATTCTTTTTGAAAAGTCCACATTTTAGATGAGCCTAAGTAACCATGAACAAAAACAAATGGAAACCCTTTGCCTATATCCTCTACATAAATATTTTTCATAATATTTCCTTAATAATAAATAGAATTAACACAGCCATAAAACCAATAATAAAAATATTAATTACTCTCCAAACTATTTTACTTTTAGCATACTTTGATAAATAATTAGATAAATACCCCAATATAAAAAAAAATAAAAATGATGCTATAGAAGCACCTACCCCGAATAAAATTTTTTGGTTTAATAAATAATTTTTTGAAAAATTTCCGAGAAAAAAAACCGTGTCAGAATAAACGTGTGGATTTAAATAGGTAAATCCTAAAGTTTTAAATATGATATTTAATTTTGAAATATCATTTTGCTTAGTACTAAAGTAAATATCTAAATAATGAGATTTTATTTTTTTATAAATAAAGTGAAGTAAAAATAAAATTAAAAATAAATTTAAAATTAGTTCAATTAAAGAATTAAAATATTGATTAAAATAATGGAAAATAAAGATACCGAAAAAAATTAATATCAGATCTGATAAGGAGCATATTAAACAAACAATAAATACGTGTTGTTTTTTTAAACCTTGTTCTATAACAAAAATATTCTGGGCACCTATAGCTAAAATTAAGCTAATCCCTGTGAAGAAGCCTAATAATAGGTATTCCATTAAGGTTTTGGACTACTCTGGATTTGCTGTTAAAGTTTTAATTTCTAGTATATTTTCGTTTGGGTCTTTAACAAAGAAAGTTTCTTGCTCGTATTTTGTTCCTTTAAATCTCAAATAAGGTTCGTCGTAATACTTAGTTCCACTATCCTTTAATCTTTGTTTTAGAGCATCAAAGTCTTTTCTTGATAAATGAACACCAAAATGAGGAACTGAAACATTTCCCATGTCTACATCGTGTCTCTCATTATCTAATTTATGTTCACTTTTATGTAAGGTTAATTCATTGCCCCAAAAATCTACATCTGCCCACTCTTGCGCTGAGTTATCTAATCTACATCCTAAAGTTTCACTGTAAAACTTTTTTGCAATCTCTAAGTCTCCACACGGGATGGCTAGATGAAAACAATTGGTGTTTTTATACATTTAAACCTCTTTAAATTAAGCAATTATGTACTATATAAGGCATATTATTTTTTAATCAACAGCAACTAAACTAAAGAAATATGAGTGATTTTTTACAATCCATAATTGATAGAGATCCTGCTGCAAGGTCTAAGTTAAGTTTAATATTAACTTATCCTGGTGTTAAAGCAGTTTTTTTTCATCGAATAGCAAATTTTTTTAGTACTGCAAAATTTCATTTGATAGCAAGAATCATTTCTCAATTTTCAAGATTCTTAACTGGAATAGAAATTCATCCTAATGCAAAAATTGGAAAAAATTTATTTATAGATCATGGAATGGGTGTTGTAATTGGTGAAACTTCAGACATTGGAGATAATGTAACTATCTATCACATGGTTACGTTAGGTGGAATTGCTCCAAGTATTAATTCAAATGACCAAAGAAATATGAAAAGACATCCTACTATAAAAGAAGATGTAGTTATTGGTTCAGGTGCACAAGTATTAGGTCCTGTAGTCGTTGGCAAAGGTGCTAGAATTGGAGCAAATGCAGTTATTACGAAAGATGTTTCAGAAAATGCTGTAATGGTTGGAATTCCTGCAAGAAGTGTTGGAATAGCAGATAGTGAATTTAAACCTTATGGAATTACGTCTGACAGTGATAAAAAATCAGATAATGAATAATACCCAAAACGATTTTATTTCTGGAATAGGAAATACTCCATTAATTAAACTTAGAGCAGCCTCTGAAATTACTGGGTGTAACATTTATGGAAAAGCAGAATTTTTAAATCCTGGAGGATCTGTAAAAGATAGAGCTGCACTTGCATTAATTAAAGACGCTCAAGAAAAAAAATTAATTTCTAAAGGTGGGACTGTTGTTGAGGGAACAGCTGGTAATACAGGAATAGGTTTGGGTCTTTTAGGTAATTCTCTTGGCTACAAAACTATAATTGTAATGAATGACAATCAAACACAAGAGAAAAAAGATTTACTTCGCAACCTTGGAGCTGAATTAAGATTAGTTCCACCAAAGCCTTATAAAGATGACAACAACTTTGTAAAAGTAGCAGCAAGACTTGCAGATCAACTAAGACCTACAAACAATAATGGAGTTATTTGGGCTAACCAGTTTGATAATACTGCAAATGCTAGAGGACATTATGAGGGAACAGGTCAAGAAATCTGGGAACAAACCGATGGTAAAGTTGATGGTTTTGTTTGTTCTTCAGGTACTGGAGGGACAATTTCAGGTGTTAGCAATGCTCTTAAAGAAAAGAACAAAGATATAAAAATTTATTTATCAGATCCAAAAGGTTCTGCTCTTTATAATTACATTAAAAATGGTGAACTTAAATCGGAAGGTGGTTCAATTACTGAAGGTATTGGCTCAAGTAGAGTGACTGCTAACTTTGGTGAGGCCAAAATTGATGACGCATATTCAATTGATGACCATGAGGCTCTGCCTATTCTATATGATTTAATTCAAAACGAAGGTTTAAGTCTAGGAACAAGCTGTGGGATAAATATTGCAGGAGCAATTAGAATGGGAAAAGAGTTAGGGCCAGGAAAAACTATTGTAACTATTCTTTGTGATAGAAGTGACAAATACGCAACTAAAATGTTTAATAAAAAATTTTTAGAAGAAAAAGGTTTGCCGATACCTAATTGGTTTTAAATATAAATTTTATCAGCTAATCCGTAAGTAAGAATAGCACTTAAAATCGTAAGTACTCCAGCAGCTATTACACCTTCACTGTTAGTCTTTTCAGTGTGTCCAAGTTTATTTATGTAAATGGTATAAATACCAAATATTAAGTACATTAAATTTTGAACAAATACTAAATTAAAGAACGCCCAAGTTCCATTTACTCCACCATCTCTAACAAACATAATATAAAGAGCCATTAAAAAAGACCCAACAAAAGGAGCTCCAAAAAATCTTGTAATCACAGCTGCCGAATGATCGATGTTATATTGATCCATAAAACTCTTTGTTCCAACTATAGCTCTGAAAGCATAAACAGCATAAACAAGGAAATGAATAATAAAAATGATTAGATAAACAATTCCATTAAATTTTTCGATCATAAATAATTACTATTAAATGTTTAATATAATTAATACAGCATAATCGACATTTTTTACACTCTCAAAATGCATATCTGTCGCGCGTTATAAACACAAGAGACTCATTGTTAAAAATGTAACACTCTATTATATAATATATATTAATTACAACTTATTAGGAAAATAATGAAAAAAATAATTTTCACGTCTTTATTGGTTTTGCTAACAACAACTTCACATGCACACATGAGTGATAAAGAAATATCTGAGTCTTTAAAATGTGCAGGAATTTTTACATCGACTCAATTTATTAAACAAGGTGAGCTTCCAAATGGTGATTTGGCTTACAAAGAAAATAGTCTGGCTGCAGCAAAGGTTACTAGAGAATTTCTTACAAATGAGGGTGTTTTAGAAGATAAAATAAATTCAAGTATAAATTCTACTGTTGATGAAATGTTTGGTAAACCTTATCAGAAAACTTTAATGGATAATTGCTATGCATTTATTTTCAAATTAATACCAAATGGTAAAGAAAAAGTAGAGGAGACATCGAAAACAATTTATGGAGGATAAAATATGATTATAAAAATAGAAGAAAATATAAAATCGTTTTCAGCATGGAGGGATATGGTTAAAGATAATGCTGAAAAAATTAAAGGATTTGGTGCAACTATTATTTTTGCTGGTGTATCAAAAGAAGATGCTTCAAAATTTACAGTAATTGTGAAATATGCAACTATGGAGGGGTTTGAGGCATTTAAAAATGATAAAGAACTTCACGCAGCAAGAGCTGCAGCTGGGGTTGATTTAGACTCTGCAAAAATCACTCCCATGGATGGAGACTTTATGGAAAATTTTTCAGGACAATAAAATAGGAGGAAAAAATGGAAAAAGAAATGCTAGTGGTAGCAAAGTTAAAAGAAGGTACTTTTGAGAAATTCATGGGATTTATGCAATCTCCTGAAGGACTTGCTGAAAGGGCTAAAGTTGCTGTGGTTGAAAAAACAATTGGAACTGTAACTCCAGACAAAAGTACTGTAATGTTTAAAATATTTTGTACTGATGAAGCTGCACTTCATAAGTTTATAGAAGGTACAGAGGTATCAAAGCCAATAATGGATGAAGTGTTAGACAGTTACTCAATATATGATCTAACTAAGGTTAAATAGAAGGCTGAGGCTACACATACTGACCAATCTCTGCTAGACTATATAACTAAATAATTGGTAACAAGGAGGAAAAATGGCTGGGATAGAAGTAAAAAGTTTTGATAAAGCAGATGAAGTGAATGATAATTTTAATAATGCTAAAATTGAAGCGGTCAAAGTTGGAAATCAAAGATTGATGAAACTTACTTTGCAACCTGGTTGGCAATGGTCAAAAGATATAAAGCCAACAGTTGGTGGCGACAGCTGTCAAGCTACACATCTTGGTATAATTATCTCGGGTGCTGTTTGTGCAAAACATAATGATGGAACTGAACTAACTTATAAAGCTGGTGATGCATACTCAATACAACCAGGTCATGATGGATGGGTTGTTGGAGATAAACCAGCAGTAGTATATGAATTTCATGGGATGTGGGGTGAATAATGTCTAAATTTTATGTAATTGGAAAGGCAAGTTCTGAGTTATTAAAAAAAATGCATTCTGACCCTGCTGCAGATAGAAGTGCGGTAATGAAATCCATGTGTGATAGCTTAGGAGTAAAAGCTGTAAGTTATGAATGGTTAAGAGGACGTTTTGATGTTCTTTTTTGTGTTGAAGGCGATTATGAAAGTGTTCTTGCTATGAAAGTAACTGTTTTAAATAGTGGAATGATGTCGGATCTGATGGTTCATGAAGTATTTGATTATAACAGTGCATTTAAAAAGGCAGCTGATGTTTCAAAAAGTTATAAAAAACCAGGTGAATAAATAGAAAGGAATAATATGTCTATATTAGAAAAATATAGTGCTGCAATAAAAAACAAAGATGAAGCAGTGATGAATGATCTTTTGCATGATGATTTTAAATTCACAATGCATAAGTCAGGAAATGTTTTAGGCAAAAGTGATGTTATCAAATGGGCAATGAGCGGTGACATAAATCAAGATAAAGTAAGAGTTGTTTATGAAAATGACGAAGTTGGTGTTCATCATTCATTTGTTACTTTTGATGATGGAAATGTAGAGGCTGTAATGGCAGTTTATAAATATGATAATGGAAAAATTGTTAGTTTAGAAACTGGTGCTACACCTATGCCAAAGTAAGTGAGTGGTATTGATTTTTATTTTTCGATAGGTAGCACTTACACCTATCTTTCTGTGACTAGAATACTTGATGTTGAAAAACAACATCAAGTAAAATTTAATTGGAAACCCTTTTCAGTTAGAGCAATTATGAAGGAAATGAATAATATACCATTTCCAAAAGATAAAATTAATAAAGTCAATTACATGTGGAGAGATATTGAAAGACGAGCAGAAGGATATGGTTTTTTTGCTAAGACACCAGTTCCCTACCCTTTATCAGAATTCGATTTAGCAAATCAAATAGCAATCTTTGGTTTTGAAAAAGGCTGGGGAGAAAAATTTGTAATGCTGACTTATAAAAAATGGTTCCAAGAAGGCAAAGAACCTGCAATTGAACCTAGCCTTTCTGAGGTTTGTACTGAATTAAATTTAGATAAGGATGAAATAATATCAGAAGCAAAATCAGAAAATATAGAGGTAAAATATAATGAAAACACAAATTCAGCTCGTGAAAATAAAATTTTTGGTAGTCCATCTTTTATAGTGAATAATGAAATTTTCTGGGGAGATGATAGAATGGAAGATGCTATTAAATGGTCTCTTAAATAATTCTATATATTCTCTCAAAATTCATTTAAAGTCATTGTATGAGTCTTGCTAGTTCATACTTATTTTTAGGTATTGCGGTATTTTTAGGTGTAACTTCTAATAGTTTTGCAAAAAGTGCTGAGGGTTTTACACTTCTTGTTCCAAGCATAATTACAGCAATTACAATTGTACTGTGTATGTATGCACTGTCATTAGTAATGAAAAATATTCCTATGGGAATTACTTACGCCTCTTTTGCGGGACTTACAATTATAGCGACAGTCATTGTTGGTGTAATTAAATATAATCAAGTTCCCAATTTATATTCTTTGATAGGGCTAATATTTATTATAGTTGGAGTGTTAATGGTTAATTTATTAGGAAATAAATAATATGAAACCTTTGTTTGGTTATTTATTTTTAGCTATCGGTATTTCTTTTGGAATTGCCTCTAATAGCTTAGCCAAAATTTCTGAAGGATTTACAAAATTAACTCCTTCTGTTTTATGCATTCTGTTTATGTGTATTACAATGTTTTCAATTGCAAAAGCAATGCATGCTCTTCCAGTTGGTTTTGCGTATGCAACATATAGTGGTCTAACGGTAACTGGAGTTGTGCTATTTGCAGTATTAAAACTTAATCAGGTCCCAAACATTTATGGAATTGTGGGCATAATATTAATTATTATTGGTGTAATAATGGTTAATTATCTTGGTCGGCTAAACTGATATTTTTTTAAAATTTCTGGAAGCTTATGTTTTCCATCATCATCTAGAGGCAACTCAAATTCTTTCTCAACATTTGAAATATCTAAAGGTGAGTATAGATGAGGATACATATCTCCATTTGAGGCTTGTTCCCATAATAAATGTTCAAGTTTAAAAGCATTAACTTTTAATAAAATTAAATTATCTTTTTTTGAATAATGTCTTAAAAGAGTTTCTTCTACTTGTTCTTCCTCTGAGAAATGAATGTAGCCATCTTCTATATCTTTTTTAGATCCTTCATAAGTGCCAGCTTGTTTAGCTTTTTGCCATTCTTCTTTGTCAATAATTTTGAAAATAAATTCTAAATTCATTTTACCAAGATGAGTCTGGGCCTTTTAAAAACTCTTTTTCTTCTTCAGTCGTCTCTCGTCCTAAAATTTCATTTCTATGTGGGTATCTATGAAATAGCCTAATTGCTTTAGTGTGGTCCTGCCAAAACTTTTTAATTTTATGGTATTCTTCGTGCTCTCTTAAATATTTGTTTAATAAGTAATAAGCCATTTCATGATCACTAATTTCCTCACTATGAATTAATGGCAAAAGCATAAAAAATCTTTGATCAACATTCATTGTTTCTAAATAACCTGAATAAACTGCGTCATTTACAATTAATCTAGTTTTTTGATCTTGATCAAAAGCTCTTTTGTCATTTCTAAATAAGTTACGAGAAAACTGGTCGAAAAGAATAACAAGAGCCAAACAGCTCATGGGCTCATCTTGCCAATCATCATATTCATTTTTACATGCAAGCTCATAATCTTGTAAAAAATTAACTCTAATTTTTTGGTCAAATTTTTCATCTTTTTTAAAATGCAATTCTGAAGGAGTTTCTTTGAACCAAAAATCTAAAATTACTTGTGCTCTTTCAGGTATCATTCAGCCAACGGTTTTAATAATTCTAAAATTTTTTTATGATTTTTGATATTATTTGAAACTATTATATTGCCACCTGCTATTGGATTTTTATTTCCCCAGGTTGTAACTATTGCACCACTCGCTCTTACTATTGGTATTATTGGATGAATATCCCAAATTTGATTTGCACATTGTGCAACTATTTCAAGCCTACCCTCTGCTAATTGGCAATAAGTTAATGCATCAAAACATGGAAATTGCATACGTTTAATAAATTTTTTAATTTTAGATTGTTGTTTTAAAGTTAATTGATTATGAAATGCAGCAGCTAATTTAGCATTTATAAAATTTAATTTACTATTAACTTTTAATTTTCTTTTTTTATTATTTTCAAAAACATATGCTAAATTTTTATTTATATTTAAATAATATTTTCTCATTTTAGGAAAATTTGCTAAACCTAAAAGTGGTTCTCCATTGTAATTAAGTGAAATGAGATTACTCCAAGTTGGATTACCCACAACATATGACCTTGTTCCATCAATTGGATCAATCACCCACGAGAATTCACTCTTAGTATTTTTGTGGCCGTACTCTTCGCCAATAATTTGATGATTTGGAAATTTTTTAGAAATTTTTGACCTTATAAATTTTTCAAATGCTTTATCAGATGATGTTACTGGATCGTAACCCTTGCCTTTCATTTTGTTGGTAATCTTAAATGGTTTATCTAACTTAGCGTAATAAAATCTTGTTAAATCTTTAGCCAATTGATTTAAAAAGCTTGCGTATATTGGATATTTTTTTGTATCAAAATTTTTCACAATGAACTCTTACTATTTAATTTATGTTGATTAAAGTTAAATTTTAAATAATCCTAGGGTTGTAACTATGAAAATAGAGTTAATAGAAAACAAAGTTTATTTTAACAATGGATTTGAAAAAAAAGAAATACACCCTTTCTGGTTAAGAGAGAGAATTGATGGCGATAAATACTTAGATAAAGGCACTCAACAAAGGCTTTTTGATCCAACATTTTTAAATAAAAGTATTTCAATAAATAAAGCAAAAATTAATGATAAATATTTGGAAATTGATTTTAATGATGGCGTGAATTCAAAACTTGATATTAATAAAATTAGTTCTGAATTTTCTAAAGAAGACGTTGTAATTAAATCAATAAAAAAAATTAAATGGGACTCTAGCTTAAAAAAGATCAAAAATTTTGAATATCAGGAAAATTTTTTTGAAAGTAAAGAGATGTATGATTTACTTGTTTCTTTTTATAGTTTTGGATTTGTTATAATTAAAAATATTCCAACATCAAAAAATTACATTGTTGAATTTGCAAATTCTATTGGAAGTGTTCGAAGAACAAATTTTGGGGAATATTTTGATGTTAAATCTAAACCTAATCCAAATGATCTTGCTTACACATCTCTAGCTTTAGCACCACATACTGATAATCCTTATAGAAATCCTGTTCCATGTATTCAACTTTTACACTGTATAGAAAGTAAAGTATCTGGTGGATTATCTACACTTGTTGATGGTTATACAGTTACTGAAGATTTTAAAAATCAATACCCAAAATTTTATAAAATATTAACTGAAGTAAAAGTTAGATTTAAATTTATTGATAAGAAAGTTATCTTAGAAACTATGGCGCCTTTGATTGAACTTAATGATGATAAAAGTTTTAAACAGGTAAGATTTAGTCCTAGATTGGATTATGTTCCAATTTTAGATAAAGAAGAATTAGATCTTTACTATAATGCGAGAAAAAAACTCTCTGAAATGTATAATTCAAATAAATATAGAATAGAATTTAAACTTGAGCCAAAAGACCTAATAATGATGGATAATTATAGATTGCTCCATGGAAGAACTGCTTATGAAACAAAAGAAGGTGAAAGATTTTTACAAGGCTGTTACATTGATTATGACAGTACGGAAGGTAAATTGAGACACTTAAAAAGGATTTTTAATTTTTAAATTTTAATTTTTTTTCCAGTTTTTGCACTTTTAGTAATAGCTGCAAAAATTTTTAGAGAAATTAAACCATCATTTCCAGTAACCTTTGGTTTTATTTTCTTTAAAACTACATTTGCAAAATGATCAATTTGATTAACTAACGTATTATCATCTTTTTTATTTTTGTCTTCATTAACATATATTTTATTCCACCAGCTTCTTTCTTTTTTGTAAAACCAATATTTAAGATTAGGAAACTGTAAAGATCCTTTGGTACCACCAATCAAATAAGCTGATTGGTTTGTAACTGGATAGGCAGGATTTTCACCTGCAGTTAATTCATAACTCCAAGGGGCCACTATGGTATCGGATAAATTTAAAGTGCAAAGAGCTCCAGAATTAAAGATCAGGCTTATTGTAGCTGTATCTTCTACTTGAAATTTTCTAGTTTTATTCGTTGCAAATGCTTGAACATATTTGATTGAACCCAATAAATAACAAATCATATCAATGTCATGAACTAAATTGATACCTAAAGGCCCACCTCCTTTTCTTACTCTCCATTTTTCTTTGTAATATGCTTTGTGTTTATACAACCAACATAACACGTTTGCCGAAACGATATTACCTAATTTGCCTTTATTAATAAGTTCTTTTACTTTAGAGACTATTGAATTATGTCTACGATGATAGCCAATAAGCAATGGGGTTTTATTTTTATAAGCGCTACTTATAATTTTTTTTGCAGAATGAATATTGTCTGAAATAGGTTTTTCTAACAAGACAGGTATTTTATTTTTTAAAAAACTTACGGTATGTTTTTCATGCAATTGATTAGGAGTAGCAACTATTACAGCATCAAGTTTTTTTGAGTTTAAAAGCTCTGATACATTTGAATATAATGGAATTTTATATTTTTTTGATAAGTTTTTAGCATTATTACTAATATCTACTATTGAATGAAGATTTGCTCTCTTTGACTTTTGAATAGCTTTTATGTGTTGTAAACCCATTAATCCTGTTCCAACGATTGAAATATTAATTTTTTTACTCATAAATTAATTAATTTTGATTTTTGTAAAGCATGTATACCTTTTATTAGGTTTAATTAAAGTACTTGGAAAATTTTTTTTATTAGGTGCATCAGGAAAATATTGTGTTTCTAAACAAATGCCTTGATAAGGAAATAATTTTTTTTTGTAATTCAGATTTTGTGCTGAATAAAGTTGAACACCAGGTAAATTTGAAAAAAATTCAACTTTAATATTAGAGTTACTATTTTTTAAATTTCCAACTAAATTTCTAATATTTTTCTTTACAACAAAAGTTGTATCAAAACCTTTAAATTTAATATTAAGCTTTTTATTTTTAAAGTAATCTAATTTTTTACCAATGTTTTCAAAGTTTGAAAAATCATAAATAGATTTTTTTAGGTTTTTGAATTTACCAGTTGGGATTAGATTTTTATTTATTTGAAGATATTTAGATGAGTTTAATTTTAACTCATGATTATAAATCATATTTTTTTTATTTTTTTCTAAATTCCAATAACTATGATTAGTTAAATTAACATGAGTACTTTTATTAGATTTGTATTCATATTTTATAATTAGAGATTTATTTCTCAATTGATAAATACAATTGACAACTAGATTTCCTGGAAAGCCTTGATCCTTATCTCTTGAATAAATTCGATATACTATTTTGTCTTTTGTTTGATTTAATTTTGTCCACGGGAGAATTGAAAAACCAACTTTACCACCATGAAGTATATTTTTTCCCTCATTTGCATTCAAATTAAATTTTTTGTTACCTATCTTAAATCTTGCGTTAGAAATTCTACCTGCATATCTTCCACAAGTCGATCCAACACTTGGATGTTTATACCGATAGTTTTCTTTTGATCCTAAATTTAAAATTAAATTAATTTTCTTTTTCTTGTGATAAACCTCAAAAAGACTGGCACCATAGTTAAGAGTTTGAACTCTTAGAAATTTATTTTGAATTGTAGAACTTTCAACTTTCACCTAAATCAAGTTATTCCACCATCTACAATAAAGCTTTGTTTTGTGCATCCAGATGATTGATCTGATGCTAAAAACATAACTAATTGAGCTACATCATTTGGTTTTAACTGTCTTTTTAAAGCTTGGCTGTCCAAGATAAGCTTTTTATATTTTGGTGTTAACCAATGTTTAATTTGTCTTTCAGTTGCAATTGAACCAGGTATTACTGAATTTGTTCTAATATTATATTTTCCATATTCTTGAGCAAATGATCTTGTTAAACCAACAACAGCAGATTTTGCAGTTTCATAAACTACTTTATCTCCTTCACCTAACATCCATGAGACTGAACTCAGATTTACAATAGATCCTGCTTTAATTTTTTTCATTCCTTTTATGACTGCCTTAGCAGCAAAAAAATAGTGTTTTAAATTAACATCCATTCTATTTTGCCAATATTTTTCATCAACTTGATCTGTTGTATGTCTATCATCGTTTGCTGCATTGTTGATTAAAGCATGTATTGGTCCGTTTATGGAAATAATTTTTTGAATAATTTTCTCTAATTTATTAATATCTAATAAATTACACTCAATAAAGGTTGGTAATCTAAATTTATTTTTTTTTATTCTTTTTAATAATTTATTTGTTTCTTTTAAATTTATATCAACAAAATAAACATCACTTCCTTGCTCACAAAAATGCTCAACGATTGATGCCCCAATTCCTGAACCTCCTCCAGTTATAAATATTCTTTTATTCTTTAAATCTGTATATTTTACTTTCATATTATATTCTTTCCTCTGTTTTAGCATCAAATAAAGATGCTTGAGTTAAATCAAAATATAATTTTGTCTCTTTACCTAGATCTATTTTAATTGTTGACGGAAATTTAGCTAATACCTCTTGATTTGCATAATCAAAAGTCATTATTTGCTCATGACCTATATACTCACTAAGATCTGGTCTTAAAGTGATTTCAAAATCAGTTTCATTAAATTTTTTAAAGAAAATATGTTCTGGTCTAATACCAAAGAAAACCTCTTTGTTATTTAGATTTGATTTGTCTTTGAATTCATAATCTTTTATTGGAACTTCTAGATTTGAACCATTTGCTGTAAAAAATATATCTCCTGAATTTTCTTTTAGGTTTCCCTTAATAAGATTCATTGATGGAGATCCAATAAAGTCTGCAACAAATGTATTGCTTGGCTTGTTATAAATATTTTCAGGAGTATCATTTTGCTGAATTACCCCGTGATTCATAATTGCAATATTAGTACCCAAACTCATTGCTTCTGTTTGATCGTGTGTTACATAAACAACTGTTGTTTTTAACTGTTGGTGAAGTTTTTTTATTTCTCTTCTCATCTCTACTCTTAGTTTTGCATCTAAGTTAGATAAAGGCTCGTCAAATAAAAATATTCTTGGCTCCCTAACTAAGGCCCTACCAATAGCCACACGTTGTCTTTGTCCTCCAGATAATTGGGAGGGTTTTCTCTCTAGTAACTGATCTACTTGTAGAAATTTTGAGACTTTTTCTAACTGTTCTTCTATTTTTTCTTTAGATGTTTTTGCTTGCTTAAGGCCAAAAATCATATTTTCCCTTACATTCATTGATGGATATAAGGCGTAGGATTGAAAAACCATAGCAATATTGCGGTCTTTTGGTTCCACTTTGCTGACATTGTAATCATCAATAAAAACATCGCCCTCATTAATTGTTTCCAATCCTGCAATAATATTTAATAAAGTTGATTTTCCACAACCAGATGGTCCTAAAAGAACTAGAAAATTTCCTTCATCTATTTCTAAATTAATTTTTCTTAAAACCTCAGTCGATCCAAAGTTTTTTGATAATTCTTCGATTTTTAACGTTTTCATTGTTATCCTTTCACTGCTCCTGAAGTTAATCCTCTGATAAAATACTTGCCTGCTAGTACATAGACGATAAGTGTTGGAATACCGGCTATAATAGCTGAAGCCATATCGACATTATATTCTTTCACACTTGTGCTTGATAAAACCATATTATTTAATGCTACTTGAATAGGAGCAGCTTCACCAAATGAGAAGGTTGATCCAAATAAGAAATCATTCCATATTTGTGTGAATTGCCAAATTACAGTTACAACAATAATTGGTGCTGATATCGGAAGTAATATTTTGAAAAATATTTTAAAAAAACCAGCGCCATCTATTCTGGCAGCTTTAACTAATTCAGTAGGTACAGAAACATAATAATTTCTGAAAAATAATGTTGTAAAAGGTATTCCATAAACTGTATGAACTAAAACTAATCCAACTACTGAATTTGAAATTCCTAATACTCCAAGAGTTCTAGCCATTGGTAGTAATATTGCTTGAAAAGGTATGAAACATCCAAATAATAAAAAAAGAAAAACCCACTGATCCCCTTTAAATCTCCACTTTGTTAAAACATAGCCAGTCATAGCTCCAATAAATGTTGAAAAAAATACTGCTGGTACAACCATCTTGATTGAATTCCAAAAATATGGTCTTAGAAAGGTGTCACCGGCTCCATATCCTCTACCGCCCCACGCTACAGCCCAGGACTCTAAATTTAATCCACTTGGCCAACTTAGAAGTGTTCCTTGACGTATCTCTTCCATTGTCTTTAAAGAAGTAACTACCATAACGTAAAGTGGAAAAATAAAATAAGAAGCAAAAACAATTAATATAAAATACAAAAACCATCTCAAAAACATGTTTGTATATTTTGATTTTTGCTCTAGCTGCTGGTAAGAAGACGATTTTAAATTATCTTGCATTTTCTCTCCTTAACTCTGAATATAGATATGGAATAATCACAGCTGCTACAGCCATAAACATCATCATCGCACTTGCAGCAGATAAACCAACTTGGCTTTTGTGGAATGCAGTTTGAGTCATATATAAAGCAGGCATAGTTGTGGAAATACCTGGTCCACCTTGAGTCAATGCTACAATCAAATCATAACTTTTTATGGATATATGAACTAAAATTACAAAACTTGTAAAAAATACTGGTCTCATCATTGGTAATAATATTTTCCAATAGACTGTAAAAAGACTTGCACCATCTATCTTTGCTGCCTTGACAATTTCGTCCTCAACTGATCGCAACCCTGCTAAAAATAATGCCATTACAAACCCAGCAGATTGCCAGACACCAGCGATAACGATTGTATAAATGGCCATTTCTCTATCAACCAACCAATCAAACGTAAAATTCTCAAAACCCCAGTCTCTAAACATTTTTTGGATACCAAGAGTTGGATTCAATATCCATTTCCATGCAGTTCCTGTTACGATAAATGATAGAGCCATTGGGTATAAATAAATCGTTCTTAACAAACCTTCGGCTCTAATTTTTTGATCTAAAAAAATTGCCAAAATAATCCCGATTACAACACAAAAAATTAGAAACAATGCTGTAAATATAAGTAAGTTATCTACTGCAATGAGCCATTTTCTTGATGCCCAAAGTTTTTCATATTGTCCAAATCCCCAAAGTTCGTACTTTGGTAGAATTTTTGAATTTGTAAAAGATATATATAAAGTCCAGAGTACAAATCCATAAACAAACCAACCAATTAAACCTACAGCTGGAGCCATTACAATTTTAGGCAAATTTTTTTCTAACCACTTGAACATTATAAATATTTTTATTTAGATTTAAAAAAAAGGCCACTTTATAAAAAGTGGCCTTTTAATTTTAATGAACTACATATTTGCTAAAACTGAGTCAGCTAAAGCATTAGCAGCATCTACTGAAGACATATCAGAATTGAAGTGTTCTGTAATAATATCTTGTAATGCAGCTTTCATGGTATTTCCTTGAGCCATACCATGAGCAAAACTTGGAACTAATCCACCGCTAGCTCCTGCTGTTTTAATATCAGAGTTAGAAGTTTTTGCACATTTATCAAACTCGTCCATTGGAACATCTAGTCTTGCTGGGATCGAACCTTTGTATAGGTTAAATACTTTTTGAAAGTTTTTACCCATCATTAGTTTCGCAAGTAGTTTTTGACCTTCTTGTTTTTCTGGATCGCTAGTTTTGTAGAATATAAAGCTATCTACATTGTATAAGTATCCATTATTTGAAGGAGTAGGAGCACAGTAGTAATCTACACCTGGAACTTTTCCAGCAGCTGTAAATTCACCTTTTGCCCAGTCACCCATAATTTGGAAACCAGCTTTTCCTTCTATTACCATTCCAGTAGCAACGTTCCAGTCTCTTCCTGGGCTACCTTCATCAGTATAGCTCTGAAGTTTTCTCATTTGGTCAAAAACTTTAACTGTAGTTTCACTTCTTAAACAACTTTCTTTAAGATCAACGTAACAGTTTTTGTAGTAATTGTTTCCACCAATACCCATAGCAACTGCTTCAAATACTGTAGCATCTTGCCAAGCTTGGCCACCATGTGCAAATGGAATTATACCTGCAGCTTTTAATTTCTCAGCAGCAGCATTTACTTCATCCCAAGTTGTTGGAACTGAAATACCATTTGCATCGAATACAGCTTTGTTAGCCCACATCCAGTCGATTCTGTGAATGTTAACTGGTGCAGCACAATATGGTCCACTGTTATTTTCACATTTATGTACTGCAGCAATCATTGGATCTAAAAGTTTATCCCAACCTTCAGATTGAGCAATTGCATCAATATTGTATGGAGCTACAACACCTTCTTGGTCATACTCTTGAATTGTAGGACCTTTTATTTGAGATGCTGATGGGGGATCTCCAGCAACTATTCTTGCTTTTAAAGCAACGTTAGCAGCGTCTCCACCACCACCTGTTACAGGCATGTCCATCCATTCACCACCGTTTGCAGCGAAATCATCTTTTAAAACTTTAAGTGCAGCAGCTTCACCACCAGACGTCCACCAATGCAATACCTCAATCTTAGGTCCTGCAATTGATGAAGTTGAAGTGAATGCTAATGTAATCAAAGCAATTATTAGTTTTTTCATATCTTCTCTTCCTCTTTTTATTTAGTTAACTATTTTTTAAAAACGAAACTATAAGTAGAATAATTCCCAATTGATAACTAAAAAAATAATATACAACTAAAAATTGATATTGATTTTTATCTTTATTTTACAGTGTTTTTTTTACTTATGAAAATTAAGCAAAAAAGTAAATTCAATTTAAGGTTGAATCTCTAATATGTCGCGCTTCTACCTAGTCTTGCAGCTCCACGCACACCACTCGCGTCACCATACTTCGGTTTTAAAAAAACACCTTCATATTCTCGGCCAATTACAAATTTTCTTACCAATGAATCTACTTCATGTAAAAAATCTATTTCATTTGAAACGCCACCACCAAACACGAAAGCATCTGGATCTAAAATATTTATAATACTTGAAAGTGACATTGCTAAATTAACTTTGAAATCGTCAATAAATCTCTCTGCATCTAAATCATGTTTTCGATTTAATTCAAAAATTTCATTTGTTTTTAAATTTTTTCCATAAATTTTATTAAATCTTTTAGCTAAACCTAAACCTGATAAAAAACTTTCAATTTCTGCTTCACGTGCATTGCTAGAGTCAAATTTTTCTTTCTTTGCAGCAAAATATGGTATTTGATTATGTCCCCATTCACCTGCAACACCATTTGGGCCACTGACAATTTTTTTATCTATTACCAATCCACCACCGACACCTGATCCTAATATAATTCCATAGACAATTTTATAATGTTTTCCCGATCCATCTATAGCTTCAGACAAAGCAAAACAATTCGCATCGTTTTCACAAAATACTTCTTTTCCAAGTGCTTTACGCAAATCATTTTGGAAAGGTTTTTTTTCTAACCATGTAATATTTGGGGCATTTTTTACTAATCCTGTTTGAGGAGAGTGTACTCCGGGGTGACAAACTCCAATTGGAAGTTCTTTTTTAAATTCTTGTTCTAATTTTTTGTGTATATCTCTTATCGCAGTTACAATTTGAGTATAATCTTTTGGACAAGATATTCTTGATCTATGTTTTTCTTGACCATCCTCTTCAAGAACTACACTTTCAATTTTGGTAGCTCCAACATCAATACCTACTTGCATATTAATAGGTAGCCCTCCCACCACTCAAATCGAAAACAGCAGCTGTGGAGAACGAATTCTCTTCACTAGCTAGCCAAGTAACTAAAGAAGCTAATTCTTCAACTTTTGCAAATTTATTTCTAGGGATTTTTGATAACATATAATTGATGTGTTCTTCTGTCATTTGGTCAAAAATCCTTGTTTTTGCTGCAGCAGGAGTTACACAATTTACAGCTATATTTTTTTGTGCAAGCTCCTTACCTAATGATTTTGTTAATCCTATAACACCTGCTTTAGATGTGCTGTAAGCACTAGCATTGGGATTTCCTTCTTTTCCTGCAATTGATGCAATATTTACTATTCTTCCATAATCATTTTTTAACATGTATGGAACAACTGCTTTGCAACAGTAAAAAACAGAATTTAAATTTAAATTCATTACTTTCTTCCATTCATCTAATGGATACTCTGCTACGGTAGTATTCATGCCTGCAATACCAGCGTTATTTATAAATATATCAATTTTGCCGTGTTTTCTTTCTACTTCTTCTAAATTTTGATTTATTATTTCAAAATTAGTTACATCAACAGCCTGATGACTAAGGTTTTCAGATTTCAATTTATTAATCGCATCTATTGCAGCACTTTCATCAATATCCCAAATAACAACTTTTGCACCAGCTTCGATAAATCTTTCGGTAATTGCCAAACCAAATCCTTGTGCTCCACCTGTAACTACTGCAATCCTGTCATTTAAATCAAACTTAATCATATTTTCTTTTTAATTTTTTTGATCTTATTAAAGGAAAAG
The DNA here is from genome assembly GCA_902589725.1 of uncultured Pelagibacteraceae bacterium. Classification (GTDB taxonomy): domain Bacteria; phylum Pseudomonadota; class Alphaproteobacteria; order Pelagibacterales; family Pelagibacteraceae; genus Pelagibacter. The sequence goes on from CACITU010000007.1 coordinate 54,692, forward strand.
CCAAAGCAATTAAAGATAAAATAAAGAATGTTAAAGCTATAGGTCTTGTTAAAAACATAAACCAATTACCATCAAATATAACTAGAGATTGTCTTAAAGTTCCTTCAACTAATTCACCTAAAATTAATCCAATTATAACTGGGACAACTGAAAAACCATATCTTCTCATAAAGAATCCAAGAACTCCGAAAAAAAGCATTATCCAAACATCAATTATTGACTGATTTAAAGAATAAGTTCCACATACAGAAACTGCAAAAATCATTGGCCATAAAATTTTGTTAGGTACCAAAGTTATTCTAGCAAATATTTTGGCGCCAAAAAAACCAAATATAAAAAACAAGATATTAGCAATAAGCATTGCACCAAAAATCCCATATAAGAAATCTGGCTGCTCTCTAAATAAATCAGGCCCAGGCCTTACACCGTGAATAATTAATCCAGTTAGAATTACTGCAGTAGTAGCGCTTCCAGGGATACCCAAAGCAAGTGTAGGAACCATAGCTCCTCCTGTTGCAGCATTATTTGCTGCTTCGGCACCAGCAATGCCCTCAATTGATCCTTTTCCAAATTCTTCTGGATTTTTTGAAAATCTTTTAGCTTCAGAATAACCAATTAAAGATGCCACTGTTCCACCTTCTGCAGGTAATACTCCAATAAAAGATCCAATTCCACTTGATCTCAAAATCGTTTTCCAAGTTTTTTTATAATCCTCTTTAGTTGGTAGTTTAATTGCTTTAAGCGCGATTCTATTAAATATTTGATTAATTAAAGTTGATTGAGTTAGCATTTCGCTCATTGCAAATAAACCAACAACAACAGGTATAAACCCAATACCCTCAGTTAATTCATTTATTCCAAAAGTAAATCGATCAATTGAAGTCATAAAATCTTTACCAACTGTCGAGATTAAAATTCCAAATGCACCTGCAATTAGATTTTTAATTGGACTACCTTCTCCAATTGATGCAAGCATTGTTAATCCAAAAATTGCTAATGCAAAATATTCTGGTTGACCAAATTCATATGCAAGTTGAGCTAAGATAGGAGCAAAAAAAACAAGTATAATCACACTAAATATACCTCCAACAGTACTTGATACTGTTGCCATACCCAAAGCCCTTCCAGCTTCTCCTTTTTGTGCTAATGGATAGCCATCCAAACAAGTTGCTGCAGCCGCTGGAGTTCCAGGTGTATTAATTAATACGGCTGTAATTGCACCACCATATGTCCCTGCACAGTAAATTGAAGTTAATAGTACAATTGCAGATAATGGATCAAGTGTCATTGTAAATGGTAAAATTAATGCACCACCTGTTGTTGGACCTAAACCAGGTAGCACCCCTAATATTAAACCAAACAAAGTTCCAAAAAATAAAACTAACAATAGCTTTGAGCTAAACAAAGGAGCCATCATTAAAAATAAATTATCCATCTAGCTATAATAAATATTTGTTATAATCCCAGGAGGAAATCTTAAACCTAAAATTGTTTCAAAAAAAATAAAGACAATCACAGGAAAAATTATCCCAACAAGTAATAAATAAAATATTCTTTTCTCTCCCCAACAATAGGAAACAAAAATAGATAATGCTGAAATAGCTAGAAAGAAATCTAAAGTCATTGAAATAACTAAGAAAATCAAAAAACTTAAAAGTGTTAAATAGAATGATTTTGGAAGTTTTTTTTCAACTTTCCAAGGATTTTTAGTAGCTAAATAATAAATTAACAGTGTCATTACTATAATTAAAACCAAAAGTGCTTTTGGAAATGTTGCTGGCTGTATTCCTCTATTTAAAATGGGAGGAACAATGTCAAAAGTAAAAGTTGTGATTAATAACGCTGTAGATATTATAATAATTACAAGAGAAACTTTAAACTCATCTCTAAAAAAAAAGGGCAAACTTTTGTTTGCCCTTTTTTGTTTTTGTACATTTTTCATATCGAAATGTACTTTTGATTAGATTAGTTTATGTAACCTAAAGCTTTAAGCTGCGCAGTCATTTCAGTAAGCATTTCTTCCATTTGCTTACCCCATTCATCTGCACCTACAACACTTGTATCATCAAGACCAATTTCCGTTAGGAAATTTTTGTAGTAGTTGTGGCTCATAGCTTTCATCATTCCAGCTTCTAATTGTTTTACTCTGTCTGCTGGAGCACCTTTTTTAGTTACGAAACCTCTTACAGTAGATAAAGAAACTGGTATACCTAGTTCTTTTGCTGTTGGAGAGTCTCCAATTTTAGCCATTCTATTGTTTGCTAATACAACTGAAACACAAAGTTTACCCTCATTAATTTCAGTTAATGCTTCACCTAAGTTTAAAACACCCACATCAATATCTCCTTTGATAAGGTTTGTTTTAATTGGCGCAACACCTTTATAAGCAACGATAGTTGGATCTTTTAATCCACCTTTTTTAGTAAATGCAATTGCACTAACATCATCAATACCACCAGTATGAGTAGTTCCATATTTTAGAGATTTTGATTTCTGTGTGCTAATGAATTTTTTAGCATCCTTGATATCATTTTTACAATTAACAACGAATAATTGTGGATCATCTGTTCCTCTAGCAAGTGGCTGCATGTCACTTAACTTAACTTTAGTTTTACCTAAAGCCATCGATACAGCGTGACCTGTAGTCCAAGTTAAAGTGTGATTTCCATCAGCTGGTAAAGACATCATGTAGTCCATAGATGCTGCTCCACCACCACCTTTTTTGTTTACTAATTGCATATCTTGCTTAAGAACTCGTCTTGCTCTTAATAACATCATTCTAGTAGTAACGTCAGTTCCACCACCAAAACCAGCATGAGTAATTGCTTGTATTGGATGACCATCAGCTTTAGCTGATGTAATCATTAATGGAAGAGCTACAACAAAAAATTCCGTCACTAGAAAAGCAGCTGCTAAAAATAGTTTAAAGCTTTTTTTCATTATTTCCCTCTATAGTTAATTTATATTTAATAATTTAAACATAATCTGCTACAAGACGTAAAGAAAAAAATGACTGAAAATAAATCAAACATTGCTCTTCTTCTTGGCGATCCAGCTGGGATTGGACCAGAATTAATTTCAAAACTTTTAAATAACGAGATGACAAAAAAAGCAAACATAGTCATAATTGGTGAAAAGCAAGTTTTTGAAAGTGGAAATAGTATTACAGGAATTTCACACGATATTAATGTAGTTGAAAACTTTGATGAAATTAATTTTACAAATTCTGATAGATACCTATTAGATATTTCTAAAGGTAAAAATCATAAATATAAACTAGCAGAACCATCAAAAGAGTCTGGAGAAAGCGTATTACAGGCTTTAGATATTGCTTTAACTTTAGCTAAGGAAAAAAAAATAGATGCAATTAATTTTGCACCAATGAATAAAACAAGTTTAAAACTTGGAGGAAATAAACATTCAGATGAATTACAGTTAATGGCTGAAAAGCTTGAAGTAAATAGTTTTTGTTGTGAGTTTAATGTAATTGATAATTTTTGGACAGCAAGGGTGACATCCCATATTCCAATTAAAGAAGTTGCTCAACATATTACTAAAGAAAATATAATGAAGCCTATAAAATTAATTAACGAAGTTATGCAGTTAAATGGCATAAAAAATCCTAGAATTGCTATTCAAGCTCTTAATCCACATGCAGAGTTTGGTACAGAAGAAAAAGATGAAATTATTCCAGCGATTGAAGAAGCAAGAAAACTTGGCTACAATGTTGATGGTCCATTGCCATGCGATACTTCATTTGTAGTAGCTTATAAAAATAAAAATCATGATTGTATGGTTGGTATGTATCATGATGCGTTACAATCTGGTCTTAAAGCATTTGGTTTTGATAGAGGTGTAACAGTTCAAGGTGGACTAACTGTACCTGTGACCACAACTGCACACGGTTCAGCATTTGCAATTGCAGGAAAAAATCAAGCTAATTTAGATCCAATTTTAAATTCTTTTAAAATAGCTTTATCAATGGCCAAACATAAAAAGAATTAAAATTAGTTATCTACTATTTCCTCAGAAAAAGGCATAGATGCAGCAGCACCTAATTTTGTAGTCGAAATTCCAGCTACTTTATTTGCGAAAATGAGAGCTTCTTTTATTTCTAAATCATTTGCTAAACCAACAGCTAAAGCGCCATTAAATGCATCACCAGCTCCTGTTGTATCAACAACAGGTCTTTCAAGTTTAAATGCCTCTAAAAAAAATTTTTGTTTTTTATTTGCAAAATAAATACCTTTGTGTCCTAAAGTAATAACAACATTCTTTATACCTTTTCTTAATAAATCATTAGCTGCAAGTTTTATATCCTCATTAGTTTCAATTTTTTTATTTAAATAAAATTCTGCCTCTGTCTCGTTAGGAGTGAAGAAATCTATTAATTGAAAATTATTCTCATCGATTTTACGTGCTGGTGCAGGATTTAATATTGTTATGCATTTTTGTTCATTTGCTTTTTTTAATGCATAAATTGTTACTGCGTCAGGAGTTTCCATTTGTGTGAGAAATATATCTGAATTCTTAATAGTTTCGATTTGATTATCTATATCTTCAGCGACTAAATGCTCAGCAGCTCCTGAAACAATATTAATTGCATTCTTTCCTTCTTTATCAATCATAATACCAGCAACTCCTGTAAAAAGATTTTCATCATGAATGATTGAATGAGTTTTTACACCAGATTTCTTATACAGATTAAACGCCATTTCAGCATGACTATCTTTACCAACTTTCGTGATAAAACTAACATCTCCATTTAATCTGGCAGCTGCAATTGCTTGATTTGATCCTTTTCCACCAGGACCAACAATATGTTTTTTACCTAACACTGTTTGACCCTCGCTAGGAATTTTTTCTCCTACGAAACACAAATCTGCTACAAAAACTCCAAGTATACAAATTGATTTCATTTTTTTATTTTTATGACCAAACCTTACCATCAGGTAAAATTACTCCCTTAGTCAAAATAAAACATCCAAAAGGTCTAGCATCAGTAGTTGTTACTATACAATATGCTTTTTTTGCTTCTTGATAAAAATTTTGTCTTGATATTGAACCTACTTTCCAATTTTCTCCTGAGATATTTTTAACCGCTTCAATAAAATCTTTATGAGTCTCAGTTATTTCATCTGGTTTATTGTCAACTTCCATTCTTATAGCTGGCGACCCTCCTTGAGAAACAATAAAACTATCAAGGGGAAAAACTGAAAGTATTGCTGAAACCGCCTCTTTAATTCCAACTCCATCTAATCTAATCACTTTATCATTTGAAGTGTTTGCAGGAAAGTTTGCATCAGCTAAAATTAACTTCTCTCCATGTCCCATAGATCTTAGATGGAATAACAATTCAGGGCTTAACACTGGATTAATATTTATTAACATCCGAATATTATATTACATAAAAAAAAAGGGTGGAATTAAATTCCACCCTTTTTTAATATTTTATTATCTAATGATTATTTAAAATCGTTAGCGTTTTCTTTTGTCACCAATTGTGTTCCAGTATCAATGTTTGGATCAATACTTCCACCATTAGCTAATTCAAGAGCATATTTAACTCCATACGCACCCATGTTGTAAGAAAACTGAGCTATAGTTGCTGTCATTTCTCCTTTTAAGATACTTGTTGCTGCATCTGGAGTAGCATCAAATCCTACTACAACTACATCATTCATGTCTGCATCTTTAAGAGCCTGCATAGCACCTAAGCCCATATTATCATTTGAAGCAAATATTGCTTTGATGTTTGGATTTTTTAAAATAATCGACTCAGTTACAGATCTACCTTTAGCAGTATCCCACTCAGCAGTTTGAGTTGCAACAATGTTTAATCCACAATTTTTAAAACCTTTTATTGCACCATCTCTTCTTAATAACGCTGTAGATTGTGATTCAATACCAGTTAAAATTGCAACATCTGAACCTTTCGGAGTTTTGTCACAAATAAATTTTGCAGCTAACTCTGCACCATTCATGTTGTTTGTCCCAATGAAAGTTACTCCTTCGTTAATTCCTTTTGTATCAACGAATACTACTGGAACACCACTTTTAATAGCATCATCAACGATTGGAGCAAATGCATTCGGATCTCCTGGTGCGAGTGCTAAAGCATCAACACCTTTCGCTAATTGGTCTTCAACTTGGTTTATCTGTGCCTGAACATCTCCCTCTTGAGGAGGTGCAATTAAAATTAATTTAACGCCTAGTTTTTTAGCTTCCTCTTCAGCACCTTTTGTTACAGATGCCCAAAAAGGATTTCCAGATCCAGGGCCTTTAATACTGAATAGGATTTTTTTACCATGTCCATCAGCAAAAGATACTGAACCTAAACTAATTGATAAAAAAATTGCTGTAAAAAAAACAACAATTTTTCGTGTTAAGTTTTTCATTTATTTCCCCTATTGTTATTTAAAAACTAAATTAAATAAAAAAAATGAGAAGAGTTCAACTGTTTATAAAGGTGTTAAGACAATTTTGAATACAACTAATGCGTGTAAGTGCGTATAATTTACTTTCTAGTTCCCAAATCTCTTCTTAATACATCTATATAAACTGCAAGAACTATTATTGAACCTATTAAAACTTGCTGCCAAAAAGAACTAACGTCCATCAAATTTAGACCATTTCTTAAAATTCCCATAATCATTACACCTGCAAATACTCCTAAAACTGTACCTCTACCACCAAAAAAACTTGCACCTCCAATTATGCATGCAGCGATCGCATCAAGTTCAGATTGAAGTCCAGCGTTGGGATAACCCGAGTCAGTTCTGCCAGCTAAAATTAAAGCACCAATGCCAGATAGAAATCCACATAAGGAATAAACAATAACTAAAATTTTATTAACATTTATTCCTGATGCCCTAGCAGCATTTGGGTTTCCTCCAATTGCATAAATCCATTTTCCAGTTTTGCTATGATTTAAGAAAATCCAAAAAATTATATATACAATTGCAATTAATACTAAACTTACAGGAAGGTACTGCGATTTTTCTAATCCTAACCATTGAAGATCAATTCTTCCATGACCAAGGTACCTAACTTCGTCGGTAAAACCACTTATCGGGGTTCCGCCAGAGATTAAGTTTCCAGTTCCTCTAAATATATAAAGTGTACCTAAAGTCATTATAAAAGGATGTGGCATGCGAAGTAAGGTGATACCTAGACCATTAAATAGACCACATAAAAAACCTGCGATCAAAGGTGTAATAACCACAATATACCAAGGCGCTCCAGCTTTAGCAACAACAGCTAAAATCATTAATGATAACATCATGATTGAACCAACCGAGAGATCTATTCCAGCAGTCACAATTACCATAAATACCCCTAAAGCTAACATTGACTGCCAAGAGATTTGTTTAAAAACGTTAGTTACATTTCTCCAAGATAAAAAAACATCTGGCTGCAATATGTGCATAACCAAAATCATAATTACTAATAAAAGAAGAATTCCATATTTTTCTAAATACGGCATTAGTTTCAAATGTAGACTTACAATTTTTTTATCTTTATCTTCCATATTTATTTTTTTCCCATAATCCAACCAATCACCTCATCTCTAGAGGTATTTGATAGACTTGCTTCTGCAAAATTTGTTCCCTGAAACAAAGCCATCACTCTGTCACATACTGTAAAGATATCATCCATTCTATGACTTATTACGATCACTCCAACACCTGTTTTTTTTAAACTATTAATCAGATCTAATACTTTACCCACTTCTTTAATTGCTAATGCAGCAGTTGGTTCATCCATAATTACTACTTTAGCATTAAAAGCTGTAGATCTAGCTATCGCAACAGCTTGTCTTTGACCACCTGAAAGTTCCTCTACTTTTTGATCTGCACTTTTCACATTTATTTTTAATTTATCTAAATGAGCATTTGTTAATTCTTTAATTTTATTAAAGTCTAATAATTTAATAATTCCTAAATTTTTTGTAGGTTCTCTTCCAAGAAATATATTTTCGCCTATCGGTAAATTTCCAGCTAACGCAAGATCTTGATAAACCATTTCTAAGCCTAAGTTTTGAGAGTCTCTTGGACTTTCTAAAACTTCCTCTTTACCTTGAAAGAATAACGAGCCTGCACTTGGTTTATAAAGACCAGATAATACTTTCATCAAAGTTGATTTCCCAGCACCATTATCTCCAACAACACCTAAGCATTCTCCTGCGTGAACTTTTAAGTTTACGTTTTCCAATGCTGTTATGGTTCCAAAATATTTTGTTATTCCTTTTGCTTCTAGTAGTGGATTGGTAGTTGATGACATAAATTATAAAATTATTAAAATATCAATTAATTGCAACTGGTTTTGAAGCTAATAATCCTACTGTCTTTAATTCAGCCTTTTTACAAAATTTAGGTTTTAAATTTTTTGATATTAAATGCATGTCCTTTAAAACTATGTCTCCCATAGCAAAAAAAGCCTCTGTCAAAGCTCCAGCTCTGTGTGCTGAAAACAAAATATTTTTAACTTTTCTGATTGGGTCATTTTTTCTCACTGGCTCCTCAGGAAATACATCTGTAGCTAGATAAATATCTCCCTTTTTAACTCTCGTGATCAAGTCTTTAAAATTTACAACTGCTGCTCGACTCATTAATATAAATAATGAGTTTGTTTTCATTTTATTAATTAAACGTTTATTTACTAAATTTTTATTTTTAGTTGTTACTGCTGCTAATACGTAAATAATTTCGCACGTTTTAAACATATTATTTAAGCTAACTGGATTAAATCCAAAACTTTTAATTTTGTTCTTGGACAACCAAGGGTCATAAACATTTATATCTTTAGTAAAAGGCAGCAACAGTGGATATAACGATTTTGCTAGGTCGCCAAATCCTAATAATCCAATTTTTTTTCCTGATAAAAGTGATGCTTTTAAATTACTTTCTAATCCATATTTCTCTTTACCTTTTACAAAATCAAAATGAGCATTATGAATATTTCTTAACAAAGAAAGTGTCATTCCTAATGCAATTTCTGCTACAGGCTTTGAAAATACTGGAGAGGTTGCAATTATATGGATTCCTTTTTGAGAACAATAAGTATAATCAACATTGTTCATAAAATTACTTTCAACATTTATTATTGCTTTTAATTTTTTTGCTTTTGACAAAATTTTTTTATCTAAGTCTGGCTGACCCATTATGAAAGTAGCTTTATTAATATAGTTTTCATAAAATTGTCTTTTTTTTTTATTAGGTGCTATTAAAACTTTATATTTTGTTTTTAATTCTTTTAATTTTTTTTTTGTAAAAATCAGATCCAATGTTCTTGGAAAAGGATCAGATATAACAATTGGTTTTGACATTTAAATTAAAATTTTTTTTACTTCTTCTTCAGTAAATTTTTTTGGTTTATCGCATTTTGTTTTTATTTTTTGAGGAATTCCTGTGTTAGATGCCCTCATGGTTGACTCGATTATATCTAATACATGTAAAGATAAATCACCTGAACACCTGTGTTTTTTGTTTTTCTGAATAGAATATAACATTTCAGACAAACCAACACTCCGATAGTTTGCGTTAGTAGCAGCTTCATTTGATCTTCCACTAGAAGAAGTTATGTTTATTTTTCCTAAATGCATCTTATCTGTTTTATGTTCACCCCATTTTCCACCTTCTGTAACTGAGATAAATACAGAACCTCCAAACATATTTGGATCCGGAACAATAATCGATCCTTTTGTTCCATAAAGCTCCATGTGGTTTCTTTGATGATTAATTACATCAAAAGAAAGTGTTACCTGAATTATAGCACCACTGTGAAATTGAATTGTTGCTAAGTATGTTGTGGGTGTTTCAACTTTAAATGATTTATTTTTTTTAGGTCCTACTCCATAAATTCTCTTTTTAAAAGCAGTTAATGTTCTTCCTTGAACTTGTTTTGCAGGTCCAAGTAAATTTACTAAGGTTGTGAAAAAATATGGTCCCATATCGATTACTGGACCTCCTTCTTTTTTATACCATGACTCAGGTTTTGGATGAAAAGACTCTACTCCTGGAAATGCAAAGATTGCGTTACCTAGTTTAATCTCTCCAATTAAATCTGAGTCAATTAATTCTCTAGCTTTTTGAATTCCCCCGCCTAAAAATGTATCAGGAGCATTTCCAAGATAGAGTTTGTTTTTTTTTGCTAGTGATACGAGTTCTTCACCTTTTGAAAAATAAGTTGCTAAAGGTTTTTCTGAATAAACGTGTTTACCTGAATTTAAAACTTTTTTTGAGACTGAATAATGAGATTGTGGAATTGTTAAATTTAAAATAACTTCTATTTCGTTATCTTTTAAAATTTGTGCAACTGTTTTAGATTTAATATTGTATAATTTTGCACATTTATCAGCTGCTTTTTGATCAATATCTGCACAAGCAACTATTTTGAAATTATTAAAATATTGCTGCCCCCTAAAATATGTTTCAGCAATATGTCCACAACCGATAAGACCAACCTTAAAAATTTTATTCATAAAGGTCTATACGCCTTGTCTTTGTTTGTCTTTTCCTTCTTTATAAAGTTTTAAAGCTTCCTCATTTTCCTTAGTTTTTGGGATTTCAAGTGTTGGACTGTCCCAAAAAGCTGAACCTTCAACCCATTTATATGCATGAGTTTTTATTGAAATAACGTAAGTTACATCAGAAGCTTTTGCTCTCTTAAATGCAGCTTCAAGATCAGAAATTGAATTAACATGTTCAGATTTAGCTCCCATACTTTCTGCGTGTTTTGCAAAATCAACATCAACTAGTCCAGGTGTGTTAGAGCTTTTTAATAAGTTATTATATTCTTTACCACCCTTAAATAATTGTAGTCGATTGATAACTGCAAACCCACCATTGTCACATACTATAATTATTAATTTATTTTTAGTAATAACTGATGAATAAATATCTGTATTATTTAATAGATAAGAGCCATCTCCCACAAAAGAAATTACTTCTTTATCTGGATGAGCCATTTTAATTCCAAGGGCACCTGAAATTTCATAACTCATACAGCTAAAACCCCACTCTGTTTCATGAGTGTTTAGCTCTCTAGGTCTCCAAACTTGAACTACTTCACCAACCAAACCTCCAGCTGCCGTAACAGCAATATCTGTTGGGTCAGAATTTCTATAGATTGCACCAATTACTTGAACATAACTTGGAACTTCTTGATTTGTTGGTGCACTCTCTTTATCTATATGTTCATTCCATGATTTAAGTTCAATTTGAGATTTTTTATTCCATTCTTCCTCTGCTTTCCAATTACCTAATGCTTGTGAAAGCTCAATTAATGAAACTTTAGCATCTCCAACGACAGCTTGAGCTAAATGTTTGTTAGCATCAAATCTTGATACATTTATTGAAACAAGTTTAAAATTTTCATTTTCAAAATTTGCCCATGATCCAGTTGTAAAATCTGCAAGTTTAGTTCCAACTGCAATTGCTAAATCTGTTTCTTTTGCTAAAGTATTTGTATTTTTTCCACCTAAACCTCCGATTTGACCCGCAAAATGAGTATGATCTCTTTTCATTGTAGAATATCCCATTACGGTTTGAGTTACAGGAATGTTATGTTTAGTTGCGAACTGACTCAACTCATCCATTGCATCTGAATAAAAAACCCCACCACCTGAAATTATAATTGGATTTTTAGATAACTTTATTTGTTCGGCTGCCTCTTTAATTTGAAATTCATCTGGTCGTGGTCTTCTAATTGCGTGTACTCTTTCTTTGAAAAATTCCTCAGGATAATCAAATGTTTGACCTTGTATATCTTGACTTAAAGCGATACACGCCGGACCACAGTCTGCAGGATCTAACATTGTTTGAACTGCTGCTGGGAATGATTGAATAATCTGTTCAGGTCTAGTTATTCTATCAAAATATCTTGTAACTGGTTTAAATGCATCATTAGCTGTTATTCCAGGATTATTAAATTGCTCAACTTGTTGCAATACTGGATCTGGCATTCTGTTTGCATAAGTGTCTCCAGGTAAAAATAAAATTGGCAACCTGTTACTAAGGGCAACCGCAGCAGCTGTAACCATATTTGTTGCACCAGGCCCAACAGAAGATGTCGCTACAAAAATTTGTTGTCTTCTTTTAGCCCTAGCATAACCAATTCCTGTAAGAGCCATATTTTGTTCATGGTGTCCTCTATATGTTGGAAGTTCTTTTCGATTTTCCTCTAGTGCTTGACCTAAACAAGCTACATTTCCATGCCCAAAAATTCCAAAGACACCTGGAAATAAAGGTTCTTTTTTACCATTAATTAATATTTTTTGAGCTATCAAATATTTTACGATTGCATGAGCGCATGTAAGTGTAATTTTTTTCATAAAGTATGTTTGTCTTTTAATATGTATAGTCTTTATATATAATTCTATTTATAAATTAAAAAACCCAATTAAGTAAACTTAAAAATAAAATCTATGTACGAAAAATTTGGACAATTCATTGATGGTAAATGGCAACAAGCTGAAAAAAAAGAAACTTATGATGTAATCAATCCTGCAACTGAAGAAGTGATTGGAAAAGCGTCGAAAGCTTCATCTATTGAAGTACAGAAAGCTTTGAAGTCGGCAGAAAAAGGTTTGGAAGTTTGGAAAAATACTGCACCATGGCAAAGAGCCTATGTGTTGAGAAAAATTGCCGATCTAATGAGAGAAAAAAAAGATGTACTTGCAAAATGGTTAACGCTAGAGGTGGGAAAACCACTAACCGAAGCTGTTGGTGAAGTCGGCGGCGGTGCTGACATTTTTGAGTGGAATGCTGAAGAAACAAAAAGGATTTATGGTCAAACTCAACAAAGTAGATTCCCAGATACAAGAGTCCACGTTTATTACCAGCCAGTTGGAGTAGTGGCTGCTTTGGTTCCTTGGAATTTTCCAATAGTATTAGCTTCAAGAAAAATTTCAACTTCCTTAGCTGCTGGTTGTTCTGTTATATGTAAACCAGATGTAATTACTCCTGGGGCTGTAATGGAATTAGTTAATATTTGTAAGGAAGCTGGTGTACCAGATGGTGTGGTAAATCTATTATCTGGTGATCCTGCAGAAGTTTCTAACGAATTAATGGAGTCAGATATAATTAAAAAAGTTTCAGTAACGGGATCTACAAGAGTTGGTAAATTAATTTTAAAAAAGGCAGCCGATAAAGTTCAAAGAGTAACTATGGAACTTAGTGGACATTCTCCTTTTATAGTTTGTGAAGATGTAGATATGAATAAAGTAGCTGATATAGCAATAACTGGTAAATTTCGAAATAATGGTCAAGTCTGTATTTCTCCAAATAGATTTTATATCCAAGAAAATAGAAAAGATGAGTTTGTTAATGCTTTTATAGAAAGAGCAAAAAAATTAAAAATTGGAAATGGTATGGATGATGGAGTTGATTTAGGACCTTTAACTACTGCAAAGAGACTGGAAGAAATAGAAAAACTTGTTGATACAACTAAAAAAGAAGGAGCGAAAGTATTAATGGGTGGACAAAGACCCTCTGGTTTCAATAAAGGATATTATTATGAACCAACTGTTTTTGATGACGTTAAAGATAATTTTACAATAATGAAAGAAGAGCCTTTTGGGCCACTTGTTCCAATTTTGACTTTTAAAACTTTTGATGAAGTAATTGAAAGAGCAAATGACAATGATTTAGGATTATGTAGTTATTTGTATACTAATTCTATGGATAAAGCTCATATTGGATCTGAGAAATTAGAATCTGGTTGTGTAGCAGTCAATACTGGTGTTGTTGCAATTGCAGAGGCACCTTTTGGAGGAATAAAACAAACTGGTTACGGGCGTGAGGGAGGATCGGGCGCAATAAAAGATTATTTAAATGTGAAATACACTCACATGGGCTTAAAAATCTGAATTAATGAGAAAAAATAAAGTTAAACAAATGATGAAAGACGGTAAACCCGTCATCAATGGTTGGTGTGCAATTCCAAGTACAGCATCAGCTGAAGCAATGGCTCATCAAGGTTGGGACTCTCTAACTGTAGATATGCAACATGGTTTGATTGATTACAGTAATGCACTTCCAATGATGCAAACAATATCAACAACAGAAGTAACTCCTTTAGCAAGAGTAAATTGGAATGAACCAGGTCAAATAATGAAAATATTAGATGCTGGGTGTTATGGAATTATATGCCCGATGGTAAGTAATAAAAAAGAGGCTGAAAACTTTGTTCAAGCATGCATGTATCCACCTGAGGGTTATAGAAGCTTTGGTCCTGTAAGAGGTTTAATTTATGGCGGAGCTGATTATGCAGATCATGCTAACAATGAAATACTAAAATTAGCAATGATAGAAACAAAAGAATCCCTAGAAAATCTTGATGAAATTATGTCTACACCAGGTGTTGACGGTATTTATATTGGACCAGCTGATTTAAGTTTAGCTATAGGTGAAAAACCGGGGTTTGACAAACCTGAGTCTACAAAAGCTTATTCAGAAATTTTAAGAATTTTAGAACATGCTAAAAAAAATAATATTTTTGCAGGAATTCATAATGGTACTACAGAATACGCAACAAAGATGATTGAAAAAGGTTTTAATTTTGTAACTATAGCATCTGATTTAAGAGCCTTAAGTGCTGGTGCTAAAGCTACAGTTGACAAAATGAAGGGTTCTTTATCAAAAAAAGATGATAACGCTACTTACTAATCAAGTTGATCTAAAAATTTCTCAAATTGTTTTTTCTCTAAATTAGATGATTGTTTTTTTCCAGGAAATTTACCAGTCATTGAGTCTTTTTTAAAAGCTTTAAGAGCTTTTAATCTTTCAATTTTAATTTCTTGTCTTAATCTTAATAAATTTCCGTATGCTTTAGAATGTCTTGGAGGATTTTCAGTATCACCACAAATATCTTCCATAAATAAATACATTACATCAGCATTTTTCCCTGAACCTAATGAAACAGTAACAATATTTGTACGCTTTGAAATTTCACCCATTACATTTTCTGGTATAACTTCACACTCTGCAGAAAAAGCGCCTGCATCTTCTAATCTTTTAAATTTTTGAAATAGATCATATGCTTCATCTGCAGTTTTACCCACTGCTCTCAAGCCACCAATCCAAGTGGATTTTCTTGGAACCAAACCCAAATGCCCCATTACTGGAACATCTTCCTTAGCTAGCATTTCAACTATATCCATACTTCTAGGTGTCATAACTGCATCTGCACCATTTTCTAAAGCTTTAAATGCTCCTCGCATAACATCCTCTGCAGTTACAAACTCATTTAATACTAAAGCAGCTGTTAAAAATAAATTTTTTGAACCTTCTCTTACAGGAATTACATTTTTTGCGTTTGATATAATCATATCAAATCCCGCCTTTTCTGCTGCCTCTGCTTCTTCAATACTGTTCGCAGTAACTTGCGTAAATTTTCTTTTTCCTTTGGCTGTTTTTAAGTCTCCAACAGTTAAAGTTCGTTTTGCTGGTTTAGCAGCCCATGTATAGATATTCTTCATTTAATTCCTTTATAAAGAATATCCCTTCTATCAATAAACTCCTCAAAGGTTTTGATGGTAATTACTGAAGGTAAAATAAAAATGGATCTTTTGTCTCTCTCATTTCTAATAATTCTAAAATAACCTTTTTTAATTGCTGTATCGATATAGACGTTTGAGGTCAAATATGATTTCTCAATTACTTTAAGTAGTTGATTTTTAGTAATTGATTTATTTTTGTAATAAGCAAGCATAACCATATGCAACATTATCCAATGTTGTGGGGTTAAAGAAAACCAATTCAATAATTCATTGGCTAATCTTCCTTCAAAATCACCAAGTGATATTTCTGCTAGTTGAATTCTTTTTTGAGTTAATTTTGGAATTTTTTTTTGTTCTTCGAAATGTTTTGGGTATTTAAACTGTCTTTTCATTAAATAAATTTAATCACATTCAGTTTTCTATTCAATACTATTTTTATTTAACAGTTCTTTATAAATATTGTTTACTCTGTGTACTTCCGTTGCAGTATTGAAATATCCTTCATATTCTATCTCATTCGGTGTCACGTCAAAATGATAATGACCAGCATCTCTATCGTGCTCGTAAGAATGAAAGTGAGTATGCTCACCAGACTCTCTTAAATTTAATTCTCCTCCTGTAGGATCGCCAGTCCAAAGAACTGTATAACACTGCAATTTTGGTCCAACCGGTTCATAAAATTGAAGAAAATCCTTAACACATTTCATTTGTTTTGGATCGTAATACTCATGTTTTATATCTTTATAATCAGGCTGAACATGTGATCTTATTTTTCCATCTAACACTCTAAATACACCAGAGAGAGACATATGCTCATTATTTTTAATATTTAAATTTTTTGATAAAGAAGACCTAATTGCTTGAGGTAAAGAACCTTGTTCTCCTTTTCTACCTTTGATTTTTATTTTAATAACTTTTCCTTGTTTGCCATCTGTGTAATAAATGTTTCCAAGTCCACCATGTTTTTTTGCAGAATATTTTTCAACAATACATTTTCTATCTGGACTTACTCTTGCAATTATTGATTTAGACTCATCAGTAATTAAATTTTCATTAATAATTAATTCTCCACAGTGACCATCTAAACATGACATTGCACCTGATCCAGCTCCTAAAGCATAAGATTTTTCAGAGTCAATCATTTTAGATATTTCTTGGTAGTCAAACTCTGCACCAATAAATTTTGGATCATGCATATAAGGCTCTCCACCAACGTCTATTATTTTTTGATTTCCACTTATTCCTTCTGATGGACAATCCCAATCTCTAAGGTTAGGACAATCTACCACTTCTACTTCAACGTTTTTGAAATTTTCAGACAATCCTTTTTTTAATGCATCTGAAATATCTTCTAATGAGTAATCTTTAAAAGTTCCTTTTTCTATTTTTAATTGCATCATGTAAATAAGCTATAATTTATTTTGCATAATGTCTATAGATAATATATATAATTTCTATACATAAATAATTTTAAATAAGGTAACGATGATTAATAAAAATTTGAAAGTAGCTGTTCTTGGTGCAGGGGCAATGGGTTGCTTGTTTGGTGGTTTGCTTGCTGAAAAAGGTTTGAATGTAATTTTAATTGATGTTTGGAAAGAACATGTAGATGCAATCAATAAAGATGGTTTAAAAATGGATGGACATGGTGGTGATCGAGTAATCAAAGTAAAAGCAACCTCAGATCCATCGTCTTTAGATAAAGTAGACGCTATAATAGTTATGTGTAAAGCTACAGCTTTAGAGCCAGCATTAAACAGTATTAAAAATATCATAGGAGATAAAACAGTATTCATGTCTTTTCAAAATGGTATTGGTCATGAAGCAATTATTCAAGGTATTGTTGGTAATGAAAAAGTAATTGGTGGAACAACTACTCAAGCTTCAAACATTTTAGGACCAGGTCATATAATGAATCATGGTTCGTTACCATCTTGGATTGGTGAGTACGAGGGAGGAGTTACTGATCGAATTAAAGAAATAGCAGATACTTTTACAGCACATAATCTTGAAATGATTGCTGCAGAAGATGTAAAGAAAAGAAAATGGATGAAGCTTTTTGCTTTAACAGCAATTGGACCATTATCTGCAATTTTTGATCTTCATCATACTGATTTATATATAAACAATAAAGCAAACGAAGTATCTCGAGGTTTAGGTAAAGAAATAATTTTAGAGACAAGAGAAGTGGCGCTTGCAGATGGAGTTAATGTTTCAGAAGATGAGTGCTTATTTATGTTTAATAAAATTGTAGATTCCATGCAAACCAACAAATCCTCAATGGCTTTTGATATTCAATATAAGAGAAAAACTGAAATAGACTTTATTAGTGGTGCGGTTTCAAAAATAGGAAAAAAACATGGGATTAAAACACCTTTAAACGATCTGATGTATAAAATTATTAAAGTGAAAGAAGGAATGTACAGCTAAATGCTAAGTACAAATAGATTAAAAAAAATCAAAAGTAACTTTCCTGTTTTAGTTGGAAACAACGTTGTTTCAAAAAATATCTGTAATTTATTAATAAAAGAAATCAGTAACTCAAAATCATTTGATGATATGATTATGGGGGGTAGAAGCAGGATTAACAAAGGTTCAAAAAATTTTAATTTATATATCAAAAATTCAGTTAACTCTGCAAAACTTTTTAAGCTTTTTAATAGTAAGTCTTTTTATAAAAAAATTGAAAATCTTTTTACAAAAAATTTTAAGGATGGATCGTGGGTTAATTTATATAAACCACAATCATTTAATCCTAAAAAGTTTACTGTTAAAAAAAAATTAAACTCAACTGAATTAAAAAAAATGTTAGGTAATAATTATACTAATCCTAAAGTAAATTTAGATATAGACTTTTCAGTGTCAAAAGGAGGATATAGGTTACGACCTCACAGAGATGATATAACTAGATTATACAATTTCTTAATTTATTTAACCGACATACCAAAAAAAAATGGTGGCTCTCTTACTATCTACAGAAAAAAAGTAAAAAAAAATTTAAGAAAGAGTTTTAGAAGATTTCCAAAAATAACTGAACTCGAAATAGTTAAGTCTTTTACGCCAAAAAAAGGAACTGTCGTTTTTTTTCAATCTACTCCAAATTCTTATCATGGAGTAAAGAGATTTATAGAAAGAAATTGTCCAAAACGTTTTTTTATTTATGGCAGTTATGCGTTAAATAAACCAGTAATATGGAATTACAAAGGGATCTCATATTATCCACATATAGTTAGCAACAAAAAAAGAATGCTTACTTCTTTTCATGACGCGAACTATTTAACCACACCACCAAACCATTGAAATTATTTGAATGATAAAATAAATTTTAATAATGAAAAATACTTTTCAAAAAAAATTATATGAGAATGGTTATTTAATTATAAAAAATGTACTCAATTTTGAGAGAGACTTAAAACCAGTTCTTAATGATATGGAATTTGTAATGGATTGTCTCATACAAAAATACACTACGAAAAAAGAGATTAAAAAAGTTCTTAACCTCGATTTTAGAAAAAAATATTCTTTTATTTCTAAACTTAATATCCATGATTTGGATCAATATTTTAATACAAGATTACCGAGAGACCACGTAAAAAAAGATAGCGATTATTTTGCTACACAATCATTGTGGAATTTAATTACTAATAAAAAGATTTTAGATGTTGTAGAAAAAATTTTGGGGAAAGAAATAATGTCAAATCCGGTTCAAAATACTAGAATTAAACAACCTGAAAAAAAATTACCAAAAGGATCAATTCATGATGGTTTAAGTGGAAGAACACCTTGGCATCAAGATGCTGCTGTTTTAAATTCTCGCGGACAAAAATTAACAGATATGGTCACAGTTTGGATTCCTTTTACTAAAACAACGAAGAAGAATGGATGCATGATTACAGTAAAAAAAATTAATAAAATGGGATTATTAAATCATATATCTGGATACAGGGGGCAAGTGGAATTAAAAAATAGTAAATTACTTGATAATATGGAGCATATTTATTTGGAAGCAAATATTGGTGATGTAATATTGTTGCACAAACACTCTATACATTGTTCTTTACCAAATAGATCTGACGACTTTAGAATAAGTGCTGACCTAAGATATAATATAGCTGGGCAACCTTCTGGAAGAGAACCTCTTCCAAATTTCTATGTGAGAAGTAAAAATAAAAAAAATATTCAAATAAAAAATTTCAAACAGTGGTTGGCTCTTTGGGAAAAAGCTAAAGAAAGTCGTGTTGGGAAATATGCTTTTAAATATCCACTCCCAACTTATAAAACAAATAAAAGAGACTTATCAAAATTAATTTAATTTTATTTATTAAATTGAATCCATTTACTATTGTTTTTGCTTGAGTCTAAAACAGTCTCTATAAACTTCATCCCTTCGACCCCATCATAAATAGTTGGGTAACAGTCATCTAACTCGTCATATTTTTCATTATTTATTTGAGCATTTAATCTTTTAGAAACATCAGTATAAATATTTGCAAAACCTTCCAAATATCCCTCTGGATGACCTGGCGGAACTCTTGTAACGTCGTTAGCTTCTTTTTCTGCACTGCCACTACCTCTTGTTATTTTTTCAGTAGGTTTTCCAAATTTTGTATAATACAAATAATTCGGATCTTCTTGTTTCCACTCTAACCCACCTTTTTCACCATACACTCTGATTTTAAGATTATTTTCATTACCGACTGCAACTTGACTAGACCATATCGCGCCTTTTGCACCGCCTTTAAATCTAAGCATGATTTGTGCATTATCATCTAATTTTCGGCCTTTCACAAAAGTATGAATGTCAGCTGATAACTCATCCAATTCTAACTCAGTTATAAATCTAATAAGATTAAATGCATGAGTTCCAATATCTCCTATGCAACCTCCTCCTCCTGATCTTTTAGGATCAGTTCTCCACTCAGCTTGTTTTAAACCAGTATCTTCAGCTTTTGTAGTTAACCAATCTTGAGGATATTCTGCTTGTATAACTCTTATTTTTCCAAGATCACCTTTTTTAATAAGAGATCTTCCATGTCTTACCATTGGGTATCCAGTATAATTATGTGTTAAAGCAAAAATTATCTTTTTATTTTCTATTATATCTTTAAGAGAATTTGCTTCCTCACTTGATAAGGCAAGAGGCTTATCACAAATAATGTGAATACCCTTTTCTGCAAAAATTTTTGCCACTGGCACATGAAGATGATTAGGAGTTACAATAGAAACAACATCTATTCCATCTGAAAGACTAGACTCTTTTTCAGCCATTTCCTGATAAGTTTCATAGATACGTTCTTTTGACAATCCAAGTTTTCTTCCAGTTTCTTTTGAGTTGTCAAAATTAGATGAAAAACATCCTGCTACTAATTCGTAATGACCATCAAGTCTTAGCGCTATTCTGTGAACACCTCCAATAAAAGCGCCTTCTCCTCCGCCAACCATTCCAATACGGATTTTTCTTTGCACTAATTTATACCTAGCATTTTTTTATTAGCTTCAATATCAGCGCCACTTCCTGCAAAATCATCAAATGCTTTTTCTGTAGTGTTTATAATATGATTTTTAATAAATTCAGCTCCTTCTCTTGCACCATCTTCTGGATGTTTTAAACAGCACTCCCATTCAAGAACTGCCCAACCATCATAACCATATGAAGTAAATTTTGAAAAAATTGATTTAAAATCTACTTGTCCATCACCAAGGGATCTAAATCTACCGGCTCTGTTAACCCAAGATTGAAAACCACCGTACACTCCTTGTTTTCCAGAAGGATTTAACTCTGCATCTTTAACATGAAACATTTTTATTTTTTCATGATAAATATCTATATGAGCTAAGTAATCTAAATTCTGTAAGACATAATGACTAGGATCATAAAGCATATTGCATCTTTTATGGTTACCAACTTTTTCTAAAAACATTTCAAATGTAATACCATCATGTAGATCTTCTCCTGGATGTATCTCGTAACAAAGATCAACTCCATTTTGATCAAATTGATCGAGAATTGGTTTCCATCGATTTGAAAGCTCATTAAATGCATTTTCAATTAATCCTTCAGGTCTTTGTGGCCAAGGATAAACATAAGGCCAAGCAAGTGCTCCTGAAAAAGTAACATGCCTATCTAGCCCAAGATTTTTTGAGGCCTTAGCTGCCATCATTAATTGATTTACTGCCCACTCTTGTCTTGCTTTTGGATTTCCTCTAACCTCGGGTGCTGCAAATCCATCAAATGCTGTGTCGTAAGCTGGGTGTACTGCAACCAACTGTCCTTGAAGATGTGTTGATAGTTCTGTGATTTCAAGATTATATTTTTTTGTTACGCCTTTGATTTCATCGCAATAATCTTTGCTTTCAGACGCTTTCTTGAGATCAATTAATCTAGCATCCCAACTTGGAATTTGGACACCTTTATAACCTAATGAAGATACCCACTTACAAATATTATCTAAAGAATTGAATGGTGCATCTTCACCTACAAATTGTGCTAGGAAAATTGCAGGACCTTTTATATTGTTCATTATCTCCCCTCTCTCTTTGAATTTTTCAACAATTTATTTTATATAAAAAAAAATACTAGCAGGCACAACTCATCTTGGGTAGACTATTCTTAAGAAAAATAAACTAAGAGGAGATAAAATGAAAAAAATAATGATTTTATTGTTTGTTTCTCTATTTTCGTTCTCTGTAAATTCAAATGCTAAATCTATAACATTAGGATGGGCCGCTTGGGACCCAGCTAATGCTTTACAAGAATTAACTAAAGAATTTACTGCAGAAACTGGAATAGAAGTTAATTTTGAGTTTGTGCCTTGGCCAAATTTTGCCGACCGTATGTTAAATGAGCTTAACAACAAAGGTAAAACATTTGACCTTTTAATTGGTGACTCTCAGTGGATTGGTGCTGGGGCAGTATATGGACATTACGTTAAGTTGAACGATTTCTTTGATAAAGAGGGAATTTCAATGAGTGATTTCTCACCAGCTACTGTTTATGCCTACTCAACTTGGCCTAAAGGTAGTGAAAACTATTATGCATTACCTGCTATGGGAGATGCATTAGCTTGGGCTTACAGAAAAGACTGGTTTGATAGACCAGAACTTAAATCTGAGTTCAAAAAGAAACACGGTTATGATCTAGGGGTTCCTGCAAACTGGAATCAATTATACGATATGTGTACTTTCTTCCAAGGAAGAGAAATTGATGGTCAAAAAAGGTATGGGGCTGCCATTAACACAGAGCGTGGATCAGAAGGTATAACAATGGGTGTTACAGCTGCTATGTATGCGTGGGGTATGGAATATGAAAATCCTAAAAAGCCATACGATATGGAAGGATATTTCAATTCACCACAAGCTGTAGAAGCAGTTGAGTTTTACAGAAAGTTATATGAAGACTGTGCACCTCCAGGACACTCTGATGCTTACATGGTTGCAAACTTAGATGCTTACAAATCAGGACAAGTTGCATTCCAAATGAATTGGTATGCTTTTTGGCCGGGTGTTTCTAAAGAAGACAGTGATGGAAGAGTTAGTGGATTCTTTGCAAATCCAAAACAAAATGTTGCAGCTGCAACATTAGGTGGACAAGGGATATCTGTTGTTAAATACTCAGACAAACAGGATCTTGCTCTTGAATACATCAAGTGGTTTGCACGACCAGATATACAACAAAAATGGTGGGATCTAGGTGGATATTCATGTCATAATGATGTTTTGAATTCACCATCATTTCCAACATCAACTGTTTATGCACAAGGATTCTTGGACTCAATGGGAATTGTCAAAGATTTTTGGCAAGAACCAACTTTCGTAGAGTTAATGCTTCCTATGCAAGAAGCAATTCATGACTATGTTGTTAATGGAAAAGGAACTGCTAAAGAAGCTCTAGATAAAATTATCGAAGAGTGGGTTGAAGTATTCGAAGCAGACGGAAAACTTTAACATTAATACTTAAAAAAATTAAAATTAGGGGGGGTCACGCCTCCCCTTTTTTTATAAAAAATTCATATGAGCGTAAAAAAAAAATTCAAGGGACTTTCTGATAAAGCTGTAGGTTGGCTTTTTATTGGACCAACTGTACTTCTGCTATTGGCCATAAATATTTATCCATTGGTCTATGCAATCAAAATGTCTTTTACAAATTTTTACGCAAATAAAATTGGAAGAGAACCTCAATTTGTTGGTTTAAAAAATTATATTAAAGTTCTTAATAAAGAAGCGATATGGGAAAAAATGCAAGTTACAGCAAGCTTTATGTTTTGGACCTTATTGCTCCAAGCAATTATAGGTTTGGGTTTGGCTTTACTTCTAAATAGAAAATTCAAAGGTAATGAACTACTAACCACATTAATTGTTTTGCCCATGATGTTATCACCTGCAGTTGTAGGTGTATTTTGGACTTATCTTTATAACCCTCAAGTAGGTCTATTTAATTACGTAGTTAATTTTTTCTATGATTTAGGAAGCTTTGACATGATTGGTTCAAGTACGCTTGCTCCTTGGGCTATTGTTATTGTTGATACATGGATGTGGACACCTTTTACAATGTTAATTTGCTTAGCAGGCCTAAGGTCTGTTCCAAATTATTTATATGAAGCTGCGGAGGTTGATAGAGCCAGTAAATGGCAACAATTTATATATATTACTTTGCCTTCTGTTCTTCCATTTTTATTATTAGCTCTACTTTTTAGAGGGATTGAGAATTTCAAAATGTTTGACATGGTTGTTGAGCTAACCTCTGGTGGACCCGGCTCTGCTACAGAGCTAGCTTCAATTAACTTAAAAAGAGAAGCGTTTGAAAAATGGAAAACAGGTTACAGCTCAGCATTTGCTGTTATTCTTTTTGTTACCATATTTGGTTTCGGGAATGTCTACGTAAAAGTAATGAATAAAATAAAGGAACGCTGATGGATACTTCTAGATCATATTTAGAACCTTCGTCTTTTTCAAAAAAAATGGCTGCTGCTATTATCATAGTTTACGCTGTAATTACTTTAATACCAATATCTTGGATGGTAATGACGAGTTTTAAAAATGTTGATAGTGCTATTTCATATCCACCCGAAGTTCTGTTTGAACCATCACTAGAGGGATATGTTAACTTGTTTACTAATAGGTCAAGACAGTCACAAGAATACCTTGATTCATTACCTCCCCCAAAAAATTGGTATGAAGAACTAGTTAGAAGTAGAGAAATGGTTATAACAGGACCATCAAAATTTTTGGGTAGATACTCAAATTCAATGATAATTGGATTTGGTTCAACATTTGCATCTGTATTTTTAGGAGCATTGGCTGCATATGCATTTTCTAGGTTTAGGGTACCTTTAAAAGATGATTTATTATTTTTTATTCTTTCGACTAGGATGTTTCCCCCAATAGCAGTCGCTGTTCCTATATTTATTATGTATAGAAAATTAGGTCTTGGGGATACTCACCTAGGAATGATCATATTGTATACAGTTGTAAACTTAAGTTTAGCAGTATGGTTATTAAAAGGATTTATGGATGAAATTCCTAAAGAATATGAAGAAGCAGCTATGATTGATGGATATTCTAGACTTCAAGCTTTCTTTAAAGTTGTTCTTCCACAAGCAATGACTGGTATAGCTGCAACCGCAATTTTTTGTATGATTTTTTCATGGAACGAATACGCTTTTGCTGTTTTACTAACCCAATTCAATGCACAAACAGCTCCACCATTTATTCCTACGATAATTGGTGAAGGTGGTCTTGATTGGCCAGCAATTGGTGCAGGAACAACTTTGTTTCTATTACCTGTTATGATTTTTACAATAATTTTAAGAAAACATCTTTTAAGAGGTATTACCTTTGGAGCAGTAAGAAAATAATGCAAGAAGAAAAGTCATTAATGAGAAAAATATTTAGAAGAGTTTACTGGGAAAACTTATCTACGATATTGATTTTAATTGGAGTTTTCATGTTGTTACAACCATTTGCGATGTGGATGTTTACTTATTCTTTTATTGTAATTTTAGTAGGAACTATAGGTTTCATAATCACAAGCCACTTTCCGGATTAATATGTCTCAAATTAAAATAGTAAATTTACAAAAATCATTTGGAGATTTTACTGCAGTTAAAAATTCTAATTTAACGATTAATGATAAAGAGTTCTTTGTTTTACTTGGACCCTCTGGTTGTGGAAAAACCACAACACTTCGAATGATTGCAGGATTAGAATTACCTACATCTGGTGAAATATATCTTGGAGATGAAGAGGTTGGAATGTTAAGAGCATCAGAAAGAGATATTGCTTTTGTTTTTCAATTATTTGCTCTCTATCCACACATGAATGTGAGAAACAACTTATCATTTCCCCTAAAAATGCAAGGTTATAAAAGAAGTGATATCAAAAGTAGAGTAGAAGAAGCAGCAAAACTTTTAAGAATTGATCATATATTAAATTCTAACATTTCCTCTCTTTCAGGTGGAGATAGACAACGGGTAGCTTTAGGTAGAGCACTAGTTAGAAGACCAAAAGCATTTTTAATGGACGAGCCATTGGGGACTTTGGATGCTGAATTTAGAGAATTAATGTGTCTAGAATTAAAAAAACTACATTTAGATATTGGAGCAACTACAGTTTATGTAACTCATGATCAGTTAGAAGCAATGTCATTAGCTGACCGAATTGCAGTTATGGATGGTGGTGAAATATTACAAGCTGATGAGCCAAATATTATTTACAATAAACCTAAAACTAAATTTGTAGCCTCATTTATAGGATCTCCAGGTATGAACTTTTTTGAAGTTAATGAGGGAATTTCTAAAGATCAATCATTTGTAAATATCGAAGGAGCTAAGTTTGATATCCCCAAACAACTTGAGGAGTCAAAAGGAAGTAAAAATTTCTTTGGTATACGTCCAGAAAATTTAACTCTAAATAATAATGAAGGTCTAAAAGGTTCGGTTTTTGGAGTAGAGTATTTAGGATCAAGAAAAATAATTACAGTTAAAACAAGTTTAGGTGAAATTAAAGTTAAAACAGATATTTCTATTAACGTTAAATTGAATGAAAATGTACAGGTTAAACCTTTAAATAATAATATTATTATTTTTGACGGTAAGACAGATAAATCTTTAAACAGTGAGTTTATAAAATAATGGCAAAAGTAGAATTAAAAAAATTATTTAAAACTTATAACAAAAAAATTAAAGCTTTGGAGGATATAAATTTTACTATTGAAGATGGTCAATTTTTTGTATTACTAGGTCCATCTGGTGCCGGAAAAACTACAACACTTAGATGTATAGCCGGTTTAGAAAAAATTGATTCTGGAGATGTATTATTTGATGATGAAAATATAACTCATGATCAACCTGCTTCAAGAGATGTATCTTTTGTTTTTCAACAATACTCTCTTTATCCTCATTATACTGTTTATGAAAATCTTGCTTTTCCTTTGAGATCTCCAATGAGAAAACTTCCTGAGGAAGAAATTAAAAATAAAGTAGAAAAAATTGCTGAAATGCTCAAAATTACAAACAAATTAAAAAATAAAGCTACTGAACTTTCTGGTGGAGAAATGCAGAGGGTAGCAATTGGCAGAGCTCTAGTTCGTGAACCAAATATTTATTTGATGGATGAACCGCTTTCCTCATTGGATGCCAAACTAAGAGAAACCCTTAGAGTTGAATTAAAAAATATTCAATTAAATCTAAATGCAACTATTTTGTATGTTACACATGACCAGGCAGAAGCAACAACATTGGCAGATAAAATTGGGGTTTTAAAAGAAGGTAAAATTGTTCAAATTGGAACTCCTGAGGAAATTTATGAAAATCCAAATTCAATTTATGTATCTCAAAGATTAGGTTCACCAAAGATAAATATTTTACCTG
>CACITU010000008.1 GCA_902589725.1 uncultured Pelagibacteraceae bacterium
AATGGATATTTAAATTCAAATTGTTTTCCAAAAGATTCCGAGATGAAATATCTATACGAAACTGAAGAACTATTAAAATTTGTATCTGCTTGTTTAGGTATTTCACCTATTTACAGATGGGCAGATCCTTTAGCATGTCATGCGTATAATGTTATGAAACCAGATGGAGTACTCCCATGGCATTTTGATAGTTGTGAATTTACGCTTAGTTTAATGATCCAAAAACCTGAAAAGGGTGGTGTATTTGAGTACTGTCCAAATATTAGAGAACCTGGGAATGAAAATTTCAAAGAAGTGCAAAAAGTTATAGCAGGGGATAGAGCTAGAGTTAGACAATTGAAGTTAGAGCCAGGAGATTTACAAATATTTAAAGGTAGATTTACTTTGCACAGAGTAACAAAGGTTGAAGGCCAAAAATCAAGATATATGTGTATTCCAGCTTATGTTTTAGATCCATGGAGAGTAAACACTCCAGAACATTCCAAAGCTATTTATGGCAAAGTTTTACCAATTCATATAGAAAGAAATCAGGTTAGATCCGATGGATTAACTGATTAAATGACTAGTAACATTAAAATTAAAAAAATTAACAACGAAGTTTCATCAATTATCATTGCTGAACCAAAAACTTATAATTCTTTATCATTCAAAAATCTTTCAGATTTATTAAAAGCATTAAAAAAATTAGATACTGATAAAAAAGTTAAAGTAATAATATTAGAGGGTGCAGGCAAAGGATTTAGCGCAGGACACAATTTAAAAGAAGTTAGAGGCTTAAAAAAGAGAGATAAATATTTAAAATTATTTAAACTTTGTTCAAAAGTAATGCTTCAAATTGTTGAAGGTAGAAAACCTGTAATTGCTAAAGTTCATGGAGCTGCATTTGCAGCAGGTTGTCAATTAGTTGCAAGTTGTGATTTAGCATACAGTACTAAAGATGCATTGTTTGCTACCCCAGGTGTAAATATCGGTTTATTTTGTAGTACACCAATGGTTGCTGTAAGCAGAAAAATAAATCGAAAATCAATGATGAAAATGCTTTTAACTGGAGAACCTATAAAAGCAAATTATGCAAAAGAAATAGGATTAATAAATGATTATTTTTCAAAATCAAAATTAAATAATGAAGTATTAAAGGTGGCAAACAAAATTGCCTCAAAATCTAATTTGACAATTAAAATTGGAAAACAAGCTTTTTACAAACAATTAGAAATGCCTTTAAATAAAGCTTATGCTTATACAAGTAAAATGATGACTCTTAACATGATGGCAATGGATGCTAAAGAAGGAATTTCTGCTTTTTTAGAAAAAAGAAAACCAAATTGGAAAAATAAATAATGAAAAAGAATATTTTAATATTCTTTTTTGTTATTATTGGTGCATTAGTAATTTATAATTTTAAAGATCATAATCAAAAAAGAGCGATCGAGGCGTGTGTTGCTGGAAGTAAAACATTGGAAAAACCAATGACTGCTTCTGAAGCTAGAATATTCTGTGAGAAACAGATTAAAAATAATTAATGAGTGATATTAAGGAAATTCTCTCAAACTATAAGACTATTGCTATGGTAGGAGTAAGCAATGATCCTTCTAAAGCATCAACTATTGTAATGAAATACATGCAAGAATATGGATATAAAGTTTATCCAGTTAACCCCAGAGCTGAGGGTCAAAAAATTTTAGGGCAAGAGGTTTTTGCTAAAATATCAGATATTAAAGATCCAATTGATATCGTAGATGTTTTTAGACCATCTAAAGAAGTTTATGCCATAGCAGAGGATACAATTAAAATTGGGGCTAAAGTTTTATGGTTACAGCTTGGTATACGAGACGAAAAAGCAAAAGAATTGATGGAAAAAAATGATATTAAGTATGTAGAAAACAAATGTACTAAAATGGAATACCAAAAGTATTTTCTGAAAGTTAGACAGGCGTTTCCAGTTTTGAGTGACTAATGAACAAAGTAATTAAGTTTTTAGATAGTACTTTTTTAGACTTGGGTCGACAATTTAAGTGGACTTACTTACCACCATTAATGGTTTATATGGCTGCAGGTATATCAGGTTTAACGGGTATAGTTGGCACATTCTTTGTAAAAGATTATTTAAATCTTTCAGCAGCATTTCTTGCAGGATTAGGGTTTTGGGCAGGTATTCCTTGGGCTTTAAAAATGCCATTAGGTCATCTAGTAGATCTTATTTGGGAAAGAAAAAATTATATGGTCTACTTTGGAGCGTCATTAATAGCTCTTAGTTTACTGATTATGTACGGGTTAATTATTCATACTGAAGATATGTCCCAGATATTTTCGGTAGAGACGTGGTTTGTAATAAGTGTAATTTTAGCTCCAGTTGGCTATGTGGTTCAGGACGTGGTCGCTGATGCTATGACTGTAGAGGCTGTTCCTTTAGTTGACGAGATAGGAAATGATTATTCCAAGGATCAAATAAAAGTAATGCATACAACAATGCAAACTCTTGGAAGGTTTGCTATTATTGGTGGTACAGTACTTGTAGCATTGGTAAATGTAATTTTGTTCAGAGACGTAGAGAGTTTAGAACAGACTGAAAAAATAAATTTATACGGAACTATTTATATCTATGCACTGATAATACCTTTAGTTTCTATATTAGGTGTAATTTTAGCAAACTATTTAAGACATAAAAAATTACAAACTTTAAAATCTAAAGGCCTTGAATTTAAAGAGGAAAGAGGTAGCGAGAAAACAAAAATAAACTGGTGGATATTAGGAGGGAGTTTAGTTTTCGTTATTTTCACATTGTCTATTGGTTCCTTTAAAGTGCCTTTTGCACAAGAAATTGTATTTATAGGTTCAGTAATAATTATTTTGTTTTTAATGTTTAAGCTTATTAAAGAATTACCTCAAGAATTAAGATTAACTATTGTAGGCACAGCAGTTATTATTTTTATATTTAGAGCAATGCCTGGACCTGGACCAGGATTAACATGGTTTGAAATTGATGAACTAGGATTTAATGAGCAATTTTTTTCTATATTATCATTACTTGCATCAATTTTAACATTAGCAGGTATTGTACTATTAAGACCTTTCATGGCAAATAATTCAATTGCTAAAATAATTGTTGTTTTAAGTATTGCAGGAGCAATTTTGTTTTTACCAAGTGTTGGAATGTATTATGGTTTTCATAATTGGACAGCTTCATTAACGGGTGGAGTAGTTGATGCTAAGTTTATCGCATTAATAAACACTGCTCTCGAATCTCCTTTGGGACAAGTCTCAATGATTCCTCTTTTGGCATGGATAGCTAAAAATGCTCCAGCACACTTAAAAGCAACTTTTTTTGCAGTTTTTGCATCTTTCACGAATCTTGCGTTATCAGCAAGTGCACTGGGAACCAAGTATTTAAATGAAATTTTTACGGTTACAAGAGAAGTAAAAGATAAAGTTTCAGGTGAAATTCAAACTACAGCAGATTATTCTGAACTTGGGATTTTATTAATTGTTGTGACACTTTTGACATTAATTCTTCCAATATTATTTGTAATTATTATCAATAATAGTAAATACAAAACATCAGAGTAATTATTTTTAAAATGAAAACTGTTTTTAAAGTATTAATTTTTTTATTTATATTTTCGACTTTTTCAAACGCTGAATTATTAAATCCAAATAGCAACATTAAACCAAAAGAAGTTATAGAGATACAACTAACTGGGCTTCAAAAAAATGACTCAAAATTCAAAGATAGTGGAATTGAACAAACATGGAATTTTGCTCACCCAAACAACAAGAGAGTAACAGGACCATTGAGCAATTTTAAGATGATGTTAAAAAGTGACTCTTATGGGATGATGATTAATCACCTAAGTCATACAATTACTGAGCTTGGAAGTAGTGACAAATGGGCACAATTTGAAGTAATCATTCTTGATAAAAACAAGATTTATCATAAATTCAATTGGCAAGTTGAAAAGTATACTTTGGATGGAAGTTTAAAAGATTGTTGGTTAACTACAATGGTATCGAGTCCGATCCCTCTTGGAAGCTCAATTTGATTTTCAACATACATTTTTGTTTCGTAATATTTAAAAATTTAGTAGGAATCTCAGAATGAAAACAAAAACTAAAGTTGTAGTAGTTGGTGGAGGAGTTGTAGGAGTTAGCGCTCTTTATCACTTAGCAAAAAAAGGTTGGTCCGATGTAGTTCTTGTTGAAAGAAAAGAGTTAACCTCAGGATCTACTTGGCACGCTGCAGGATTATTACCTTTATTCAATATGAGTTATTCTGTGGGACAACTCCATAAGTATGCAGTTAATCTTTACAAAACACTTGAAGAAGAAACTGGGAAAAATGTTGGCTTTAGTGTTGTTTCAAATATTCGTTTAGCAAGTACAAAAGATAGAATGGATGAATACCATCAATATGCAGGTGTTGCTCGAACTATTGGAGTAGATGTTAAATTTTTAAAACCAGAGCAAGTAAAAGAAATTTGGCCATTATGTAATACAGATGATTTAGTTGGTGCAATACAACACCCTGAAGATGGATATATCCAACCAGCAGATTTAACACAAGCATTAGCAACAGGTGCAAGAAATAGAGGAGCTGAAATTTATAGAAATACAACTGTCCTATCAATGAGACAAACTAAAGAAGGATGGGTTGTAGAAACAGACAAAGGATCAATAGAGTGCGAACATGTTATTTCATGTTCAGGCAATTTTGCAAGGCAAACTGGTGAAATGGTAGGATTAGATATTCCAGTAATACCTGTTGAACATCAGTACATTGTTACAGAACCGCATCCGGCAATTCAAAAAAGAAAAAAAGATGGGTTACCAGAAATGGGTGTCTTAAGAGATAGTGATAGTAGATGGTATATGAGGGAAGAAGCTGGAGGATTAATTTTAGGTCCTTATGAAGATGGTGCACCGGCTTGTTATGTAGAAGGGCCATCAAAAAATTCTGAATATGAATTATTTCAAGAAGACTTAGACAGATTAGCTCCACATATTGAAGGAGCAATTCATAGAGTCCCTGCATTTGGAGAAGTTGGAGTGAAGAAAGTTTATAACGGTGCAATATGTTATACTCCCGATGGGAATCCAATTGTTGGACCTGCGTGGGGACTTAAAAATTTTTGGATTAATGAAGGACATAGTTTTGGAATAACTGCAGCAGGTGGTGCGGGCTGGCAATTAGCTGAGTGGATTGTTGATGGTGAGCCTACGATCGATATGTTAGGAGTTGAACCAAGACGATACGGAAACTATGCCACTAAATCTTATTTAAAAGCAAAAAATGAAGAAGCATACAGTCATGTATTTATAGTACACTATCCAGACGAGGAGAGACCAGCGGCAAGACCACTAAGAACCGCTCCTTGTTATGAAAGAATGAAAAATTTAGGTGCAGTTTTTGGACAGAAATTTGGATGGGAAAGACCTAATTTTTTTGCAACAGATGGAATGGAACAAAAAGATGATTGGTCCTTTAGAAGATCAAAATGGTTCGATGCTATTAAAAAGGAATGTCAAAATGTAAAAGAAAACGTAGGCCTTTTAGATATGACTGCATTTGCCAAATGTAGAATTAAAGGACCTAAAGCAGAAGAATTTTTAGATTATTTAGTTGCAAATAAACTTCCAAAAAAAATTGGAAGGATAAATTTGTGCCATGCTTTAAATACTAAAGGTGGAGTGCACTCTGAATTTACTATAATGAAAGAAGCAGAAAATAGTTATTATTTAGTTTCTGCTGGAGCAAATTTAAGATTAGATCATGACTGGATACAAAAATGGATGCCGGATGATGGATCAGTAATATTTGAAGATCTCACAAATAGTACAGGAGTTCTAGTAGTCGCAGGACCTAAAGCTAGACAATTAATGCAAAAGGTTTCAACTGATGATTTTTCTAATGAAAACTTTAAATGGCTGACTGCCAAAAATGTAAATGTTGGATACGCTCCTGTAAATGCAATGAGAGTAAACTTTGTGGGCGAACTTGGCTGGGAATTACATCACCCAATTGAGTATCAAAATCATATTTTTGATAAACTAATGGAAGCAGGAAAAGATTTAGGAATAAAACCTTTTGGAATTAGAGCTATGAACAGTTTAAGAGTTGAAAAATCCTATAAGTTAGTAGGAACAGAATTATCAATTGAATACTCACCTTATGAGTCAGGTCTAGATAGATTTGTTCATCCTAATAAAGGAAACTTTATTGGTTTAGAGGCACTGAATAAATGGAGAGAGAAAGGTTTTGATAACAAGCTAGTCACTTTAGAAGTCCATAATACAAAGGACGCAGATGTGTTAGGAAATAACCCAATTTTTAAAAATGGCAAGGTAGTAGGAAGAGCAACTGGTGGAGAATTTGGATTTAGATTAGATAAATCTATTGCGCTAGCTATGGTAAAACCAGATTGTTCTAATGTGGGTGACAAATTACAAGTTGATATATTAGGAGAAATATACGACGCTACAGTATTAGATGAAAGTCCTTACGACTCAGAAAATAACTTATTGAGAGCTTAATGAAGATTTTAGTCGCCGTAAAAAGAGTAATTGATTACAACGTTCAAATTAGAGTTAAGGAAGATGGAACTGGTGTGGTTACTGATAATGTCAAAATGTCAACAAACCCTCCAGATGATAATGCAATTGAAGAAGCTGTAAAAATTAAAGAGGCAGGCAAAGCTACAGAAGTAGTTGCCATAACCATTGGAGAAGAAAAAGCTAAAGAAACAGTGCGTAAAGCTTTAGCTGTTGGTGCTGATAGAGGTATTCATGTAAAAGCTGACGGAATACTTGAGCCCTTAGCTGTTTCAAAAATTTTACAAAAAATCGTGGATAAAGAAAAACCAGATTTAGTATTCATGGGCAAACAAGCAATTGATGATGATTGTAATCAAACAGGCCAAATGTTAAGTGCATTATTAAATTGGCCTCAAGCCACATTTGCTTCAAAGATTGATGTTAAAGAAAATAAATTAGAAGTTACTAGAGAAATAGATGAAGGTCTTGAAACAATTGAAATAGGTGTTCCAGCTATTGTAACATGTGATCTTAGATTGAATGAACCAAGATATGCGTCATTACCAAATATAATGAAAGCTAAGAAAAAACCAATTGAGGAAATTGTTGCTGCTGATTTGGGCGTAGATGTTTCACCAAGACTAGAACAAATAAAAGTAGAAGAACCTCCAAAAAGAAAAGCAGGTATAAAAGTAGCAAATGTTGCTGAGTTGGTTCAAAAGTTAAAGAATGAGGCAAAGGTAATATAATGGCAATCTTACTTATAGCAGAACACAATAATAAAGAATTAAGACCGTTCACTTTAAATGCTGCTACCGCAGCATCTCAAATTGATTCAGATGTTCATGCAGTGATCATTGGTCAAAATACTGCAGAGGCAGCAAAACAATTATCTGAACTTTCTGTGATTAAAAAAGTATTAAGTGTAGAGGCAGCTCATTATGAAAACTTCACAGCAGAAAATTTTACTCCAGTAATTGTCAAACTTGCAGAGAATTATTCTCATATCGTTTGTTCAGCTAACACTTTTGGAAAAAATTTAATGCCAAGAATTGCAGCTAATCTTGATACTTCGCAAATTAGCGACATAATTAAAGTGATATCACCAGACACTTTTTTAAGGCCGATTTATGCTGGAAATGCTTTTGCAACAATTAAAAGTAATGATACAAAAAAATGTGTAACAATAAGACCTACATCTTTTGATCCGTGCGAAAGCACCGGAGGGTCAGGCTTAATAGAAAAAGTGGATGCAGCTGAAGAATATTCAAATACAAAATTTATCAAA
This sequence comes from uncultured Pelagibacteraceae bacterium, assembly GCA_902589725.1. Lineage (GTDB taxonomy): Bacteria > Pseudomonadota > Alphaproteobacteria > Pelagibacterales > Pelagibacteraceae > Pelagibacter. The sequence continues at coordinate 7,814 of CACITU010000008.1, forward strand.
AGAGAGGAAATAAAATCTGATCGACCTGAACTTGGTACAGCTAGAATTGTTGTTTCAGGGGGAAGAGGGATGCAAAGTGGAGATAATTTTAAATTAATTACTGAAGTTGCTGACAAACTAGGTGCAGCAATTGGCGCATCAAGAGCAGCAGTAGATGCTGGTTATATAAGTAATGATCATCAAGTAGGTCAAACAGGAAAAGTAGTAGTTCCAGATTTATATATAGCTATTGGAATTTCTGGTGCAATTCAGCATTTGGCAGGAATGAAAGAAAGCAAAATAATAGTTGCAATTAATAAAGATGGTGAAGCACCAATTTTTAGCGTAGCAGACTATGGATTAGAGGCAGATCTATTTGAGGCGATCCCACAGTTCATGGAAGAATTGAACAAATTAAACACTATACAAAAATAATCCTAATAGTTAAAAACTAGAGTATGTCTAGAGAATCGATGGAATATGATGTTGTTATTATTGGTGGAGGACCATCAGGATTATCAACAGCAATAAAGTTAAAACAACTGAATTCAAGTTTAAATGTTTGTTTGTTAGAAAAAGCATCAGAAATAGGTGCACATATTTTGAGTGGAAATGTTTTTGAAACACGTGCTTTAGATGAGTTATTACCTAATTGGAAAGAGTTAAATTCTCCCATAAAAACAAAAGTTTCTAAAGAAAAATTTCTATTTTTAGGAAAAACAAAATCTTTAAGTTGGCCTACATGGCTTCTTCCAGCGGTACAACAAAATCATAAAAATTATATAATAAGTTTAGCAAATCTATGTAGATGGCTTGCTGAACAAGCTGAAAGTTTAGGAGTAGAAATTTTTCCAGGATTTCCAGCAAGTGAAATTTTATATAATGAAGATGGTTCTGTTAAGGGTGTTGTAACCCAAGACATGGGTATAGATAAAGAGGGAAATAAAAAAGATAGTTATGAACCAGGTATTGAACTTTTAGGAAAAGTAACAGTATTTGCAGAAGGATGTAGAGGTCATCTTGGAAAAGAGCTTATTCAAAAATTTGAATTAAGTAGAGGCAAAGATCCTCAACAATATGGAATAGGTTTCAAAGAAATTTGGGAAATAGAAGAAAAAAATCATGAGGAAGGTTTAGTAATGCACACAGCTGGGTGGCCGCTAGATAATAGTACTTATGGTGGTAGTTTTATGTATCATGCAGAAAACAAACAAATTTTTCTAGGCTATGTGATTGGCTTAGATTATAAAAATCCTCACCTGTCTCCATATGACGAGTTTCAAAGATTTAAGACCCATCCTGCAATTAAAAAAATTATTGAGGGTGGAAAAAGAATTTCTTATGGTGCAAGAGCGTTAATTGAGGGTGGATTTCAAAGTTTACCAAAAATGTTTATGCCTGGGGCTTTGTTAGTTGGATGTGACGCTGGAACTTTGAATATGCCAAAAATTAAAGGTTCACACACCGCAATGAAAAGTGGAATAATTGCAGCAGAAACTATTAATGAACACTTAAATGAAAGTAAGGATTTATCAATTTATGAAGATAAATTTAAAAACAGCTGGTTATATAAAGAGTTATATGAAGCTAGGAACGTAAAACCCAGCTTTAGTTGGGGACTAATTTTAGGAATAATATTTACAGGTATTGATCAAATTATATTTAGAGGGAAACTTCCCTTTACTTTAAAACATAAACACGCAGATCACGAAACATTAAAACCCGCTAATCAAATGCCTAAAATAAATTATCCAAAATATGATAATATTTTAACATTTGATAAAACAAGCTCAGTATATTTAACTGGAACTAATCATGCAGATAATCAGCCAGTTCATTTAAAGTTAAAAGATCCTGATTTACCAATTAATTATACTTTAGATAAATATGATGAACCTGCCCAAAGATATTGTCCTGCAGGAGTTTATGAAGTTCAAAAGGAAAATAATGTAAGTAAATTTGTTATTAACTCCCAAAATTGTATTCATTGTAAAACTTGCGATATTAAAGAACCTTCTCAAAATATAAATTGGGTTACACCAGAGGGTGGTGGAGGCCCAAGATATGGAAACATGTAATTAAGACAGGTCTATTGCAAATTTCTTCAAAGTTTCAATGGGAAGATATTTCAGAGAATTTTTATGAGTTCTTTTTAAAAAAATTGGACATCCTTTACCTGCTTCAACAGCTCTAGCATACCAGCTTGCGCATACACACCATCCATCACCATCTTTTAAACCTGGGAAACCAAATTCTGGATGTGGTGTTATTAAATCATTCCCTGCTTCTTTTAGCCATTCTAAAAACTCAGTTGTTACTTTAGCGCAAACAGTATGAACACCATGATCATTTTCATCTGTGTTACAACAACCGTCACGAAACCAACCTGTTAGTGGCTCATTTGAACATTCTTCCAGATCTTCGTTAAGTACATTTTTTTGTTTTTTCATCTTACTTGATTATTTAACTTACCTGATTGAAAATTTTTTCATCTATGTTTGCATTAAACGAAATTGACCTTCTTTCTTCTGTGGTTCCATTAAATGGATAAACTGTGTGCATTAAATAATTTGGAAAAAAATAAAAATCCCCAACTTTTGGTTTAATTGGAAATATTGATCTAGACAAAAATTGCCTGCTTCCATGAATTAAGTTAAGATCTCCACCTTGAAATTGCTTATCTTTATTTTGTATAAATTTTCCTAGATTTTTTGGCACTTTTAAATATCCTGCGCCTGATACATGACCACTGTGATAGTGAACAGGATTATATTCATTTTCAAATTGTCTAACAATCCAACTTTCTAACAATTCAAATTTTGTTATTTTAAGATTTAATTCTTTTTCGATCCAGCTATAAACACATTTTGCTAAATAATCTATCCATCCCACATTCTTTGCGAAATCTTTTTCTAATCTAAATTCTTGGGTGACGTCACCAGCTAATTTATTTCCAAAATCTAGTTTATTTGATTTTTCCTGATCTTTTATAATTTCATCCACATAATCATTTAGATCATTTATTAATTTTTCAGGTATTTGAGACTGCATAACACTTGGACCAAAAGGTTTGACAATTTTTAATTCCATTACTAGATTTTTGTTGGATTAGGTTGACCCTTATATACTTCCTCTGGATCAAATTTTTTTTCTTTCTCTAAGAATTTCATTTCAACTTCTCTTCCATTTTCTATTGGTCCAGTAGGAATCGATCTATAAAAACAAGATCTATATCCAACATGACAACTTGCGCCATCACCAATATCAACTGTTAACCAAATTGAGTCTTGATCATCATCAATTCTTATCTCAGTAACTTTTTGAATAAATCCACTTGTTTTTCCTTTATGCCAAATTGTTTTTCTTGATCTACTAAAATAATGTGCTTCTTTAGTTTCAATTGTCTTTTTAAGAGCCTCAACATTCATATATCCGTGCATTAAAATATCTTTAGTTTTTGAGCACATGGTAATTACTGGAATCAAACCATCATTATCAAATTTAGGTGAAAGAAGATTTCCTTCTTCAATATCATAGATATTTTCTCTTTTTTTGAACATACGGGGTGATTATTTAGCACATATCTAGATATATTAAATATTTTTAAATTGAGGTATTTACTGTATAAAAAGGCGCTATGAAATTAGTAAAAGACACAGACAACAATAATTTGGAGACAAAAAAGGTTTCAGATAAAGAAGCAGAGGATGCTATCAGAACAATTTTGTCATGGATGGGAGAAGATCCAAAAAGAGAAGGATTGTTGGAAACCCCTAAAAGAGTTGTAAAAGCATTTAAAGAATACTTTCAAGGCTATAACGAAGACGCAACAAAAGTATTAGACAAAACTTTTGGTGACGTAGAAGGTTATAGCGATATGGTGGTTCAAAAAAATATTTCAGTACAAAGTCACTGTGAACATCATATGGCTCCAATTATAGGAAAAGCACATGTTGCATACATTCCAAATGAGAGAGTTGTGGGATTGAGTAAAATTGCTAGAGTAGTAGAAATATTTTCAAAAAGATTACAAACACAAGAGAGATTAACAGTACAGATAGCAAACAGCTTAATGGAAGCGTTAGATGCAAAAGGTGTGGCTGTTACAATAGATTCAACTCATCAGTGTATGACTATGAGAGGTATTAAAAAAGAACAAGCAACAACTGTAACCAACTTTTACTTAGGTCAATTTAAAGAAGATCTGAGTTATCAAAATAGATATTTACGATTTATCAGCACTGAGTTAAAAGACTAGTGTGTCTGACCAATTTAAAGCACTGATACTTGATCAAGAAGGTGAAAACTTTTCTCGTGAAGTTAAATCCATTGATAAAAGTTTTCTAAAGCATGGAGATGTAACTGTAAAAGTTGATTATTCTGACCTTAATTTTAAAGATGGAATGATTTTAAAAAACGGTGGACGACTAGTTAAAGAATTTCCACATATTCCAGGAATAGATTTTTCAGGAAAAGTAATAGAAAGTGAAAATTCAAAATTTAAAGAGGGAGATGAGGTAATTTTAACTGGATTCAGAGTTGGGGAAATATTCTTTGGTGGATATTCACAAATTGCAAAAGTAAATGCAGATTTTTTAGTAAAAAAACCCGATGGTTTAACAACTAAACAAGCTATGATTTTAGGCACAGCAGGTTTTACTTCATTAATGAGTGCTTTTGCAATTCAAGCAAGAGAAAGTATTTTGTTAGGTGAAAAAGTTAATGATGTTTTAGTTACAGGTGCAACAGGAGGAGTTGGCAGTGTAGCAGTGATGGCATTAACCAAAATGGGATACAATGTTTCTGCTGTTACTGGAAAAGATTCAAAAACGGATTATTTAAAATCATTAGGTGCTAAAAACATTATAAATAGGGCTGAATTTGACAAAGATCCACGACCAATAGACAAAGGTCTATGGGACGGAGTGGTGGACACAGTTGGTGGAAAAATTTTAGCAAATGCAATTGCTCAAACAAAATCAAATGGGATAATATCAGTATGTGGAAATGCAAACAGTAATGAACTTAATACAAATTTATTACCATTTATGTTGAGAGGTATTAAAGTTTGGGGCATGGACTCTGCTAATTGTAGCATAAAAAGAAGAGGTTTCATTTGGGGAGAAGCAACAAACTTAATTGATTTTGATTTATTAGAAAAATCAATTTTAACTGTAAGCTTGGAGGAATTGATTGAGACTTATCCAAAAATTTTAAAAGGTGAAATTTCTGGAAGAGTATTAGTTGATTTAAATAAATAATGGATTGGGATAAACTAAAAATTTTTCATGCTGTAGCAGAAGCTGGTAGCTTCACAAACGCTACTATTAATTTGAATCTTAGTCAATCTGCTATAAGTAGACAAATTCAATCTTTAGAACAAGATTTAAAAGTTCAATTATTTGAAAGACATGCAAGAGGATTAACTCTTACAGAAAATGGAGAATATGTCTTTAAAACAGCTCACGAGGTTATTACAAAACTTAAAGAAGTTGAAACATCACTGGGTGATCAAAAAAGTAAACCCACAGGAAAATTAACTATTACAACTGTGAGAAGTTTTGGTACTCACTGGTTAACACCAAGAATTCAAGAATTTATGAGGCTAAATCCAGAAATTGAGATAGAACTAGTTTTCGATGATAAAGAGTTAGATTTAAGTACTCGACAAGCAGATATTGGAATTTTCATGAGAAGACCAAAACAACTTAATTATATTCAAAAAAAATTAGTGGATATTAAATATTATATTTATGGGTCAAGTAAATACTTGGAAAAAAACGGTATGCCCAAAACAGTTAATGATTTAAATAAACACAAATTTATTTCATTTGGAAAAGGAGCACCCTCACCAGTCTACAATCCTGATTGGGCTTTAAAAATTGGAATGCATGATGGAAAGAAAAGAAAATCAATTATGAAAGTAAATAGTGTAAGTGGATTACTATATGGTGTTGAGTCTGGCGTAGGATTAGCTGCACTACCAGAATATTTGGTATCAAATTCTCCAAACATAATAAAAGTCTTACCTAAAGTAGAGGGACCGATAACAGAGGCTCACTTCGTTTACCCTCAATCACTTAAAAATACAGCTAGAGTTCAAGCTTTCAGAAACTTCCTATTCAGTAAAATAGGCGACTGGAAGTAAGAATTTAATTAAAAAAATATCCAAATAATACTTGTAAAATGCTACATTATATGCGATTGATAATTATTCGCATTGAGAATAATTCTCATTCGCAAACAATTTAGGGTAAAGATAAGGACAAAATGAAAAAAGTAACACTTTTAGCATTATTTGCATCTTTAATAGTTTCATCTTTTGTAACTGCTAATGAGGTAAATATTTTCAATGCCAGACACTATAAAGCTGATAACGAACTTTATAGCAAATTTACTAAAAAGACTGGAATTAAAGTAAATTTAATAAATGGAAAAGCTGGTGCATTAGAAAAAAGAATTATAGAGGAGGGTTCAGACTCTTTAGCAGATCTTTATATTACTGCTGATGCAGGCAGATGTGGAGCATTTAAGGCTAAAGGAATGACACAAGCTGGTCTAGTGTCTCCAACAATTAAATCATCAGTTCCAAAGAGTTTTAGAACTACACACTGGGTTGGAGTAGCTAAAAGAGCTAGAATAATTTATTACTCACCAGAGAGAGTAACTGGAGCTGAATTATCAGGACTTACCTACGAAGGCTTAGCTGATCCAAAATGGAAAGGCAGATTAGTAATTAGAAAATCAAGTAATATTTATAATAAGTCACTGGTAGCTTCACTAATTGAAAATAATGGCAAGAAGGCTGCTGCAGAATGGTCTAAAGGAGTGGTTGCAAATATGGCAAGAACACCAAAAGGAAATGATAGAGCCCAAATTATGGCAGTTGCAGCTGGAGAAGCTGATATTGCTGTAGCTAATACATACTACTTAGCACTTATGTTATCTGGTAACAAAGGAGCAGAACAACAAGCAGCAGCAAAAAAAGTTAAAGCATTTTTTCCAAATCAAAATGACAGAGGAACACATATGAATATTAGTTGTGCAGCTTTAGTTAAAGGAGCACCTAATAAATCAAATGCAATTGCACTTGTAGACTTCTTGTTATCACCAGAAGCTCAAGAACATTTTACAAACAATACTTTTGAGTTTCCAATGATAGCTGGTGTATCTCCAAATCCATTGGTAGTAAATAATTTAGGATTAGATTTTAAACAGGATCTAACAACTAAAGTTTCAAGCTATGGAAAAAATCAGGCTGCAGCATTAGAGGTAATGACAGCTGCTGGATGGAAGTGAGGAACAAGTGAGAAAAAATTTATTTGATTTTAATTTAAGTATTTCTCAAAATAACAGTAGTTCACTCGAAGGTCAGATAACTTGTGAACCGTGTTTGTCTGAGTGTGAAAAAATTAAAAAAAAAATAAATAATAGAAAATTATCAGAGATCAAAGATAATGATATTGATCATGTCATTAATATTTTTGGTTTAAAAGATTAATTTTCAAAAAGTGAACATAACTCAATAGTTATTTACCCTACTATTGATTATGTTCACTGAAACAAAGGGTAAAATGTATTTTAATAAGATAAATATTTGGTTTTTGTTTTCTTTATTGGTATCAATTTTTGTTGTTATACCAATTGTTACAGTATTTACTAGTTTTTTTGAGGATACATCGAATTATTATCAAATTCTAAAAGATACTTTTTTGTTTGAATATATTTTTAATTCACTAATTTTGCTGGTTGGTGTCTTAGTTTTAACTTTTTTAATTGGAACTAGTACAGCTTATTTAGTTTCTTTTTATAAATTCCCTTTAAGTAATTTTTTTAAATGGGCTCTGATATTATCTTTTGCAGTTCCACCATATATTTATGCGTATTCTTTAACAGCTTTCTTTGAAAATTATGGAACTTTATATTCGATATTGAAAAATGTATTCGGAGAAGCAAATTATAACCAAAACATTCCAAAGTTTGATGGTTTAATAGGCGCTGTACTTTCTCTATCTTTTTCACTATTTGCTTATGTTTATATTCTCACAAGAGCATCATTCCAGTATCAATCTCAAAATCTAATTGATTTAGGGAGAAATTTAGGATTTTCTAAAATGAAGTCTTTTTACTCTTTAATATTGCCTGCGGCCAGACCGGCAATCGTTGCAGGCCTTTCTTTGGTAGCAATGGAAACTTTAGCTGAATTTGGAGCTGTTGATTTCTTTTCTATAAATACCTTAACTACGGGTATCTACAATTCTTGGATCACGTTTGATGATTTAGCTTTCTCAAACAGGATATCTTTTTTTCTTCTTTTATTCATTTTTGCAGTATTCATTTTAGAAAATTTATCTAGAAAAAAGGCAAGGTATCATTCAAATACAAAAGGTGGATTTAAACAAAAAGAAAAAATTCAACTTTCAGGAGCAAAAGCATTTTATGCATTTTCAATTTGTTTTGTTGTTTTCTTTTTAAGTTTTTTATTTCCACTAAGTCAAATGTTATATTGGACTTTAAAGTTTCCAGAAAATCTTTTCGATATACCGGTCATTACCTTGACATTAAATACACTTTACTTGGTATTATTATCTAGTTTAGTTTTGATAACTTTTTCTTTAATTTCTAATTATGGAAATAGAGTTTCAAAAAATAAAACCTTAAATGCTTTGTCTACTTTATCTATTTCAGGTTATGCTATTCCAGGAGTAATCTTAGCTGTAGCCTTCATAACTTTTATAGCTTGGTTTGACGACAACGTAGTTAAAGCACTAGGTTTTTTATCTGTTAAAAAAATATTTATTGGTTCTATACTTGGTTTGGTTCTTGTTTATTTTATTAGGTTCTATTCTTTAGCCTTTAATGGAATAAAATCAGGATACGAGAAAATAAATATTTCAGTTGATGAAAGTTCATACCTACTTGGTTATTCTAAAAAAAAGACTTTCATTAATATTCATATACCTTTCTTAAGAAAATCTATTTTATTTGTTGGAATTCTTATTTCTTTAGAAATAATAAGAGAATTACCAATCACCTTGATTTTAAGACCTTTTAATTTTGAAACATTCGCAACTACTGCATATATATCTGCCTCTGAAGACTTGCTAGAAGCTGCTGCTGTACCTTCATTATTTTTAATTCTTATTGCAAGTTTTTTTATAATGCTTACATCTAAATATATTCTGAGAGATAATGAGTAATAGCTATTTAGAGATAAAAAATGTTGATTTTACAATAAGTGGGAAGACTAAAGTCAAAAACGCATCTTTCGTAATTGAAAACGAGGGAGATACTTTATGTATTTTAGGTCCATCAGGAATTGGAAAGACAACAATACTTAGAACTATTGCTGGCTTAGAAAAAATTGAAAAAGGTACAATTAAACTAAACGGTAAAATATTATCTTCCAAAGATCAAAATGTAGAGCCTGAGGATCGAAATATATCCTTAGCTTTTCAAGATAATAGTTTGTTTCCACATTACACAGTTGAAAAAAATATTTTATTAGGTGCTGAAAGAAATCAGGGAAAAAGAAAAAAAAAACTTAGCTTTAAGGAGATAGTAGATTTTCTTCATATAGATCAAATTTTAACAAAATACCCACATGAAATTAGTGCAGGAGAAGCGCAAAGAGCTTCACTTGCTAGATCACTTTTAACACAACCTGATCTCTTGCTTTTAGATGAGCCATTATCAAATGTTGATCAAAGTTTTAAAGAGGAGATACAAGTAAAATTAAAAAAAATATTAAGTAAATTGAAGATTACAACAATTATAGTAACTCACGATTCATACGAAGCTTTTTACCTTGGACACAAATGTGCAATTGTTCTAGATGGTCAAATTAAACAGTTTGACGATCCTTATAATGTTTATCATTTTCCAAACTCAGAAGAAGTAGTTAATTTTTTAAATAGAGGTATTTTAATTCCTGCAAAAGTTACAGGAGAAAATTCATTAGAAAACGAAGACCTAGGAACAATTAAAGGTAATTTCATTAAGCATTATCCAAAAGGATCAAATGTAAAATTATTATTACAGCCAGAAGATCTTGAGCATGATGATAAGAGCAATCTAAAATTAGAGGTGGTTGATAGGAAATTTAGAGGTACAAACTTTATTTATACCTTAAAAACTAACAGCGATTTACTTATACCAGTTTTTGTTCATTCACATCATGAACACCAACACGAAGCAGACGAAAAGTTTGGAATTAAAAGACCGATTCATATTGATCACATAGTTTGTTTTTAATAAAACAAGCAAATGCTTTCAAAAAAACAATTGTTCACCAGAGGTATGCTAGATATTTCTCCGCATATGCTTTCAGTGATTCCATTTGGAATAATCTGTGGAGCAATTGGAGTTGAACTTGGTTTTAATCCTTATTTAGTTTATGCAATGTCCTTCATTATTTTTGGAGGTGCTTCTCAAATAGTTTTTTTGCAGCTTTTATCAGGAGGTGCATCTAGCTTAGTTGCTGTTACTTCTGTTGGAATTATAAATTCTCGACATTTATTATATGGAGCAGTTTTATCTGAGTATCTAGAAAAATTATCTTTTATTAAAAAATTATTAATATCATATGTAATAGTTGATCAGGGCTTTGCAGAGTCTAATAAATTTTTTAAAAAAAATAAATCTGAGGAATATTTACATTATCATTTAATAGGCACTGGGTGCACGATGTGGGTTTGTTGGCAAATTGCTACACTTTCAGGAATTATTTTGGGATCATTTTTACCTGAGGAACTTGGATTAAAATTTGCCATCCCTCTGACATTTATTGCAATCGTTGTACAAGATTTAAAAAAAATTGATCATGTAATTGTAATGATTACTTGTGGTTTAAGCTCATTATTATTTTTTGATGCACCATTTAAATCTTATATAATTATTTCACCAGTTATTGCTTTGTTTGTAGCTTCGTTATTATTGAGGTTAAAAAAATGACTTTAGTATCAATTATCTTTGCTGGTATATTAACTTACTTTACTAGAATGACTATGGTCGCATTAATTAGTAGAGATATGTTGGGAGACAAGATTAAAGCTATTTTAGAATATGTTCCATCTGCAGTATTTCCAGCCATAATATTTCCTGGAATATTTATAAATGATTATGGAACCTTTATAGAAATGAATGATCCAAAAATTTTTGGAGCATTAGTTGCAGTTATCGTAGGTTATTTTTCAAAAAATATTATTGCAACTATTTTAGCAGGATTAGTTTCTTATTGGTTTTTAATTTTTGTGATTTTTAGTTAGCACCTAATTTAATATTACTTCTAATATTGCTATCCATTAACTCAGGCTTAGATAAATTAAGATTTGACATTATCTCAGCATATTCATCAGCATTATTAACTTGAAGCCTTGGATTTAATTTTTTCTCATTTCCAATAGTACTAACAAGTTTACCGTTATAATCATGCCCCGGATAAAGCAAAGTATCCTCAGGCAGTTTAAGTAATTTATTAAACAAAGAATTATAAGCATCTTTTGAACTACCATTTTGAAAATCTGTCCTACCTGTTCCATTAATTAAAAGGGTATCTCCAGAAAATAAATATTTATCCATTAAAAAACTGTAGCTGTCTGAAGTATGACCTGGTGTATACATCGCTTTAATTTCAATTTGATCAATTTTAATTATTTCTTCATCTTTTACTTTGATTTCTACTGTATCAGCAGGTGTGTGCTCTCCCATGATTGTAGAGCAATTTGTAACTTTTTTTAATTTTGAGGCACCTGTTATGTGGTCTGCGTGAATATGTGTATCAATTACCTTAACTAGTTTTAAATTTAATTCATTAAGCAAATTAACGTAACTGTCAACATTCTCTATTACCGGATCAATTATTAATGCTTCTCGACCTTTAGCAGAAGCAATTATATAAGTATAAGTTGATGATTTCGTATCAAAAACTTGCTTAAATATCATAGCTTAAATTATCACATGTACTTGTTATAATAAATCAAATATCTACTTAACTTCCATGGGTAAACTAATTTCATTTATTATAATTTTATTAATATATAGTTTTCCTAACGTTGTAAGTGCTCATAATCATTTTCCTATCACAACTGATTCTAAACTTATGATTGAAAGAGGTAAAATTGCATATGAAAAAAATTGTGTTTCTTGTCATATGATAAATTTAGCTGGCGCTAAAAATTGGAAAGAATTTGACGAAGATGGACACAGAAAAGCTCCACCTCTAAATGGCACAGGTCATACTTGGCATCATGACGATAAAACTCTACATGCAATAATAAAATATGGACTAGCAAAATTAGTAAAAAACTATGAAGGTAAAATGATTGGTTTTGAAGATAAATTATCTGATAAAGAAATTGATAGTGTACTAGCTTATTTAAAGTCTTATTGGCCTATTGATAAATATGAATATCAAATTAATATGAGTAGATAATTATGGCAGCTATAACATTTAATTGGTCTTGCAAACATACTTGGAAAAGGAGTGCAAAAAATACAGCTTGGTGTGTATTAGGTTGCGCCATAGGTGATTTTGGTACAATTTTATTTTTTCAATTAACTGAAATTCCTTTTCCAGTTTTAGGAATTATGATTTTAGCAATCATTAACGGTTTGATTACAAGTATTATTTTAGAAACAATTATTTTAATGACACAAAATTTTAATTTTATTAATGCTTTTAAAACTGCTTGTGGAATGAGTTTAATATCAATGATTAGTATGGAAATTATGATGAATTTGACAGATTATGTTTTAACTGGTGGTGCCATATTAACTTGGTGGGTTGTTCCAATAATGTTAATTGTAGGTTTTTTAACTCCATGGCCATATAATTATTGGAGATTAAAAAAATACGGAGTTGCTTGTCATTAATTTAAAGCATTTTTTTCAATAAATTATCTTTAAAAAATATTCTGTGAGCTATGACAGCTAAAACATGAAGGGATATTAAAGCTATAATTGTATAATTTGAATATATATGAATATTATAAAACTGATCTGCTAATTCAAAGTTATCTTTAATTCTTATCTCTTTAAAAAAAATTACTAAAGTCTCCCCATTAAATAATTTTTTTAAAATACCTGAAATTGTGATTGACAAAATTGCCACATATAAAAGGACATGGTTTAATTTTGCTATAAATTTTTGTCCAATGAAAATACTTGGATCAAGTTTGGGTGTAGGATTAAGTATATTATTTAATAACCTTAAAATTACTAAGTAAAATATAGTTAAACCTATTAATACATGAATATTTTCAAAAGTTATTCTTTCGTCACCAAAATCCAAATCAACTAAATAAAAACCTAATGGAATTTGAATTAGAAGCAATATCGCACTAAGCCAATGTAACAGCTTTGAAATAATACCGTACTCTGTTAGGGTGTTTGTTAGATGCATAAATTATTTAATCACATAACTTCATTTATTAAAATATTATTGTTATCAATTTTCACTGTGCTTTTGGTCTCAGCAAGTAATGCTGAACAAAGTGTTGAAGATATTATAAAGGGGAGAAAAGCATTATTGAGTAAGAATTATAGTACTGCTAAAAGAGTTCAAGCTTTTGCTTCAAATGGAGATTTTGATAAATCAATAGAATTAATGTTAGAAATGAGTGAAAATTATAAAGTTTTGATTGATTTATTTCCTGAAAACACCAAGGAAGGATTTAAAACAGAAGCCTTACCAATCATTTGGGAAGAAAAAGATGCCTTTAATGCTCTAATGAAAAAAGCATCTGATGATATGGTTACACTTACATCTGTTATTGAAGATAGCGACGATATTAGAGGTACATTAAAACAATTGATGTGGAGTAATTGCAAAGCTTGTCATAGCAAGTACCGGATGCCCCATTAAAATTTACTTTTAAGGGTTCGCTCTTTAAGCGAATACCTAAAGAGCTCCCTTTTTTTAAGCCTCTTTGGCGTTTTAATCCAAACGGATTTTAATGTTATTAACTTTTTTGGTATTTAAAAGACTTCAGCTAAGTATCAGGTGGTGAAAGTATAAACATAAACCTCCTTCTAAAAAAAAGTTAATTATATTTATTATAAATTCAATAAATTTATTTGAGCTTTGGTTAAATAAAATTCTTGAATACAACCTGGTGCTTTAGTAGATTCCCGGTATCTTAGATTACTTTTTAAAATTATTTTTTATTAATCAATTCACTAATAAAATTTTCACCAAATCCGTCGTCAACAGCTTTTTGGAAATAATTTTTATTAAGTTCAGCAACTTTTTCTGCTTCAGGAAAATCTTTTAATAAGTCTTGTATATAAGTTAAATCTTTTACAGAATTACTGGCAGTAAATTTAAATCCAGTAAAATCTCCCTTTAATAGATTATCAAAAACTCTATTTAGAGCTGCAGAATTACCTGAACCAAGCTTAGCAACATCATAAATTTTTTTCAAATTCAAGCCCATTTCGTTAGCACTTTTAGCTAAATGATTAATCAATGCTGCATTTCCAAGTGTTAAAAAATTATTCAAAAGTTTTGATTTTGCACCCATGCCAACAGGACCAAAGTGAAAATATTCTTTACAGAAAATCTTAAAATATGGTTCAGCTATTTTAAAACTTTCATCTGATGCTCCTACAATTCCACCTAAAATACCTTCCTCAGCTTGAACAGGACCACCCATTACAGGACATTCAACATACTTAATATTATTTTTCTTAAATATAGATTCAGTTTCTATAGAACCAGTTTTGTTATGAGTTGTGATATCAATAATTATAGTTTTATCCTTTAAAATTGCTGAAATTTTTTCAGATATTGATTTTGCAATTGGGGTATTAGTTACACACATAAACAATGCATCAAGATTTTTATTTGCAAAATCCTCAAAAGATTTTACTTCTTCTGCACCTTCACTAATAATTTTTTCAATTGGTTTTCTATTTTTGTTTGCAATAACAAAAAGTTTATTTTTATGTTTTAAAATATTCTTGGCTATTCCATATCCCATGTAACCAACACCAATAAATCCAATATTTTTCATATTTATTTCAAAAATTAACTTTTCTTTGTACCTTCTGTTCTAATAAACATTATACCAAAAACAATAATTCCTACCACACCTACTATTTTATTGTAATCAAAAGGTACACCAAAAATTAAAAAATTAATAATTGTTGACCAAACTAATTGTGAATATTGAAAGTTTGTTACAAATGATAAATTAGAGAGTTGGATTGCATAAATTATTAAAGAATGACTAACAAAACCTGCTACTCCAAGTAATAATAAATAAAGCCAAAAAATATTCTTTTCTAATGGAACCCAGTTAAAAAAAATAAATATACTAAATATAATCGCACCTAAAATTGAGGTATAGAATATCGCAGCAAATGGATCGTTGTCACCTGATACAAGTTTAGTAAAAAATTGATAAAGAGCCCAACAAATTGGTGGAACTATTGGAAAAATTAAATCAATACTAAATATCTTCATACTTGGTCCTAAGGAGTAAATAATTGAACCAAAGCTAAGTAACATTAAAAGTATACCCTTCGATGTTAAAATATCTTTTAAAAAATATGCTGAAAGCAAAGAAACTATCAAAGGAGCTGTAAAGAAAACTACATATATGTCTACTAAGTCAAATTTTTGTAAAGAATAAAACATAAATGACGTTGCTGTAACCATCAATATTGATCTTATTATTTGAACCTTAAAATTTTTTTTTAAATTTACTTTAGGTTTAAATATTAAAAAAAATATAACTAAAGAAACTAAGTGAAAAAAAAATCTACCCCAAATTGCTTGAGTAACAGGCATAACTGTACCAAGGTACTTTGCTGTGGAGTCCATACATACAAACATGAAAAAGCCACCTGCAGCTAATAAAATTACATTAATTAAGGATGTTTGCTGTGGCACTGGAAAATAAAAATTACATCACTACGCCTACTTGCCAAGGATTGAACTCCTCGTCACCGTAGCCGTTGATTTCACTCTTTGATTTATTTCCTGAAGCAGTATTAACAATTAGTTCAAATATTTTTTGACCAACTTCTTCAACTTTTTCTTTACCTTCAGCAATTGTTCCACAATTAATATCCATATCTTCTGACATTTTTTCAAACATAGCTGAGTTTGTTGAAAGTTTTAAACTTGGAACTGGTTTGCAACCAAAACAAGATCCGCGTCCTGTTGTAAAACAAATTACATTAGCACCTGATGCTACTTGACCTGTAACAGATACAGGATCGTAACCAGGAGAGTCCATAAAATTAAATCCTTTGTTTTTTAAAGGTTCTGCATAGTGCAATACATCCTGAAGAATAGAATTTCCTCCTTTTGCAACAGCACCCAAAGATTTCTCTAGTATAGTTGTAAGACCACCTTTTTTATTACCCGGTGCCGGGTTGTTATCCATCGAACTGTTATTGATTGAAGTATAATTTTTCCACCACTCTAATCTCTGTATCAGCTTGTCAGCAGTTTCTTGTGAGCTAGCTCTATTAATTAATAAATGTTCAGCCCCATAAATCTCAGGAGTTTCAGATAAAATTGAACTTCCACCTTTCTTAACCAACAGATCTGCTGCAACACCTAATGCAGGATTTGCAGTTATTCCAGAATATCCATCTGAACCACCACACTGAAGAGCTAAAGTTAAATGACTTACTGGTTGCGAAGTTCTCTGCACACTGTTTGCTTCTGAAAGTAAATTTTTTATTTGAGACAAAACTTTATCAACTATTTTTTTAGTTCCACCTTCATCTTGAATTGTTAGAAAATGAATTCGGTTATGTTTTTTTAAAGATTCATCAAACAAACTGACTTGAGCACATTCACAACCTAAACCGATTACAAATACATGAGAAAAGTTTGGATGATTTTTAAAGCCATCAATAGTTCTTTGGAAAATTTGCATTCCCTCACTTTCTGTATTCATTCCACATCCAGTTGAGTGAGTAATTGGCACTATGCCATCAATATTTGGGTAATCTTTTAAAATGTCAGAATATTTAATCCTTTCAACAATCATTTTAGTGACAGTTGCTGAGCAGTTTACAGTGCTCACTATTCCAATATAATTTCTAGTAGCGACCTGTCCATTATCTCTTAAAATTCCATTAAAGAAGGTATCTGCTTTTTCATTTACAATGTGTTTTCTGTCTTTTACTTTAAATTCTCTTTTAAACTCTCTAAATTCTAAATTGTGTGAGTGGACATGTTGTCCAGGTTTAATTTCATCTAATGCAAAACCAATAATTTGATCATATTTAATTATTGGATCACCCTTTTTAATTGTTTTTAAACAAACTTTATGTCCAAAAGGGATAGGATCGATAGTACTAATTTCATGACCTTCAATTTTTGTTTTTTCAGGAATTATGAATTGACTAACACCCACATTGTCATTCTTATTTAAAACTATTAGATTATTCATAAATTTATTATATAACTATAAATCTAAAGAGACCATTATTCAATTATGCCTAATAAAAGAAAAAAAAGTTTCAGAAGTCAGCAGTGGTTCAATAACCCAAAAAACCCAGATATGACAGCTTTGTATTTAGAAAGGTATTTAAATTATGGTCTTACTAGAAAAGAATTACAATCAGGAAATCCAATTATAGGAATTGCTCAATCTGGAAGTGACCTTTCACCATGTAATAGGCATTTTATGTCACTGAGTAAGAGAATAAAAGATGGAGTCAGAAGAGCAGGAGGTATACCCATGGAGTTTCCAACCCATCCAATTCAAGAGACAGGAAAAAGACCTACTGCAATGTTGGATCGAAATCTTTCATATTTGTCATTAGTAGAAGTTTTATATGGATACCCAATTGATGGAGTTATCTTAACAACAGGATGTGATAAAACTACTCCAGCAGCCTTGATGGCAGCAGCCACGGTAAATATTCCAGCAATAGTTTTATCTGGTGGTCCAATGTTAGATGGAATTTATAAAGGAAAATTAGCTGGATCAGGAATGGTAGTATGGGAAGCTAGAAAAATGTTAGCTAAAGGAGAGATTAAATATGAGGAATTTATGGATATGGTTTCATCATCCTCACCAAGTGCTGGCCATTGTAATACAATGGGAACAGCTTCTTCAATGAACTCAGTAGCAGAGGCATTAGGAATGTCTTTACCAGGAGGTGCGGTTATTCCCGCCCCTTACAGAGAAAGAGAACAAATTTCTTACGAAACAGGAAAAAGAATTGTTGGAATGGTTTATGAAGATTTAACCCCATCAAAAATTATGACACGTAAAGCTTTTGAAAACGCTGTAGTAGTAGCAAGTGCTATAGGTGGATCTAGTAACTGCACAGCCCATTTAAGCGCTATTGCAAAACATATGGGAATTAAATTCGATCTTTCTGATTGGCAAAAACTTGGGCACAATATTCCCTTATTGGTAAATTGCCAACCTGCAGGAGAATACTTAATGGAAAGTTTTCACAGAGCTGGAGCAATACCTGCAGTAATGAAAGAATTAATAAAAAATAAAAAAATTCATACAAATATAAAGACAGTCACGGGTAAAACTGTAGGTGAAAATTTAAGAAAGAAAGTTGATATAGACAATAAAGTAATTAAAACTTTTAAAAATGCATTAACTGAAAAAGCTGGTTTTTTGGTTATGAGAAGTAATTTTTTCTCATCTGCTATAATGAAAACGTCTGTAATCAGTAAGGAATTTAAAGATCAATACTTATCAAATCCTAAACACCCTAATGTTTTTGAATGTAAAGCTATAGTTTTTGAAGGTCCTGAGGATTATCATAAAAGACTTAATGATAAAAAATTAAAAATAAATGAAAACTCGATATTAATTATTAGAGGTTGCGGACCGGTTGGATACCCTGGATCAGCAGAAGTGGTTAATATGCAACCACCTGACAGATTATTAAAAAAAGGAATAAGACATTTACCAACTTTGGGAGACGGAAGACAGAGTGGAACATCCGAGAGCCCATCAATACTTCATGTTTCTCCAGAGTCAGCAGTAGGTGGAGATTTAGGCATTGTTAAAACTTACGATAAAATAAAAATAGACTTAAATAAAAGAAGAGTTGATTTATTGATTTCTCAGGCTGAATTTAAAAAACGAAGAAAAAACAAAAAAGTATTTAAGCCAAAAAATCAAACTCCTTGGCAGGAAATATTTAGAAATACTGTTGGTCAATTGGATGATGGTGCATGCATTAATTCTCGAGGTAAATTCCTAGACGTATCACATACCAAAGGTTTACCAAGAGATTCCCACTAATGAAACCAAAAATATTAGTTTCAAGAAAAATATCAGATTTAGCAGAAGAAAAACTTCAAAAAGAATTTGAAGTAACTTTAAATCCAAAAGACAATCCCATTCCAGAAAGTGACTTAATTAAAATTATTAATGATTATGATGGAATGATTTCAACTGGTTTTGATAAAATTAGTGAAAATTTTTTTAATAATTTAAATGGTAAATTAAAAATTATTGCTCAAGTTGGTGTTGGTTATGATAATATTTCAATAAAATCTGCAAAAGAAAAAAAAATTAAATTTACAAATACACCTAATGTTTTAAATGAAGCAGTCGCAGAAACTACTATTCTTTTAATTTTAGCAGCTTCAAGAAGAATTGGTGAAGCATACAATCTGGTAAAAACAGACAACTGGAAACATCAAAAACCTGATCTTACTAAATTTATGATTGGAAACTCTGTTACAGGTAAAACTTTAGGTATCATTGGTATGGGTCGTATCGGAAGAATGGCTGCAAAAAGTGCTAAAGCATTTGGAATGAAAATAATTTACCACAACAGGAATAAACTCTCTGATGATTTAGAGGATGGAGCAAAGTATTTTTCTGATATTAAGTTTATGCTACCAGATTGTGACTTTCTTAGTATTCATACGCCAGCAACATCTGAGACCAAACACATAATAAATGCTTCAACTATAAATTTATTACCTAAGCATGCTGTTGTTATAAATACCTCAAGAGGATCAACTATTAATGATGATGATTTAATTGATGCTCTCGAGAATAAAAAAATCTATGCGGCTGGTTTAGATGTATTTAATAATGAACCTTATTTAGATAAAAGATATTTAAAATTAGATAACTGTTTTGTTTTACCACATATTGGTAGTGCGACTCATGAGACTCGATTGGCAATGAGCATGATGGCAGTTGATAACATCTATTGTTTTTTTAATAAAAAACCCCTAATTTCTGAAGTAGTTTAAAACAACTTAGAGTTGTTAGTTTAGATAATATATATAATTTCTATATATAAACATTAAACGAATTCGTTGATCTCAAAAAACATTTGTGATTAAATTTCAAAAAAACACAAACGAGAGGAATATAATGTTTAAACTTATATCTAAAACTATAGCTGCAGTAGCTATTGTTTCAGTTGCTTTATTTAGCTCTGCATATGCAAAGACTTTAAAGATTGAAACACACTTTACTGCTAGTTCACCAAATGGTGAGGTTGCCGCTCAATTCGCTAAAAACGTTGAAAAGTTTTCTGGCGGAAGCTTAAAAGTGCAAATGTTCTATTCATCGTCAGTAACTGGTAAATCAGCTGAGGTATTTAACTCTGCACAAACTGGAATTATTGACTGTGATATGACTGGTGCAGGATACCAAACTGGTAAAAATGCTGCATTTCAATTTGCAGGAGATGTAATGGGTGGGTACGATAACCCTTATCAACAATATGAATTCCTAAATTTCCCAGGAGCTCAAGAAGCTGTTGATGCACTTTATAACAAATATGGAATGACTTTGATTGGTTGGTGGATACCAGGACATGAGTCTTTAATTTCTAGCAGACCAATTCCAGATGTTGCTTCATTGAAAGACTTCAAATTCAGATCGCCTCCAGGAATGGAAAGTATGATCTTCACAGCATTAGGAGCTAAGCCAATTGTTATGGACTTTGGTGAAGTTCCTACAGCTTTACAAACTGGTCTAATTGATGGTGCAGATTATTCATCATTAGCAACTAACTATGCAGGTGGACACTATGAGCAAAATAAATATGCTACATACCCAGGTTTCCATTCGATGCCTGCTGACCACTTAGCTTGTAACACTAAAGTATGGAACAAGTTAAAACCTCACGAAAAAGGTGCAATGTTAGCTGCAATCGAAATCTGTGGAAGAACTATCACTAGTTTGGTTGAAAGAAAAAATGCAGAAGCAGTTAAAGCTTTAAAAGAAATGGGAGTTACTCTTCACGATTGGTCTAAAGAAGATAGAGCTAAATTTAGACAAGCTGCACTTGGTGCTTGGGAAGAATGGAAGACTAAATCTCCAGAAGCAGCTGCTCTTATTGAAATACATAAAGCTTACATGAAAGCTAACGGTATTCTATAATTAATAGTATATAAAAAATTTAGAAGGGCCTGAAAAGGCCCTTCTAAAAAATTTTTTTACTTATGCAAGATAAAGATTTACAAGATAAACAACTACAAGAGCAAAGTGAAAAAGTTGCAAGTAAAGATGATTTTCCAATAAATTGGATAGACCGAATTTCCTTATTTTTAAGTCACACAATTAAATACTTAATTCCTATAATTGTAATTGTGATGATGTATGAAATTTTTATGAGATATGTTTTACTTAAACCAACCTTATGGGCTAACGAGTTATGTTTGTGGTTGGCTGGTGTTTGTTATTTAGTAGGTGGGATATATGCTACAAGATTAAGAAGTCATATTAGAATAGTATTATTATATGATTACGTCAGCAGACCAGTTCAGAGAATTTTTGATTTAATTAGCACTACTATAATTGTGGTTTTTGCTGCTGCTGTAATTTATGGCGGATTTGAGGATGCGCATAGATCGTTCATAAATTGGGAGAGATTTGCAACATATTGGGACCCACCAATTCCAGCTACTATGAAACCTCTTACACTGATATGCTTATTTCTTATTGCACTTCAATCTGTAAATAATTTAATTATTGATTGGAAAAATCCTAAAGAAAAACAATACCAACCAGCTAAAGACTTAAAATAAGATGGAATTTGAGATAGGTACACTCTCGATCATACTTATTGTTGGATTATTAGCTCTTATATCTATTGGTGTTCCAATGGGATTTGCATCTGGTTTTATGGGTGCAGTACTTGTATTTTTATATATTGGTGAGCATGCATTGGGAATTTTACTCTCAAGATATTATTCTCTTGTTGTTACATATTCTTTTTTATCTGTTCCATTATTTATATTTATGGCCTCCTTGCTTGAACGCTCGAACATTGCGAGAGATTTATATGATGCTTTAAATGCTTGGTTGAGAAAAACCAGAGGTGGAGTAGGGGTAGTGACTGCAATCATGGCAACAATCATGGCTGCAATGAGTGGAATTATTGGAGGAGAAATAGTTTTATTAGGATTGATTGCGCTCCCTCAGATGTTGAGATTGAAATACGATCAGGATATGTCGATAGGTATTATTTGTGCATCAGGTTCCTTAGGAACAATGATACCTCCATCAATTGTTTTAATTATTTATGGATTAACAACCGAAACTTCAATTACGATGTTATTCCAAGAAGCAATTGTTCCAGGTTTAATGATTTCAGGATTAATTATTACTTACATTCTTATCAGAACAAGATTGCAACCTCATCTTGCACCACTTAGTGATGAGCCAGCTTTAACTTTCAAAGAAAAAATGTCTTACCTTCCAGGTCTTTTGCCACCAATTGGTATTGTAATAATTGTTTTAGGTTCAATTTACTCTGGTATGACCGGTATTACAGAAGCGGCTGGAATGGGTGTTGTTGCTACTTTAATAATAATTTTTGCTAGAAGAGAGCTAACATGGTTTTTATTTAAAGATGCATTGGTTAGAACATTTAAAGCTTCAGGGACGATTTTAACAATTACTTTTGGTGCCACAGTGCTTGCAGGTGCTTATTCACTTGCTGGAGGACCAACTTATGTTGCAGAAACTATTTTAGCTTATGATTTAAAACCAATGTATTTAATTTTCATGATGCAAATAATGTTTCTAATTATGGGAGCATTTATGGATTGGGTTGGAATTGTTTTATTAGCAATGCCGGTATTTTTACCAATTGTTATAGCACTAGGTATGGATCCTATTTGGTTTGGAATTTTGTTCTGTGTAAATATGCAAGTTTCATTTTTAAGTCCACCATTTGGTCCTGCAGCTTTCTATTTGAAATCAGTTGCACCTCCACATATTTCATTAACAGATATTTTCAGAGGTTTTGCTCCATTTATAGTAATACAATTAATTGTATTAGCATGTGTTATGTTCTTCCCAGAGGCAATGACGCAAAACTTCCACGAGTTTAAACCCAAACCATGATGAGAATAGGCTTTATTGGAACAGGTCTTATGGGCCTGCCAATGGCTAAAAATTTATTAAAATCAGGTTTTAAATTAAAAGTCTTCAACCGTTCGATAAATAAAGCTGAGCCTTTAAAAGAGTTTGGCGCTGAAATATCAAAAACATTAGGTGAAGTTGTTAAAGATAATGACTTTATAATAACAATGCTAACAGATGATAGCGCTGTTGATGCAATAATGAATAATTCAGATTTGCTAGAGAATTTGAAATCTGGATCAACTGTTATTGATATGAGTTCTGTTAAACCAACAACAGCAACAAAATATGGGAACAGTCTAAAATCAAAAAATGTAAATTATTTAGATGCACCGGTATCAGGAGGAACAATCGGAGCTGAGGAAGCTTCTTTAGCTATAATGGTTGGAGGAGAACAAAATGTTTTTGAAAACTCTGTAAAGATTTTAAAAGCAATGGGAAATCCAACTTTGGTAGGTCCTATTGGAAGTGGACAAGTTTCAAAGTTAGCAAATCAAATTGTAGTAGGAGTTACAATAGGAGCAGTTGCTGAGGCGATAACCTTATGTGAAAAAGCAGGTGCTGATCCAGTAAAACTAATTAAAGCTCTTTCAGGAGGTTGGGCAGATAGTAAAATTTTACAAACTCATGGAAAAAGAATGATAGATAAAGATTTTAGTCCAAAAGGTAAAACTTTTACTCATTTAAAAGATATGAATAATATTTTAGAATGTGCAAATTCATATAATACACATTTACCTATTTCAAATTTAGTGAAAGAAATGTATAAGTCCCTTGTCGATAATGGTCATGGAAATACTGATCATAGTTCACTTTATAATGAAATCGAAAGGATAAATAAAAAATGAGTGTAAGATTAGAAGGTAAAAAAATTCTTGTGACGGCTGCAGGCCAAGGTATTGGAAAAGCAACAGCAATTGCATTTCATAAAGAAGGTGCTCATGTAACTGCTACTGATTTAAATGATAAAACTTTAGCTGATTTAAACAAAGAATATCCTGAGATTAAAGTGCAAAAGTTAGACTCAACAGATAATAATGCGATTTTAGAATTTACTAAAACTTTAGAAAGAGTTGATGTTTTATTTAATGCTGTTGGATTTGTTCATCATGGAACAATATTAGAATGTGATGAAAAAGATTGGGATTTTTCTTCTAATGTAAACGTCAAGTCTATGTACTTTATGTGTAAAGCTATTTTACCTTTAATGATTAAACAAAATGGTGGAAGTATTATTAATATATCTTCATGTGCATCTAGCTTTAAAGGTTTTCCAAATAGATTTGTTTACGGAACAACGAAAGGTGCAGTGATTGGTTTAACAAAAGCGATTGCAGCAGATTTTGTTAAAAAAAATATTAGATGTAATTCTATTGCACCAGGAACAGTCTTTTCACCCTCATGGCAAGATAGGGTTAATCAAAGTCCAGATCCTGTCCAAGCAAAAAAAGATTTTATAGCAAGACAACCTATGGGAAGATTGGGTACTGCAGAAGAAATAGCAGCTGTGGCTGTTTATTTAGCTAGCGATGATGCAACATTTACAACAGGAAGTACAATTCATGTTGATGGTGGAATTTCAATATAATTAAACAACAAAAGGATAAATATGAAATTATTAAGAGTAGGACAAAAAGGAAGCGAAAAACCAGCTGCATATGATAAGGATGGTAAAATTAGAGATATAAGCTCTCATATTAAAGATTTAAATCCTGATTTTTTAAACTTTGAAACTTTTGTAAAGTTACAAAATGCTGATTTATCGAATTTACCCGAATTATCCTCAAATGAAAGAATAGGCTCTTGTATAACTAGCCCACGTAAGTTTATAGCTATAGGCCTTAATTACTCAGATCATGCTGCTGAAGTTGGTGCTGATATTCCAAAAGAACCAATAGTTTTTATGAAGGCAACTAGCTGTATAGTTGGACCCAATGATGATGTTGAAATAGTATCAGGATCAAAAAAATTAGACTGGGAGGTAGAGCTTGGCATTGTAATTGGTAAAGAAGCTAAACATATTACAGAAAATCAATCACAAGATCATATTTTAGGTTATTGTTTAGTAAACGATGTAAGTGAACGTGAGTGGCAACTTGAAAAAATGGGACAATGGGTTAAAGGAAAATCTCATGATACTTACGGCCCTGTAGGTCCACATTTAGTTACAAAAGATGAAATATCAGATGTTAATAATTTAAAAATGAGCTTAGATGTAAATGGAAAAAGAATGCAAACAGGTAACACAAGCACAATGATATTTAATGTTGATGTGATAGTATCTTATTTGAGTAAGTATATGACACTTTTACCAGGAGATATTATTACAACTGGGACACCTCCAGGAGTAGGCATGGGAATGAAGCCACAGCAGTTCTTAAAAGCTGGTGATATGATGAAATTATCAGTTGAAAACTTAGGAGAGCAAAACTCAAAGGTAGTTGCTTTATAATTTTGTTGTGAAAATAACTTCTATTAAAAGTCGTGTACTTAAATATGAGTTAGAAAAAGAACTTGGATACTCACAACAATATTATAAACATCGTACAGCTCATCTAGTTGAAGTCCAAACAGATGAAGGAATAACGGGTTGGGGTGAGTGTTTTGGCCCTGGAAACATAGCTTTGGCAAACAAGTATATTGTTGAAAAGGTTCTACAGCCTTTGGTGATTGGTGAAGACCCTTTAAACAAAGAGCATATTTGGCAAAAAGTATACAATCTTTTAAGAGATAGTGGTCAAAGGGGCATGCCAATTCAAGCATTATCAGGAGTAGATATTGCTTTATGGGATATACTAGGTAAGAAAACGAAAGCTCCACTTTATCAACTCGTTGGAGGAAAATGTAACAACAAAGTTCCAGTGTACGGTTATGGAATGATGTTACAGAAAAAATCAGTTAATGAATTGGTCGCTTTGTTTCAAGAAGAATCAAAGCAAATAAAATCTAAAAATTTTAAAGCTATGAAGATGAAAATTGGATTAGGTCCTAGAGAGGATTTAAAACTAGTTCAAGCCGTGAGAGACTCTGTTGGAAAAGATTTTAAATTAATGGTTGATGCAAATCATGCTTATAACTTGAAAGATGCACTTTACGTTGGAAAAGGTTTAGATGAATTAGATATTCATTGGTTTGAAGAACCTGTTGCCCCTGAAGATTATGAGGGATATAGAGATTTAAAACAAAAAATCTCTACTAGTATTGCAGGTGGTGAAGCTGAATTTACGAAATATGGCTGGAATAAATTAATAACTGGTAAATGTGTTGATATTGCTCAACCCGAGGTGTGTGGTTTAGGCGGGATTACTGAGTATTTAAAAGTTGCTGCTCTGGCTCAGGCAAATTTTATTCCAGTAATTAATCATGTGTGGGGTTCTGCCGTTAGTATAGCGGTAAATCTTCATTTATTGACTGCGCAGCCAGATATGCCCGGTGGTTTGTTTCCATCAAAATCGATGCTTGAGTTTGATACTACAGAAAATAATGTTTTCATCACAGATTTACCAAAAGAAGATTTCTCAATACTAGATCAAGTAAAAAATAATAATGGATTTGCATCAGTGACTGATAACGTAGGAATTGGCATTAATCCAAAAGAAGATTTTTTAAAAGAGTTTGAATTAAATGAATAAGATAAAGACTTTAGAACCAAAACCTATTTGGAAATTAAGATGTACTTTAGGAGAAGGAACGCTTTGGGTAAAAGAACATAATTCAATATACTTTGTAGATATAAAAAAAAAGAAAATTTGTTCCTTAAATATAAAAAATAAGAAAAAGAAAATTTTTAAAGTAAATAAAGAAATTGGTTTTATTGCACACATTAAAGATTATATTTTTATTTTAGGTCTTCAGGGTGAACTGAGAATTCAAAATTTAAAATCAAAAAAAATTCTGAAATCAATTATAATTGAGTCAGATTTAAAACTTAACAGAATTAATGATGGTAAAACTGACCCAGCTGGAAATTTATGGTTTGGAACTATGGATAATTTAGAGAGAAAAATTGAAAGGGGCTCATTATATAAATTAGACAAAAACTTAAAATTATCAAAAGTTGATAAAAATTATAGAATAACTAATGGGCCAGCTTTTATAAATAAATTTAATTTTTATCATACTGATAGTGCTAAGAAAAAAATTTATAAAATAAAAATAAATAAAAATAATAAAATTGTTAACAAAAAAGTATTTATAAAATTTAATAATAACGAGGGAGTTCCAGATGGTATGACTCTAGACAGAAATAAAAATCTGTGGGTAGCTCATTTCCATGGAGCTTGTATTTCTGTATTCAACAAAAAAGCAAATTTAATTCATAGAATTCAACTTCCAGCAAAAAATATAACTAATTGTGCTTTTGGAGGCAAAAACACTAATGAACTTTATGTTTCAACTGCTACAAAAGGGATGAACAAAGCTGATTTGCGAAAATTTAGATATTCTGGTTTCCTTTTTAGTGTAAAAACGAATGTAAAAGGAATTTTACAAAAAAAATTTATTATAAGTAATGAAGAAAAGAGATCTTTACTATGAAAGAATACCTACCAAACTTTTAAGAGAGGATTTTAGACTATTAGGAACTTACCTTGGTAGAGTTATTAAAGATCAAGAAGGCTTAGTTTTTTTTAAAATTGTAGAAAAATTTAGATTGTTATCAAAAAATACCTTAATTGATAAAAATAAATTTAAAATCTTATCAAAAATATCAAAAGAAGTTAAAAAACTATCATCTGAAAATATATTTAAATTAACAAGAGCATTCTCACAAATTTTAAATTTATTAAATTTAGCTGAGTCTATTGATGCCTCTAGAAGGTTAAATGAGTATCAAAATCCATATTTTAAAAGTAAAAATCAAAATCTTTTTATTGAGGATGTAATTGAAGGTCTTTTTAAAAATAAAGCAATATCTAAAAAAAAAATTTATGAACAAGCTACAAAACTTGATATTGGAATTGTGCTCACTGCTCACCCCACAGAGGTGAAGAGACGAACATTAATTCAAAAGTATGCAAATTTAATACACATACTGGAGCAAAGACATCTATATAAAAAATATCCATCTAAAATTATAGAGCTAGACAGACAGTTGTATTCTGAGATTGCGATAATATGGAAAACAGATGAGCTTAAAAGAACAAAACCATCTCCACTCGATGAAGCTAGATGGGGTTTAGCAGTAATAGAGGATAGTTTATGGGATACCATTCCAAGAGTTTATAAAAGACTAAACGATATTTTTAGAAAAAATCTAAAAAAGGATCTACCAAGAGATTTTAATCCGATCCAATTTGGATCATGGATGGGTGGTGATAGGGATGGAAATCCAAATGTCACAGCCGAAGTTACCAAAAGAGTTATTTTATTTTCTAGATGGCAGGCTGCAAAATTGTATGAAAAGGAGCTTACAAAGTTGATACAAGATTTATCAATGGAAGAATGTTCACCAAAAATAAAAAAAATTACAGGAAATAGTTTTGAACCCTATAGGGTTTTTTTAAGGCCAATCAGAGATAAAGCAAGACTTACCCATCAATTAATTGAAGATCATTTAAATAACAATTCTTTTCTAGATGAAAAAAAATTAATTCAAAACAAAAATGAAATTACTTTTCCATTAAGAGAGGTAAGAAATTCACTGAAATTAAATAGAGAGGATCATATTGCAAATGCAGACTTGCTAGACTTAATGAGAAGAGTAAGATGTTTTGGAATTAATCTTGCTAGATTAGACATCAGGCAAGAGTCTGGAAGACATAGTAAATTATTAAATGAAATTTTTAAAAGAAAAAATAATATAAAATATACTTCTTTAACTGAGCAAGAAAAAATAAATTTATTAAATAAACTTCTTAAAAAGAGAAAAAACTTTGTTCATAACATTAAATTACAAGATAGAGAAAATAAAGAAGTTTGGAATACTTTCAAACTGATATCAAAATCTCCTAATGAATGTTTAGGTGCTTATGTTATATCAATGACTTCAACAGCCTCTGATATTTTGTCAGTTTATTTTTTACAAACACAAGCAAAAGTAAAGAATTTGTTAAGAGTGGTGCCACTTTTTGAGACTTTAGAGGATTTAAAAAATGCAAAAGATGTAATGAACAATCTATTTAAACTTTCTTGGTATAGAAAAATGATAAATTCTAAGCAAGAAATTATGATTGGATATTCAGATTCAAGTAAAGATGCTGGAAAATTATCAGCGAGCTGGCATCAATATAAACTTCAAGAGGAATTAAGAAGTCTAGCAAAGAAATATAAAATTGATTTAGTTTTCTTTCATGGCAGGGGAGGATCTCCAGGTAGAGGTGGTGGGCCAATTCAAGCAACCTTAAAATCTCAACCATCTGGTACAGTAAATGGAAAAATTAGAATTACTGATCAGGGTGAGGTAATTCAACAAAAATATGGATATAAACCTTTAGCTGAATATAACCTTTGTAGTTATATAGGAGCAGTAATGGATGCATCTTTAAATCCACCTCCAAGATCAAAGCCAAATTGGAGAGAATTAATTCACAATATGTCTGAAATTTCAACATCTGCGTATCGAAAATATTTAAATCAAAATGAGGACTTTATTAGATATTTTAAAACTGTGACTCCACATAAATCACTTGGGAAGTTAGCAATAGGGTCTAGACCATCAAAACGTAAGAATGTTGATAATATCCAAGGATTAAGAGCGATACCATGGGTATTTGCTTGGACACAGATTAGACTTATGTTGCCAGCGTGGCTTGGAACAACAGAGGCTTTAAGATATGGATCAATAAAAAAATTTAAAAAAACAATAACTGACATGGAAAAGAATTGGCCATATTTTATTTCAACTATGGATATTTTAGATATGGTAATTTCAAAAGTAGACCCAAAAATATCAATAATTTATGAAAACAATTTAGCTGACAACTCATTGAAGAGAATTGGTAAAAAATTAAGATTCCAATTTGCTTCATTGGTCAAATTGCATAATAAAATTACTCCAAGAGAAGTGGTAAAAGAGAGAAAAGAATTTAGAAAAGCTTTGTTTATAAGAAGTAATTATACAGAGATTTTAAATATTTTACAGGCAAACATAATGAATAAATTGAAAGACAAAAAATATAAAAATTTAGATAAAAAATTTCTTGAAGATGCTCTTATGACTTCTATCGCAGGTATATCTGCTGCAATGAAAAATACTGGATAAATGTTTGAATATTTAATTGCTTTTGGAGCAGGACTTATAAGTTTTTTGTCTCCATGTGTTTTACCTTTAATACCTGGCTATATTTCTTATATCTCTGGTCAATCGTTACAAGAAATATTAGATAAAAAAAAAATAAGTTTTTTTCCATTAATTTTATTTTGTTTAGGGTTTTCAACTGTATTTGTTATTTTAGGAGCGTCCGCGTCATTTTTAGGTCAGACGCTTTTACAAAATTCAGAGGTTTTAAGAATTTTAGCAGGGATAGTTATAATAATTTTTTCTCTTCAGTTAATTGGAATAATTAATATTTCATTCTTAAATTTTGAAAAAAGGTTTGATGCAAAAGAATCAAGAAATATTTTTTTTCCATATGTAATTGGTGTTGCTTTTGGTTTTGGTTGGACACCATGCATCGGACCAATCTTAGGTTCAATTTTAGCTTTAGCATCTATTGAAGAAACTTTATCCAAAGCAATAATTTTATTAATTTTTTACTCATTAGGTCTGGCAATTCCTTTTGTTTTATCAGGATATTTAATCCAAAGATTTTTATTATTTTCTAAGAATTTTAGGAAAAATATTAATTTAATTTCAAAAATTGGTGGAATTATTCTATTAATTACAGGTATATTAATTTTAACTAATCAATTACAAGCAATTGGATTTTACATAATCGAAATCTTTCCCTTTATGCAAAAATTCGGATAAAAGATATTAATGAAGATTTATCAAATAGACTCAAGTGCTAGAAAAAAAGGATCAACTTCACGTGCACTCGCTAAAAAACTTTTAGAAAAAATTAAAAAACCTGGAGATGAGGTAATTTACCGTGATTTGGACGATGAAATGTTTTTTGTAAGTGGACTTACAGAGTCAGGAATGAAAATAGAGGAAAAAGATCAGACAGAGCATCATAAAAAAATGTTCGAACTTTCTGATAAATTAGTAAAAGAATTAAAAGAAAGTGATGTGATAATAATCTCAGCCCCAATTTACAATTATGGTCCACCTGCAACACTTAAAGCTTGGTCAGATTTAGCTGCGAGAATTGGTGAAACTTTTAGGTTTAAACCAAATGGAAGAAGAGAGGGATTATTAAAAAATAAACATGCTTATCTAGTAATAACTTCTGGTGGAACAAAGTTAAACAGCTCAGAAGACTTTTTAACTCCCTGGCTTAAGTTTATTCTTAATTTTTTTGGGATAGAAAAAGTAGATATTATTAGTGCAGATCAAATGGCGCTTGATTATGATAAATCGATTAGAGACGCAGAAAATCAAATTGAAAATTTATTCATAAATAATTCATAAATCAAATTACTATAATTAAACTATTATTTAACAATAAGACAACATTTCAAACATTGTTTTGACATATTTTATTTGATAACTTTTCTTATGAAAAAAATATTCTTAATCACCTTGTTTAGTTTGTTATTTTTTACAAATTCAAATGCTGCTTGTGATGATCCTTTAACAGAAGGCGTTGATTATTCTAATTGTAGATTTTCTGACGCTCAAGATTTACAAGGAAGCTACCTTCCAAATTCAAATCTTTCATTTGCAAGTTTCATTCAAGTCAATTTTGATAAAAGCATTATGATGACTTCAAATCTATCATTTGGAACTTTTCCAGAATCTACATTTGTGAGAGCCAACCTTTATGAATCTGTTTCTATAGGGGCAAATTTTGAAAAAACTAACTTTACCGGAGCTAATCTAACAAGAGTTGATTTTATGGGAGCAACCCTAATCGAAGCAAATTTTCAAAACTCTAATTTAATGGAAGCTAACTTTACATCTTCCAACATCACTAATGCTAATTTTGATGGAGCAAATTTAACTGGAGCAACATGGACCAATGGTCAAACTTGTGGTCCAGAGTCTATTAGTACCTGTAAGCAATAATTAATGAATAATTCAGTAAATACTGATGATGTTATTTTTAATTTTTTTAAACAAATTTGTGATGAAAAAGATGATCAGAAATGTGTTGAACTTGGAAACGAATGGATAAAGGCTATGGAAACTAATTTGTCTGAAATGGAAAAAAACCTAAACGGGGCTGATTATATTAAGCATAAAGATGACATTCAAAGTAATAGAAATCATTTGGATAACTTGAAGAATAAAACATCATCTGAGTGGAGAGAGTACGCAACTCAATGCATGATTGAAATAATGAATCATAAGAGTCAAAAATAATTTAAGAAATAAATTTTAAATCACTAGCTATATCAATTAATATAATATAAAGATGATAAAAAGGGGTGTCTTAACAGACTGAGATCATACCCTAAGAACCTGTCCGGTAATTCAGAAAGGGAAAAAATGGATAAAACATATTTTTTAACTCAATCAACATCATTAATATTAGTTATCACAATTAGTTTAATATTCGCTTTTTTAGGAATTTTTCACTCTAACAAATATAAGGGCATAAATAATTATTTAACTGCAAATAGAAACATTGGTTTATTTTCGCTCACTACAAGTCTTGTAGCATCAGCTTTAGGGGCCTGGATATTATTTGGTCCAGTTGCGGCTGCAACATGGGGTGGAGTAGGTGCTGTTATAGGTTATGCATTAGGCACAGCTTTTCCAATGATTTTCTTAATTTTTTTTGGAAAAAAAATTAGAAATGAGTTTCCAAAAGGATCTTCTTTAGTTGAGTTTATGAGAAAGAAATTTGGCAAAAGTCTATTTAAGTTAATTTTGTTAATGACAATCTTTTATATGTTCATTTTTCTTTGCGCAGAAGTAACTGCAGTTGCTGTATTAATTAATTATATATCTGGAACAGAATTGTGGATTACAGCATTAATAGTCTTGGTAGCTACCTTAAGCTATACTCTTTATGGGGGATTAAGAGCATCAATATTTACTGATAATATTCAAATGATTGTAATTGGTGTTTTGTTATTTATTTTGATTTCAATAATTAGTTCATATTCAGTAAATAATTTTTCTTTTTCTTTAATTCAAGAGAAAAACCCTCAATTATTAAGTTCAAAATATATTCCAGGATATACTGCTGGATTAACTTTTTTTATTGCAGTTGCAGCAACCAATTTATTTCATCAAGGAAATTGGCAAAGAGTATATGCAGCAAAAGATTATCAAACATTAAAATGTAGTTTGGTAATTTCTTTTTTTATTATTGTTCCAATAGTTTTCTTAATGGGATTTATTGGAATGGTTTCATTTTCAATTGATCCATCTGTTAGACCTGATTTAGGATTTTTTAGTTTATTATTAAAAGATCAAACAGTAATTTTATCTTTATTGATCGTTATCCTTGGTCTCGCATTAACAATTTCAACTGTTGATACTTTGGTTAATGCTATTTCCAGTTTATTTGTGGTTGATGGCAAAGCTACTTTTAACTTAGATAAAAAAACTGATTACTTTAAAATATCTAAATATTTCATTTTAATATTGTCTTTAATTGCTTTTGGTGTTGCTTCAAAAGGATTTGATATTTTATACTTATTTTTACTTGCAGATTTATTTTGTTGTGCTTTTGTATTTACTGTTTTTTATAGTTTTTATAAAAAAGTTGATGAAAGAACCGCTTATATTTCAATTATAATTGGCCTAGTTGCTGGATTTTTAATGTTTCCATTTCCAGATTTTTCTAAAAGTTTTTTAGTGGGAGTATTTTTGTCTAAAGACTTATTTTCACCTTTTATAGCTCAATCTTTATTATTTTTATCTTTTTTAATTGCAACTTTCTTGCCCGTGATAATTTTGAAAATTAAATCTAGATAGAGGATTTTAAAGCTTCATAAATTAGTTCTTTAGTGGTCTCACCAATGCTTCTATAAACTTCTTTATTATCTTTAAAAATTAAAAGTGTAGTTTGATATTGAACGTTAAAAAATTTAGCAATTTCTTTATTTGTTACATCAAAAGCAAAGTATTCTATATTATCAAAATCTTTTTTTGCTTTTTTTAACACTTTCATTTGACCTGCACATGATGAGCAATATTTAATCCAAGAACTTACAACTACAACTTTGCCATCTGATATAGCTTTATCGAATAGTTCTTTGCTATAGGTAGTTTCCTTCCCAATTGCCTTGGTGCTAAATGCTAATACAAAACAGATAAATACTAAAAATTTTTTCATAGTTGAGAATTTAAGAAAATTTAAATTTATTGTAATACCATAAATTGTCTCTATATATGCTTATCTACATGTCAAACGATCAAATAAGCATAAATAACCTATCAAAAATATACGACAATGGTTTTGAAGCATTAAAAAACATAAATCTAAATATTAAAAAAGGTGAAATTTTTGCAATGCTTGGACCAAATGGCGCAGGAAAAACAACTTTAATAAGTATTATTTGCGGGATAGTAAGACCATCTTCTGGAAAGGTTACAGTAGACGAATTTGATATAATTAATGATTATAGAGAAACAAGGTCAAAAATTGGTTTAGTTCCACAAGAACTCACTCTGGAACAATTTGAAACGGTATTTAATAACGTTTCCTACTCTAGAGGTTTGTACGGAAAGAAACCCGATGCAAAACATATTGAGAAAGTTTTAAAAGATTTAAGTTTATGGGATAAAAAAGATCTAAGACTTAGACAATTGTCTGGCGGAATGAAAAGAAGGGTTTTGATTGCAAAAGCATTATCTCATGAACCAACTATTTTGTTTTTAGATGAACCAACTGCTGGGGTAGATGTTGAGTTAAGACAAGACATGTGGAAAGTTGTTGAAAGTTTAAGAAAAACTGGTGTTACAATAATTTTAACTACACACTACATAGAAGAAGCAGAGGCTATTGCGGATAGAGTAGGAGTAATCAATCAAGGAGAAATAATAGTTGTTGATGAAACAAAAGAATTATTAAAGAAAATGGGTCATAAGAAACTTACAGTAGACTTACAAGAAGAGGTCAAAGAAATACCAAGTAGTTTAGAAAAATATAATCTTGAAATTGGAAAAGATAAAATGTCAATTGATTATACTTATAACGTTCAAGCAAAACAAACAGGTATTACAAATTTGCTTCAAGATTTAAAAGATGCAGGATTTAAACTTAAGGATCTAAAAACAGAACAGAGTACTTTAGAAAAGATTTTTGTAAGTTTAGTAAAGGAAAACAATGAAATTTAATTATTACGCATTTAAAGCAATTTATCTTCATGAGATGGATAGGTTTAGAAGAACATTGATGCAATCTTTATTATCGCCTGTTTTATCTACCTCTTTATATTTTATAGTTTTTGGCTCAGTAATTGGAGGATATGTTGAAAATATTGATGGCATTAGTTATGGATCTTACATTGTACCTGGTTTGTTGATGCTTACATTATTAACCCAATCAATTAGTAACACGTCTTTCGGTATTTTTTTTCCTAAATTTAATGGAACAATTTATGAAATTTTAGCTGCACCAATTTCAACTCTAGAAATAGTTCTTGCATTTGTGGGAGCAGGAGCGACCAAAACTTTAATCGTAGGTTGTATGATATTTATTACGTCAACTTTTTTTGTCGAAGTTGAAGTACAATTTCCAATGTTAATGGTTTTTCTTTTAATTTTAGTTTCATTTACTTTTGCATTATTCGGTTTTTTAATTGGATTGATGAGTTCTAATTTCGAACAAATGTCAATCATACCTACTCTTGTTATAACTCCAATGGTTTTTTTGGGTGGAAGCTTATATTCTTTAGACATGCTTCCAGAGTTTTGGCAAATAGTTACATATTTTAATCCAGTAGTATATCTGATCAATGGATTAAGATTTTCATTTTATGGAGTATCAGATTTTAATATATGGATAAGTGTTGGTTTAATGTTAAGCTTTTTGATTATTTGTATAGTGATTGTAACAAGTCTTCTTAAAAAAGGTTATAATATAAAAGCATAAATAATGATTAAATATATTCTTCCAGCTATTATTATTTTTTTGATCGTTTTGTTCTGGGAAAAAATTACCGAATTTGTTGAAAAAAAATTCAATATAAAGCTGAATTATATTGTCCTTAGCTCCATAATTGCTGCAATTGCGGTAATCCTTTTGCTCCTGAATTATTAGGATTTATGAACAGTCTTGATGTTTCAAATTTTGAAATAAAGGAAACAGATGGAGTTTTTACTTTTAAAAATGAAAATACAACAATAGGCTTTGTTAGATTTAATGAGATAGGCGAGGTAGAGTATATTTTTGTTAATCCAATTTTTAGAAAACAAGGTTTAGCCACCAAATTATTACAATTAGTAAAAGAAAAAACTGGAAAAGAAATAATTCTTCAAGAACCGATTAGCCCTCTAGGATTGAAATTATTAAAATCATTAAATAAATGGAAATAAACTTTTTATTTTTCTTAACTGTTGTTCCCGCCATTATTTTATATGGAATTGCAAAATCAGGTCTAGGTGGCTCAATGACTTTAATTTCTGTTCCTTTAATGACAATAGTGATGCCATTAAATCAAGCTTTAGGAATTATTTTACCAATTTTAATATTTTCAGATTTTATTGCCGTTTATAAATATAGAAAGGAATTTGACATAGGAACTTTAAAATTAATGGTTCCATTCGCAGCGATTGGAATATTTATTGGATCATTAACTTTTTCATATTTTTCAGAGGAATTACTAAAATTCATTATTGGAGTTATGGGCTTCTTATTTGCAGGTCATTACTTTTTTTTAAAAAAAAATAAAGAAAAAAAATCAGAAAAAAACTTTTTTAAAGGTGGTACTTGTTCAGTCGTAGCAGGATTTACAAGTTTTTGTGTACACGCGGGAGGAACACCAACTAGT
Source organism: uncultured Pelagibacteraceae bacterium (assembly GCA_902589725.1). Lineage (GTDB taxonomy): Bacteria > Pseudomonadota > Alphaproteobacteria > Pelagibacterales > Pelagibacteraceae > Pelagibacter. Next base: position 45,127 of record CACITU010000008.1, read on the forward strand.
CTTTATTTACTACCGCTTAGAATGAAAAAAGAAATTTATGTAGGTACAAGAATATTTTTTTTCACTTTCGTAAATTTAATTAAACTTCCATTATACATTAGTTTATCTATGACAAATTTAGAATCCTTTAAACATTCAGCAATATTATTTCCAGTTGCGTTATTAGGAATATTGATTGGATATAAGTTACTTAAAATTATTGAAGAAAAATTGTTTTATAATTTTATATATGCTTTAATTTTATTATCAAGCGCAAAGCTTTTATATGATTATCTAATATGATTTTTTTACATATATTAAATTTTAAATAAATGTTTTAATTTATTTAAATCATGAAAAAAAAATTTAATCCAAGAATTAAAGCTAGAATAAGAAAAAATAGACAAGTTTTAAGTAAAAATATTGATAACTTTTTTGGTTGGATCAAAGGTGCAAAACTTGTTGAGCTTAAAGAATGCAATACAGATGAAGATCCTGTAAGACCAGAGTTAGATAATAAATTTAGAACAGGATATGGAAGAAAGATTTTTGGAGTAGAATACAAAGGAGAAATTCATGCCGTAATGTGTTTTGCTTACACAAATCAAATTCCAAAAAGTGTTGAAGAGTTAGAAAAACTCAGCACTGATGCATTTCTACAAACTGCTATGCGAGATCAGTCAGGTGGTCAAATAGCAATTGCTTACACTGTATGGTCTAAAAAAAAAGGTGGAGGAAAATTAATAGTAAAAGAGGTATTCAAAAAAATTAAAAAATCTAATCATTTAAATAGATTAGTAACCCTTTCACCTTTAACAGAAATGGCAACTAATTTTCATGAGAGAAATGGCGCTAAATTAATTCAAATTAATGAAACTACACAAAATTTTGAATATAAAGTCATGTAACAATGAAAATTATTAAACTTTATCTTATAGTATTTTGTACTTTATTTATTTTACCTTATTCTGCAGTTATGGCTTACGAAGAAGCAAATTATGAAGTTATCTCTAAAAATGAAGTTTATGAGATTAGAAAATATTCTGATCGTTTAGCTGTGGAAACAATGACATCTGGAATAGATAGTAATTTTAGAAAATTGTTTAATTACATTTCAGGCAGAAACGATACTCAAGAAAAAATTAAAATGACTACCCCAGTTACACAGGTTGAGAAAAATGGAAATATGAGTATGCAATTTTATTTACCCTCTAAATTTAGCTCAGAAAATGTACCAAATCCAAGTAGGGAAGATGTTAAAATAGTTAATATCGAGGGAGGACACTACGCGGTGTTAAGATATTCTGGACGAGCATCAGATGGAAACTTTCTTAAGCATAAAGAAATTTTAGAAAAAGAGTTACAAAAAAATAATATATCAATCATAAGCCCACCTATCAGAGCAACCTATGACAGCCCATTTACCCTTCCAATTAATAGAAGAAACGAGGCTATGTTTAAGGTGGAATTAAATTGAGGAAATCAAAATTTAAAGCAATGGTGTTATCTTGCATAGATCCAAGATTTCAACATTTAGTTTATAATCACTTAAAGAAAAAAAAATTAACAGGAAAATATAGTGCGTTTACAATTGCAGGTGCAGCTGTTGGGGTTACACATAATAAATTCAAAAAATGGCATAAAACGTTTTATGATAATTTAGGAACTTCTATTCACTTACATAACATAGAAAAATTAATTGTCATTAATCATAAAGATTGTGGTGCTGCTAAAATAGCTAATGGAAAAAAAGAATTTAACCCAGTAAACGAAAAAAAAATTCATGAAGAGTCGTTCTCAAAAATAAAAAAACAAATAAAAAAAAGATTTCCAAAATTGAAAGTAGAATTAAATCTAATTTCTTTGGATAGTAAAATTACTAAATTTTAACTATTGATTTCTTATTAGAGGATAAACTTTAGGATTTAGATATTTTAAGTTTGTAAGCAATATTAAAATTAAAGTAACAAAGCCAATTGAAAATCCTAGATAAATCAAAACTTTAAAATCAAACATCCATACTAGCTCAAAAATATTTTCAATAATAAATTTTGAACCAATCACTGCAAAAAATATTGCAATTAAAATTACAGATTTAAAAATAATTATGAACTCAATTAGCGATGAAAAAACTATTTGTTTTTTTGAAAAACCCAAAATTTTAAAGACTAAATTTTGATATTCTTTTACTTTTCCTTGAACCATAATTGCGCTCGAAATTACGATTAACCCTATTATAATAGTAACCGCTGAAATCAAAGTAACTGCAATAAATACTTTATTCAAAACAGCTGTAACTTTAGATAAATAATCTGCTATTTTTATCATTGATAAACTCGGCATGATTTCAAGCATTTCAGTTTCATCAAATTTATTTGAATTAAATTTTGCAGTAGCTAAATATTCATGAGGTATATTTTTTGCAAATTGAGGATTAAATAACATTGCAAAATTGATGCTTAAATCTCGATAATCCACTTCTCTAAAATTAATGACCTCTCCTTCAATTTCTCTTCCATAAAAATTTAAAGTAAAAATATCACCTAACTGAATGTTAAAATCTTTAGCAACTTTTGCGTCTAGAGATATTTGAAGTTTATCTGGGTTTGATAAATCCCACCATTTACCAGCTAGAATTGCGTTATCTTCAGGTATATTTTCTACCCAAGAAGATCTTCTTTCACTACCAATTACCCAATAACTATCATTATCTGGTTTAATATAAGTGTTAGGATCCACACCATTAATTTTTACTATTCCAGAGGATACCATTGGCACAATTTCTATAGATGCATTTGGATCCATATTTAAAATACCTTGTTCAAATTTCTCTCTTTCACCTTTTTGAATACCGACAAAAAAATAATCAGGTGCAATATCAGGAATAGATTTCGCAATTTCTCTTTGAAAATTTGTACCAACTAAAGCTAATGTTAATAACAAAGTAACCCCTAAGCCAAGAGACATAACTGTAATGGGAGTTATACTTTTTGTTTGGGTAATATTTTTAATTGAAATTTTTAAAGAAATTATTGGGCTAGATTTGAATTTTTTTAGAAAAAAAATAATTAATTTTGAAAGTAAGAAAAATACAATTAAACACACAAAAAAGGCAGCAAAGTAACCCAAACTATATGAAGGCTGTTCAGATCCAACTGTGAATAATAAAATTAAAATTGATAATAAAATAAAGCTTAGAACAACTGATCTCATAGAATAATAAAATTGAAGATTTTGAAATACGTTTCTAAATAAATTAGAGGCTTTTACTTGGTCAATAGAACTGATTGTTGGGATAGAAAAAATTACAAGTACCAGTAATCCTACTAAAAATATTTTAAGAAAATTAAGAATTGAAAATACTGGATAAACATTTAATCCCAATCCATCAGATAAATATTTATCTACTATTGGTACAATTAAGAAACTCGATCCATAAGCAACAACAGTGATGATGAATAAAAGTATAAATAACTGCAGATAATATAGTGTTTTAATATTGCCTGAATAAAAGCCAACTGCTTTTCGTACAGCTATCGACATGTTGTTTTGATTAATAAAAGAAAGCAAAGTATTTGCTATTCCAATACCCGCTATCAACATTGCACTGATAGATACAAGGGATAAAAATTGAGAAAAATTATTTATAATTCTCTTAATCCCACTTGCAGAATTTTCAGGATATCTAAGTTTAACTTTTTGATCGTCTTTAAAGATTTCTTCAATTCGTTGTTCAATTTCTTCTGGATTATCATTTTCATTAAACTTTACTTTGTATTCATAGTTTAAAAAGCTTCCAATTCCGTTTAGTTTTAAAATTTCTAAAGTTTGTTTTCCTGCTAAAGCCCAATCGCCAAATGCAACAAATCCACTTACATCTGGTACTGATTTAATAATTCCAATTACTTTAAAATTTTGATCTTGAACCTTTACTATTTCATTAATTTTAATATTAAGAGTTTTTGATAAACTTTCGTTAATCAGGATAGTGTTAGGCTGTTTTTGCATTCTTTCATATGCACCAATTGGCTCATAAATAACATTTCCATATAAAGGATATTTTTCATCTACAGTTTTAATTCTAGTAAATAATGATTTATTTTTTTCTCTGCCAGTAGTTGAAAGCATAGTACTGAATTCAATCATTTGAGAAACAGTTGCAAAACTTTTTACTTGGTTAACTAGATCTAAGTTTCCTTGATTACGATTGTAATCAATTTCTAAATCTCCACCCAAAAGAGCCTTAGCATTATCATTTAGTTCTTTTTTAAGACTATCTTCAATTGTGAAAATAGCACTTAAGATAAATAAACTTATAAAGAGTGTAACAATGATACTGGAAATTTTATGATAATTTCTGCTTAAGTCTTTTAAAGCGTATTTTAATATCAAACTAAATTCTGAAGGATTATTTAATTTTTCCATCTTTAATTTTTATTTTTCTTTTAGCCCTGTCAGCAAGTTTGGGGTCATGGGTTACCATGATTAGAGACGAACCTTCTTCTTTCACATATTTAAATAAAATATTTGCAATCATGATAGAATTTTCAGTATCTAAGTTTCCTGTTGGTTCATCTGCTAAGATTAATTCAGGCTTCATTGCAATTGCCCTAGCGATAGCAACTCGTTGCTGTTCACCACCTGATAATTGACTTGGTAAATTATTAAAACGATGTTTCAAACCAAATCGATCTAATAAAATTTTTGCTTCTTTCTCTGGATTTTTAAAATTATTAAGTTCAAGAGATAAAGTAACATTTTCAACTGCTGAGTAATTAGGAATTAAATAAAATGATTGAAATATTATTCCAATATTTTTCTTTCTTATCTCCGACACTTCGTCTTCACTAATGCCTGTTATATCTTGATCATTAAAAATTATTTTACCAGAAGTTGGTTTTTCTAAGCCTCCAATTAACATTATTAAACTTGTTTTCCCTGAGCCACTTTCTCCAACTACTGAAACAGTTTCTTTTTTCTTAATATTTAAATCAATATTCTTTAAAACACTGATACTATCTTTACCAGTTTGGTATTTGAGATTTATTTTTTTTAATTTAAGAAGAGTATTCATGAATAAAACTATATTTATTAAAATTTTGATAATCTTTCTAGTGCACATAAATGCAAGTGCAATAGAAAAGGTAGTTTTATTCGGTGATAGTTTGATGGCTGGATACGGATTACCTAAAGAACATCATTTATCTATAGTTTTAGAAAACAATCTTAAGCAAGTTGGTTTAAATATTAAAGTCATTAATGGAAGTGTTTCTGGAAGCACATCTTCAGGTGGATTAAATAGAGCTGATTGGAGTTTATCTGAACCAGGAATAGATTTAATTATTTTAGGATTAGGAGCTAATGATATGCTCAGGGGAATTCAGCCAGAGGAAACAGAAACAAATTTAGAACAAATAATAAATATTGCTCAGAATAAAAAGATTAAAATTATTTTAGCTGGAATGGTTGCACCAACTACTCATGGATTTATTTATAAAAAAAATTTTGATGCTATTTATCCAAAGTTATCAAAAAAGTATAATTTACCATTAATTCCATTTCTTCTTGAAGGTGTGGCACTTAATCCAAGTTTGAATCAACAAGACGGTATACACCCCAATAAAGATGGAATAATTAAAGTAAGTGAAACAATAAAAAAAAGTATTATTAATATAATTAATTAAATGAAAATCTTTCTATCAATATTTAGCTTATTATGTTGCATTAGTTTTGCTCAAGCTCAAAATACAAATATTACCCTCAATTCTGAATTGAACTTAAATTGTAAATTTGAAAAAGTAATTTTAAAAAATCCAGACCATAACTTTGAATCTTTCACAAAAGATCAAATTAAAAGAAAAGATATTAATAAGTTAATAATCGTATCTAAAACACCAGATGTTCTAAATGTTAAAAATTTATCAAAATTTTTTAATAAAATTGATTTAGAGGTTAAAATTTCCAATAAGGATATATTCTTAATTCAAGCATTCGATAAAGAGAGGAATTATTCTGAGTCTGCAGTCTATACTAGAAAAACAGGCGAACTTATTCATGAAATCACAACCAATATAAAACAAGAGGAAAAAGAAAAAGATATTTCTTTTTATAGTTGTAAAAATAACAATAAAGACACTTAAGACCAAAGACTCTAATTTTAATATTTGATAATATTTAATTATGAAGAAGGTATTCCTAGTAATTTTGGTTTATTTATTTTCACAGATTAGCTCTTTAGCAAACGAAAGAGATAATAGACTGAATCAATTATTTAATGAGTTAAAAGCAAATAAATCAAAAGTAGCTTTTATAATCGAACAAGAAATTTGGGCTTTGTGGAGTACTCATCCAACAGATGAAAAACTTACTGCAAGATTAGAGGAAGGTTCTCAATTTGTGAGAGATCAAAACTATATAAAAGCAAAAGATATTTTTACTGAAGTTATTAATCTTGATCAAAATTGGGCTGAAGCTTGGAATAAAAGAGCAACAGTTCTTTATATGCTAGGAGAATTTCAAAAATCTCAAGATGATATAGATCAAGTATTAGCCTTAGAACAAAGACACTTTGGAGCTTTAGCAGGACAGGGTTTAGTAAATATTCAACTAAAGAATTATGAAAAGGCAATAAGAAGTTATGAACAAGCACAAGAAATTTATCCTGCTATGAGATCACCAAAAATAATGATTAAGCAGATAGAAGAATTAATGAAACAGCAAACAATATAATGTGTGGAAGATACGTAGTAAAAAACCCAGTAACAAAAACTAATAAATTAGTTAAATCTGCAATTCAGGTTGAAGATACTGAAAACTATAATGCTCATCCATATCAGAAACTTCCTGTAATAAAAAAATATAAAAATGGAAATACTTTAGAAAATCTACAATGGGGCTTAGTTCCTGGATGGGCTAAAGATAGAGATTTTAAAGCTTTAATTAATGCAAGGTTAGAGACTATTGATGAAAAGGTTTCATTTAAAAGATTGATTAAAAACAACCGATGTATTGCAGTTGCAGATGGATTTTATGAATGGAAAAGGGAAGAGAAAGAAAAAACTCCTCATTATTTTACTCGTAAAGACACAAATCCTATTTTTTTTGCTGGTATATTTGAAAAAGATCAGTTTTGTTTAATTACAGAAGAAGCAAAAGAAAACATTAATGAAATTCATCACAGACAACCAGTTATTTTAAATCAAGCTGATATTAATCGTTATTTAAATATAGAACTTCAGGGATCAGTTTTTTTAAAGGAACGTAAAATACCTGATCTAATTTTTCATGAAGTTTCAAAAGATGTTAATAAACCAGCTAATAATAGTGCCGCATTGGTTCAACCAGTTTAAAATGGCGTCAATTTAGTTGTTTATAGAAGGTTGTGAATAAAAAAATTAAATAATAAAATAAAGAATGCTTAGTTATATAATACCTTTTTTAATTTTAATTCTTGTTGTAGTTTTTATCCATGAATATGGACACTATTATTTTGCCAGAAAATATGGCGTAGGTGTTACAGATTTTTCAATTGGTTTTGGTAAAGAGTTATTTGGTTGGAATGATAAATCAGGTACAAGATGGAAAATATGCGCAATTCCTTTAGGTGGATATGTGAAATTCTTTGGAGATAGAAATGTGTACTCTCAAGCCGATCATCAAGAAATATTAGAAAAATATAATGAAGAGGAAAGAAAAAAATTATTTACTCTAAAACCTTTATATCAAAGAGCATTAATTGTCTTTGGTGGTCCTTTAGCTAATTTTCTGTTAGCTTTAGTAATATTTTTCTGTCTTTATACTTTTGTTGGCAAAGATTTTACTCCCGCGGTAATCAATGAGGTTCAAAAGGATAGTCCTGCAATGATAGGAGGACTAAAAACTGAGGATATAATTTTAGAAATAGATGGTAATGAAGTTAAAAGTATTATGGAAGTTTCTAAATTTATTACTCTCTCTACAGGGGACTTTATAGATTTTAAAGTTAAGCGTTCCTATGATGAATTAATTTTAAAAGTAAAACCAAATGTTGTTGAAGGTGATGATGGATTAGGGAACAAAATTAAGAAGAGAATGGTCGGTATAAAATTATCAGCATATAATGATAAGATTAATCATGTTAAATTAGGTCCTGCTCAGGCTTTATATCATGCAGCTAATGAAGTTTATTTTGTGAGCGTTTCTTCACTAAAATACATTGGAGGAATGATTTTAGGTAAGGCAGACACATCTCAATTGGGAGGCCCAATTAGAATTGCAAAAATTTCTGGTCAAGTAGCAACATTTGGAGTTTTGGCATTTATTAGTATGATGGCTTATATTTCAATAAGTTTGGGGCTTATAAACCTATTTCCAATACCAATGTTAGATGGAGGACACTTAATGTTTTACGCATTTGAGAAAGTTTTAGGCCGACCGTTGTCTCAAAAAACTCAAGAGGGTTTTTTTCGAATCGGTTTGTTTTTGTTGTTATCATTGATGTTTTTCACTACATTTAATGATCTTAAAGACTTAGGTTTATTTAGGTAATTTGAAAATTATAAGCTTAAAAAAGTTAATAAAAACAACGTTTATTTAAGTTTTCACAACATATTGTGTGTTATTAAAAAATAAACACTAAAAAAAAGCTTGATTTATCAAGGTTTATGAGAAGTATAAATATAACCAACAAAACCGGAGCTAAAATGAACAAAAAACAACTAATTGCTAAGCTTTCTGGCTCATTAAATTTGAGTAAAGCAGATGCTGAGCGAACTTTTGATACAATTACCAACACTATTTTAGATGCCCTAAAAGGTGATGATTCAGTGAAAATTGCAGGATTTGGTACGTACAAAGTCGCTAAGAGAAAAGCAAGAGTTGGAAGAAACCCAAGAACTGGTGAGCAAATTCAGATCGCTGCTTCTCAAAAGGTAAAATTCTTACCAGCTAAGGCTTTAAAAGAAGTATTTAACAGATAATATTTTTTTTTTAACAGCCCTAACGATGTAAAAACACGTTTAGGGCTGTTAGTATATGCAAAAAATGCATAGCCACTTTTCCTAATCAGCGTTACTTTTAAATTTTATTAAAACTATAAAACACTTCTTAAACAAGTGGAGGTCTTATGACTAAAATTATAAAAAAATTGTCCGCACCAGTTCTTAGTTTGATATTTTTATTAAATATGAGTAGTGCGGGTATGGCAGAGACAACAGTTTCTGCTGAAGTTCAAGCTATATTCAACTCACTACTTTTTTTGATGTGTGGTTTCATGGTCATGTTCATGGCAGCAGGTTTTGCTATGCTAGAGTCTGGAATGGTAACTTCTAAAAGTGTTTCAGTAATTTGTGCTAAAAATATTGGTTTATACTCAATTGCTGGAATAATGTTTTGGTTATTTGGATATAACTTAGCATATGGCATACCAGAGGGTGGATATATAGGAACATTCACGCCATGGTCAGATGCAAGTTCAGTTGACACTGGATATGCAGATGGTTCTGACTGGTATTTTCAAATGGTTTTTTGTGCAACAACAGTTTCAATTTGTTCAGGAGCAATGGCTGAAAGGGTAAAACTTTGGCCTTTCTTCCTTTTTGCTGCTATCTTATCTGGAATAATTTATCCAATCGTAATGGGTTGGCAGTGGGGTGGAGGCTGGTTAGCTGAACTTGGCTTCTCAGACTTTGCTGGCTCTACATTAGTCCACTCGACAGGTGGTGCAGCTGCACTAGCAGGTATTATGTTGTTAGGTGCTAGATACGGAAGATTTGGGAGTAAAGGCGAAGCTAAAGCTATCAAACCTTTTGCTGCTTCTTCAATTCCATTAGTAACAGTTGGTGTATTTATTTTATGGTTAGGTTGGTTTGGATTCAATGGTGGATCTCAACTAGCGATTGGAACATTTGATGATGCAGTTGCTGTATCAAGTATTTTTATTAACACTAATCTAGCTGCTGCTGGTGGTGTATTGGCTGCTGCAATAATTACAAGATTAATGTTTGGTAAAACTGATGTAATTCAAATGTTAAATGGAGCAATTGGTGGTCTTGTGGCTGTAACAGCAGAACCATTAGCACCTTCACCTTTAGCGGCAATTTTCATTGGAGCTGTAGGTGGTTTAATCGTTGTATTTGGAACAAAATTATTATTTAGTTTCAAGCTTGACGATGTAGTAGGTGCAATTCCAGCTCACATGTTTGCTGGGATATGGGGAACATTAGCAGTGCCACTAACAAACACTGATGCATCATTTAGCGCACAATTAATCGGTGTGCTATCAATTAACATTTTTGTGTTTGTTGTATCATATATCGTGTTTTCAGCTATGAAGGCTACTTTTGGTATTAGACTAAGTAAAGAGGCTGAAGCCAAAGGTACTGACGTAACAGAAACAGGAGTAATAGCATACGCAATACGTGACTAATTGCATGTAATATAGAGGCTCTTCGATCTCCATGTCGTTATCTCATTGAAGAGCCTCTAAAAAAAAGAATTAACTATAATCTCTCTCTCTAGTTAGTTAACTAAAGGCCTCGGAAACGGGGCCTTTTTTATTTTTTTATAATATTTTTTAAAGTTTCTAACACTTCCTTAGCGTGATCTTTAACTTTAACATTGTTCCAAATTTTTATTATTTTACCTTTTTTATCAATCAGAA
>CACITU010000009.1 GCA_902589725.1 uncultured Pelagibacteraceae bacterium
TGGTGAACAATTTGTAACATTTAGTTTACACCACGAACCATAAGGCGGGCTTGATCCATAAAATGGACTTTCCCAATTCATTCCATAAATATTTTGATTCATATAATTTATAAAATTATCTATAGTTACTGGACAACTAAAATTTTTTTTTGTCCCATTGATATCTAAATATTCTACAGTTTCACCCATATTACATTGCATCGCTTTTGCACCAATCATTTTTGTGATCGAGGCATGATTAGCTTTGGTTACTGCAACTTTAGCGCTATTTGTATATCCATTATAAGCAACAACACCTACTGCAGCAAGAATACCAATGATTGCGACTACGACTAAGAGTTCTATTAGGGTGAAAGCTTTTTTGTTCATGTCAAAAATTAATTTCTGAATACAAAGTTTCATTGCCTACATTTACTCTAATTACAATTGTCCTAGGCTTATAGGATTTGATAATTTGTAAATAATGGCAACCTGGTGAATTTTTTTTACAATTAGCAACTTGATGTTTGTTAGAAGTATAGAATGCTGCAACTGGCCAACTTGAAGGTGCATTTGGATCACCAGTATAAAGCTTACCATAAATATTTTGCATTCCAGAATCGAACATTGCATTAGCAATAAATGACTCTGGACTACTATTTGCTGCCGATCTAATGGGGCATGTTTCCCCAACACCATTTTTATCTAAAAAAATTTTTGAGTGTCCAAATTCACATTTCAATATCTCTGCTGAAATATATTCTTTAATCATAGCATGTTGAGCTTTTATTGCTCTGATTTTTGCAGCCTCTGTATACCCATTATAAGCAACTACCCCTACAGCAGCTAGTATACCAATGATAGCTACTACGACCAAGAGTTCTATTAAGGTAAAACCATTACGCTTCATAAAAAAAATCTACCACTGCTAGCATAGTATTGCCAAGTTGAAATTATTTTATAAAAAATGATGATAACAAATATTTATTTAACAAATAAGTCTTAATTTGTAATCATTAGGTCCACATTTCGAATTCTTGCAGGGGCACCATCACTCAACTATTTTTACCAAGCAGTTAACCGCCAACACTCATTGACATCTTCAATACGAACATAACAACCAAGAAAAGACATCGCTTTAAATACACAAAAGCCCCCAATTAAAATAATTATAATTAATATTACAGGGCTAATTTTTTTCATTTTTCTAGCTGGTCTCTCTTCTTAATTGTTCAATTTTAATTTTTTTTTGAAGGCTTCTATTTTTGTCATAAAGAAGATTAAACTTTATTTTACTGTTAGTTTTAATAGTTATTGATTTAGCATTTCTAACCTCTAAATTATCTGCAACAGCACTAATAGGTCTTTTTAATGGATTTAAATTAGTTATTATAATTTTAGTTTTATCATTAACAATTTTTCCTTTCCATCTTCTAGGTCTAAAAGCACTTATTGGAGATATAGATAATTTTTTTGAATGCAGGCTTAAAATTGGCCCATGTACCGAAAGATTGTAAGCTGTACTACCTGCTGGTGTTGAGACCAGCACACCATCTGAAACTAATTTTTTAATTATCTGCCGCGAACCTTGTTTTATAGATAGTGAAGCAGCCTGTCTGCTTTGTCTAAGCACAGATACTTCATTGATTGCTATAGATCTCTTATTTTGATTTTTTTTATTTTTTACAATCATTTCTAAAGGTGAAATTGAAACCAAATTTGCATTTAATAAGTTTTTTATTATATCTTTTGAGGAAAATTTATTCATCAGAAAACCATAATTTCCAGAATTAATTCCATAAAAGTGTTTGTTTGAACTTTTGTTTTTTTTAAGTGTTTGAAGCATAAAACCATCTCCACCAACTACTATTATTAAATTATCTTTTTTGAAATTATTAGATTTTATTTTTTTTATTAATAGATTTTTGATCTTTAAAGATTTTTTATTTTTGTCTGAAATAATCTGAAGTTTAGTCATTTAGTGGTGCCCTCGGCCAGACTCGAACTGGCACTCCGCAAGCGGCAAGGATTTTAAGTCCTTTGTGTCTACCAATTTCACCACGAGGGCATTAATGAATTTCATGAGTGTTTATGCTAATATTTATAATTGAACAAGTCTTATAAGTAAAATTTTTTTATTTTATCTTTCTATGTGCTGGTCTTGTGCTGGTTGTCCCATAATATCCTATATGTAAAATGTTCTAATAGTGTGAAGGCTTTACGGTTCATAAATTAATTTAATGGGACACTGTCTGTTAGTGATTTACCCTTGCCATGACATAATTCTGTTAAAGACTCAGGTTCGCATGTATATTTCGTATCAACAATTAATACTGATGGAGAGCCAGATTTAGTAATCAATTTAGTTGCACCAGTTGTTCCTTCTCCCTCTGTTCCTCCTGTTTCAACTGCTTCAATACATGTGCCAGAATTATGTTTCCATCCCATAGGATTACACCATTTAAGACTGTTAAAATGATATGATAATTGTGTTGCCATCTTATTTGCATTCCCAGCTAAAACATATGGACAAAGATCACTTGTATTTGTTGTAGGATTTTGTTTTAAAATTAATTCCTCTCCAATTTCACATTTAGCAAAATTTACTTTTATAAAATTTACTACAGTTTTATGATTTGATTTAGATGTGTTGATCTTTGCACTCTTGGTATACCCATTATAAGCAACAACCCCTACTGCAGCTAGAATACCAATGATGGCTACTACGACTAATAGTTCTATTAATGTGAAACCATTTCTTCTCATATTTATTGAGTTTGAAAATGTTCTCTATATTTTGTTAGTTGTCCATTGGCATCTAAATTATAACATTGGAAAACAAACTCACCTGCTTTAATTGGAGGATTGCAATGACCGCAGTTTGAGTTATCTTTATCTGTTCCAATTATCTCAATACATCCAGGCTTCAAATTATCATCACTTGGACATGAAGTATTAACAGCTGCAACATTTGTTCTATAAGGATTACGAGGACCCCATATATTGCCAGTTTGTGTGTGAGTACCATAATGGCCAACGAAAGCCTGTGCTCTCATATTTGTTTTTGCAGGATTTGCAGAATTAAATGTACACCAATCAGCGTTCATATCAAATTTTCCTGAACCTGAATTTTTTAAATAACATGGTACTCCAGCCTGGCATGCTGTCCATTTAGATTTAACTTCATTTATTATTTGTTTGCATAAAATTTCTGTTGAATTTCTTTTAGCACTTTTTGTATAACCATCGTAAGCAACAACCCCTACAGCAGCAAGAATACCGATGATGGCTACGACGACCAGGAGTTCTATTAGGGTGAAAGCTCTTTTATTCATCATTAAATCTTATCAATAAATTTATAAGTTAGTAATCAAATTATCTTTCCATGTGCTGGTCTTGTGCTGGTTTTTACAAATTAATTAACTCTTATTTTCCAATCTTAATTGAAAGCTAAATTAAAGTTATATGATTTTATAGGATGTTTTAGACTACCTTGGACTACTATGGACTGACTTTAACTTCTATCCCTCGGCTTTTAAGTCCTTTGTGTCTACCAATTTCACCACGAGGGCATTAATGAATTTCATGAGTATTTATGCTAATATTTATATTTCAACAAGCTTAATATGTAAAATTGTTATTTTTTGAATATTTTATAAATATTAATTGATGGAAGGAATATTCAAAATTTTAATATTTACTGACCTTGATGGTTCACTTCTTCATAGAGATACATTTAAATTTGATGAAATAAAAAATTATTTGAGAGAACTAATCTCAAAAGGTATTTTTATTATACCCAATACGAGCAAAACAGAAGAAGAAATTTTAGAATTTAATAACGAGTTAGGTTCAAATTTACCTTTTATTTCTGAGAATGGTGCAGCTATTAATGGTTTGAACTTATTAAATTCAGATTTACCCAAAGAATTAATTCTTAGTCGAGAAAAAGATAATCTTTTAAATATGTTCAAAAATATTGTTCCAATAAATCTGCAAAATAAATGCATGTGGGTTTCTAGTATGGAAAAGAAAAAACAAAGTTTAATTTTTGGTTTGAATGATAAAAAATTGAATTTAGCTTTAAATCGTAAATACACTATTCCATTTATATTTGACGGAACCAAAACTGAAAAAAATCAATTATCAAAAATTATAAAAAAAGAAGGTCTTTTCTTACAAGAAGGTGGAAGAGTAATTAATTTAACCGACAGAACAAACAAAGCTAAAGCTCTTCAAGTATTTGTTAGATTCTATAAAAAATATCAAAAAAATGTAAAAACAATAGCTGTGGGTGATAATTATAATGACCTAGAAATGCTTAAAATAAGTGATTATCCATGCTTAGTATTTAATGATGAATTCACTTTAGATGAAATTCCTTTAAATAATTTAATTATAACTAATAAGCCATCACCTCAGGGCTGGGCAGATGTGATTAAAATGGCTCTAGTTAAAATAAATAAAAATTAATAAAACATCATATGAGTGATTTTTCTCAAAATGGTATTATTTCTACACTTCATGACTTTGGAACAAAGTCAACAAAGCAAATAGAACAAGAACTTTTAAGTTTTTCAAAAGAAAGAAAAATGGAACTGATACTCCCGTGTCTTTATAGTGAATTGAACGGTGATGCGTTACCAAAGATAGTTTCAGAAATTTCTAAAACTAATTACCTGCATCATATTATTATAGGTTTAGATCAAGCTAATGAAAAACAGGCGAGAAAGGCGTGGACTTTTTTTGAAAAATTAGAAACTCCGTTTACAATATTATGGAATGATGGTCCTAATTTAAAAAAATTGGATAAAGAATTACAAACAAAATCATTAGCACCGAATGAAAAAGGTAAAGGAAGAAACGTTTGGTATTGTATTGGAATGTCTATAGCAAGAAATAGTGCCAGATCAGTTGCTCTACATGATTGTGATATAAAAACTTATGATCGAAGGATGTTGGCAAAATTATTTTACCCAGTGGTGAATCCTTTATTCAATTTTGAATTTTGCAAAGGTTACTATCCCAGAGTTGCTGGTAATAAAATGAACGGAAGAGTAGCAAGACTTTTAGTATTTCCATTATTAAACGCTTTAGAAAAAACTATTGGAAAAAGTGAATATTTAGATTTTATGAAGTCTTTTAAATATCCTTTAGCTGGTGAATTTTCTTTTAGAAGAAATATTTTGCCAGAGCTACGGATTTCCTCAGACTGGGGAATAGAGATTGGGATTTTATCTGAGATGCAAAGAAATTTTTCTCCACAAAATATTTGTCAGGTGGATTTAGCTGATACTTATGATCATAAGCATCAAGATTTATCTATTGATGATCAAAAAAAAGGATTATCAAGAATGTCTATTGATATAATAAAAACTTTTATTAAAAAACTTGCTACGCAAGGACATTCATTTAGTAGAGAACAATTAAGATCATTAAAGGCAACCTATTATAGATCTGCTTTAGATTTAATAGATGCCTATAGATCTGATGCTGAAATTAATGGTTTAAGTTTTGACTCGCATTCTGAGGAAAAAGCGGTTGAATTATTTTCTAGAAATATAATTAAAGCAGGAGAAGACTTTTATTTAAATCCCATGGATGCTCCATTCATACCAACATGGAGCAGAGTTAAAAGTGCTATCCCAGATTTTTTAATAAGATTGGAAAAAGCCGTTAACGAGGATAATAAATACTATCTTTAGTCGTACTTACGTTTTTAGTGCTTTAATTAAAAAGCTGTTATCAAGCTTACAATCTCGGTAACCTTTTTTTACAACGTTTAAATATCTTTCTGTTGGGAATTTAAAAGGTGATTTTTTTACCATTGTATAAGTCATTACTTTTTTTCCATAATAATAAAAATAATATTTTTTATAAAGAATTGGAAAATCTTCATAAACATCTAATTTTTTTTCATCATTCTTAGAAATTTCAAATAAGGCTCCAGGAACAATAGCATTTTTTTTAGGTTCAATATCTGCAGCTCTGTACTTACTTCTAAAAGTTAATCTAAAATCTTTCAAATTAATTTTTTTTAAAAAGATGCTATCTTTACACCTTCGTTTCATTTGGAAATGATGAAGATTACTACCATAAGCAAAATACAACATTAGCGCTCCACTACTTCAATGTTTTTTTGTTTAACAAATTTTAAAATTTGAAAATTACAATTATTAATTTTATTTTGATCTTCAGATCTAATTACTATTGAAACTCCTAATTTTCCTGCATGAAAAAATGGATAACTACCAATTTCAACATCCATATTATCATTTTGAACTTGAGTTAAAGAGTCTGCTATTTCACTTTCAACTGTTTTTAAACTTATGGTAAGACTTTTAATAGGTTCACCACCAACAATTTGATTTGTTAAACCACCTAGCATTGATTTCAAAATGGACGGTACACCAGGTAAAGAAAAAACATTTTCAACATTAAATCCTGGAGCACCACTAGTTGGATTTAAAATTAATTTTGCATTCTGTGGCATCCATGCCATTTTTTGTCTTCCATCGTTAAATTCTCCTGGTTGATAATATTTTTCTAAAATTTTGAAAGCTTCTTTGTGAACTTCATATTTTATTCCAAAAGCCTTTGATACAGATTGTGCTGTAATATCATCATGTGTTGGGCCTATACCACCAGTTGTAAAAACATAATCATAAGTTGATCTAAGTAAATTTAAAGTATTCACAATTGTTTTTTCAATATCTGGAATTACTCGAACTTCTGCTACATTTACTCCAATTGAGTTTAGCCATATTGCTAAAGTTGAAGTATTTGTATCTTGAGTTCTGCCAGACAATATTTCATTGCCTATTATTAATATTGCAGCGTTAACTTTTACTTTTTTATCCATATGAAATATATAGTTTAGTAATGGAATTTACCAAGTCTTTAATAAAAGGCAAACTAATCAAACGTTATAAAAGATTTTTTACTGATGTAAAAATAGGCAAGGAAATTGTCACATCACACTGTCCTAATACAGGATCAATGAAAGGACTGTTAGATGAGGGCAATGAAGTTTATCTACTACCAAATAATGATCCAAAAAGAAAACTAAAATATGGATTAGAGATTATTAAATCCAGAAAAAATTTAGTTGGAGTTAATACTCATATGGCAAATAGAATAGTTGAGCATGGTCTCAAAAATAATTTAATAAATGAGCTTAAAAATAATGAAATTATAAAACCTGAGGTTTTTTTTAATAAAGATACAAGATTTGATTTTTTATTAGAAAAAAAAGGTCAAAAAACCTTTGTTGAGGTTAAAAATGTTACATTGTTTAGAAATAAAGACACAGCTGAATTTCCAGACGCACCAACAGCAAGAGGAATTAAGCATTTATTAACCCTTATTGATGCCATAAAAAAAAGTTATAAAACATACTTATTATTTCTAGTTCAAATCCAAAATATGAAATATTTTAAAATAGCTAAAGATATAGACGAAGAATATTATAAGACTTATTTAATAGCTAAAAAAGCTGGTGTAAATTTTTTAGCATATAAATGTGATATAAGTTCAAAAAAAATTTTTATAGATAAAAAACTAAAAATTATAGATGAATGATTATAAAGAAAAATTTGAAAAAATGAGAATTGCAGGAAACTTGGCTGCAAGAACTTTAGACATGTTAACTGAAAATATTAAAGAAGGTGTGTCCACTAATCATATAGATAAACTCGGATACGAATTTATTAGAGACAATGGCGGCTACTCTGCTCCACTCTATTATAGAGGGTTTACAAAATCTTTATGCACATCTTTAAACCATGTGATATGTCATGGAATACCTTCTGATAGAATTTTACAAGAAGGTGATGCTGTAAATGTTGATGTAACAGCAATTGTTGATGATCATTATGGTGATACTAGTAGAATGTTTTGTATTGGAAAAACTCCTGTAAAATTAAATAATCTTATTGAGGTAACATACGAGTCCATGATGAGAGCTATAAAAATTTTAAAACCTGGAATTAAACTTGGTGATATTGGTTTCGAAATTCAAACTTTTGTAGAAAAAAATGGTTTTTCAGTTGTTAGAGATTTTTGTGGTCATGGAATTAGTACAACTTTTCATGAACCACCAAATATTCTGCATTATGGAAATAAAAATTCAGGTATGGAGTTAAGGCCTGGAATGACATTTACCATAGAGCCAATGATTAACGCAGGAAAATATGATGTTAAAATGTTGAATGATGGTTGGACAGCTGTTACAAAAGATAAATCTTTATCTGCACAATTTGAACATACGTTAGGAATTACTGAAAATGGTTATGAAATCTTTACAGAATCTGTTAAAGGTTATTCAAAGCCCCCATACTTATAATTAATGATTAAAAGATACTCGCGAAAAGAATTAACTGATATTTGGTCAGAAGAAAATAAATACAAAATCTGGTTAGATGTTGAAGTTGCAGCAGCTGAAGCAATGGAAAAACTTGGTCAAATTCCAAGAGGTGTTGCCTCGGTTGTAAGGAAAAAAGCTAGAATTAATGTAAGTAGAATTCACAAAATAGAATCTGAGGTTAAACATGATGTAATAGCATTTCTTACTTCTGTTACTGAAAAAGCTGGAATTAAAGCACGTTACCTGCATCAGGGCATGACCTCGTCTGATGTTTTAGATACTAGTTTTAACATTCAAATGGTGCAATCAGGTAAAATCATTTTAAAAGATATTGATCAAATTTTAAAAGTTTTAAAAAGACAGGCAAAAAAATATAAATTTACACCGTGCATGGGAAGAAGCCATGGTATCCATGCGGAGCCAATAACTTTTGGATTAAAATTAGCCTCATTTTATGAAGAATTTAAAAGAAATAGAAAAAGACTTAAAGATGCTATTGATGAAGTTTCTACATGTGCAATTTCTGGTGCTGTTGGTACATTTGCTAACATTAATCCAAGTGTTGAGAAACACGTAGCAAAAAAATTAGGTTTAAAAGTTGAACCAATATCCACACAAATAATTCCAAGAGATAGGTACGCTTTTTATTTTTCAGTTTTAGGAATTATTGCAGGCTCTATTGAAAGAGTAGCAGTTGAAATAAGGCATTTACAAAGAACTGAGATTTATGAGCTACAAGAATATTTCTCAAAAAATCAAAAAGGTTCATCTGCAATGCCTCATAAAAAAAATCCAATCTTAAGTGAAAATCTTACTGGTTTAGCTAGAATGATTAGAAGTGCAGTTGTCCCAGCTCTTGAAAACATCGCCCTTTGGCATGAAAGAGATATTTCTCACTCTAGTGTTGAAAGAAATATCGGACCAGATGCTAATATAACTACTGATTTTGCACTGGTTAGGCTAACAAATATTTTAGATAACATGATTGTTTACCCTAAAAAAATGATTGAAAATTTAAATTTAACAAAAGGTTTAATTTTCTCTCAAGAAGTTATGTTAGAGTTAACTAAAACAGGATTAAGCAGAGAAAAATCTTATAGATTAGTTCAATCTTATGCAAAAAAATGTTTTGCAGAAAATTTAAACTTAATTGATGTAGTTTCATCTGATAAATTTATAATGAGTAAAATTTCACCAAAAAAACTCAAATCTATATTTAATTATTCTAAACACTTTAAAAATGTAAATTTTATCTTTAGAAGAGTTTTTAAATAATGAAAAAAGGGAAAAAATTATACGAAGGCAAAGCAAAAATCATTTATGCAACAAGTGATAAAAATTTAGTTATCCAATATTTTAAAGATGATGCAACTGCATTCAATAATCAAAAAAAAGCTACAATTGAAGGCAAAGGTGTTTTAAACAATAGAATATCAGAACATATACTCTCTAACCTCTCTCAAATAGGAATCAAAAATCATTTAGTTAAAAGATTAAATATGCGTGAGCAAATTATAAAGCTTGTAGAAATAATTCCGATTGAATTCATTGTGAGAAATGTTGCAACTGGTTCAATTACTAAAAGATTGGGTATTGAGGACGGTACTGTTTTAAAAGAACCCCTGATTGAATTCTGCTTAAAAGATGACAAACTTGGAGACCCATTAATATCTGAGGAGCATATTCTGGCATTTGAGTGGGCGTCAAAAACAGAAATAGATAAAGTTAAAAAAATGATTTTAAGAATTAATGATTTTATGATTGGAATGTTTAGGGGTGTTGGAATTAAACTTATCGATTTTAAATTAGAATTTGGAAGAATTAAAATCGATGGAAAAAATGAAGTTATTTTAGCAGATGAAATTAGTCCTGATACATGCAGATTATGGGATAGTATTACAGAAAAAAAATTAGATAAAGATCGATTTAGAAAAGATCTAGGTGACTTAATTCCAGCCTATACTGAAGTTGCTAAAAGATTAGGTATACTTCATGAACAATCTAATGTTTCAGCAGTAAATGTAACTAAATTATCTTCGGTTAAAAGAAAGAAAAAATGAAAATTTCTGTAATCATTACTCTAAAAAAGGATGTACTTGATCCACAAGGAAAAGTTATTCATCAAACTCTGGATGGAATGGGTTTTCAGGATATTAATGAAGTTAGACAAGGTAAATATTTTGAAATAGACACTAAAGAAACTGATAACGACAAAGCAAAAGCAAAAGTTGAAGAAATGTGTAAAAAACTTTTGGCAAATCTCGTAATTGAAAATTATAAAATTATTGATCCAAAGTAATTAATGAAATCATCAGTTATTACTTTTCCAGGTTCAAATTGTGACAGAGACATGGATGTCGCTTTGAAGAAATTTGGATTTAAAAATAAAATGGTTTGGCATGCTGATGCTGAATTACCAAAGAGTGATTTAGTTGTTTTGCCAGGTGGATTTTCATATGGTGATTACTTGAGATGTGGAAGTATGGCATCTAAATCAAAAATAATGCAGTCAGTAATTAATTTTGCAAATTCAGGAGGTATGGTTATGGGTATCTGTAATGGATTTCAAATATTGGTAGAAACTGGTTTAGTTCCAGGTGTTTTGCTAAGAAACAAATATTTAGAATTTATTTGTAAAAATGTTTTTGTAAAAATTAATGATAAAAAAAATAAATATTTTAAAAATGTTGATAACGAAGTTTTAGAATTTCATATCGCTCATAATGAAGGAAATTATTTTTGTACCAATGATCAATTAAAAGAAATTGAAGATAATAACCAAATAGCTATTAACTATTGTGATGAAAATGGAAAAATAGAAGATCAATTTAATCCTAATGGATCCTTAAAAAATATTGCAGGTATATTTAATAAAGAAAAAAATGTTCTAGGAATGATGCCCCACCCTGAAAGAATGATTGATACATCTTTATCAGGTGAAGATGGATCATTATTTTTTAAAAACTTAATAAACAACTTAAAATGATTGTAAACGAACAAGTAGCAGTTGATCACGGTTTAAAGAAAGATGAATACGCTAAAATTTGTGAGCTATTAAAGAGAACTCCCAATATCACAGAGCTAGGTATTTTTTCTGCAATGTGGAATGAACATTGTTCTTATAAATCATCAAGATTACATTTAAAAAAACTACCTACTAAAGGAAAGAAAGTAATTCAGGGACCTGGAGAAAATGCTGGTGTTATCGATATCGAGGACAATGATGCGATAGTTTTTAAGATAGAAAGTCACAATCACCCTTCATTTATTGAACCATATCAAGGTGCTGCTACCGGTGTTGGAGGAATAATGAGAGATGTATTTACAATGGGCGCAAGACCAATAGCTAACTTGAACTCCATTCATTTTGGGTCGCCACAAAATAAAAAAACAAAAAATTTATTAAGAGGTGTTGTTCATGGCATAGGTGGTTATGGAAACTGCATGGGTGTTCCAACGATAGCTGGACAAACAAGCTTTGATAGCTCGTATAACGGAAATATTTTGGTTAACGCTATGACATTGGGATTGGTCAAAAAGGATAAGATTTTTTATTCTAAAGCTGCTGGTTTAAATAAACCTGTCATTTATGTGGGGTCTAAAACAGGAAGAGATGGAATTCATGGAGCAAGTATGGCTTCAGCTAGTTTTGATGAAAAAATTGAGGAAAAAAAACCAACAGTTCAAGTTGGAGATCCATTTACTGAAAAACTTTTACTAGAAGCTTGTCTAGAGTTAATGGCAGGAGATTCAATTATAGCCATTCAAGATATGGGTGCTGCAGGATTAACTTCTTCAAGCATTGAAATGGCTTCAAAAGGAAACCTCGGAATTGAAATCAATTTAAATAAAGTGCCGTGCAGAGAAACCAAAATGACTCCATACGAAATTATGCTCTCTGAGAGCCAAGAACGAATGTTGATTGTTTTAGAAAACGGTAAAGAAGAAAAAGCAAAAAAAATATTTGATAAATGGAATTTAGATTTTGCAGTGATTGGTAAAACAACTAAATCAAAAAAAATAGAACTTTATTTTGATGAAGAAAAAGTTGCTGATATTCCAGTAAATACATTGGTTGAAAACTCTCCTATGTATGATCGAAAATGGAAAAAAGCAAAATTACCAAAAAAAAATAAAATTAAAAAAGAAGATACTAAGCATTTAAAGATTATTGATGTATTGAAGAAAATTTTAGCAAACCCAAATGTATGTAGTAAAGAATGGATTTGGCAACAGTATGATCATACTGTTATGGGAGATACAATACAAAAACCAGGAGGTGACGCTGGTGTTGTAAGAGTTCACGGAACGGATAAAGCAATTGCTGCTTCAGTGGATTCTTCTGCAGTATATTGTTGGGCACATCCTTTAACTGGTGGAAAACAAGTAGTTTGTGAAAGTTTCAGAAATCTTATTTCTGTTGGTGCCAAACCAATTGCTATCACAAATTGTTTAAATTTTGGTAGTCCTGAAAATGAAGAAAACATGGGTGAGTTTGTTGAATGTGTTCAGGGTATTGGTGAAGCGAGTGAATATTTAAAATTCCCAGTAGTTTCTGGAAATGTATCTTTCTACAACCAAACAAAAGATCAAGGTATAAAACCTACGCCCACAATTGGTGGGGTTGGGTTAATCAAGAATTATCAGAATATGATCACTATGGATTTTAAAGAAGTTGATAATTTAGTTTTAGTGATTGGAAAAACCGAAGGACATATTGATCAAAGTTTATTTGCAAGAAATATTTTAGATGAAAAAAATGGACCTCCTCCTGAAGTAAATCTATTTAATGAAAAAAATAATGGAGAAACTTTACTCAAATTAATTGATAATAATTTTATAAAAAGTGCGCATGATGTTTCGTTAGGTGGCATAATTACTGCAGTAGCAAAAATGTGTATTAAAGGAAAAAAAGGAATAAATATTAAAAAACCCAAATATCTAATTAATGAAATAGAATACTTTTTTGCTGAAGATCAAGGTAGATATATTATAGAAATAAATAAAAAAGATTTTAAAAAAGTGGCTGATATATTGCATAAAAATGCAGTCCATTTCGATGAACTTGGTACAATTAATGAAAATGAACTATATATTAATGATAAGACAAAAGTTACAATTGACGAATTATCAACTTCTAATAAAAGTTGGCTAACAAAGTATATTAGTAAATAATGGCGATGAATTTAAAAGAAATTGAGAATTTTATAAAAGAGGCAATGCCAGATGCAATTGTTGAAATACAAGATTTAGCAGGTGATGGAAATCATTATTCAGCAACAGTTACCTCGTCTAAATTTTCTGGAAAAAGTAAAATTGAGCAACATAAAATGGTTTACAATTCATTAAAAGGTAGAATGGGCAATGAGCTACATGCATTAGCAATTAAAACAAAGGAGAGTTAAATGGATCAACAAACAAATGATTTAATAAAAAATGAAATTGAAAACAACGAAGTATGTTTGTTTATGAAAGGCACACCTGACGCTCCACAATGTGGGTTTTCAATGGCTACTTCAAATATATTAAAAGTTCTTGAAGTAAACTTCAAAGGTATAAATGTTTTAGAAAATCAAAATTTAAGAGAGGGTATTAAAGTTTTTAGTGATTGGCCAACTATCCCACAACTTTATGTTAAAAAAGAATTTATTGGTGGATGCGATATTGTTAAAGAAATGTATGAAAGTGGTGAATTGGCAAAACTTTTTGAAAGCAAAAATATAAATTTTAAGGCTAAAAGTTAACTATCTAGAATAATATTCAATCACCAGATTAGGCTCCATGACAATTGGATATGGAACTTCTTCAAACTTTGGAACTCTAACAAACTTTAATTTTTTATTTTTTTCGTCCATTTGAATGTATTCTGGAGTTTCTCTCTCTTTATTTGCAAGTGCAATATCAATTATTGCAAGTTGTTTAGATTTATCTCTTATCTCAATTGAATCTTCTTCTCTAACTAAGTAGCTTCCAATATTTACTTTTTTACCATTTACTTTTACATGACCATGATTGATTAATTGTCTAGCTGAAAAAATTGTTGTTGCAAATTTTGCTCTATAAATTACAGCATCCAATCTTCTTTCAAGAAGACCAATTAAGTTTTCTCCAGTATCACCCTTAAGCATAACTGCTTTTTTGTAAATATTTCTAAATTGTCTCTCATTAATGTTGCCATAATATGCTTTCAATTTTTGCTTTGCTTGAAGCTGAATTCCATAATCTGACGGCTTTGATGTTTTTGTTTGACCATGTTGTCCTGGTCCATAAGCTCTAGTGTTGAAAGGACTTTTGGGTCTTCCCCAAAGGTTAACTTTTAGTCTTCTGTCTACTTTATGTTTAGAGTTTAATCTTTTAGTCATTTAATAGTGGAGCTTTATAAACTTACTCTTCATTTTGTCAATCAACGTTTTTTACCTAAGCTTGCAAATACCCCTGATAAAATACGAGTTTCTTTAGTTGATAATTCCATCCTATAAAAAATATTCCTCAAGTTTTCAAGCATTATCGGCTTCTTCTCTTTTGATTTAAAGAAATTTATCTCTTCAAGATTCTGAATACAAAGATTTGCCATAGCAACTATGTCTTTTTTAGATGCTGATTTAACTTTATTTGATTTCTTAAAAGAAGATGATTTTGAATTAATTATACCTGAAACATATTGTGCAATTATTATTAAGCTATGAGATAGATTTAACGACTTGAAATCAGGATTAGTTGGAATTTGAAGAGTGTAATTTGCATAACTTATTTCATTATTTGATAAACCTGATGCCTCAGATCCAAATAAAAAAGCTACTTTTTTTCTATAATTAAGTTTTTTTAAATCTTCTAATTGAATATGTTTTATGTTTTTATTTCTAAATCTTGCAGATGTTGCGATTACAATATCTACATTCTTTAAAGATTTTTCTAAACTTTCAAAATTCTTTGCTTTATTAATTATGTTTTTTGCACCTACAGAGGTTGCTAAAATTTTATCATTAGGAAATATTGGTTTAGGATCGATAACAGTAAGTTTATTAAAATTAAAATTTTTCATTCCTCTTGCGCATGCTCCAATATTTTCTGAAAGTTGAGGTTTGTGTAAAATGAAAGAAATATTATTTATAGACATTAATCTATGCCATGATTTCTTTTATAATTAGAAATAACTGATGGTTTGATATCATTTAAATATTTAGGATCTACTGTCCAAATAGAAACTTTTAGTGGATAACATTTTGCTACATCTGATGAATGTTCTGATCCACAATCACCACCTGGGCATGCAGAAAGTGCACCCAACAAATCTGTTTCAGCAAAAAACTCCAAATAATCACCAGGTCTAACAGGACTTGCTTTCATAAAGTATTGTTTAGTATCATTGGTAAATCCAGTTAACATAAAAACATTTAGTACATCATGAACTATTTTTTCTGCATGGTCTAATTGAATATTTTTTTCTTTGACTAAAGCTCTTGTTAAATTTGAATGACAACAATAATGATAATCTTTTTCACTCAAAAGTTTTGATGTATATGGATCACATCTTGTTCCAATTACATCATGAACAGATCCTCCATCTTTATCATAATCATACCAATCCAAAGTATCCCAGGTTATAGTTGCTAAGGATCTAAGATAGGGAAAATTGCTAAACATTTTATCTCCAACTGAAAGATGGGTTCCATAAAGAGCCCTTGTTTTTCCTGAATAAAATTTCTCATCTAAATTGTTTAAATTAAATAAATTTAAATCTCCTACTTGAGGACCATCTAAACTCTCAATTCTAAAAAACTCACCAAATTTTACTTCGAACGTTTTTGCATCTCTTGGAGGTATTATAACTTCATCCTTTTTAATTAAGTGTTCTCTAGCAGAATGTAAAATGCTTAAATTTTTTTCTTCAATATTGGTATTTGGATAACAAACTATTGGTTTTGCGCCTATTCTACTTTTAAAATCAGATGGTATTTCTGAAAATTTTTTTATTTTCATTTTTATAAACTTCCAGGAGCTTTATCCTTGAATAACTTGTAATCTAAACTATCGACAAGAGCTTTGAAAGAAGCATCAATGATATTTGGTGATACTCCAATAGTAAACCAATTAACACCCTTCGAGTCTGTGCTCTCTATGCTTACTCTTGTTACAGCCTCTGTACCAGTATTTAAAATTCTAACTTTATAATCAACCAATCTTAAATCTTTTAAATATTCTGAATATTTAGCGAGCTTATTAACATTCTTTCTTATAGCATTATCCAGAGCATTAACAGGTCCGTTTCCTTTTCCTTCACATAAAATTTTGTTTCCATCTACTTCAAGTTTAGCTTTAGCGTATGAAACAATTTCTCCTGCATTATCTTTCTTAACAGAAACATCATATTCATTAATAGAAATATATCTTGGTATCTCCCCCATTAATCTTCGAGCCAACAACTCAAAAGATGCGTCAGCACCGTCATAACTATAACCAATAAATTCTCTATCTTTAACTTCTTCCAAAAGTTTTTTAATTTTTGGATCACTTTTTTTAACTTCTATTCCTATAAGGTTTAATCTAGACATAATGTTTGATTGTCCAGATTGATCTGAAACAACTATATTTCGTGAATTTCCAACTTCTTCAGGATTAACATGTTCATAAGTTTTTGGATCTTTTTGAACAGCAGAAACATGCATGCCACCTTTGTGTGAGAAAGCAGAAGCACCAACATAAGGGAGATGTTTATTTGGTTTTCTGTTTAATAGTTCATCTAATAACCTAGAACATTGTGTTAAATTTTTTAAATTTTCACGTTTAATATTAAGTTCATAATTTTCATAAAAATCTTTTTTTAAAAAAAAAGTTGGAATTATTGACACTAAATTTGCATTTCCACATCTCTCTCCTAATCCATTTAAAGTTCCTTGAACTTGTCTAACTCCAGCTTGAACAGCAACTAAACTATTAGCTACTGCATTTTCAGTATCATTATGAGCATGAATACCTAAATTTTTACCAGGAATATGTTTAATTACTTCATTAACAATTTTATCAACTTCATGAGGAAGGGTTCCACCATTTGTATCACATAAAATAACCCATCTAGCACCATTATCATATGCTGCTTTTAAACAAGAAATTGCATATTCAGGATTAGATTTGTATCCATCAAAGAAATGTTCTGCATCAAACATGAATTCTTTTCCAGATTTAACAATGTGTTTTGCACTTTCACTTATATTTGAAAGATTTTGTTCATTTGAAATACCAAGAGCAACATCCACTTGAAAATCCCATGATTTACCAAACAAACAAACTGATGAACTTTTTGAATTAATTAATGAAGATAGCATTGGATCGTTATCAGCACTGTGCTCGCTTTTTTTTGTCATACCAAATGATGTTAATTTTGCAGATTTAAAATTATGATCCTTATTAAAAAATTCGGTATCTGTAGGATTTGCTCCAGGCCATCCTCCTTCAATATAATCAACACCTAAATTATCAAGAGAGAATGAGATTTTTTCTTTATCATCAAGTGAAAAATCTACACCTTGAGTTTGTGCACCATCGCGTAATGTTGTATCAAATATATATAATCGATCTTTACTCATTTAAATTTCCAGATCGTTTTACCATCTTTATCTTCTATTAAAACACCTTTGTCTAAAAGCTCATCTCTTATTTTATCGGCTTTCTTAAAATTTTTATTTAATCTAGCTTGATTTCTCTCATTAATTTTAATTAAAATTTCTTCTTCAGAAATTGATGCATTGCTTTTCTTTAATTTAAGCCAATCCTCTTTAGTTTCATTCAATAAACCAACAAAATTACATGCAGAAACAAATAATCTCTTATCTTCATCAGAACCTTTTGATGCTTGTTCATATAATTTATGTAAATTGGCAATATAGCCTGGTGTATTTAAGTCGTCAAAAAGAGGTTTTAGAATTTGATCTGAAATTTGAATTTTTTTTTCAATATTTAAATAAACATTATACCATTTACTAATTGTATTTTCACAATCCTCTAAGAGCTTATCATTCCAATCAAGTGGCTGTCGGTAATGTGCACTCATTAAAGCCAATCTTAAAACTTGACCACTTTTATTATTTCTAAAATCTTTGATTTTTAAAATATTACCTTGAGATTTTGCCATTTTTTCGTTGGACATTGTGATAAAAGCATTATGTAACCAATAATTAGCAAATACTTTGCTATCATTTGCACATCTAGATTGAGCAATTTCATTTTCATGGTGAGGGAATAAAAGATCAACGCCTCCTCCATGAATATCAAATTCTTTTCCTAAATATTTTTTAGACATTGCTGAGCATTCTAAATGCCAACCCGGTCTTCCTTTTCCCCAGGGTGAGTCCCATGATGGTTCTTCTGGTTCTGATGGTTTCCACAGAACAAAATCTTCAGGATTTTTTTTATTTTCACTTACTTCAATTCTTGATCCTGCAACTAATTCATCTAATTTTTTATTTGATAACTGTCCGTAATCCTTAAATTTTTTAACTTCGAAATAAACATGCTTCTGATTTGCGTATGCAAATCCTTTATTAATCAATTCTGAGATCATTTCTATCATCTCAGAAATATGCTCAGTTGCTTTAGGCTCATGATTTGGTTTTTCACAATTTAGATAAATACAATCTTCATTAAAGCTTTGAGTAATTTTTTTTGTAAGAACTGAAAAAGAAATTTTATTTTCCTTTGCGGATTTAATTATTTTATCATCCACATCTGTTATATTTCTTACATAAGTTACATTTGGATATTCATTTTTTAAAATTTTAAATAAAATATCAAATACTATTACAGGTCTAGCATTACCAATATGTGGATCATCATAAACAGTTGGACCACAAACGTACATTCTTACATTGTTTTTATCCTGAGGAATAAATTTTTCTTTTTTGTTAGTAAGATTATTTGTCAAAAAAATATCTAAACTCATAGTTGAAGAAATATACTTAAATTATAGATTTGTGAATCTATTTGATTAATTTGGAATTATGCACACAGGAATTGGCTCCATTTTATGCATATTTTGTCTTCTAATATTTTCGTATTTATTACGATTCGGAGAATTTGGATTCTCCATAGCTTCTTCTAATTCATTATATTTTAATCCAAGTTGACCTTCATCAGTTCTTCCATCATCCCATAATCCGTCAGTTGGTGGTGCATCAATAATTTCTTTTAAAATTCCAAGTTCTTTTCCTAACTCCCAAACTTGAGTTTTATTACAGTCAGCTATTGGAGAAATATCTACTCCTCCATCACCATATTTTGTATAGAAACCTACTCCAAAATCCTCAACTTTGTTTCCAGTCCCTACCACAATTCCTTTATTAGCTGCTGCTACCTGATAAAGAGTCGTCATTCTTAATCTAGCTCTTGAATTTGCCATTCCATGCTCACTATCAAATTTTGATAAACTTGCATTAAATGCTAAAAATAACTCGTCTAAATTAATTGTATGTGCCTCAACATTTTTAAAATTTTTTACTAACCATTCTTGATGCTTTAAACTTAAGTCATGTTGATGTGATTTTTGTTTGATAGGCATGGATAAAACAATGGTTTTTAATCCAGTCATTGCACTAAGTGTACTTGATACCGATGAATCAATTCCTCCAGAAATTCCTATTACTAATGATTCTGCCTTAGTTGGCATATTTTCAACATAGTTCTTGATCCAATTTGAAATAAATTTTACTTTTTCTGAAGGTATCATACTTTTTTTAATATTTATTATTTAAATTTTTACAATGTATTAAGATGCCGCTCTATCTGCATTTTTTGAATAGGAGCTATTCTTTTTGATCTCATCAGATATTAAAAATGCTAATTCTAAAGCTTGGTTTCCATTAAGTCTTGGATCACAATGAGTATGATATCTAGAGGACAAATCTTTTTCAGAAATTCTTTGGGCACCTCCTATACACTCAGTTACATCTTGACCAGTCAATTCAATATGTAGACCCCCTGCATAACTTCCTTCACTTTGATGGCATGCAAAAACTTCTTTTACCTCTTTTAAAACACTATTGAATGGTCTTGTTTTAAATCCTGTTGCAGCTTTGATTGTGTTTCCATGACAAGGGTCACATGACCAAATTACATTTAATCCTTCTTTTTTTATTGCCCTGATTAATTTTGGTAAAAATTTTGATACATTGTCTGCTCCAAATCTTGATATTAAGGTAATTTTACCTTTTTCATTTTTTGGATTAATTCGATTACAAAGATTAATTAAATCATCAGCTTTTAAAGTTGGCCCACATTTAATGCCAATTGGATTTTCTATACCTCTACAAAATTCAACATGACCACCATCTAATTGTCTAGTTCTATCTCCAATCCAAACAAAATGAGCTGAAGTATCATGATTTTCACCAGTGGTAGAGTCTGTTCTTGTCATAGACTCCTCAAATGGTAGTAACAAAGCTTCATGTGATGTCCAAAAATTTACTGTGTACAACCTATTGTTAAAATCTGAAGTAATTCCACAAGCTCTCATAAAAGCAATAGCATCAGCAATCTTATCTTCAAGATCTTTAAATTTTTTAGCTTGTGGACTTTTTTTAATATAATCTAAATTCCATAAATGGACTTTGTTTAAATCTGCAAAACCTCCTTTTGAGAAAGCTCTAATAAGATTAAGAGTTGCAGCTGATTGCGAATAAGCTTTAAATAATCTTTTAGGATCTGGAACTCTTGCTTTTTCAGTAAATTCCATTGCATTTATATTGTCACCTAAATAACTTGGTAATTCTACACCATCTTTGATTTCTGTTGGAGCACTTCTAGGTTTTGAAAACTGTCCAGCTATTCTTCCAACTTTAACAACAGGTAATGAAGCAGAGTAAGTTAAAACTAATGACATTTGTAACATTAGTTTAAAAGTATCTCTTATATTATCTGGATTAAACTCAGCAAAACTTTCTGCACAATCTCCTCCTTGAAGTAAAAATGCTTTTCCATCTACAACATCGGCTAGTTGACTTTTAAGATGTCTTGTTTCACCCGCAAATACAAGTGGAGGAAATGTTCCAATCTTATCCAAAACCTTATCCAGTTCTTTTTTATCTGGATACTCTGGTATATGTTTAACAGGATATTTTCTCCAACTATTTTTTTTCCAAATTTTCATATTCAACTTATAAGTGTTCTAACAGAGTTTAAAGTTTATTCAACAGTGACAGATTTAGCCAAATTTCTTGGCTTATCAATATCATAACCTTTTTTAAGAGCTGAATAATATGCTAATTTTTGAAGAGGTATTGTTAAAAGAAATGGAAGTAAGTCATCATTTGTATTTTCTACCTCAATAGTTTCCCAAATATTTTCTGACACAACTTCATCTTTGCTTTTGTTTGTAATTAATAATACCTTTGCTCCTCTAGCAATTACTTCCTGCATATTTGAAATTGTTTTTTTGTAATAATTATCCCTTGGAGCTAAAACTACCACAGGCATACCCTCTTCAATTAGGGCTAATGGTCCATGTTTCATTTCTCCTGCTGGGTAACCTTCAGCATGAACATATGAAAGTTCTTTTAATTTTAATGCACCCTCTAAAGCTATTGGGTAAGAAAAACCTCTACCTAAAAACATACATCCTTTGGCTTCATTAAAAGTTGAAGATATTGCTTGGATATCATTGTCGAGTAATAATGTTTTTTCTATTTGTCTTGGTAAGTCTTTCAAATCTTTAATCTTTTCTTGATACTTTTTTTTTTCAATTTCATTTCTTAATGATCCAATTTTTAAAGCTAATATATACAAAACAAGAATTTGTCCTAGGAATGCTTTAGTTGAAGCAACTCCTATTTCAGGACCACAATGAATTGGTAACACAAAATTAGAATCTCTTGCTATAGAGCTCTCAATTACGTTTACAACAGCACATGTTTTCATACTATTTTTATTACAAAGATCTAAAGCTGCATAAGTATCAGCGGTTTCACCTGATTGTGAAACAAAAATATACAAATTATCTTTTTTAAACCTATTTTTTCTGTATCTAAACTCTGAAGCAATATCTATGTTCACATCTAAAGTTGTAAGTTCTTCAAACCAATATTTTGCCATCAAACAAGAATGATATGCAGTTCCACATCCAACTAAGGTTATTGATTTGATTTCTTGTATTTTCCAAGGAAAGTTAAAGATATTTATCTCTTTATTAACATTATCTATATATTCTTTAATTCCAGTTTTAACAGTTGTTGGTTGTTCCTCAATTTCTTTTGCCATGAAATGTTTAAAATCACCTTTGTCATAAATTGCTTCATCTGATGATAATTCTAATATTTTTTTATTAACTTTTTTTCCTACCTCATTGAAGAAAAGAACTTCGTCTTTTTTAACAATACAGAATTCACCGTCTTCTAAATAAGTGATTTTATTTGTCATAGATTTCAAAGCGTAAGAGTCTGATCCTAGATAATTCTCATTTGGCCCATAACCAACAGCCAAAGGTGACCCTCGTCTAGCACCAACAATTAAATCTGGCATATCTTTAAACACAATTCCAAGTGCAAAACTACCATGAAGTTGTTTTAATGTTTGTGTTATAGCTTCCTCTAGTTCTGAGGTTTTTAAATGTTCTGTTATTAAATGAACAATTACCTCTGTATCTGTCTGTGATTTGAAGTTGTGACCTTTGTTAATTAAATGTTTTTTTAATATTGTAGAATTTTCAATAATTCCATTGTGAACTACTGATACATTATG
The DNA here is from genome assembly GCA_902589725.1 of uncultured Pelagibacteraceae bacterium. Taxonomy (GTDB): domain Bacteria; phylum Pseudomonadota; class Alphaproteobacteria; order Pelagibacterales; family Pelagibacteraceae; genus Pelagibacter. Next base: position 23,069 of record CACITU010000009.1, read on the forward strand.
TGAGGAATGAGGATGAGCATTAATACTATTTGGTATACCGTGAGTTGCCCATCTAACATGTCCAATTCCAATATTTCCTTTTAAATTTTTTAAATCAAAATCTTTTTCTAAGTTATCTACTCTTCCCTCAGATTTCACTTCATTAATTTGACCCTCAGAAAGTGTTGCTATTCCAGCTGAGTCATAACCTCTGTATTCTAATTTTTTTAAAGAATTAATTATATTTGAAGACACTGGTTTATTACTTGATATTCCAATAATTCCACACATATCATTTACTCTTTCTTTTATAATTCTTAATTTCCAATTGTGGTGATCGTGTTAATGCTAAAGATTTTGCCCTAACATTTTTTGTAATTATTGATCCGGCCCCAACAACACTATCATTATTCACGGTTATTGGTGCAACCAATGAAGAATTTGAGCCTATAAACACTTTGTCTTTAATCTTTGTTTTTTTTTTATTTACTCCATCATAGTTACAAGTAATAGTTCCTGCGCCTATGTTTACTGATTTTCCAATTTGAGCATCTCCAATATAAGATAAATGATTAACTTTTGATTTATTTCCTAAAGTACTTTTTTTGATCTCAACAAAGTTACCTACTTTAGATCCTTTCTTTAAAATTGTATCAGGTCTTATTCTGGCATAAGGACCAATCTCAACTTTACTTTCAATTGTGCAAGACTCTAAATGTGAAAAGGATTTTATAATTACATTGTCCCCGATTTTAACTTTAGAACCTATAACAACATAAGGTTCTATAGTTACCTTTTTTCCAATCTTGGTATCTTTTGAAAAAAAAATAGTTTCAGGACCTATCATTTTGACACCTGATTTTATAAATTTATCTCTAAGTTTTTTTTGATTTAAAACTTCCATTTATAATTGATTTACATTAAGAATATGTCTTGATTAATTCACAATTTATTTCTTTAAAATACTTTTAAAATGAAACATAAATTTACAGTTTTATTTGATCTAGATGGTACTTTAGTAGATACCGCTCCAGATTTGATACGTGCACATAACCATGTTATGAAAAAATTTGGTTATCCAACTAAAACTTTGGGAGAACTAAAAAATGCTGTTGGTAGAGGTGCAAAAGCTATGATGGCAAAAGCCAACGGTCAGTGGAAATGGTTTGACGAAAAAATTCAAAATGAAATGACTGACGAATTTCTATCTTATTATGGAAAAAATATTTTACACGAAAGTAAATTAATTAATGGTGTAAAGGAATTTTTGAATTGGTGTAAGAATGAAAATATTTCTATGGCAGTATGCACTAATAAAACTGAACACTTAGCAGTTGATCTTTTAAAAAAAATTGGAATTTATAATTATTTTGAATACGTTGCGGGATATAATACCTTTGAATATTGTAAGCCAGACCCTCGACATTTAACAACGACAATAGAAATTTTAGATGGTGATAAAAATAAATCAATTATGATCGGTGATAGCGAGACAGATGCTAATGCTGCTAAGGCAGCTCAAATTCCAATAATTTTACTTAAATATGGATATACAGAAAAAAGATCTGAAGAAATTTATCATAATCACATAATAAAAGACTTTGTGGGTATTGAGAAAATAGTATCTGAATATCTTTAATATTGATTAATTTATTTTAACTATTAAAACAAAAATCACAAATTAGGAGTTATTTTGATATTACATACAGTTAAGGTATATCCATCGAAAATTAATCTTCCAAAGAATAAACAGCTTGCCTGGAAAATAGCAGAGATTGCAAGTGATAATGCTAAATTAAACAAAGATTCAATTGATATGGTTATTAATAGAATAATTGATAATGCTTCAGTTGCTATCGCATCTTTAAATAGAAAGCCAGTAATCTCATCAAGAGAGATGGCATTAAAGCATTCAAGAAAAAATGGAGCAACTCTATTTGGTATTAATTCAAAGTTAAAATTTGATTGTGAATGGGCTGCATGGTCAAATGGAACTGCTGTTAGAGAATTAGACTTTCACGATACTTTTTTAGCTGCAGATTATAGTCATCCAGGTGATAATATCCCTCCTCTGATAAGCGTAGCACAGCAAAATAAAAAAAATGGCTTGGATCTTTTAAGAGGTATAATTACTGCTTACGAAATTCATGTTAGTCTAGTTAAAGGTATTTGCTTACATAAACACAAAATTGATCATATTGCGCATTTAGGACCAAGTGTGGCTGCTGGATTAGGTGCAATGCTAAAATTAAATACAGAAACAATTTATCAAGCTATTCAACAATCCTTACATACAACTATTTCAACTAGACAATCAAGAAAAGGAGAAATTTCAAGCTGGAAGGCATATGCTCCTGCACACGCTGGCAAGCTTGCTATAGAAGCTGTGGACAGAGCCATGAGAGGTGAAGGAGCTCCAAGTCCAATTTATGAAGGCGAGGACAGCGTAATAGCAAGAATACTTGATGGCAAAAAAGCTATATACAAAGTCCCTCTCCCAAAAAAAGGTGAGAGCAAGAAGGCTATTTTAGAAACTTATACAAAAGAATATTCTGCTGAATATCAATCACAAGCATTGATAGATCTTGCAAAAAAATTGAAAATGAAAATTCCTAATTTAAATAAGATTAAAAAAATAGATATTTTTACTAGTCATCACACGCATTATGTAATCGGCACTGGTGCTAATGATCCTCAAAAAATGGATCCTAATGCTAGTAGAGAAACTCTAGATCATTCTATAATGTATATTTTTGCTGTTGCGTTAGAAGATGGTGATTGGCATCATGTTAAATCATATACAAAATCAAGAGCGAAAAGAAAAAGTACAATTAGGCTTTGGAAATCAATTAAAACATTTGAGGATAAAAGATGGACAAAGAAATATCATGATCCAAATCCAAAAAATAAGTCATTTGGTGCCAAAGTTATTGTAACATTAAAAACTGGAAAAAAAATAATAGAGGAATTGGATAAGGCTGATGCTCACCCTTATGGAGCTAGACCTTTTAGAAGAGAAAATTATATAAATAAATTCTTAACTTTAACAGAGGGCCTTATAGTTTCAAAAGAGAGAGATCGTTTTTTAAAAACAGTACAAAATCTTAGAAATTTAAAATCAGGTCAATTAGATAAATTGAATATCGAAGTAAGAAAAAGTAAAATAAAACATAACAGTAAAAGAGGAATTTTTTAATGCATTTTATAGAGAAAGAACCAAGTCAAAAAAGAATTGATTTTGATCAAAAGCTAAAATCAAATAAAATATTAAGAGTTCCTGGAGCATATAGCCCATTGACAGCTAAATTAATAGAGGAAATAGGATATGATGCTGTCTATGTATCAGGAGGAGTTATGGCAAACGATCTTGGTTTTCCTGATATTGGATTAACAACTTTACAAGATGTCAGCACAAGATCTTATTTAATTTCTAGAGCAACAAATTTACCAACAATAGTTGATATCGATACAGGATTTAAATCTTGCAAAGAAACAATTGAAACATTTGAGGAATTTGGAATAACAGGTGTTCATTTGGAAGACCAAATTGAGCGAAAACGATGTGGGCACTTAGAAAACAAAGAACTGATTTCAACTGATAAAATGGTTAAAAAGATAAAAGAATGCATTAATGCCAGAAAAGATCAAAATTTTAAAATTATTGCACGTTCTGACGCTAACAGTGTAGAAGGAATTAATAAAATGATTGAGAGATGTAAAGCATACGTTGATGCCGGAGCAGAAATAATTTTTCCTGAAGCGTTACAGGATGAAAAAGAATTTGAAAAAGTACGTAAAGAGTTGTCAGGTTATTTATTAGCTAACATGACTGAATTTGGTAAATCAAAATTATTTAATTACAAAGAATTAGAAAATTTTGGATATAATATAGTCATTTATCCTGTAACCACTCAAAGATTAGCAATGAAAAATGTTGAAGATGGGTTAAGAGACATTTATGCAAATGGACATCAGAATAATATAATTGATAAAATGCAGACTAGAAAAAGACTATATGAATTAGTTGATTATGAAAAATACAATTCATTAGATGAAAGTATATTTAACTTTAGTGATGAAGGACATGAATAATGAGTGATGATATCAAAAAAGGTTTACTTGGGATAGTTGTAGATGAGACTGAAGTTTCAAAAGTAATGCCAGAAATAAATTCTCTTACCTATAGAGGTTATGCTGCTCAAGATTTATGTGAATACTGTAGGTTTGAGGAAGTTGCTTATTTAATTTTAAATAAAGATTTACCAAATACTATCCAGCTTAGACAGTTTGAAAAAGAAGAAAAAAATAATCGAGAGCTTACTAAAAATTTATATGAAATAATCAAACATATGCCTAAACGATCTCATCCTATGGATGTTGCAAGAACTGCTGTAAGTGTTATGGGATTAGAGGATAAAGAAACAACTGATTCCTCACCAGATGCAAACATGAGAAAGGCATTAAGAATTTTTGCAAAAACCCCTACTGCATTGGCTGCTTTTTATAGAATAAGAAAGGGAAAAAAAATTATTAAACCTAAAAAATCATTAACGTTTGCTGAAAATTTTTTCTATATGTGTTTTGGAAAAGTGCCACAAAAAGAAATAGTTAAAGCTTTTGATGTATCTCTAATTTTATATGCGGAACATAGTTTTAACGTTTCAACTTTCACTGCTAGAACAATTACTAGCAGTCTTTCTGATATTCATGGGGCAATTACCGGGGCGATTGCTAGTTTAAAAGGTCCACTTCACGGTGGTGCCAATGAAGAAGTAATGCACATGATGAGTAAAATTAAAAAACCTGAAAATGCTCTTAAATGGATAAACAATGCCTTAAAAAATAAAGAGGTAGTTATGGGATTTGGTCATAGAGTTTATAAGTCTGGAGATTCTAGAGTTCCTACTATGAGAAAATACTTTGGAAAAGTTGCTAAATTAAAAAAAGATAAAAAATTTGAAAAAATTTATGACATAGTTGAAAAAGTTATGATTAAAGAGAAAAACATATATCCAAATGTTGATTATCCAACTGGGCCCACTTATCATTTAATGGGTTTTGATACCGACTTTTTCACTCCAATATTTGTAATTTCAAGAATTACTGGTTGGTCGGCTCACATTATGGAACAGCATGCTGCAAATAAACTAATTAGACCTCTAGCTAGCTACAAAGGAAGCAAGCACCGAAAAGTAATGCAGTTAAATCAAAGATAACTTTTTAACTAAAAGCTTCTGCCCAAGTACCTTGTGTTGATGCTTTAGAATATTCTGTAGCTCGCCCTTCAAAAAAGTTCATATGTTCTACGGCATTAAGCATCGTGTCTAACCAAGTTAAAGGATTTTTTTGAACATCGTATATTGGTTCTAACCCTAACTGATCAAGTCTTCTATTTGCAATAAATCTAATGTAATCTTTTACTTCTTGCGCCGTTAAACCCTCCATAGGACCCATTTCAAAAGCTAAATCAATAAATGCATCCTCGTGCTCAACTATAATTCTACAAGCTTCATAAAGTTCTTTTTTTAATTTTGGAGTCCAGATTTCAGGATTTTCTTTTATGAATTCTTTAAAAATTCTTATCATAGAATTGCAATGAAGTGTTTCATCTCTTACAGACCATGTAACTATCTGCCCCATTCCTTTCATTTTATTATGTCTTGGAAAATTTAATAAAATTGCAAAACTTGCAAATAATTGTAGTCCTTCAGTAAAAGCACTGAACACTGCAACTGTTTTGGCAATATCTTCTTTAGAATTTACATTAAATCCTTGCATGTAATCGTACTTATCTTTCATCTCTTTGTATTTCATAAAAGCGGAGTATTCTGACTCCGGCATACCAATAGTATCTAAGAGATGAGAATAAGCCGCTACATGAACTGTTTCCATTGCAGCAAAAGCTGTCATCATCATTAACACTTCGGTTGGTTTAAATACTGTAGTGTAGTGTCTTAAGTAACAATTATTAACCTCTACATCGGCTTGCGTAAAAAATCTAAATATTTGAGTTAATAGATTTTTCTCAGGTTGAGATAAATTTTTTTGCCAATCTCTTACATCATCACCTAAAGGAACTTCTTCTGGCAACCAGTGAATTCGTTGTTGAGTTAACCACGCATCGTAACACCATGGATATCTAAAAGGTTTGTAAACAGGATTTTCAACTAGTAAACCCATTTTTTTTGGTTGAATAATTTCTTTATTTATTTTTTCTGCTACTGACATGATAGACACTCCTCGTACTCTGGCTCTTCGTTAGATGGTTGATTTTTAGATTTATAAACATTAGCTGTAATATCAGTTGATTTAGCATCATTGATATTTTCAGCTCGTTGAATTGACTTTGATCTACAGTAATAAAGGCTCTTTAAACCTTTTTTCCAAGCATCAAAATGAATTTTATGTAATTCTTTTTTATGTACATCTGCAGGTAAGAATAAATTTACTGATTGAGCTTGAGAAATAAATGGGGTTCTATCGCCACTTAACTCAATTATCCAATTTTGATTAAGTTCAAAAGCAGTTTTAAATACATCCTTTTCTAAATCAGTTAGAAAATCTAAGTGGTTTACTGATCCTTGATTAGTAGTAATAGTGGACCATGTTTCATCATCATTTTTACCATGACTATCTAATATCTCCTCTAAGTATCGATTTCTAACATTGAATGATCCTGAGAGTGTTTTATGCGTATAGCTATTTGCAGCAACTGGTTCAACACCTGGTGATGCTCCTCCACAAATAATTGAAATTGAAGCTGTTGGAGCAATTGCCGTTTTATTTGAAAATCTTTCGTTATAACCATATTCAGCTGCATCAGGACATGCTCCTCTTTCTTCAGCTAATTCTTTAGAAGCCTGGTTAACTTTCTCATGAATATTTTTAAATATTTTTTTGTTCCATGACTTAGCCATTACTGATTCAAGTGGAATTCTATTTTTTTGTAAAAATGAATGAAAGCCCATTACACCTAATCCAACACTTCTCTCTCTTTCGGCAGAATATTTTGCATCTTTAAATTGATCTGGTGCTTTATTAATAAAGTCTGATAAAACATTATCTAAAAATCTCATCACATCACTAATCATATCTGGATCATCTTTCCATTCATCATACTTTTCAAGATTTAAAGAGGATAAACAACATACAGCTGTTCTATCTCTTCCGTCTTTATCAATTCCAGTAGGTAAAGTTATTTCACTACATAAATTAGAAGTCTTGACAGTTAGATTTGCTAATTTATGGTGTTGAGGAATTTGTCTATTAACAGTATCGATATAAATTATATAAGGTTCACCGGTTTCAATTCTAGCAGTTAATAATCTTATCCATAAATTTCTTGCAGAAATAGTTTGTTGAACACTTCCGTCAGCAGGGCTTTTCAATGCCCATTGCTCGTCAGTTTCCACTGCTCTCATAAATGCATCGGAAACTAAAACACCATGATGTAAGTTTAATGCTTTTCTATTTGGGTCCCCACCTGTTGGTCTTCTCATTTCAATAAATTCTTCAATCTCTGGATGATCAATAGGAAGATAACAAGCTGCTGAGCCTCTTCTTAATGAGCCTTGACTGATGGCCATGGTTAAAGAGTCCATAACTTTTATAAAAGGAATTATTCCAGAAGTTTTTCCAACTCTTCCAATTTTTTCACCAATAGATCTTAAGTTACCCCAATAACTTCCAATACCTCCTCCTTTAGCTGCCAACCAAACATTCTCACTCCACAAATCAAGAATGCCACCTAAACTATCTGACGCTTCATTTAAAAAACATGAAATTGGTAATCCTCTTTTTGTACCGCCGTTGGATAAAACTGGTGTTGCTGGCATAAACCAAAGATTGCTAATGTAATTATAAATTCTTTGAGCATGCAAATTATCATCTGAATATGTACTAGCTACTCTAGCAAATAAATCTTGATAAGATTCGTTTAAACCTAAATATCTATCTTTTAAAGTTGCTTTGCCAAAATCAGTTAGATTTGCGTCTCTAGAACGATCAATTTTTATTATAATGCCTTTGTCGTTTTGAAATAATTCTGTTTCATTGTTTAAAGAAAAAAGGTCGGGCTTATTTATTTTAGAAACTTCTCTAACATTGGGGCTATATTCAGAGACAGCTTTTTTTAGGGCCTGAGAAAGAATCTTATTCATAAAAGTTTAATATATTTTGTTATTAGTACGAAAACAACTATATGTTGTAGGCGTTTGCTGTAAATATACTATATAAACATTTTAACAACAGAACATTTATAGAACGCGACAATATGATAATCAACAAAAAAATTAAATTTTTTCCAAGAAATTAACATAAAAAGAGTAAGTAATTGTTTCATGAATCAAAACATAAAAATTGATCCCTACGGATTTAGAGAATATGACGCTCGTTGGTTGTACGAGAAAGATATAAATCTAGTTGGAATAGAGAATCTTGGTAAAGGATTAGGAACACAAATAAAAAATCATATTAAAAAAGAAAATCCAAGAGTTATAGTTGGTCATGATTACCGATCTTACAGCGAGGAGATAAAAACTGCTCTTAAAAAGGGATTAAAATCTACTGGATGTAATATCGATGATGTGGGTCTATCATTGTCTCCAATGGTTTATTTTGCTCAATTTAATTTAGACGCTGATGCAGTTGCAATGGTTACAGCAAGTCATAACGAAAATGGTTGGACTGGTGTGAAAATGGGTATCAAAAAAGGATTAACTCATGCACCTGAAGAGATGAAAGAATTAAAAGAAATTACATTAAATCAAAAATTTTCAACAGGTGAAGGTAAAGAAGTGCAAATTGATGATTTTGATAAAATCTATAAAGAGGATTTAATTAATAAAAATAAAATACAAAAAAAAATTAAAGCCGTGGTTGCTTGTGGAAATGGCACAGCAGGAGTTTTTGCTCCAGATATTTTAAGAGGTATTGGTTGTGAAGTAATTGAATTAGATTGTAAATTAGATTGGAATTTTCCAAAATATAATCCAAATCCAGAAGATTTAGAGATGCTTCATGAAATTGCTAAAGTAGTAAAAGAACATAAAGCAGACATAGGTTTTGGATTTGATGGTGATGGAGATAGGGTTGGTGTTATTGACGATAAAGGTAATGAAATATTTTCAGATAAAATTGGCCTTCTAATTGCTAGAAATTTATCAGGTAAACACAAGAATTCAAAATTTGTGGTAGATGTAAAATCGACAGGGTTATACTCAAAAGATAAAATCTTACTAGCAAACAATTGTGAAACTATTTATTGGAAAACAGGTCATTCTCATATTAAAAGAAAAGTTAACACTGAAAAAGCATTAGCAGGCTTTGAAAAAAGTGGTCATTTCTTTTTTAGTCAACCTTTAGGATATGGTTATGATGATGGAATTAACTCAGCAATTCAAGTGTGTCACTTATTAGATAATCAAAATAAAAAAATGAGTGAAATTATTAGTGAATTACCTCGGACATTTCAGTCACCAACAATGGCACCTTTTTGTAAAGATGAGGAAAAATATTTAGTTGTAGAGGAGTTAATTAAACAAATTGAAAATTTAAAAGAAAATAATACAGAAATAGATGGGCAAACAATAAATGATATTTTAACAGTTAATGGTATTAGATTTTCATTTGAAGATGGTTCTTGGGGACTTATAAGGGCATCTTCAAACAAACCATCTTTGGTTATTGTTACTGAAAGTCCAACATCAAATGAAAGAAAGAAAAAAATCTTTGATTTTATTGACGATTTGTTACAAAAAACAGGTAAGGTCGGAGAGTATGATCAGAAAATTTAATTTTTTAAATTATCGTTATCAGATCTAGTTTCTGAATTGTCACCATCCTGCTTGTTTTTTCGTTCATGAATTTCATCACTATAAAACTTTCTAACCAATTCCTCCTCTTTTAGTCGTTGTTCTTCATCAAATTTTTTCTCCCATTCTTTCATTCGTCTATTTTCCTCTTCAATTCTCTCTTTTTCAGCTATTTCGGCTAATCGAGTTCTTTTGTTTTCTTCTTCAATTCTTTTTTGTCTTTCCTCTTCTATTCTCAATTCTCTTTCTCTTTGACGCCTTTCATTTTCTTCACTTATTCTCTGACGTTCTACTTCTTTAAGTTCTTTTTCTTTAATTCTTAATTCCTCTTCCTTGGCTCTTTGCTCAGCCTCTTCTTTTAAAATCTGTCTTTGAATTTCTTGTTGCCTTTCGTTTTCAAGATTCCTTAATCTTTGTTCCATTTCTTTAAGCTTTTCTTGCTCATATTTCAACTTTCTGGCTGCCTCTCTTAATCTTTGTTCTTCCTCAAATCTATTTTTCCTTTCAATTTCTTTTAATCTCAATTTTTCTTGTCTTTCCTTTTCTTTTTCATCTCTTCTCTTTTGAGCCTCTAGTTCCTTATTTTTTAGCTTTTCTTCCTTAATTTTAATATTTTCTTCTCTAATTCTTTGTCTCTCTAACATTTTAATCCTAAGATCTTCCTGTCTAAGCTTTCTAGCTTCCTCTCTAAGTTTTTTTGTTTCTTCGTCTTTAATTTTTTTTTGTTCTATTTTAATTCTTTGAGCTTCTATTTTTTGCCTTTTATCTTCATTCTTTTTTTCTTGTTTTTCATTTTCAATGATTAATTTTTTTTGTAAAAGAATTTTCTTTCTATTCTCTTTGAGCTCATCCTGTTTAGCTTTTTTTGCTAGTTTTTTTTCTAAAATTAATTCTCTTTTTTTTTGTTTTTCTAATTCTTTCTGTAATTCTAAATCTTTTTTAACTTTGTTTTTTTTTAAATTATTTAAAATTGAGGAAAACTTATTTTTAGTTTTATCGATTGGTTCAAATAATTTTTTAATATTTTTATTAATGTCTTTTACTGAAACCATTTTTAAAAGTATCAATTAGAATAATAACACTAAATATTATGTATGGCTAAATTGAGTTTTTTTTAAAGGTTAAATACAACTTTAGATTGTTTGATTTTTCTTTAGTTGATAAATTTCATTTTCAACTAATAAGTGTTAATGGTTATTTAAAGAATCACATAATTTAGATTCGTGAGGTGATGGAGGGAGACTGAAGTCACCTCTTTTTTTTTGCTCGTTATAATTTTAAGTATTCGTAAAAAAAATTTATCGAAACGATTAAATTGAAAATTCCAAAAAACTTACTAATTTTTTTTTTATCGATGCTATGAACTGTTTTAGCTCCTATCCGAGCCATGAAAGTTGTGATTGGTATGAAAATTAAAAAAGCAGGAATATTTATAAAGCCAATACTTAGTGGAAGACTTAGTTTTAAATAATTTCCTGAAATTAAAAAACCTAGTGCTCCAAATAAAGCAATTAAAAAGCCTATAGCTGCCGCACTCCCAATGGCTTTATTAATTGAGTAACCAAAAAACTTTAGAATAGGAACATTCATCACAGCTCCTCCTATACCCATAGGAGCTGAAATAAACCCAACAAGAAAACCAAGAATTACCTTTAAATGTAGTTTCATTTTAACAATTATGTTTTGTTCCTTTTCTTTTATTAACAATAAATAAATTCCTAAAAATAAAATCATTATAGAAAAAAATAAAACTAAAGACTTAGTTTTTAAAGAAGCTGCAAAAGCAGTGCCAACAACAACTCCTAGTACAACAAATAAACCGTAATTCTTAACAATATCAAAATCAACCGCTTTAAATTTATGATGTGTTAAAACTGAAACTGCAGATGTTGGTATTATAATTGCAAAGGAAGTTCCTACAGCAAGGTGCATAACATATTTAGGATCAATTTCTAAAGAACTAAAAATAAAATATAAAAAGGGAACAGTTATCAACCCTCCACCGATACCAAATAATCCAGCAACAAAGCCAACGGGTATAGCTGTTAAAGCCATTAATAGAATAATATAAGTATATTCGTTTGCTAAAATTGAATTAAGCAGACTGCCCTACTCTAGTATCTACATTATTGTATTTAATTTTATCCATGATGTGATCAATTTTTTTCACATCAGCATCTCTCACACACATGTTTTCACTTAAATACCTTTTCCAATAACTTGCTCCCGTTTGACCGTGAAACAAACCAAGAGTATGTCTCATGATTTGATTTAATCTTGTTCCTTTTTTTAATTCTTCTTTAACATAAGGAATAAGTTGTTCTATTACATCTTGTCTACTTGGTACATCATCATTATTGAATATTTCCCTTTCAATATCTGCAAGTAAATAAGGAGTATGATATGCAGCTCTCCCAATCATTACACCATCAGTTTTTTCTAGAAGAGGTTTAATTTCATCCACGGATGTTATTCCTCCGTTTATTATTATCTCTTCATTAGGAAAATCCTCTTTTAGTTTATATACATACTCGTATTTTAAAGGTGGAATGTTTAAATTTTGTTTAGGAGTAAATTTTCCTAACATTGCTTTTCTTGCATGAATAATGAACGTTTTAACTCCAGTTTCTTTTAAAGTAGAAATAAATCTATATAAATTTTCATAATCTTCCACATCATCGTAACCAATTCTTGTTTTTATAGTTACTGGTAGTTTTGTAACTGATTGCATTTTACTTAAACAATCTGCTACTAAATTCGGCTCTTTCATTAAACATGCGCCAAATCTATTTTTTTCAACTTTTTTACTTGGACAACCTAGGTTTAGATTTATTTCATCATAACCAAAATCTTCACCCACCTTAGTGGCTTCAGCTAAAAGTTTTGGAGAGGAGCCTCCTAATTGCAGTGCTACAGGTTTTTCATTTATACTAAATTCTAATAACTTTTTTTTATCTCCTCTATTTATAGCTTCATCGACAATCATCTCGGTATAAAGAAGAGTATTTTTAGATATTAATCTAAGAAAAAATCTTTCATGACGATCTGTACAATCCATCATAGGAGCAACTGATACTTTCCTATTCATGGTATAACTTTATATTATTTTTTTATGAGTTTGAAGCTTCTGTGTCGTCTGAACTTACGTCCACTTCTTGGTTTTCTGAATCTGATACTTCATCTAAAGAAACTTCCCCTTGCTCATTCATAGTTTCTTCACCTACTGAATTATCAATATCCGCTGTAGCTGTTTCAGATAGCTCGGCTAAATCTTCTTTTGTAACTTGAATTTTTTCTGGTGTTTTTCTTGCTCTTTTAGATGGCAAAATTGGGGTACCACTTTTTGAAATTTCACCTTTATATAAATTTTCAAAATCATCACCAATATCCTCATCATCTTCTGCAGTATCATCAACTTGTTCAACATGTTTTCTAAGTTTATAAACAGCACTATCAGTAAGATCTGAAACTTTAATTTTTTCTTCAGCAATTTCTCTTAATGAAATGACAGTGTTTTTGTCGTTATCTCTATCAATTGTTGGTTCTATTCCTGCATTTAATTGAGTGGCTCTTTCTTTAGCAACTAGTACTAATTCATAAGGGCTTTCTACTTTATCGATACAATCTTCTACGGTTACTCTTGCCATGCGGAGTATCTACACAGTGAGTCTTTAAAAATCAAGGGGTATTTTATAAATATTGGGGTTTTAGCTTACTTTTTACTAAATAAAGAAGAATAATTGAACCAAAGATATAAGTTCCTGAAACGACGGCTATCTGTTCAATTGAAAAGCCAATATCAATCAGAAAGCCAAATAGTGCCGTACCAAATGCTGTTGAAAATACCATCAATGCAGTTGTTAAGGCTTTTATGGACCCAATATATTTAACACCATAAATCTCAGCCCAGGTTGAAGAACCAAGCACATTTGCCAAACCATTAGTCACTCCAACTAAACCAAAAAATACAAAAGAAGACATAGGTGCATCAAAATAGAATAGAACTATAGTTCCAAAAAGAAGTGGGATATTCATATAGATTAATAATTTTCTACTTGAAAATTTATCAATTAAAAATCCTGATATGAAAAGCGTGATTACAGATAAAATGGAGTAAGCCATAAATGATTGTGCAATCACATAAGGTCCCCACTCTTTAGATGTAGATATAAAAGACTGATAAACAAAAGATCCTGTTGCAATCCATGGCATTGCTAACATCGTCATACAAATGATATAAAATCTATAATCTTTTAAAACTTCTATTCTTTTCCATTGTTTAATTTCTTTATTATTATATTCAATTTTAGATTCTTCTCTTGTATCAAGCTTAACGTCTTTAACTAAAAGAAAAGTTGCAACAGGCAAAACAAGTATAACTAAAATAGATATTGAGACCCAAATATCTCTCCATTCTATAAAAGTTAATAAAAAAACAATTAAAACTGGCATTAAAAATTCAGCCAAAGACAATCCTAACCAACCAGTGCTTAAAGCTCTTCCTCTATTTTTTTCGAAAAAACGAGATATAGTCGTTGTAGCAGTATGACTTGATAATCCTTGTCCAGCCAAACGCATCAAAAAAATTGCTACAAATAAAAAAATAACCGATGAAATTTTTGAAAATATAAAGCAAGAAGCAGATAGAAAAATTATTACATAAGATGCAAACTTTAATATATTTACATCATCAATTTTTTTTCCAATCCAAACTAAAATAATACTGCTCAATAAAGTTGCTGATGCATAAATTGAGCCAAATTGTCCATGTGTAATAGATAAGGCGTCTCTAATACTAGAATTAAAAAGGCCAAGAAAAAAACTCTGTCCAAAACTTGAAAAAAATGTAAAAATAAATCCAAATACGATTACTTTAAAACTTAAACTTTTAAACATAGAAAAAAATTATGACTTGTAATGTTGCTTTCATAGGTCTTGGGGTTATGGGCTACCCAATGGCTGGATATATATCAAAAGCCGGACATAATGTAACTGTTTTTAATAGAACTAAATCTAAAGCTGAAAAATGGATTGGAGAATATAAAGGTAAAATGGCAAATACACCTGCAGAGGCTGCAGATGGTGCTGATTTCATTTTTACATGCGTTGGTAATGACGATGATTTAAGAGAAGTTGCAACCGGGGAAAATGGATTATTTAACACAGCTAAAGCCGGTTCAATTTTTATTGATAACTCAACTGTATCTGCAGAAGTATCTAGAGAATTAAATAAAAAAGCAAATGATAAAGGGTTTAGTTTCTTAGATGCTCCAATTTCTGGAGGACAAGCTGGAGCTGAGGGCGGAATACTAACAGTAATGGTTGGTGGCGATGAAGAAGTGTTTAAAAAAGCTGAACCTGTAATTGATTGTTACAGTAAAAAAGTAAAATTAATTGGTCCTTGTGGAAGTGGCCAGTTAACAAAAATGATGAACCAAATTTGTATTGCTGGAACAGTCCAGGGTTTATCTGAAGCAATCAATTTTGGAATTAATGCAGGTTTAGATATGGATAAAGTTATGGAAACTATATCTAAAGGTGCAGCACAATCTTGGCAAATGGAAAATAGATACCGAACTATGACAGATGATAAGTTTGATTATGGTTTTGCTATCGATTGGATGAGAAAAGATCTTAAAATTGCAATTGAAGAAGCAAAAAAAAATGGCTCGCCTGTTCCTATAACAGAAATTATTGATGGTTATTATGCTGAGGTTCAAGAGATGGGTGGAAATCGTTGGGATAGCTCAGGTTTGATTGCTCGATTAAAAAAGAAAAAATAATATTTGTGACGGATACAGTTCCTTATTACGAGGACTTTGCAGAGATCAAAAAGAAAATTTGGTCAATGCTAGACAATGCTGTGAAAGACAGAAGTTCTCCTTTTCGAATACCAGTATTTATTTGTGGAGATCAATCTGATCTAGATGGAAGAATTGTTGTTCTACGAAAATCTGATCAATCAAATAATCTAGTGCAATATCATAGTGATATCAGATCAGATAAAATT
The DNA here is from genome assembly GCA_902589725.1 of uncultured Pelagibacteraceae bacterium. Lineage (GTDB taxonomy): Bacteria > Pseudomonadota > Alphaproteobacteria > Pelagibacterales > Pelagibacteraceae > Pelagibacter. The sequence continues at coordinate 38,870 of CACITU010000009.1, forward strand.
GAAAAATTGAGAGCAAATAAAAATGCTGCAATGTTGTTTTATGATAAAGATGAAAAAATACAGGTTAGATTAAAAGTAGAATGCATAATTAATCATAATAATGAAGTAACAAAAGATTCTTGGTCTAGAACCCAACATATTAGTAGAAAATGTTATTTGGTTGATAATGGTCCAGGAACTGAGTCAGATGTACCAACCTCTGGCCTAAAACCAGAATTAGATAATTTTGATTACACCAAAGAACAAAGTGAAGAGGGTTATAAAAACTTCACTGTTATTCAATGTAAAATCAAATCCATAGAATGGCTTTATTTAGCAGCTAAAGGCCACCGAAGAGCAAAATTTAATTTAGAAAATAATAAAGATACTTGGTTGGTTCCATAGATGGTTACTGGATATATATTTACAGCATTTCTTATTATTTTAGGATTAGCTGTAATGAGATTTGGGAGCATTCACTTTAAAAAATTTAAAGAAGGAAAAACAAGAATAAAAGCTCAATTAAGTGGAACAATTTCTTTTTTAATTCTATTAATTATTATTATAGGGTTGATAGTTTATTCGATTAACGATCTATTATTTAATTAAATAACTGACTATTTTTTTCATTTTGATATTTTTTTATCATTAAGCTTTGTCATTGCTCTCCCAGTAGAAAATGTATAATCATTGTCATCCATTAATTTTCCAGCTCCATCGTAAAGTTTCCAATTAAATTTTATTTTATCTTTTTGTTTTTTTCCTAGTTTTAAAATAGTTAATTCAATTTTTCTTGTCTTTCCTCCAGAGGATCCGTTAAATGTTCTTTTTTCACCTTCTTTCCAAACACCTAAAGGAAATTTACATCCATTTACAATTATTCTTCCACCACGCCTACTATCCCAAACTCTTCCAATACATTGTCCATCATTAGTAACAGTAAAAAGTTGGGTTTTTACTCCACTTTGACCTTTTCTTGTTCTTTTATAAACTTTAATTATCTCACCTGTATTTGGATTTTTCCAATCTTCAGGTCCTACTATTTGTTTTCTTTTCTTTTCTCCAAAGACCAAATTAGCTTTTGTAAATTTAATTTCTGTATCATCACGAATTTCACCACCAGTGAATAATTCAAGTGGTATAAATCTTTCGTTTGCTTGAGATAATTGAGAAATTAAAGAAATTATCAAAATTACTAAAAGTTTTTTCATTAAATATTTAATGATCTTTTGGATTTCTATTATACTCTCTAGAAGCTTGTTCGTTATTAAATAATTTCATAACCCCGGTACCATTTCTGTCCCAATAAGTAAACTTGCACCCAGATCCTCCGCTTCTATAATTCCACTTACCTTTTTTAAGATCACTTGCCTGTTTATCTCTAAGTTTAACAAGTTTTTTGTGGTTATATTTTCCCCACTCGTTTAGACAAATAAGTTTGAATGGATCATATGGGTCATTTGACGTAGGAGTTAAATAAACTGAGTCTTCTCCTTTTGGACAACCTTCGACATTATGGACATAAGCTTTTCCAAAAAACATATGTTTTGCATCAGTATCTTGACCGCTTGAAAAATGAGCTTTTTTATTCATTCCTGGGACACAGGCAAAACCTCCTCCCATTGCATGGTGTATTTCGTGAACTGCTGTCTTAACCATATTATTTTTATTTCTATTATGTTTATTTTTAAGAAACATTGACGCCATTCCTACTCCACCTTCTCCTCCATCAACGCTAGTTACATCAGCAAAGGTAAAATAAACTTTTTTAGGATTATTAAATCCATTTAACCAAAGGTAGCCTCGATAATTGTTATTTATATGTTTGTGAAGTTCTTTTCTTTTTTTATCTAATCTTATGAAAGTAACATCTAATTTTCCATCTTTTCGATAATCATACTTATACTTTTTTGCACCAGAAGATCCTTTTGTTTTTTTACTAAACTTTTCAACGAGAGCATTAATTTTGTCAGCATACTCCTCTATCTCACCATTAATATCTAACTCGTTATCTTTATCACTAGCTGTAAGCATGTAAATGAAATGAATTTGATAATCATCACTTACATCGGGCTGATCTTCAAAAAATCTTCCTGGTTTTTCATCAGATGCAAATGTTGGTAAGCTAAATAAAAATAGTATTAAAATTAAAAATAGTTTTCTCATTGTAAGAATTTATTGAATACCTTTTATTATTATATTTGTTCCTTCTGAATTATCCAATCTAATTTGTTTTATTGGCTTATACTCCTCAGAATTATACCACTCCAAAGCCTTCTCATAACTTGGAAATTTCAAAATGATTATTCTTGGAAAATTTGTCTCACCATCAAATATTTGAAATTCACCAGCTCTTACCAAAAATTCTCCACCAAATTTTTTAACAATTGGATTAACTTTTTCAACATACTCTTTATAATTTTTAGGATTAGTTATTTTCAATTGTGCTATGACATATCCTGCTGGCATTTATCTACTTTAAAAAATTGATTTTGAATATTTTTTCCAATTATCTTGATAATGTTTTGTGTTTTCAAATACTGCTTTTTTTTCTTCCTCTGTAACTTCTCTGATAACTTTGCCTGGAGATCCTACAACTAACGAGTTATCAGGTATGACTTTATTTTCTGTAATTAAAGCTTTTGCACCAACGATACAATTTTTACCAATGTTAGCTTTATTTAAAATGACAGCTCCAATTCCAATTAAAGTGTTCTCTCCAATAGTACATCCATGGAGCATAACTAAATGGCCAACAGTAACATTTTTTCCTACCTTTAAGGGACATCCAGGATCTGTATGTAATACGCTTCCATCTTGCACATTGGATCCTTCGCCAATATGAATATTTTCTATATCTCCTCGAAGAACTGCATTAAACCAAATACTTGTATTTTTTTCTAAAGTAACATCACCAATTACTGTTGCATTAGGAGCTACCCAATTTTCGCCAGAGTTTTTTGGTTTTTTATCTTTTAAATCATAAAACATAATCTATATATTTTACATTATGCCTATACAAACTCCAATATGTGATTTTGGTCAAAAAGCCATTCCATTTGAATTAAAATCTACTGAAAATAAAATTCTGTCCTTAAATGATGTCAAAGGTGAAAATGGAACTTTGATAATGTTTATTTGTAATCATTGTCCATATGTAAAAGCTATTACAAAAGAATTAGTTGAGGATTGTAGTGAAATGAAAAAAATTGGTATCAACACTGTTGCTATATGCTCAAACGATTTTGTGAATTATCCAGAAGACTCATTTGAAAACATGATAAAATTTTCAAATAAAAATAATTTTAATTTTCCTTATCTGCATGATGAAACTCAAGAAATTGCAAAAGCATATGATGCTGTATGCACTCCAGATTTCTTTGGGTACAATAAAAATTTAGAACTTCAGTATAGAGGAAGATTGAGAGAACTAAAAAAATTCATTCCAGTTAAAGATGGAGAAAGTGATCTACTAACAGCTATGAAACAAATAGCTAAAACTGGAAAAGGCCCTGAGGATCAAATACCAAGTGCAGGATGTGGTATTAAATGGAAGTATGATTGATGTATCTAATTGTAACTAGATCATTTCCACCAGAGTTGGGTGGAATGCAAAGTCTTATGTGGGGTTTATCAAGAGAGTTATCAAAAAACTTTATGATAAAAGTTTTTGCAGATAATTCTGAAGGCCACAAAGATTTTGATGAACAGACCTCTTTTTCTATCGAGAGAGTTGGTGGAATTAAATTACTTAGAAAATATAGAAAGGCACAATTAATCAATGAATATATTAATGAAAACAAAATAGATGGCATTATTGCGGATCATTGGAAAAGTTTAGAGCTTATTAAAACTTCTAAGAAAAAATACTGTTTAATTCATAGTAAAGAAATAAATCATCCTAAAGGTTCTAGTCAAAATAAAAGAGTGATTAGTGTTTTAAATAATGTTGAAAAAGTTATAGCAAATTCTCAGTTTACCAAAAATCTAGCTATAGAACTTGGAGTTAATGCAAATAAAGTAATCGTAATAAATCCAGGTGTATATCCTGCCGAAGAATTAAACAAAAAAACTTTAGATAAAGTTGAAAGCATTCTTAAAATCAAGACTCCAAGACTAATTACAGTATCAAGATTTGATAAACGTAAAAACCATGAAAAAATAATAATGGCTTTGAGAAATTTAAAACAAATTTATCCTGATATTGTATATATTTGTGTTGGATACGGAGAGGAAGAAGAGAATATCAAAAAACTTGTAAAAGAGCTAAATCTTGAAGCACAAGTTATGTTTTTTAAGGACATAAGTAATGATCTAAAAAATGCTTTAGTTGCAAAATCTAATATTTTTGTAATGCCATCCATAATTCATAAAAAATCAGTTGAGGGCTTTGGTATAGCTTACGTTGAAGCTGCACAATACGGTATACCATCCATTGGTGGTAAAGATGGTGGTGCCGCAGATGCAATTGATCATGAAAAAACTGGTTTAATATGCGATGGAAATAATCTTGATGACATTTATTCTTCAATTAACTTAATGTTGGAAAATAAAAAATATTTAAACCTTGGAAAAAATGCAAAAGAATTCGTGAATAAATTTCAATGGTCAAAAATAATTGAAGAATACAAAAAGATATTAAATTGATTTCAAATAATAAATTAGCAATTTTTTTAATTATAATCTCAGTTTTTTGTGGAACATTAATGTTAACCTTTTTAAAATTAGCACAAGAAGAAGTTAATGTTTATGTTGCAGGTTTTTTTAGATTTTTATTTGGTTTTCTAATTATTTTTCCCTATATGCTAAAATCTAATTTTACAGTTTTTAAAACTAATCATCATAAAAAACATTTTCTTAGAGCTTTTTTAAACTTGCCTTCAATGCTTTTATATTTCTCAGCTTTAGTAATGATGCCAATTGAAAAAGTAACAGCAATTTCTTTTGTTGTTCCTTTTTTAGTAACAATATTGGCTGTTTTATTTCTTGGAGAAAAAATTTACTTATATAGAAGTTTTGCCCTTGTTTTAGGATTTATTGGTATGTTAATAATTTTAAGACCAGGAATAATCGATATATCTCTTGGTGTTTATATGGCGCTAGCTTCTTCTTTTATGTGGTCTGTAGTGATTATAATTACAAAAAGTATTGCAAAAGATGATAGTTCAATCACAATTTTATCCTATGGATACACATATATGACAATCTTTAGTTTCTTTATTGCATTGTTTAATTGGCAAACACCATCTTTACAGACTTTGATATATTTATTCTTTGGAGGTTTGTTTGGAACATTATTGCATCTTTGCATTAATCATGCTTATAAATTAGTAGATGTTAGCGTGACTCAACCTTATTCCTTTTTAAGCCTATTATTTGCGTCTTTGATAGGATTCTATTTCTTTAATGAAACACCTGATCTATTTACATGGATTGGTGCATGTGTAATTTTTTTAGGGGTTTTAATTATTTCATATAGAGAAATGAAATTAGAAAAAGAAATAATTAGAAAAAGTATAGATATTAAAAATTAAAAAATAATTTTAGATAGTCTTTCAAAAACTTTTTCTGCTGACAATTTTGATAATTCAGGAGCTTGTATTGCTTTAAAATTCTCTCTTTCAATACTTACTTTAAAAGGAGTTGTGTGGGATCCAAATAAAGCAATTCCTTTCGATCCTAAATGAGCTGTCATGTGTGCAGGTCCAGTATCATTTGCAATAACAAATGAACTATCTTTAATTAATGTTGCTAACTGAGAAATATCTAAAGCTTTACCATTATCTAAAACGCAAAGTGCATTAATATTTGATGCTTCTTTAATTTCACTCGGTCCAGGTGCAATAATTACTTTAAATTTATTATCTGACTTTTCATTAATCATAGAAATTAACTCATTATAATAAGGCCATTTCTTTGAAGTTAAATGAGGAGAGCAGAAAGGAAAAAGAAGAATATATTTATCTAAATGATGGTAATTTTTTATTTGAGATATGTCTGTTGTGCTCCATGAAAAATCAGGATTTAAAGTATGATTGGTATTTATGCCTGAACTTTTTAATTGATGATCAAATCTAGATAGAACAGAGTCATTATCAAAATCTTCTTTTAAAGTTCCTTCAGGTAAAGTATTTTCTGTAGAAGACCAAATATCTTTTGTTGCTTTTGGAAATAAAATTTTTTTATAAAAAGCTGTTCTACTTGAGTTCTGAAGATCATAAACTTTAGAGAAATTATATTTTTTTATATTTTTCATTAATGAATATAAGTAAATCAGGTTCAGTCTTGATAATCGCTTATCTAAAATAACATCAGAAATATGTGGATTTTTTTTAAATAAATCAAAGTATGGTTTAGTTGTGAGCAAATAAATTTCATCTTCTTTGTGATTCTCAGAAATATCTTGAATTGCACCACAAGCTTGAGCTATATCACCCAAAGATCCATGTTTAATGATTAAAATATTAGACATATTTTTAACAATTTAACATAGTATAAAATTTAATGAATAAAATTATAGTAGAAGTATCGGTAGGTGAGCTTTTAGACAAAATTTCAATCTTAGAAATTAAAAAAGAAAAAATTAAAGACCCTGAAAAACTAAAATTCATATCGAATGAACATTCGATTCTCAAAGATCAATTAGAAAAAAATGTTAAATCTGATGATAAACTAAATAAATTATTCCAAGATTTAAAAGAAATTAATGCTAAACTTTGGGTTATAGAGGATGACAAAAGAGACTGCGAAAAAAATAAAGATTTTGGCGATAAATTTATAAAATTATCTAGAGATGTTCATTTTTTGAATGATGATCGTGCAAAAATTAAATTAGAAATGAATAATCACACTGGATCAAGTATTAAAGAAATTAAAGAATATACTAGCTACTAAAAACTTTAGGAAACCAATCATCTCTCATCAAATCTCCTGTTTTTAAATTGATCCCATCAAATGGAGGTGAAGTTGGCCCTCCTCTATCAATATACTTAATATCATCTCCTAGAAATCGCATCGAAAATGCCCTTCGAGATTTAGTGGTATTGTTTCCTGTTGATCCGTGTACGGTTTTAAAGTTAAACAAAACAGCATCACCCAAACTTATTTCTGGAATTAAAATATTTTTTTCAAATTCTTTTAATGGTGGTAAATCCATGAAAGAACTATCATCATCATACCAAGATTGGTTATTTGACCATTTTGTGGGTCTAATTAACTTTGGCCATTTGTGAGATCCTAAAATTAATTTAAGATTATTTTTACGATCAACTTCATCTAATGGAATCCAAAAACTACCAGTATCGTTACCGTTAACACAATAATAAGGCATATCTTGATGCCAAGGTGTTTCTTTGTGAGTACCTGGATCCTTAATAAAAATATGTTCATGAAAAATTTGAGTAGATTTAGAATTAGTTGCTTCTGCAACTATTTGAGCTCCAGGTGAATTATATAAACAATCCTTAAATTCTTCTATCCTCTCCCAATTGCAATAATCCTCAAAAAATCTTCCATTATCATCAGTTACATTCTCTCTTCCATGTTTGCTTGGATTATATAAAACTTTTTGAAATCCAAGTCTAAGTGGCTCTATCCAGTCTTTAAATATTTCCTTAATTATTATCACACCATTATTTTGATACTCTTTAATTTGTTGTTGAGATAAATACATTTTACTTATTACTGAAAGCTGTACTTTTTTTCTAAAAATTTAATAAGATTATGAATAATAAAAGTCATGAATAAATAAATTCCACCTGCAACAATAAAAACTTCAATTGGTTTAAAAGTTGTTGAAATTATATATTTTGCAACACCAGTTAAATCCATCAAAGTTACAGTACTTGCTAATGAAGTTCCTTTCATCATCAATATAATTTCATTTCCATATGCAGGTAATGATTGTCTAATAGCGATTGGAATTTGAATTTTATAAAAGATTATTTTATTTGATATACCTAAACTTTTTCCAGCCTCGATAATTCCTGGCTTTATTGTTTGAAATGCTGATCTTAAAATTTCAGAGGTATATGCACCTGTATTCAAAGTAAATGCTATTATTGCACACCAATAAGGTTCTTTTAAAATTACCCATAAAAATGTTGATCTTAAATATTCTATTTGTCCTAATCCAAAATAAATAATAAAAATCTGAACTAATAAAGGTGTTCCTCTAAATACATATGAATAGCCATAAGCAAATTTGTTAATAAATATATTTTTATTTATTCTTAAAATTGCAAAGAAAAGACCTAACAACAGTCCAAAAAATAAAGATGCAGATAATAATTTTAATGTAACTACTGTTGCTACTAATAGTTTGGGGAAACTTGTGATCATTAAATCAAAATCCATTAATACCCCCTGCTATATCTTACTTCTAACTTATTAATTAATTTCATACTTATGTATGTAAGCAACAAATACAAAACCGCTGCGAAAGAATAAAAGAAAAGTGGATCTCTAGTAGATCCAGCTGCAACATAAGATTGTCTCATTATTTCAACTAAACCTGTCACTGAAATTAGAGAAGTATCTTTCAAGGTTATTTGCCAAACATTACTTAGATTTGGAATAGCCAACCTCAACATTTGAGGTAATATTATTTTATAAAATTGTACAAACTTATTAATCCCAAGGACCTTCGCAGCTTCAAATTGTCCTTTATCAATAGATTGTATAGCTCCCCTAAATACCTCTGTTGAATAAGCTCCAGAAATAATTCCAATTGCTAATGAGCCAGTAATAAAAGCATTTATTTCTATGTATTCATAATAACCAAAAATTGAGGCAACATACATTATTGCTCCACTACCTCCAAAAAAGAAGAGATAAATTACCAATAGTTCGGGTACTCCACGAATTACAGTTGTGTAAAAATTACCTAAAAGATTTAAACTTTTGTATTTTGAAAGTTTTAAAGGAGTAAAAATTATAGCAAAGACGAAACCAACTAGCATTGCTGTAATTGATACAGCAATTGTCATTAAGGTTGCATAGAACAGCTCATCTCCCCAACCTGTTTTGCCAAATGCTAGAAGCTCCATATAGATTGGCGACTATATATTATAGTCGCCAAATCTGAAATGAATTACATAGAAGCGTCGAAACCAAAGTGTTTAATAGCAAGTTTGCTAATAATTCCTTTCTTTCTAGCTTTATCAATTGCTTTATTGAAGTCTTTTAAGATTTTGGCATCTCTTTTTCCAATAGCACTATCGCTAGCTTGTCTAATACCAACACCTACACCATTACCAAATGCACCACCTGAAAAAGTTGGTCCAACTAATACGACTGATTCACCTGATTTGTCTGCATAATCTGTAAATGCTACTGCTGCAGCTAAAGCAACATCACATCTTCCAGAGGTTAAATCTAGATTAACTTCATCTTGAGTTTTATAAGTTCTAACATTTACACTTCCAACATCACCCGACTCTAAAAAGTTTTGGTGGATTGTTCCTGTTTGAGTACAAACTGTTTTACCTGCAAGTGCTCCTGTCAATGTTTTAAGAGCTTTTTTAACATCAGATCCACCTAATGATAAATTAATACCCTCCGGTGTATCCATGCCCTCTAAGTTTGAACCTTTCATTACAGCAAGAGAAGCTACTTCGTCAGCATATCCTTGAGAAAAAGTAATTGTTTTTTGTCTTTCTGCGGTAATAGACATTCCAGCCATAATTGCATCAAATTTTCTCATAACTAGAGCTGGTATCATTCCATCCCAATCTTGTTCAACAATTGTGCACTCATATTTCATAAGTGTGCAAAGTTCTTGAGCAAGCTCAACCTCAAAACCGATAAGATTACCTGAAGCATCTTTTGAATTCCATGGAGGGTAAGCGCCTTCAGTTCCAATTTTTATTTTTTCAGCGGATACATTTCCAATGATAAATAAAGAAGCAAGAACTGTTAATATAGTTTTTTTGAATATATTCATTATTTTCTCCTTTAATAAGAAATAATTATTTCACAAAATTAAAAAAGAAAAAAGAAAAATTAATGATTTATTGATGAAGAAAAGTTCCAAGAACAATCAAAACTAGGTATGTAAACTCTTGATAATTTTGCATTTCCAAAATTTTGATTAAATACATTTAGCCAATTTTCAACCTGTTGTGGTTTTTTATCCTGACTTCCTACTTGAGCAGTAATAACTCCTTTTGGTTTTAAAATTCTCACTAATGAGTCCATATTTTTAGCAGCTAAATCTATACAAAATTGATCGTCATTAAGATCTACAAATATATGATCGTAAGTATCATCACTTACTGATTTAATACTTTCAAATGCATCGCCCCAAACACATTTTACAGAATTTTTTTCGGTTGATTTTTTTCCAATATCCCCAAGATGTTTATTACAGACATCAACTACTTCAGGATCCAGTTCGTACCAATCGATAAAGTTAAAATTTTTAGAAATACATTCTCTTGCAACTCCTCCATCTCCACCACCAATTATTGCAGCTCTTTCATTGTCTTTATTCAGATCTAAACCAGAACCAACAAAAGTAGAGCTATATAAATGCTCATCTGTAGCAGCAACTTGTATTTCACCATCAATAAATAAAGATTTTCCAAATTGTTCTAAATCTAAGATTTCAATATGTTGACCTACCTTAGATTTAAAGTCCTCTAGAACATCATTTACTACATATGATTTTTGTAATCCTGGTGAACTATAGATGTCATGATAAAGAGATTTGGTATCTCTATTGAATTCCTTTTTAACTATTCTTGTGTGCTCAAACTCTTTTTTAATAATATCTATCGCGACAGAGGGACTTACTTTTCCACAAGTAAAGAAATCAAAGCTAATAATTCCTTTTTCTGGAAAAGTATGAAAACTAATATGGCTTTCAGCCAGTAATGCAATAATAGTAAAACCTTGAGGTTCAAACTTATATTTAGATATATTTAAGATTGTTACTTTCGCAGCTTTTGCAATATCATGAATTACTTTTTCAAATATAGAGGGGTCATATTCTTTAGTAGTTCCAATTATATCTAGAGTAATATGTTCACCAACTTTTGTCATAATATGCTTTATGAAACCTTACTAATCAAATTTTTTGCTTCTTTCAAACAAAAATCTATTATAATACTTCGCTGAGGTTGTAACTGTGAAAAACAATTGGTCAAATTTAGAAGCAAAACAATACATTAAAAAGTATACAAAACTTGGTCATTCGAAAGATATGGCTTTAAGAGTTTATACAACCAGACTATTAGGAAGAAATAGTAAACTTGTTCTACATGGTGGTGGAAATACATCTGTAAAAACCTCAATTAAAGATATTGATGGCAAACATTATGACGTGCTTTGTGTTAAAGGAAGTGGGTGGGACATGGCTGAAATAGAACCAGCTGGTTTACCTGCTGTAAAACTAAATCCACTTTTAGCTTTAAAAAATAAAAAATACTTGAGTGATGAAGATATGGTTGCATATCAAAAAAGAAACCTGATTGACATTAAGTCACCTAACCCATCTGTAGAAACTTTTTTACATGCATTTTTACCTTTTAAATTTGTTGATCACACTCATTCTGATGCAATTATGGACGTAACAAATAGGCCAAATGGAAAAGATCTTTGCAAAAAAATTTTTGGATCAAAAGTAAGTATTGTCCCATATGTAATGCCAGGATTTGGTTTGGCTCAGAAGATAAATGAAGTTTATGATAAAAACCCTAATATTAATTGTTTGATACTTTTAAACCATGGAATATTTACTTTTGATAATGATGCTAAAAAATCTTATGACTTAATGATTAAATATGTTTCAATTGCTGAAAAGACTATTAAAAAATTAAAAAGAAAAAAAATAAAACAAATAAAAAATTATAATACTAAATTTGAACCACATGAAATTGCACCAATTTTAAGAGGTTTGCTATCAGAAAACCATAATCAAAAATTTATACTTAATTACAGATCGAATAAAAATTTGAATTATTTTATAAACGGAAAAGATGTAAAAAGATATTCAAGTATTGGAACAGCGACACCAGATCATGTAATAAGAGTTAAGCCCTTTCCATTAGTAATTACACCAAAACAAAATTCAAGTATTGAAGATTTTAAAAAAATAGCAGAGAAAAGTTTTAAAGATTACAGAAAAAAATATGTGAAATATTTCAATACTAATAAAAAAAAAGTTAAAGGTAAAAAAACAATGCTAGATACCTCACCACGAGTAATTATGGTACAAAATGTTGGTTTGTTTAGTGTAGGTAGTAGTCTTAATGCTTCAAAAATAGCTGGGGATTTGACTGAAACAAATGCAAGAGTAATTGCATCTGTTGAGGAAACTACAAAATATAAATTCATTACTGAAAAAGATTTATTTGATGTTGAATATTGGTCGCTAGAACAAGCTAAAATTAAAAAAGATAAAAAAATTTTACAAGGTAATGTTGTTGTAATAACTGGCGGTTTTGGAGCCATCGGCTCAGCAACTTATAAACTATTTAAAAATTATGGCGCAGAAATTGTCTTGCTTGATTACGATGCTAAAAAAGTTAAAGAAATGCGAAGTCAAATTAAAGATTTATGTTTGCACTGTGATGTAAGAAACAAAAATAGTGTTAAAAATGCTTTCAAAAAAATTAGTGAACAATATGGTGGTGTTGATATTTTAATATCAAATGCTGGAACAGCAATTGGTGGGTCTATTGCTGAAGTTGATGATAAAATTTTAAGAAAAAGTTTCGAAGATAATTTTTTCTCTCATCAAAATTGTGCGTCAGAAACTATCAAAATAATGAAAAAACAAAATATTCAAGGCTGTTTGTTATTTAATATTTCGAAACAATCAGTTAATCCCGGAAAAAACTTTGGACCTTATGGTCTTCCAAAAACAGCTTTATTAAGTTTATGCAAACAATATGCATTAGATTATGGTGCGCTTGGAATTAGATCAAATGGTGTAAACGCTGATAGAATTAGAAGTGGTTTGTTGAATGATGGAATGATTAAATCTAGAGCGAAAGCTAGAGAAGTTTCAACAGACGAATATATGAGAGGAAATCTACTTCTAAACGAAGTAAAAGCAGAAGATGTTGCAAAAGCATTTTTTCATCTTGCTGTTTCAAAAAAAACAACTGGGGCAGTATTAACTGTAGATGGTGGAAACATAGCCGCCTCCCTAAGATAACTTACTTAAATAATTTTCTTAGTCCCTCTGAAGAAGCATCCGAAATCCCTCTTTCAGTGATCAAACCTGTTACATATTTTGCTGGTGTTACATCAAAAGCTACATTCAGAGCTTTACTTTTATTTGGATATATTAAAACTTTCTTAATCTCATTATTCTCATCTATACCTTCAACATGGGATAATTCTTCAGAGTTTCTTTCTTCTATCGGAATATCTTTTGAGTCTTTTATATCCCAGTCTATAGTTGAACTTGGTAGCGCTACATAAAAAGGAATATTGTTATCATGTGCAGCTAAAGCTTTAAGATAAGTTCCAATTTTATTACAAACATCTCCATTAGATAAAGTTCTATCAGTTCCCACAATACACATATCAACCTCACCTCTTTGCATCAAAATTCCACCTGTATTATCAGCAATGATAGTATTTGTAATTTCTTCTTCATTTAATTCATATGAGGTTAAATTTGCACCTTGGTTTCTTGGTCTTGTTTCATCTACCCATACATGAATTGGTATACCTTTTTTATGTGCATGATAAATTGGTGATGTAGCAGTACCCCAATTAATTGTTGCTAACCAACCCGCATTACAATGAGTTAATATGTTTACTGTATCTTTTTTTTTATCATAAATTTCCTCAATTATTTTTAGCCCATTAATACCAATATTTTTACAAAACTTTTCATCTTCATCACATATTTCTTTTGCTTCATTTAAAGCAATGCTTAATTTTTGATCACTATTAATTCCTGCTAATTTTTTTATCATTCTTTCAACAGCCCACTTTAAATTAATAGCTGTCGGTCTTGATTGAATTA
>CACITU010000010.1 GCA_902589725.1 uncultured Pelagibacteraceae bacterium
TGCTAAGATAATAATTGATAAATTGCCTTTAAATGTCGTAAATGTTGGAGAAATTTTACGTTTTTTTCCTAATGCTAAATTTGTATTTGCTTTACGTCATCCATATGATTCAGTCTTAAGTTGTTTTATGCAACAATTTGAACTTAATCCTGCAATGAAAAATTTCTTAAGCATTAAAAGATCTGCATATTTATATGATTTGGTGATGAAACTATGGAAAATTTATCAAAAAATTTTTTCAATTAATTTTCATTATATAAAATATGAAGATGTTGTGACAGATTTTGAAAAATCTACTAAAGAAATATTTAAATTTTTGAATTTAGATTGGTCAAACAAAGCTAAAGATTTTTATAAAACAGCTAAAGATCGTATCGATATTTCAACACCTAGCTATAATCAGGTGACATCTCCTTTGTATTTAAAATCCATAAATAGATGGAAAAATTATGAAAAAAATTTTAAAGATGTAAAAAAAAATTTAGAGAAATGGATACATGAATTTGAATATAAGATTTAAAATTATTTAATATTTATACTATGATTTTTTGGATCGCATCATACCCTAAGAGTGGAAATACTTGGTTAAGATCTTTGTTATGTGCATATTATTACTCATCAGATGGGAATTTTAACCAAAAATTATTAAAAAATATTTCACAGTTTCCCCAAAAACATCATTTTGTTAATTTTGATTATAATCCTAAAATAGTTACTGATACTTCTAGATTTTGGATCAAAGCACAAAATGAAATAAATAGAGATAGTAAATTAAAATTTTTTAAAACCCACAATATATTAGGAGCAATTAATAATAATAATTTTACAAATAAAGAAAATTCAATAGGTGGAATTTATCTAGTACGTGATCCAAGAAATATAATTACATCATTACAAAATCATTTCGAGCTAAATAAAGATGAAGCCTTAAGATTCATGTTAAGCGAAAAAAAATACTTATATGATTATTATCAAACAAATGATTTTAGTGATTTTCAATTCATAAGTTCTTGGGAAAAAAATTACAAATCTTGGACTAAACAGGATATATTTCCAATCAAAGTTATAAAATATGAAGAATTAATGAATAATACTTTTGAGACTTTCAAAGAAATTATAATATTTATTGAAAAAATTACAAAAATTGAAAAAATGTTTATAGAATCTAAAGCAAAAAATTCAATTCAATCTACATCATTTAATAAAATGAAAAAAATTGAACAAAGCAAAGGTTTTAAAGAGTCAGTTTTGTCAAAGAACGACTCCAAAAAAATACCTTTTTTTCATTTAGGGCCAAAAAATGATTGGAAAAAGATTTTTAATGAAGATTTTATAAAAAACGTAACTCTTAAATTTAAACCTCTTTTAAAAGAATTAAATTATATATAATTATAATTAATTTTCTTATTGCTTGCTTTTCTAAAACCCTCTAATTATAATATTTTTAAATAAGCGGGCATAGCTCAGTGGTAGAGCGTCTCGTTGCCAACGAGAAGGTCGAGGGTTCGACCCCCTTTGCCCGCTCCATTGATTGAAAATTTATGAGTGATTTAGCTAACAAAAAATGTATTCCATGCGAAGGAAATATTCCTGCATTTAAAATAGATGAAATACACAAATATTTGAAAAAAGTTGATGGTTGGGAAGTTTTAGAAGACAAGGTTGATGGATTTCATTTAATTAAAAATTTTAAGTTTGATAATTTTTTACAGAGTCAGGAATTTGTAAATAAAGTTGGAAAAATTGCTGAGGAGGAAGGTCATCACCCTGATTTATGGTTTGGATGGGGTTATGCGAGAATAAAAATATTCACTCACGCAATAAAAGGATTAGCAGAAAGTGATTTTATTCTTGCTGCAAAAATAGATAAAGTAACTAATGTCTAAAGTGTCTTGTTTTTGAAAAAAGTAATACAGTATCAGTTTCATTTGCAAATTTAATTATTTCTTTATCTCTTATTGATCCAGATGGCTGAACTACTGCTTTTACACCTGATTGTACCAACTTTTCAATACCATCTACAAAAGGAAAAAATGCGTCTGATGCTGCCACTATATTATCAGTCTCAATATTAATTTTTTTCATTTTATTTATTGCTATTTGACAACTATCTAATCTACTTGGTTGACCAGATCCAATACCAACAGTTGTTTCATCAGATGCTAAAACTATGGCATTAGATTTTACAAATCTACATATATTGAAAGCAAAAATAAGATCTTTAAGCTGTTTTGGTGTTGGTTTTTTTTTTGAGACGATTTTAAAATTTTTATTTGAAAAAAAGTTCAAGTCATCTGATTGTATTAATATATTCCTATTAAAAGATATGAACTTAAGAAATTCTTCTTGTATATAATTTGTTGAATCAATTAATCTTAAGTTTTTTTTAGTCTTTAAAATTTTAATTGCAGCATTATCAAATCCATTTCCAATTATTACCTCTAAAAATGTTTTATGTAACTCTAATGCTAAACTTTTTGTAATTTTAAAATTACAAGAAACTATTCCTCCAAAAGCACTTGTGGGATCACATGAAAGAGCATTCTTATAACTTTGTAAATGATTTTTTTTTGCAGAAACTCCACAAGGGTTACAGTGTTTTACTATTACAGTTCCTTTATCTTTTGGTAATGATTTTGAAATAGTTAGAGCACTAAAAATGTCATTATAATTGTTATAACTTAACTGCTTTCCATTAACTTGTGTTAAATTTGTATTTGAACTACTTGAATAAATTGCACTTTGTTGATGAGGATTTTCTCCATACCTAAGCTGCTCCATCAAATTTCCGTGAAAAATTTTTTTTCTGGGAAAAATAGTATTTGTTTTTTTATTAAAATAGCTCGAAATTACAGAATCATAATAAGCTGTTTCAGAAAAAGCTATTCTTGATAGTTTTTCTCTAAAATTTAAAGAAGTAGATCCTTTGAATTTTTTTAGTTCTTGAATTAACTCCTCATACTGGTCTGTTGATGTTATTACGGTTACGTCATTATAGTTTTTAGCAGCAGATCTTACCATTGAAGGGCCACCTATATCTATATTTTCTATTATTTTTACATGGTTTTTTGTTTTTTTAAGCGTGTTCTCAAATGGATAAAAATTAACAATAACTAAATCAATATTTTCAAAATTATTGTTATTAAGATCTTTTATGTGAGATTTTTTTTGTCTGTTACTTAAGATTCCCGCATGAATTTTTGGATGAAGGGTTTTTACTCTTCCTTCTAAAATTTCAGGAGAATTAGTAAACTTAGATACCTCTAAACATTTAAATTTTAATCTTTTAATTTCCTTATAGGTACCACCTGAGCTAATTACTTTAATTTTATTTTTTTTTAAAATATTTAATAATGATTTTAAGTTACTTTTATCGGATACTGAGATAAGAGCTGTTTTGATTTTTTTGTTCATTATAATTTTTCTATCTCCCACTTAATTACTTGCTCTTTTTCTTTGTTCATTCCTGAGATAAAAATATTTTGGTTTTCTTTATATGAATTTTTATTACCGAAATATAAACCATTATCAATATTTATATCAAAATTTTCACAGCTAAATTTCCAACCTTCATCGTCTATTTCAATTAGAATAGATTTATTATCTTGTGTTTTCATTACTTTTGAGCTTGGATCAAGATGAAATCTAATATCAAATTTAATTTCTTTATTGGGTGCCTTTCTAAATAATTTATCATAGCCAATAAATTTCATTTGCTCTGGGTAGAACTCAATTGCTCTCTCATAATTTGTTCCAAATTTAATTGCATATCCGTCGTGTGCACCTGAAATTTTCCAGTAATTATTCTCAAAAACCACGTTTTTTTTGATAACTTTTAACCCTTTATTAATAAATAAATTCCTATGGACTTTTATAAAGTTACAAGACGAGTGATCTTCAATGGTTAAAGCACAATGTACAGCTGAACTTTTTGATAATTTATTAAATTTATTATTCTTGTCTGAATAATAACCTGCATTTGAAATTAATTTTTTATCATTTGAAAATATTTCAAATGATAAAGCACCTGCTTGATAGTCACTAGAAAACTTTTTGTTTGGGCTTGAGCCAATATCTGTGGCAAGAATTATTTTTTTATTTTTAAGAATTGCATATCCACCAAGTTCATTAATTTCATTTTTAAAAGTATAGCTTAATCTTTTTAAGTAGAGATCAAATTCTTTATTGTCGGATAAATAATTCCCGTTAAAAAAAATATCTTGTTTAATATTTTGCCAGATGAATGCATAACTTGAACCCAAATAATAAATATTTTCATCAATATATTCAGGTATTATATTTTGTGATTCTTTAAACCACTCTCTAATAATAATTAAATATTTTAAATAAAATATTAATTGTCTAATATTTCTTGATTTTGTAAAACCTTGGGCATCAATTGAAGTTTTAATTATATTTTTTAATAAACTTAAGCCGTTATCAAGATATTGCTTTTCATTTTTATAAGCTAATCCTGTTAAAATTATTGCAGCACATCCAACCATCCTATTTTCAAATTCATTTGGATTTTTCATTTCATTTAATAAATGGTTCGTTTGTTTTTGAACCATGTGATCAAAAATAGATCTGTATTCCTCATCACTATTTTCATATGTAAGTTGATGATTTGATAACCATGAAATAATTCTTTTTGCGGTTAAATCAAATTCCCAACTTTTTCTTTGATATTTATTGTTGTTCGAAATCCAATTTTTTATAACTGATTGTGCAGTCTTTTTTGAAGATTTTAAATCTAAACTGAAAAACCAAAAAAAATTATTTAATTTTTCGTAATCTTTTGAATTAAGATTTTTTTGCCAAATTGATTCAATTGCAAAATCTTCAATTTTATATTTTTTATTTTGGTATTTAATTACTGAAGAAAGTAAATGGGGACTAGGTCTATACTCAAAATTAGTGTCTAAAGTTTTTGATATTTTTTTTTCGTAAAAACTAGAATTCTGATAAAGTAATCTTAAATTCTCTTTAATATTAAAATAAAATTGACTTAAAAAACTTAAGGAATTTGTGCTAATCATTAACTTATTTTAATTTTAATAAATTAATATTTTTTTTAATATCTCCATCGTTACTTTTGAATACTGTTGTTCCAGAGACAAGAATATTTGCTCCAGCCTCAATTGCACTTTTACAGTTATCAAAATTTATGCCACCATCTATTTCTATATCAAAATTTAATTTTTCTTCTTCCTTTATTTTTTTAAGTTCTTTAATTTTATCTAAAACTTCTGGCATAAATTTTTGACCACCAAACCCAGGATTTACACTCATAATTAAAACTAAATCTATTTGATCTAATAAATTTGATATTAAATTGATTTTAGATTCAGGATTTAATGATACACCGACTTTTTTATTTTTTTCTTTAATTTTTTTAATTGAATTTTCTAAATTATCAGTGGCCTCAGGGTGAATAGTAATGATATCAGCTCCCGCATCAGCGTACGCCTCTATGTATTTGTTAACTGGTGAAATCATTAAGTGAACATCAAATTTTAATGAACAATGTTTTCGAAGAGCTTTAATTACAGGTGGTCCTATTGTTAAATTAGGAACAAAATGACCATCCATTACATCTACATGGATCATGTCAGCACCACCTTCTTCAAGTCTTTTTATTTCTGTACCTAACTGACTAAAATCAGCTGATAAAATTGATGGTGAAATTTGTATATTTTTCATTGATTACTAGATTAACTAGTATCAATTTTAAAAATTAAAATGAATTAAAAAATTGATAAATTTGTCTAGAAATTTCA
Organism: uncultured Pelagibacteraceae bacterium; assembly: GCA_902589725.1. Taxonomy (GTDB): domain Bacteria; phylum Pseudomonadota; class Alphaproteobacteria; order Pelagibacterales; family Pelagibacteraceae; genus Pelagibacter. The sequence goes on from CACITU010000010.1 coordinate 5,781, forward strand.
CTCTCCAAAGGAAATGACAACATTCCCATGACTGAATAGCCTAAGATCCAAGGCATTAGATAAAATCTAATCATATAAAAGAACCAAGCTACATATAAAGGTACTAATGGCCCAATAATAAAAGAAGGTGTGATTGGTTTAAATAATTTAATTAAAGGGTTAGTATATTTTACAAATACTCTCATAAAAAAGAATTGAGAGTCTTCCCTTTGAAAAATGTTCATGGCTACTCTTCCAATCAGAGTCCACATTATAATTCCAAGCAAATAATCAACAAAATATATTAAAGGATGAAAATTTGCTGACATTCAAAATTTATATTGGAAAACGTATTGAAATAAAAGGGGCGAAATTAATCGCCCCTTTAAAAGATTATTTAGTGTGATTTACCAAGAATTGATTTACCACTCGGTACACGAACATCATCAACCATTTTTTGAGTAGCTTTATCTGGTTCTGCAGTCATTAAACTAACTACTACCATTAAAACTAAACTTACAGCTGATCCAAAGATACCAAATGTTAATTGTGTAATTCCTAGGAATCCACTTCCACCAGTTCGTACCCAAATTAGGTACCACGCACCGGCGATTAGACCACCTAGCATACCAGCAATCGCACCTTGTCTATTGGCTCTCTTCCACCATACGCCAAGTACAAGTGGGAAGAACAATCCAGACATCGCAAAATCAAAAGCCCAGATAACCGAACCTAAGATTCCTTGAATCTCCATTGCTGCAATAGTTGCTCCAGCAAAACCAATTATTACAAGTAATACCCTTGCAACAAGTAGTCTTTTTGCAGTTTCCGCTTTTGGATCAATGATCTTATAGTAGACATCATGTGATATAGCGTTTGCAATTGCTAGAATCAAACCATCAGCAGTAGACATGGCAGCTGCCATACCTCCTGCAGCAACTAGACCTGAAATTACATAAGGTAATCCAGCTATCTCTGGAGTTGCTAATACAACGGCTTTACCACCCATGAAGAACTCATTCAATTCAAGAGTTCCATTTCCATTAAAGTCGCTGATAAACATTAGGTTTGCTTGGTTCCAGTTTTGGTACCAATCTATCGCTTCCACTTCTGCAAATGTCTTACCGATAATACCTGTTGGTAAATTCGGGTCGATCAATGATAACTTAGATAATGTAGCTAACATTGGAGCAGAAGAATAAAGTAGGAAGATAAAGAATAATGACCAACCTACTGATTTTCTAGCAGCTTTTACACTTGGAGTAGTAAAGTATCTCATCATCACGTGCGGTAATGAAGCTGTTCCCATCATCATCGCTAATGCTAATGAAATAAATGCCCAAGGTGTAGCGTTAACTGCAGAGTGAGCTTTAGTTATTCCTGCTAAGCCTTTAGGTACTGATTTTAGATCAGCAGCCGCGTTTTTAACAAAACCGAACTGTTGTTCTAATTCACCAATTCTAGCTACCTCGTCAGCTAACATAAAGTGAGGGAAGAAACCCGCACCCATTTTGTTACTGATCCAGAATACTGGAAGTAGGTAAGCTATAATCAGTACGATATATTGTGCAACCTGTGTCCAAGTTACCCCTCTCATACCACCTAACATTGAACATAATAAAATACTTATTAGTCCAACATAAACTGCGTATTGGAATGGGATATCAAGTGCAACAGATGCAATAGTACCTGTAGCGTTAATTTGTGCAGTCACATAAGTAAATGAAGCAACAGTTAAAACTACAACTGCGCTAAATCTAGCTAAATTACCACCGTATCTAGTACCTATAAAATCTGGAACTGTATAACAGCCAAATTTTCTTAAGTATGGTGCTAATAAAGATGCAACAAGCACGTAACCACCAGTCCAACCTACAAGTAGAGCCATATAGCCGTAACCTTTAAAGTAAATACCGCCCGCCATTGCAACGAATGAAGCACCAGACATCCAGTCTGCTGCAGTCGCCATTCCATTGAAGACTGTTGGTACTTGCCTACCAGCTACGTAATATGCATCTGCTTGGGCTGTTCTTGATAGCCAACCGATTAATGCATAGATGAATACAGTAAATGCTACGAAAGCGATACCGATCGCTTTAGCTGTCATACCCATCTGTTCAGCAATTGCCATAATGATTATGAAACCTATAAATCCTCCGGTATAGATCCCGTAAACTTTAGGCAAATTATCTATGAAATTACCTTTCATTATTCGTCCTCTCTTTCGCTAAAGCCGAACTCTTCATCGATTTTTTCTTGTCTATTCGCAAACCAGAAAATTAGGATTACGAAAGCACCAAGAGATCCCTGACACGTAAACCAATATGTCCATGGATAACCGAAAGGTCCTGTGACCTCGTTCATTTCAGCTCCAAAGAGAAAGATGCCAATTGAGAAAACAAACCAGATTGCCAGTGTTATAAATAACAATCCCCTGGTTTTTTCCCAGTGTTTTTGTTGATTTGACATTTATACCTCTCTTTTTAGTTATAACTGGTTGGAACCATAACCATTATGAGAGCTTTGAAAACCCTAAAAATTGATCATATTAGGTACTTATTTACTTGCTTTTTTAAGATATAATTGGCGCACTTACAAATTAACATGGGAAAATACAAATTAACTTGGAGAGATATAAAACTTGAGGATTTCAAAACATATTTATTCGCCATGTTTAAGGCGTTTATTCCAAAGAAAAAAATAAAAACTTTAGATGAATTAGAGCAGTTTATTCAAACTAAATCTGCATGGGCCACTCAAGTTACTTTATATAATTATCTAAAAACTAGAATGGGAACAAGATACGTTCTTCATTTTGATAATGATGAATTCATGTCATCAGTAAATCTTGCTAAATGGAATATTTATTCAGTTGCATTACAAGATTTAACTTTTTTTACTTTTTCATATTTGAAGGTTAATTTTGATTATCAGGATATTCATAAAGCAAACGAAATTTTCAATAAAATTTTAGATGACGAAATTTCTAATAAGATGCCGTTAGATATTATTGATGAAGCTAGGAAAAGTTTTGATGAACGATTAGAGAAAATAAATTGGGATGTTTATTATCAAGACTTACCTTTTAATCCTAGTGCTCTTTCTTTATATAAGTGGGCTCCAATTGCAGATGAATTAAAAACTTTAGATCGAAAGATTGTTTTAAATTCGATGATTTTAAAATGGGATGTTGTTAAACAAGAGTTTAAAGATTTAATTCAGCTCTAAATATTTTTTCTGTTATCTACTAAACTATCAACAACACTTGGGTCCGCTAGAGTAGTTGTATCTCCTAATTGACCGTGTTCGTTAGCAGCAATTTTTCTTAAAATTCTTCTCATTATTTTTCCTGATCTTGTTTTGGGAAGACCTGGAGTAAAATGAATTAGATCTGGAGTTGCTAAAGGACCAATTTGTTTTCTAACCCAAAGTTTTAGATCTCTTTCTAGTTCACCAGTTTCGCTTTCTCCTGCATTCAAGGTTACATAACAATACAAACCATTACCTTTAATATCATGAGGGTAACCAACTACAGCAGCTTCAGCTACTTTTGGATGAGCAACAAACGCACTTTCAATTTCAGCTGTTCCAAGATTATGTCCTGAAACAATAATTACATCATCTACTCGACCAGTAATCCAGTAATATCCATCTTTATCTCTTCGACATCCATCTCCTGTGAAATATTTTCCATTAAATTGAGAAAAGTACGTATCTATAAATCTTTGATGATCACCATAAACAGTTCTCATTTGTCCAGGCCATGATTGAGCTATACATAATCTTCCTTCTCCAGCTCCTTTAATTTCTTTACCGTTTTTATCTACAAGCACTGGCTTAATTCCATAGAAAGGTTTTGTTGCAGATCCAGGTTTAAGAGGAATTGCACCTGTTTGAGGAGCAATCATTATACCTCCGGTTTCTGTTTGCCACCAAGTATCTACAATTGGGCATTTAGAATTACCTACTGTTTTATAGTACCACATCCAAGCCTCTGGATTTATCGGTTCTCCTACCGTTCCCAAGAGTTTAAGGGATTTTCTAGAGGTTTTTTTAACAGGTTTATCACCTTCACGCATCAAAGCTCTAATTGCAGTTGGTGCAGTATAAAAAGTATTTACCTTATATTTATCAACTATCTGCCACCATCTAGAGCTATCGGGATAATTTGGAATTCCCTCAAACATAATAGTTGTTGCACCATTCGAAAGTGGTCCATAAATAATATAACTATGTCCAGTTACCCAACCAATATCAGCAGTACACCAATAAATATCTTTTGGTTTGTAATTGAAAATATATTGATGAGTCATTGATGCATAAACCATGTATCCTCCAGTAGTATGAAGAACTCCTTTAGGCTTTCCTGTTGAACCAGAAGTGTATAAAATAAATAACGGATCCTCTGCATTCATTTCCTCAGGTTCACAATGATTAGGAACGTCTTTTATTAGATCGTGATACCAAACATCTCTATTTTGATCCCAGTTGATGTAGTTACCTGTTCGCTTTACAACTATACATTTCTTAACATTTGGGCAACTCATTAAAGCTTCATCAACTGTATATTTCAGTGGAATAGTTTTTCCACCTCGCACTCCTTCATCTGCAGTAATGACGTATTCAGATTCGCAATCATTCACTCTTCCCGAAATAGAATCTGCTGAAAAACCTCCAAAAATAATTGAATGTACTGCACCAATTCTTACACAGGCCAGCATTAAGATTGCTAACTCTGGTATCATCGTTAAATAAATTGTTACTCGATCTCCTTTTTTAATTCCTAATTTTTTTAAACCATTTGCAGCTTTGGAAACTTTTTGGTGAAGCTGTTTATAAGAAATTTTTTGACTATCTTTTGGATCGTCTCCTACCCAAATAATAGCAGTTTTATCTTTTTTATCTTTTAGATGTCTATCGATACAATTTGCTGAAGCATTTAAAGCACCATCTTCAAACCACTTAATTTTGACTTCTTTTGTACTATATTTTACGTCTTTAATTTTTTTATAAGGTTTTATCCAAGTAATTCTTTTTCCCTCTTTTCTCCAAAATTCATCATTACTTTTTATAGATTGAGAATATTTTTGTTGATATTTACTTTTATTTGCTAAGCTACTTTTAACCCATTCCGGTTTTGTTTTAATAACCACTTCAGGAGGTGTATTTCCGTTTTCTTTTTTTGCTTTAATTCTTTTTTTTGGTTTTTTAGAAGATCTTTTTCTAACTTTAGATCCTCTCTTTACCTTTTTTGAGGTTTTTTTTCTAAATTTAGACTTTTTTTTTCTTACCTTGCTTTTCTTCTTCTTTTTTTTTGGCATAGGATAATTTTTTTTTTAAATTCTACTCATGTTATTTATAATTTTCCAGCTTTTATAATCAACAGGCATTACAGAAAGCCTGCTTTGCTTTATTAGAGCTAAATGGCTTAAATTCTTATTTTTTTTAATGCTTTCAAGTGTTACAGGCTTTAAAAATTTAGACTTAAATTGAACAGTAACGGCAACAAACCTCCCAGTTTTGTCTGTTTTATCTAAATAAGACTCTTTAATAACTTTTACTATTCCAACTATCTCTTTTCCTATGTTTGAATGATAAAAAAAACAAAGATCACCTTTTTTCATACTCTTCAAGTTCTTTGCAGCTTGATAATTTCTGACACCATCCCAAGGAGCACCTTTAATTCCGGCTTTTTTTTGTTGGTCAATTGACCAAACATCTGGTTCAGATTTCATCAACCAATATTTCATTACAATTGAACTCCAGCACCTTTGAGAAAAGCTGCATCTTCATCTAAAGGCCATCTAGGTTTTGCTGGATAATCTAAATCATCAAATTGATTTATTTTAAATTTTTCTAAACCTACCATTGCAATCATTGCTGCATTATCTCCACAAAACTCTATAGGTGGAAAAATACTTTTATAATTATTTTCTTCACATAGATTAATTAACATAGACCTAATTTTTTTATTTGCTGCAACTCCTCCAGCAACAACGAAAATTTTTTCGTTTAATTCATTTATTTTTTCAAATTCAGTAAAAGCAATCTTTGTTTTTTTATATAAAATTTCCTCAATTGTTTTTTGAAAAGATGCTGCAAGATCATATTTATCTTGTTCTGATTTAATTGTTTTGCTTATCTTTAACACGGCGGTTTTTAGACCTGCAAAAGAAAGATTGCATCCTCCTTTGCTGAAAATTGGTTTTGGTAAATCATATTTTTCTGGATTACCTTTTTTAGCTAAAATTTCTATTTGAGGTCCTCCTGGAAATTCTATTCCTAAAAGCTTTGCCGTTTTGTCAAACGCCTCACCTAATGCATCATCAATAGTTGTTCCTAATCTTTTATATTTACCAAGGTTTTGAACACTTAAATATTGTGAGTGCCCGCCTGAAATTAAAAGAAGTAAATATGGATAATTTAAATTTGTATTTAGTTTTGGACTTAAAGCATGTCCCTCTAAATGATTGACAGCAATAAAAGGTTTATTCATTGCTGTTGCGAAAGCTTTACCAAAACTTAACCCAACTGATAAACAAACAATTAATCCAGGACCAGCGGTAGAAGCAACCGCATCTATTTCCTCAATTTTTCTTCCACTTTCATCAATAGCTTTTTTGACAATCCAATCAATTTTTTCAATGTGTGAACGTGCTGCTAGTTCAGGAACTACACCACCAAACTCCCTATGAACCTCCACTTGGCTAGAAACAATGTTGGATAAAACTACTGGGAAACCTTCTTCATTTTCAGTTATTAAAGAAGCTGCTGTTTCATCACAACTAGACTCTATTCCAAGAATTAAGGGTTTTTTGCTCATTCAAATAGTTTTTAATAATTGTACAATCTTTATACAAGTAAGAAATAATTTTTTATGAGAAAAAAAATAATAATTGGATCTAGGGGTAGTAAGCTTGCCTTACTTTATGCTCAACAAGCTAAAGATAAGATTATTGAAAATACCGACCTTGGTAATGAAGATATTTTAATTAAATCAATTACAACTAAAGGTGACGAAGTACAGGATATAAGATTATCTGAGCTTGGTGGCAAAGGTTTGTTTTCTAGTAATATTGAAAAAGAACTTCAGTTACAAAATATTGATATTGCAGTCCATGCACTGAAAGATATGCCTGCTAATGAAACAAAAGGATTAACAACAGACTCTTTCCTTGAAAGAAATGACCCTAGAGAGATTTTAATTACAAAGAACAAAAAAAAACTTAAAGACTTAGATCAAAAGTCAATTGTTGGCACCTCATCATACAGAAGAGAATTTCAAATAAAAAAAATTAGACAAGATTTGAACTGTAAACTAATTAGAGGAAATGTAGATACTAGAATTAGAAAATTGAATGAAGGGATCTATGATGCAATTATTTTGTCTTATGCTGGTATCAAATTTTTAAAATTTGAAAATGAAATTTCAGAAATTTTTTCAACTGAAGAAATAATTCCTAGTGCAGGACAGGGCGTAATTGCTCTTCAGTGCAGGGAGAATGATGACGATACAATTTCTATTTTAAACAAAATTAATCATGAGGAAACACATAAAAGAGCTCAACTTGAGAGAAATATTTTAAAAATTTTAGATGGAGATTGTGAAACAGCAATTGGAGCTCATTCAGTGATTGATGGAGATAAGATTATAGTGGAGGCTGAACTTTTTTCTTTAGATGGCAAACAAAGGTTTTATGAAAAAAAGGTTGGTAATTTGAACCAATTTAAAGAACTTGGTAAAGAAGTTGGAATACTTTTAAAAAAAAAATCAAATAATTCATATAAAAGATAATATGCATATTTTGTTAACTAGACCACTGGAGGATTGCTCTGAAATGATATTAAAATTTCAATCATTAGGACATCAAGTTTCTCATCTTCCATTAATAAGAATTGAAAAGATTAATTATGAAGAAATTAACTTTTCTGAATATGGAGGAATTGTTTTTACTAGTGCAAATGCAGTAAAATTTTTAAACACAGTAAAATTAGATAAAAATATTAAATGCTTTTGTGTTGGAAACGCTACAGAAAACAAAGCAAGAAGTGTTGGTTTTCAAAATACAATTGCGGCTGAAGGAAATGTTACAAACTTAAAGGAGTTAATCATACAAAGTTATGAGTCCAAAAATAAAGAATTACTTTATATTAGTGGTGAAACAATATCGGTTGATTTAGATCAACAGTTATTAAGCGAAGGTTTTAAGGTAAAAAGAATTATTAATTATAGAGTAGATCATAATCAAAAATTTGATGAGAAATTTGTTAATGAATTAAAATTAAACATGCCTGATATGGTCTATGTTTACTCTCAAAATAGTGCGTCAAGTTTCTTAAATTTCATAAAGATTTACCAAACAGAAAATTTATGGATGAATACAAATTTAATGTGTATAGGCGAAAAAACCTCGTCAATACTGAACGAAATCAAATGGAAAAAGATTTTTCTTTTTAACCCTGGAGAAGAAGAGTTTTTGTTATATAAAATTTAAAAATGGAATTAATTAATAATTTTTCGGAGATATTTTTATCAGTATGGAATAAAGGAATTCTTGGTGTTGATATTTTTCAAATCTTAATTGGTATTGGAATATTTTTACTATTCTTAATTTTTAGAGGTCTAATAAGCAAATTAGTTATTAAAAAATTAGAAATTATCTCGAAAAGAACAACGAATAAATTAGATGATACTTTTGTTCAATCACTTGTAGGTCCAGCAAGATTTTTACCAATTGTATTAGGATTTTTTATTGCAAGTTACTACATGACTTTCTCACTAGAAGGAAGAGAAGTGGTAGATACAATTAATAGAACGTTGATCACTATTTTAATTTTTTGGGTAATTCACCAAATCATAGAACCAATCTCATACATACTTAGTGGTTTAGACAAATTGTTAACAAGAGAGCTTATTGGCTGGATAATTAAATCACTAAAAATTTTAATTTTTATTTTAGGTTTAGCGGCAGTTTTAGAATTGTGGGGAATTAAAATAGGTCCAATCATTGCAGGTCTAGGATTGTTTGGTGTTGCTGTAGCATTAGGGGCACAAGATTTATTCAAAAATTTAATATCTGGAATTTTAGTTTTAGTTGAAAAGAGATTTAAAATTGGAGACTGGATAGCTGTCGAGGGTATTATTGAAGGTGTAGTAGAAAAGATTGGATTTAGATCAACAACAATTAGAAAGTTTGACAAATCTCTTGCTATTATTCCAAATTTTCAATTTGCCGAAAATGCAGTTGTAAATGTAAGTGAAACTTCAAATTGGTTAATCAGTTGGATTATTACACTTCAATACGACACTACGGTAGATCAGTTAAAAAAAATTAGAGATGAAATCGAAAGTCATATTAATTCAAGCGAAGATTATAATACCTCAATTGGTGTTGCGGTAAGAGTTGATAAATTTTCTGATAGTTCAATAGATATGTATGTAAGATGCTTTACAAAAACAGGAAGTTGGAATAATTGGCTTGATGTAAAAGAAAGATTAGCAATTGCGATAAAGGAAATTGTAGAAAAAAATGGTGCTTCATTTGCTTTCCCAAGTCAGTCGATTTACGTTGAGAAAAAATGATAGCTATTTTTTATTTAGTTTTACAAATTTTAAAATTGTATTCTTACGTTGTAATAGCCAATGTTATTGTAAGTTGGTTAATAGCTTTTAACGTTCTTAATACTCAAAATAGGTTTGTGTATGCAATTTTAGAGTTGAGTTACAAATTAACTGAGCCTTTACTGAATAAAATTAGACGTTTTTTGCCAAATTTAGGTTCACTAGATATTTCTCCAATCATTCTTCTTTTATTGATTTGGTTTATCGAAATGTGTATGAAGCTGTACATTGCACCAATGATTTTTTAAGAGATAAATATGATTTTAATTGATGGAAAAAAAGCAGCCGCAGAATTAAGAGCAGAGTTAAAGGAAGAAGTTGCAGAGTTAAAATCAAAACATAATAAAGTACCAGGTTTAACAGTTATACTGATTGGTGATTTAACACCAAGTCAGATTTATGTAAGAAATAAAGAAAAGTCAGCAAATGAGGTAGGATTAAAATCTGAAGTTATTAAATATCCAGACTCAGTTGAAGAAAAAACTGTTTTAGAAAAAATACAAGAATTAAATAGTGACGAAACTGTTTCAGGAATTTTAGTTCAACTTCCTTTACCTAAGCACATTGATAAGCAGAAGGTTATAGAAGCTATTGATCCCTCAAAAGACGTAGATGGATTTCATCCAATGAATGTAGGCAATCTTTCATCTGGTTATGAAAGTTCGATACCTTGTACTCCGCTTGGATGTTATTTGTTGATAAAAAAAATTGAACCTAATTTAAGTGGTAAAAAAGCTGTAGTTGTGGGTAGATCAAATTTAAATGGTAAACCAATGACACAACTTCTTTTAAAAGAAAATTGTACCGTAACTATAACTCATTCAAAAACTAAAGATTTAAAAGCTGAATGTTTAGAGGCAGATATAATTGTTGCAGCTGTAGGTATACCTGAACTTGTTAGAGGAGATTGGGTTAAAAAAGATGCTATTGTTATTGATGTTGGTATAAATAAAACTGACAACGGTATAGTTGGTGATGTTCATTTTGATGAAGTTTCAAAAAATGCAAAAGCACTTACTCCAGTTCCAGGCGGTGTAGGTCCAATGACCATTGCTTGTTTGCTTAAAAATACGATCGACTGTTTCAAAAGATCGCAAATTTAATAATTAAACCATAAGCTGTAATCTGTTAATTTATTAGGATGAAAAAACCTAAACGACCATACAGATTTGGTATAATTTTTTTGCTTCTTACAGTTCCACCTATTGGGGCAACACAATTAGGTTGGTATTTGCATGACAAGCAAACTGGTTTTGATTATGGTATGATTGTAGGTACTGTATCAGTAATATACGCTGCATATTTAATGTATGAAAAAAACTGGCGTGAAGAAGATGAAGATTAAATTATGGAAAAAATAATTTTTTTTGGATTGGTTATTCCTATTATGGCTTATGTTTTATACTTAGGTGGAATGGCAATTATGAATGGTTTTAAGTCTAAGGAAGCTAATAGAGCCGAGAAAGAGGAAGCTGAAAGTGAGGGTAGGGAGACAAGCGAAACTTCTGATGAACAAAGCAGCAATTTAAGTGATGAACTTACTAAATTGAATGATTTAAAAGAAAAAGGAATTATTTCTCAAGAGGAATTTGAAAAGGCGAAAAATAAACTATTAAATAATTAAATAGTTTAATCATGTTTAATGGTTTTAAAAAAAAATTTGTTAAAGTAAGCAAGGGTAAAATTTTTTGTAGATTTAAAGGTAACGGTCCCCCCTTATTATTACTTCATGGATATCCCCAAACACATGTGATGTGGCACAAGACTGCCCCTGAGCTTAGTAAATATTTCACTATAATAGTTGCTGACCTTAGAGGATATGGAGATAGTTTAGTTTTACCTGGTGGTACTAATCATAAAAATTATTCTAAAAGAGAAATGGCTAAAGATATGGTTCAATTGATGAGTAAATTAAATTTTAAAAAATTTTTTGTTGCTGGACATGATAGAGGCGGGAGAGTTGCACACAGAATGGCAAGAGATTATAAAAATAAAATTATGGCCTTAAGTGTATTAGATATTTGTCCAACTCTTGATATGTACGAGCACACAGATATGAAATTTGCAAAAGGATATTTTCATTGGTTTTATTTAATACAGCCAGCACCTTTACCAGAGAAAATGATAATGGCAGATCCTAAAAGATGGTTAAAAAGTCGGTTTAATAGGTCATCTAAACGTGCGATTGGAACAGTTGAAGATGAATATTTTAGAACCTTTAAACAAAATAAAAGAATTCATGCATCATGTGAAGATTATAGAGCTGCGGCTACTATAGATTTAGAGCATGACAAAAAAGACAGAAAAAAAAAATTAAACATTCCTATACAAGTTTTGTGGGGTAAAAAGGGAGTTGTTGGAACGCAATTTAAATCAATTAAAATTTGGCAAAAATACACAAACAAAAAAGTTTATGGAGCAGAAATTAATTCAGATCATTTCATTCCAGAGGAGAGTCCTAAACAAACGATTAATCACTTAAAAAAATTTTTTTTAAAAAATGTTAAAAATAATTCCAAATAAAAAAAATATTGGAGCTGAAATAATTGTAAATTTAAAAGATATTACTAATAAAGATATTTTAAAAATTAAGAAAGCACTGAATAAATATGGAATGTTGTATTTTAAACAACAAGAATTAACTTCTAAATTTTATATTCAGTTTGCGAAATATTTTGGAAAATTAGCCAACTATCCAAGACTAAAAGGTTTAAATAAAAAATTTCCTCAAATTACTGTGGTGCAAAGAAAATCAACTGATAAAGGACCAAGTTTTGGTGAACAATTTCATACAGACTCGATTTATACAAAAAAACCACCAAGATTTACAATGTTGCTTTCTAAACTTGTGCCAAAAAAAGGAAAAGCTAATACAGAATTTTGTTCTCAGTATCTTGCTTATAAAGAATTACCAAGTCCAATAAAAAGAAAATTTAAAAATATTAAAGGTAAATATTCCTCTGAGGGTCCAATCTCGGTTACAACAAAAGAAAGAGTAAAAGAAAAAGGAAAAAATATTAAAGAGCTTAAATCTTCACATAAAATAATTAGGAAAATCAGCACAAATTATTCTATTTATTGCAGTCCAGGACATTTTGTTGGTTTTAGCTCAAAGATAAAAAATCAAGAAAAGTTAAAAAAATTTTTATTTAACCATCAAATTAAGAAGAAGTTTCAATTTTCATTGCCTTGGGAAAAAAATCAATTGGCTATATGGGATAATAGATCTATGCTTCATCAAGCAACACCTTTCAAAGGAAATAGAATAATGCATAGAATAACAATCAAATAATTTATGTTCACAATTTTTTTAGGACTAACTCCATTTATATTTATTACTTTTTTAGGTTTTGTTTTTGGTAAGTTGAAGGTCTTAGACCTTAGTCATGCTAAAATTTTAAATCTTTTTTTGTTCTATATTGCAGTTCCAGCATTGATAATTAAGCTAATAGCACAAAATGAAATTGGACAAGTAGATTTCAAACAAATTTTCTCTTATTTAATTATGCAGTCGATATGTGGAATTATCGCCTACTTAATTACTTCAAAATATTTTAAAAGATCAATCCCAGAGTCAATTATTTGGGCTTTAACAGTTGCATTATCAAACCATGTAACTTTGCTCTTACCAATAACAGAAATTTATTTTCAACAAAATGTAATTACACAAGTTGCAAGTATCATATTAATGGATGGGATAATTTTATTATCTGTAATTGCTTTTTTTCTCGAATTATCTACAAAAAAAAATGTAAATTTATTTAATTTTATTAAAAATTTATTTTTAAACCCGTTTATACTATCAATAATTATAGGTCTATTATTTTTATTATTAAATTTTAATATTGATCAAACACCGATTGAATACACTTTGTCTAAACTTGCAGCATGTGTTTCTCCAGTTGGATTGTTTGCAATTGGCATAACTCTTTCATTTTATACTATAAATGTAATTAACAAATTATCCGTATCTATTTCAGTTTTAAAATTAGTTATTTCCCCAATAATTTTATTGTTAATTGGATTAGTGTTTTTTAATGCAGGATTGCCAGCTGAAATACCAGGTGCTTTCTTTGTGAGTGTTGCGCCTTGTGGAGTTACTTCTATAGTTTTATGTGCCGCTTATAATGTAAGTCCCGAAAATATAATTAAAGCAATTTTTGTCTCTACTATTGCTTCTATAGGGACTATATTTTTTGCAATTAAGTATTTAACTCTATAATAATTTATCTAGAGGACTAACTTCTCCAATTTTAAAAATAATTGCATCTTCTTTATTAAAACCATATTTTTCAGCACTATCTTTAAATCTAATTGGGGGTTCCATAATCGGTTCTAATGACAAAACAAACGTTCCCCAATGCATCCCTAACACTTTTTTACTTTTTAGGTCTTGTGCAACATTCAGGGCTTCTTCTGGTGTAGTATGATAAATAGTTTTATCAAACATTGGTTTGAAATTATAAGCCCCAATATTAATCATTGTCAAATCTATAGGACCATATTTTTCACCTAGTTCTTTGTAGACTTTCCCATATCCAGTGTCACATGCAAATAAAATTTTTTTATTTTTATGTTCTATTAAAAAATTACCCCACAAAGTTTTATTAGTGTCTGTTAAACTTCTCTTTGACCAATGAACTGCAGGAAGTAAAGAAATTTTCAAATCCTCATTTATAATTATTTGATCATACCAATCCATTTCATTTATATCTTTATATCCTTTAAAATATTTACCAAGATTTAGAGGTGTTAATACTTTTGCACTTTTAAAAGGAAAATTTCTAATTGTTGACATGTCCTGATGATCGTAATGATTATGAGTGAGTAAAAATATATCCGTTTTAGGTATCTCATTTAATTTTATTGCAGGATCAGTAAATCTTTTTGGACCAAAGATTAGTGGTCCAGCATTCTTTGAAAATACAGGATCTGTTATAATTGTAGTTCCACCTAATTTTATAAGATATGTCGCGTGACCTATCCAAGCAATATAATCATTATCTTTATATTTTTCTAAATCAGCTAATACTTTTTCTTTTTCAATCACATGTTCTTTTGGATAAGATAAATCAACTTTTTTTCTTAATTTACTGAAAGTTCTATAAGAAAATTTTCCTGATCTGGATATTATTACTGGAGATCCTTTTGGATTCCTGAAAGTACCATCAGGTAAATGATGATAAGGTCTTTCTTTCATATTATTTTTTTTTCTCCATTAACCATAAACTGTTTCCCGCAAGAAAATATATTTTTCCATTAACTGGGTGAACTTGTATATCTCTTATTCTTCCAATTTTATCTTTGAATATAATTGTTTCTTCAATCTTAGATGAATTTTGAAAGTTTAATTTTCTTAATGATTTATCTTTTAAAGAAGTAATTAACGCTTCGCCATTCCATTCACTAAATTCTTTTCCTTTATAAATAGTTATAGCACTTGCTGCTATTGAAGGTACCCAGTATTGGATTGCCTTAGTAAAACCTGGTTTCCATTTAGGTCCAATCTTTGAGCCTGAATAATTTGTTCCACCCCAACCTAAAATTTTCCAACCATAATTCTCCCCCTTTTTTACTTCACCAAACCAATCACCACCTTTTGCACCATGGTTGCTTGCATAAATTTTTCCATCAAAAGGGGAATAGGTTAGACCTTGAGGATTACGAACACCAATTTGATAAATTTCTGGTAACCAATCTGACTTACCATCAAACTTAGGGTTATCTTTTGGAATACTTCCATCTAAATAAATTCTGATAATACTTCCAGGATGATTTGTCGGATCTTGAGCAATCATACCCCCACCTCTTTCACCAGCAGATGCAAAAAGATAATTGTCTTTAATAGCCAGTCTAGAACCAAAATGATAACCAGATTCTATTGGTGGTTCAGCTTGAAATATATTTTTAAAATCTAAATTTTTTTTATTTAATTCAGCTTTTGCAATTGATGTACTGGTTTTCCAATCCCCTCTATTTTCTGAATAAGAAATCCATAAGTAATTATCTTGGTAAATAATATCTAATAAACCTCCTTGTCCATGTACAAAATAATTTAAGTTATGTTCAACTTCATAAACTTCTTCAGAAATAATATTTACTATTTTTATTTTTCCAGTTTTTTCAGTGATAATAATTTCTTCATTATTTATAAAAGATGATCCCCATGGGTCATTTAAATCTGTCAATTTTTTAAAAGTAAAATTTTCAGAAAAACTTTTTGATGAAAATAGTAAAAAGAAAAATATCGATAAAAAATATTTGATCACTTTATGAAAGTTTAGATCTACCACCATCTACAGCAATTATTTGGCCTGTAACCCAAGAACTATCTTCTGTTAGCAAGAATTTAGCAAGAGCAGCAGAGTCTTTACCTTCGCCTAATCTTTTAAGGGGGTGTGCTTTTGCAATACCTTCGGCTATAGCAGTATTTTTTAACATTGGTTCTGCTATTTTAGATTTTGTTAAACTTGGTGCCACACAATTTACTCTTATGTTTGGAGCAAATTCTGCTGCAAGAGAGACCGTCAATCCTTCAACAGCAGCTTTTGCTGAGGCTATGATTGCATGGTTAGTAAAACCTCTTTGGGCAGCAACGGTCGAAAATAATACTATCGAACCTTTATTTTTTTTTAAACTTTCTTGAAATCCTTTAATAGCTTCTACAGCAGAATAAAGATTAAGTTTCATGCATTTCTGAAAGTCTTGTTCATTTACCATTCTTAATGGTTTCAAATCAATTGAACCAACACAATAAGCTAGGCCTTTAATTTCAGAAATATCTGATTTAACTTTTTCTATAAACCCATCCTCTAAAACATCTACAACGGTATGTGAGCATCCAAGTTTTTCAGAGACAGAACTAAGTTCACTTTCATTTCTTCCAACTAAATGAATATCGTTTCCAGAGTTTTTTAATTGTTCTGCTAAACTTGACCCAATAGAACCTGTCGCACCAAAAATTACATATTTTTCTGACATAAAAAATTTTATTAGTTATATTTAACTATGAAGTTATTTTTTATACTTGGTAATCAATTATTTCCAATAAAATACCTAGACCGCTTCAAAAAAGACCACCTATTTTTTATGGCTGAAGATAAGGGTTTATGCACTTATGAAAAGCATCATAAACAAAAAATTTTATTATTTTTATCTTCAATGCGTTCTTATGCAGACGGATTAAGAAAAAACAAATTTAAATTAGATTACTTTAAAATCGAAGATAAAGAATTTAATGAAGATTATTTAAAAAAATTAAAAAAAATAATTACACAAAAAAAAGTAAAAGAAATTTCAAGTTTTGAAGTAGAAGATAAATTTTTTGAAAAAAAAATTTCACAATTTTTAAAAAAAGAAAACATACACTGGAATGTTATTCAAACTCCTATGTTCTTAAATTCAAGAGCTGAATTTAAAAATTATTTATCAAAATCAAAAAAACCTTTTATGGCAACTTTCTACAAAGATGTTAGAAAAAAATCTGGAATATTGATGGGGTCAGATGGTGATCCAATCGGGGGGAAATGGAGCTTTGATGAAGATAATAGAAATAAATTACCTAAAAATATTTCAATTCCTAAATTTCCAAAAATAAATGAAACTAGTCATACAAAAAAATTAAAGCCTATTATTGAAAAGGAATTTAAAAATCACCCAGGGAGTACAAATAATTTTTGGTTTGCAACGGAATATGAAGATGTAGTTAAACTATTGAATTTTTTTATAAAAGAAAAATCTAATCTTTTTGGTGATTATGAGGATGCAGTTGATCAAAAAGATAATATCCTGTTCCATAGTGCATTAAGTCCTTACATAAATTTAGGTTTAATAACTCCTGAATTTGTTGTCCAAAAAGTTTTAGACTTTCACAAGAAAAATAAAATTAGAATGAATTCTTTAGAGGGTTACATTCGTCAAGTGATTGGTTGGCGAGAATTTATGCGAGGAATTTATCAGTCATACTCTTTAGAAATGGAAACTGGAAATTTTTTCAAACAAAATAGAAAAATGAAAAATTCTTGGTACGATGGAACCACTGGTCTTCCACCTTTGGATTATGCAATTAAAAATGCCGTTAATCATGGTTGGTCACATCATATTGAAAGATTAATGATCTTATCAAATATTATGAACCTTTGTGAAATCAAGCCAACAATTGTTTACAAATGGTTCATGGAAATGTTTGTGGATTCCTCAGATTGGGTAATGGTTCCTAATGTTTATGGAATGGGATTGTTTAGTGATGGAGGAATTTTTGCAACAAAACCTTATATTTGTGGATCAGCATATTTTATGAAAATGATGGATTTTAAAAAAGGAGAGTGGTGTAACACAATGGATGGCCTTTATTGGAGGTTCATAGACCGAAACAGAAAATTTTTTTTAAAAAATCCTCGTCTATCTATGATGGTAAGGATATTTGATAAAATGAAATCTGAGAGAAAAAAATTAATTTTATCAGAAGCTGATAAATTTATAAAACAAAATACAATTTGATGAAAAAAGAAAATTTACCAACCAAAACTTGTCCAATTTGTAAAAGACCATTTACTTGGCGTAAAAAATGGAAGTTGAACTGGGAGAGAGTAAAATATTGTTCAAAGAAGTGTTCTAAGCTAAGCTAAACTTAGTGAACATAATAGTATTACAACATATCAAAATAGAAGACCCAGGTTACATTAAAGATTTAATGCTGGCTGATGGATTTAAGCTCACCACTATTGAATTAGATGAAGGCGAAAAAATACCAAAGGATTTAGGTAAATTTGATGGAATGTTTTGCATGGGAGGTCCAATGGATACCTATATGGAACAAGAATATCCTTGGTTAATAGAAGAAAAGAAAGCAATTAAAGAATTTGTTGTTAATCTAAAAAAACCTTATTTAGGTTTTTGTTTAGGTTGTCAGCTTTTAGGAGAAGTGGTGGGCGGAAAAGTGGTTAAATCTAAACCAGCAGAAATAGGAATTTTGGATATTAATTTCTCTAATGAAAAAGATGAAGATAAATTATTTTCAAAATTTCCTAATACAATTAAAAGTTTGCAATGGCACTCTTATGAGGTTCAAGGTATTGAAAATAATAATGATGTAACTTTATTAGCTTCCTCCCCAATTACCAAGTATCAAATCTTTAAATATCAAAACCATGCTTATGGAATTCAATTTCATATAGAAATAAAAGATACTACAGTCAATGAGTGGGGATGTGTACCGGAATACAAAAAAGCTTTGGAAGATCAGCTTGGTAATGGTGCATTAGAAAAGTTTGATCAATCTGCAAAAGATAACATGAAAGATATGAATAACTACTCTACAATCCTTTATAATAATTTTAAAAAACTTTTATGAATAATAAAATTTTTGAATGGGCAGGGGTTATAACTGCAATATTGTATTCTTTGTTTGTTGCTTTAAACATAGGAATAGAATTTTTTGGTTTTTGTTTGCTGTTATTGTCGGCCATTTTAATTGGAATTTGGGCCTATAGAGGTGGTCATAAAGGAATTTTATTTTTGCAATTTTTTTATGCAACTGCTGGAATTATTGGAATGGTTCGTTGGTTTTAATTAAAGCTTGAAACTATTTTAGGAATATAATTTTTAAAATTAAAAAAACCTTTATTGCAGTATTGCCAAGCTAATTGATCAAGATTTCTAAACAAAAAATCTATCTTTAAATTATTAGAATTTAAAAAATCTAAATTTTCACCTACTGTTGGATACAGACTATAATAATTTTCAATATTTGTTAATTCACTTATATCTATAATTTGACAATCAATAGATTGATTTTTTAATCTTTGTTCTTGGTCTTCTATTAAATGAGATTTAAATTTCACTAACTTTTCACTGAGTTTTATTGCTCTATTTTCATTTTTATTAGAAACTAAGTAAATTTTCTTAAAGTTGTTTTCTTTAAAGTCAGTGATTTCAAACGAGAGATTATTTTCAAAAATTAAAAGATTCTTATTCTCAATCTTTTGTGGGTTATTGAAATCCTGTTTAATTATTTGATAAGATTTTTCAGATACTTTTGGAGGAGCATTTTCATTTAATTTTATATTTTGAAATCTATTGTTAGTGAATTTTTTAATATTCCATTCACTTGCAAGGTAATGTTTTCCTTGAGTTTGAACACCCGCAACCCATCGCCACCCAAGAGTATTTGATGCAGCATCTCCATCAAAAAGATGTTGCATAAAAAATTCTGCACCTAATTGCCAAGGCAATTCTAAAGTAAAAATCCAAATACTAGCAAACCACATTCTTGTGTGATTATGCAAATAATTGTTCTGTTTAAGCTCTTTCACCCACTCATTAAAGCAATCTACTTTTGTTTTTCCTTCGATTGCTGCAATATAATCTTTATTATCTTTAAATTCGTTTTTGATTTGATTTAATTCGATAAGAAAATCTGCCCAAACATTTGGTCTAAGTTCTAACCAACCTTTCCAATAAGTTCGCCATAGAACTTCTTGAATAAACTTTTCATTTTTTGAAAAAGAAAATTTACTTAGAGCTTTCTGAATGACTTCTTGTTCATTAATTATTCCATGAGTTATATATGGTGATAAGCAGGATATATTAGATCTTTTTTCAGGTCCAAAATCAAAATTTCTTAATTTTGAATATTCTCCAAGATTATTCTCAACAAAATTATTTAATTGATTTAAGGCCCTAGCCCTTGAAGCTTCAAATATCATTTTAAATTATTTTGATTTTTTTTTCTTAAGACCTAATTTGTCACTATGTCTTAATCTTAAAACAACAATTGCTCCAGCTATTAACAAAATAGCTACTGCTTCATAAACAAGTGCAGTAGGATCCATTTCTTTGCCTTGTAGAATAATAAATCGTGCAAGGGCGGTAATTGCAATAAGAAGTGGTAAGGTAATACTAATAGATTGTTGGTTCCAAAAAACCCTAACCATTGCTAGTACCTCCAAATATAGAAACATTAAAAGCAAATCTGCTAATGTAACAGATTGATTTAAGTACATGTTTTTCATTTCAATCCCAACAGCAATAACAGTACTGATTAAGATAATAACCATTAATGCTAACTGCAAGTTTTTTGCTATCTTGTCCATTATTTACCTTTACTAAATGGGAGCCATTTTTCAAATACAGATTTAGAAGGCCCATCATAAGGAATTGAATAAGAGTTTGGATTAGGACTTGTTAAAACTTCAATTCCTTTTGAAAATACAAATATAAATACAATCACAAATACGATGACCATTATTTTAAAAGGATCAAAATTTTTTGTTCGAAATACACTTGCAGATTTTTCTTCTGCTCTATGAAATTGTTTGAAAGTTGTATAAACAGCAAATATCAAACCTATATGAGCTAAAAAAAGTCCCGCCCAACCAAAAGCGAAAGTTGTATAAGAAAAAACATACAAACTAAAAACTGTAGTCCAAATAAAACTCAGAACTAATAAAATTTGTAACCTAACTGTTTTTGGAAGTGCACGCAGATCATTTTTACTATCATCAAATAAAATATTTGCTGCGTCTTTCATCCAGTTCTTTATTGATTCCATTTTTGAAGGATATAATTTTTATCAATTTTAACAAATGTTAATTTGTCCTAAACGTGCCTAAGAACGAAGCTTTTTTTTGTGAAAATTGATAAATCTTTCAACGTTAGATTTATTAAACGATTTATTTTCCTCAAATGAGACTTTCTTCATTGAGTACGCATTACTATTAGTAACCCTTGATTGAATTGAGATATTACCTTTGTATAATTTAAGTTTAACAGAGCCATTTACTTTACTTCTTTTTAAATCAACAATTTTTTGAAGTTTAAATCTTTCTTTTGAATACCAATAACCATTGTAAATTAACTCAGCATATCTAGACATTATTTGATCTTTTTTATGCATAGTTTCTTTATCTAAAGTAACTGATTCAATTGCTCTATGGGCATTGATCAACAGAGTTCCACCAGGTGTTTCGTATACCCCTCTAGATTTTATTCCTAAAAATCTATTTTCTACTAAATCGACTCTTCCAATTCCATTTTTTCCTGCTAGTCCATTTAGCTTTGTTAATAATTTAGCTGGTGATAATTTTTTTCCATTAATTCCAAAAGGATCGCCATTTTTAAAATTGATAGTAACAAAAGATGGTTTGTTAGGTGCCTTTTCTGGAGAAACTGTTCGTTGAAAAATAAATTCTGGAGCAGAATTTTTTGGATTTTCTAAAACTTTACCTTCAGTTGATGTATGAAATAAATTATCATCTACTGAAAAAGGAGGTGCACCTTTTTTATCTTTCGGTATAGTTATGCCATGTTTTTTTGCATAATTGATTAAGTCTGTTCTAGATTTTAGTTTCCAAATCCTCCACGGAGCTATAATTTTAATTTTAGGACCAAAATAATGATAGCCTAATTCAAATCTAACTTGGTCATTGCCTTTACCAGTTGCTCCATGTGAAACTGCATAAGCCTTAAATTTTTTGGCTACTCTTATTTGATCTTTTGCAATAAGAGGTCTTGCTATCGAAGTACCTAATAAATAAACACCCTCATAGATCGCATGTCCTCTGATCATAGGGTAAATGTAGTCTTTAACAAAAATATCTTTTAAATCTTTAATAATTATATTTTTAACACCAAATTTTTTTGCATTAGTTATAATTTTTTTTCTATCAATTTCTTGGCCCACATCTGCTGTATAACAAATTACTTCTGAATCATAATTTTCTTGAAGCCACTTCAAAATTATAGAGGTATCGAGCCCTCCAGAATAAGCTAGAACAATTTTCTTTTTTGATTTCATAGAATTAACTACAAGCTTTTTTTGAAGCGTTATAAGCTTTAGTGAATCCTAGTAATGAGTAATGATCAATAGTTTGAGAACCTTGTTGATTGTACCCGGTAATCATAATTCTTGATCCCTTTCTCATTTGTTTGATCATTTTTAATTCAATTTTATTATCTGCAATCCAGGCAAAACCTTGTTCTTTAATATCAAATTTAAATTTATTTTTTCCTGAAACAGCGGTTACCGAGTTATTTTTATTAAATTCGTACCCTGGAGTAACGCTTACCTCATTTTTGATATTGTCATTTGGTCTGAAAGCCACAAATAATTTTGCATCTCTTTTATTTTTTTTTGGTGCTTGTAAAATTGGTAAAGATTGAGCAAAGCATACTTTA
>CACITU010000011.1 GCA_902589725.1 uncultured Pelagibacteraceae bacterium
TTTTCAATTTTATTATTGAATTTTGGTGATTTTTCACGGTATGTTAAAAATGAAAAAGAACTTAAAAGAGGAAATTTATCGCTTATTTTAAATTTAATTATTTTTTCTTTTTTTTCAGTATTCATTGTAATTGGATCTGATGTTTACCTTAATTTAAAGTTTTTAGATCTAAACTCTATTTTAACAAGTCCAAATGATATTATTGGCAAATTTGATAATTTAATTATCACAATAATTGCCTTACTTTTTATTGTTGTAGCTTCTATTTCAACAAATTTAGTTTCAAACTTTATTCCCTCTCAATATTCTTTAATAAATTTTATTCCAAGTAAATTAAATTTGAAATTATCTAGTTTTATAATTGGAGTTTTAGGATTTGTTGTATCAATATTTTGGCTTTCATTAATAAGTCAAATTGGTGTTTTGTCTTTTATTGATACCTTTGCCGCATTTTTTGGGCCTTTGTTTGGAGTTATGATTGCAGATTATTATTTAATAAAAAACAAAGAACTTAGTAATAATGACATTTATTCCGTTGATGGAGAGGGATTATATTTTTACTCTGGAGGCTGGCATATAAAAGGAGTTTATTCCTTATTTATAGGTTTTATTTTTTCATTCTCAACTATATGGAATGTAAATTTAATGTTTTTACAAACTTATTCTTGGATAATTGGTGCATTTATAGCTTGGATAACGTATTACTTGTTAGCAAAAAAATAAAATGAAAGCATTAGTATATACTGGAACTCAAGAATTAGTTTATAGGGAAGAACCAAATCCAACCGAAGTTACAGGAGAAAGTATTTTAAAAATACACGCTTCAGGAATATGTGGTTCGGACATGCATGCCTATCACGGACATGATGAAAGAAGAGTTCCTCCATTAATTCTGGGTCATGAAGTTAGTGGCAAAATTCAGAATGGTAAATTTAAGGGTAAAGATGTTGTTTTAAATCCTCTGATAACTTGTGGTAAATGTGAATACTGCACTAGTGGAAGAGAACATCTTTGTCCTAATAGAATTATATTAGGAATGAACAAACCTATCGAAAGACAAGGAGTTTTTGCAGAGTTTGTTTCAACACCCGATCAAAATATTTATGAAATTCCAGATGGTTTAGATAAAAATGAAGCACCAGTTGCAGAGCCAACTGCTGTTTCTTTACATGCAGTATTAATGGGGGAGCAAGCATTAAATAAACCTTTATCAGAGTGTAAAACGTTAATTCAAGGTGGTGGTGCGATTGGTTTGTTGTGTGGTTTGATATTATCTAAAATTAAAGGTAATAAAGATATAATACTTTCCGATCCAAATAAATTGAGACTTAAAGAATGCTCTAAATATTTGGATGCCAAATATGTATCTCCAAATGACAAGGAAATAGCTAGTAATAACTTTGACATAGTTTTTGACTCAGTTGGTCTAGAAATCTCAAGACAACAAGCAATCGAAGTAGTAAAACCAGGTGGAACTATTATTCACATAGGTTTAACTCAACCTGCTGGAACTTTTAACTTTAGAAAAATGACCTTGCAAGAAGTGACAGTTATAGGCACTTATTGCTATACAAATAAAGATTTTGAGCAAACTTTAAAGATTTTAGCAAACAAAGACATTGGATCATTGGATTGGATTGAATTTAGAGAATTAAAAAGTGGAGGAGATGCCTTTAAGCAAATACATGATGGCACATGTGTAGCTCCAAAAATTATCCTTTTACCTTAAAAATTAAGTCTATTTTTGAGTTAATAACTCTTGATCCACCTGTTTTAAGCTCTTTAGATACAACTGGAGCTGAAATCATAAACGACCAATAAATCAAAAGCAAAAAAACAAATATAATTTTCATATTATTTATTTAGCAATCAATCTTGAATATAGAATGGTATAATTGTGACTGAATATTGAAATTATAAATAATTTATCTATAACAAGTTCATGTTAAAATTTTTTTATATTTTTTTTATATCATTAATTTTTTTTAATTCCGCGTTCGCTGAAAAAGTAAATATATTTAAATTTACACAGCAAGAGCTTTCAAAACTAGATGTTCGTAAGGTGAGAGGAGCAGATAACAAAACAGTTTATTCTGTTGGATCAAATGAGAATGGTAATTTTTTAAAAGCAGTAGCTGATAACGCTGCCTCTGGCCTTGGAAAAGAGGTTAAAATTGACTTAAACAAGACGCCATTTATCAATATAACATGGAAAATTGAAAAAGATTTACAAGGAATTAATGAGAATTCGAAAAAGGGTCATGATTTTGCAGCTAGAGTTTTTGCAGTAAAAAAAACAGGAGCAACGCCACTTTCAAATAGAGCAATTAATTATGTTTTTTCAAGCAACAGTTCAGTCGGCCAGAGTTGGCCAAGCCCATATACAAAAAAATCAATTGATAATGTATTAGCAACCACCAAAGACAACTTAAATGAATGGGTGACAGTAAAAGCTAATGTGAAAGAGGATTTTAAAAAATTTCATAATTTAGATGTGAATGAATTAGATGGCCTAGCTATTATGGCCGATACTGACAATTCAAAAATGAAATCAATTTCTTATTTTCAGAATATTTATTTTTCAGCAGATTAATTATAATTTTAAATATTTTTTTAATCCAATACTCAAAAATGATAGTAATATGGCAGCAATTACATCAGCTATAGGAATCGCATTTGGAAATCCAAAGTTCCACAAAATTACTCCGACTAACCAAATTATATAAATTTTCACTTTGGGTATTATATCTAAGTTTCTATTAAATTATTATTTATTTGATATTATTAATTTATGCATAAATATTTTACTCATAATGTTAAAGTATACTATGAGGACACAGATGCTGGTGGAGTCGTGTATTATGCTAACTATTTAAAATATTTAGAAAGAGCTAGAACCGAAGCATTATCAACTATTGGATTAAGTAATACAAAAATAAAAAATGATTTTGGTTCTATTATAATTGTTAAATCATGCAATATTGAATATAAAAAATCTGCATATTTAGAAGATGATTTACAAATTAAATCTTTTGTACATTCTACTTCAAAAACTTCTTTTTTAATGTATCAATCAATATTTAAAGATGAGGAATTGATCGTAGAAGCCAAAATTCATCTAGTATTTATAAATGAAAAATTCAAGCCAGTAAAAATTCCTGAAAAAATCTTATTAGACTTTAAACCCTTCACATCTAGTTAATAGATATTTTCCTAGCTTTTTTAAATAAATCTACAATCATTCTTTCAGATACAAGCTTAGTGTTTACATTTCTAGGGCTAGGGTGATAACAGGCAATTAGTTTAATATTTCCTGGTAGTAAATAGGATTTTCCATGAATAAATTTTACGTTTTGATTAAAAGTATATTTTTTTTTATAAAATTTAACACAATTATCAAATGCCACTTTTCCTAATGCGATAATAGTTTTTAATTTTTTTAAATTATAAATCTCACAATCAAAATATTTTGAACAATTATTTAGTTCTTCTATTTTAGGTTTGTCTCCTGGAGGAACACATTTTAAAATATTAGTAATATATGTTGATTTTAATTTAAGACCATCATTTAGGTTTTCTGAATTTGGCTGGTTTGATATTTTAGCTTTAAATAAACATTTAAATAAAAAATCTCCAGATTTATCACCTGTAAAAGCTCTTCCAGTTCTTGTTCCCCCATGTGCTGCGGGGGCTAGTCCAATTATTAAAATTTTTGCATCAATTGCACCAAAACCTGTAACTGGCTTTCCCCAGTAAGTTTCATTTATATTCTGCTTTCTTTTTTCTGTTGAAATTTTATTTATAAAATTAACAAGCCTTGGGCATTTTTTACATTTAAGAATTGTTTTATTTAAATTATCTATTTTAATGTTCATAAATGAAAATTTTAAATTATTTAATTATAATATTTATATGTATTAATTCATCAGTTAAAGCAGATTCAAAACAAACTTTAATCAATGAATTACAAAAAGGTGGAAAATTAATTTTCATTAGGCATGCTTATGCTCCTGGTGGTGGTGATCCAGATAATTTTGATATTAATGAATGTGCTACCCAAAGAAATTTAAGTGATGCTGGTAGAGTTCAATCACAAAAAATCGGTAATTTTTTTGAGGAAAATAAAATTCCAATAGGAATAGTCTATTCTAGTGAATGGTGCAGATGCAAAGAAACTGCATCTATTGCTTTTAAAAAATATGAAACTAAAAATTTTCTTAATTCTTTTTTTAGTGCAAAATTTGCTAATAATAAAAAAAAGCAAATTATTGATTTTGATAAGTTTATAAGTACTTGGGATAAAGATCAAAACTTAGTTTTTGTTACTCATTATGTGGTGATTTCTGAAATTTTAAATTACGCACCTTCATCTGGAGAGATTGTTATTTCAGATAAAAGCTTAAAAGTTATTGATACTTTAGAAATTGAATATTAAATTAAATTATTATGTCATCTAAAAAAGCCATGAGACAAGCACAAAAACAAGCTTATGCTAAACACAGATCAAATATTACAAATAGTCAATATGAAAGAAAAAAAAATTTTTTACTTAAGAATAAAGTGAGTAAACAAAACAAAAATTAACTATTCTTGTAAAGTTACTCTACTTTCTCTCGTTTTTATCTACAAAAAATAAGGCTACAATAAATATCACAGTCCATGCAAACACAGACAACGTTTTTAAAGGAGAAGTATCTGCGCCCCAAACATTGAAGAATAAAGCCCCAATAATTATACCAATAGCATAAATAATACTGATAATTTTTACTTTACTCATATTTTATTTTATTCTTTGATTAAGTTTTTTTTGAAAAGAGACATACCATTCTTGATTTTATAAGAATAAGATTCCTTAAAACTTTCTAACTGCCAACCAGTAAGCCTTTTTTCAATTTCAATGATATTTTCTTTTTTCCAATCATCAGTTGTTTCCTCAAGTTTCCAAAGTCGTTTTTCCTCATTACTTCTTCCACAACCATAACAGTAACCTGTTGAAGGATCAGTTTTACATATACTTATGCAAGGTGAAATAATCATTTTAAATAAATTAGTATAAATTTAACCAGATAAATAGATAATTTTTTTAACAATTGTCATTGGACAAATAGTTTCAATAATATATAAAACCACGTAATTTGTGGGGCGATGGCGGAATTGGTAGACGCGTTGGTCTTAGGAACCAATATGGCAACATGTGAAGGTTCGAGTCCTTTTCGCCCTACCATTAAAACATTATGAAAGTTACTGTAGAAAATAAAAAAGGATTAAATAAAGATTTAAAAATTTTCATCGATAAGAAGACGATTAATTCTTATATGGATGAAAAATATGATGAGATTAAAAGTAGTGTAAATTTGAAAGGTTTTAGACCTGGAAAAGTTCCAAAAGAAATTTTAAAAAGACAATTTGGTAAAGCAGTTTTTGGAGAAGTTTTAGATAAAGTTTTAAAAGAAACATCAGCAAAAGCACTTGAAGAAAATAAAATTAAACCTGCTGGTCAACCAAAACTAGATTTAAAGACATATGGAGAAGACAAGGATTTAGAATACGTTTTGTCTGTGACAGAATTACCTAAAGTTGAAATTAAATCTTTAGAAAATATTAAATTTGATGAATACACTGTTAAAATTGATGACAGTGAAACAGATAAAAGAATAAAAGAAATTGCTAAAAACCAGCCAAATTTTAAAGAAGTTAGCCCAGATACTAAAGCAAAAAAAGGTGATTTAGTTTCTTTAGACTACAAAGCTACAGTTGATGGTAAAGAGTTCAAAGGAAGTGAAGGTAAAAATACACAATTAACTTTGGGCAAAGATTTATTTTTAAAAGGTTTCGATGAACAATTAATTGGTGTTAAAAAAGATGACGAGAAAATTGTAGAGGCAACTTTACCAGAAAATTTTCCTGAAAAAGAATTGATTAATAAAAAAGCTAAATTTAATTGTAAGATATTGAGCGTTAAAAAAGCTGAAGAAGTTAAAATTGATGACAATTTTGCAAAGAATTTAGGTGCAAAAGATTTAAAAGATCTGAAAGCTTTAATTTCAAAACAGATTAATGATGAATATAAAAATTCTTTAGACCAACTATCTAAAAACCAAATTTTAAAAGAGATAGAGAAAATTAAAGTTGACGAGATACCTGAAAATTTAATTGAAGAAGAAGTAAAAGCTCTTTCTCAAGGTATGTCAGAAGATGATGTGAAAAAAAATAAAAAGAATTTTGAAGAAAAAGCAAAAACAAGAATTAAGACTGGATTAATTTTAAATGAGTTTGGTGAAAAAAACCAAATAAAAGTTACAGAACAAGAAATTCAAGCTGAGGTTCAAAAACAATTAAGAATGATGCCAGGCCAAGAAAAAATGGTAATGGATTTTTATCAAAAAAACCCTTCAGCATTGGCTAGTTTAAGAGGAACTGTATATGAGGAAAAAATATTGAACTCAATTAAGGAAAAAGGTAAAGCAAATAAAAAAGATATTTCTAAAGATGAAGCAGAAAAAATTCTACAAGAAGCTAACAAACAAGCTTTTAGAGATAATGAGAAAGAGGAAAAAGTAGAAACCAAGAAAAAAACAACCACAACATCTGCTAAAGAAAAAAAATCAGCTACCAAAAAGGTAAAATCTAAGCCACCAGTTAAAAAGACAAAAAAAGTTAGCAAAAAGTAATCTCAAGTTGTATAAGTAGAACGAATCAACTTATGACAACAAAATTATCAGAACAAATGAGTAATCTTGTACCTATGGTTGTTGAACAATCAAGCAAAGGTGAAAGAGCTTATGATATTTACTCCAGACTGCTAAAAGAAAGAATTATTTTCTTAACAGGTCAAATTAACGACAGTGTTGCATCTTTGGTTACCGCTCAATTATTATTTTTAGAGGCTGAAGATCCAAAAAAAGAAATTTATTTATATATCAATAGTCCAGGAGGTTTGGTTACTGCTGGTCTTGGTATCTATGACACAATGCAATATGTTAAACCAGACATCTCAACTTTGTGCATCGGTCAAGCTGCATCAATGGGTTCTTTTTTGCTCGCAGCAGGAACTAAAGGAAAAAGGTTTTCATTACCAAATTCAAGAATAATGGTTCATCAACCTTCAGCAGGATTTCAAGGTCAGGCAACAGATATTGAAATTCATGCAAATGAAGTTTTATCCTTAAAAAAAAGACTTAATGAAATTTATTCAAAACATACTGGTAAAAGTGTTGATGAAATCAAATCTGCTCTTGAAAGAGATAATTTTATGACAGCAAATGTCGCGCAATCTTTTGGTCTAGTTGATGAAGTAGTAGAAAAGAGAGCTTAATACACAATATGTTGATACTTTAATAATCCAAACTTGATTAGTAGGAGTTTTCTATAATAAAGTAATTAAATTGATTCGTTATAAAATTTAAAAAATGACAACAAACAATAAAAATATTTTATACTGTTCTTTTTGTGGGAAAAGCCAACACGAGGTAAGAAAATTAATTGCCGGACCAACTGTATTCATTTGTGATGAGTGTGTTGAGTTGTGCATGGATATTATTAAAGAAGAAAGTAAAGATACTTTTGTAAAACATCAAGATGGGCTTCCATCACCTAAAGAAATATGTTCAGTTTTAAATGATTACGTAATTGGCCAAGCACATGCAAAAAAAGTTTTGTCTGTTGCAGTTCATAATCATTACAAAAGATTAAATTATGAGAGCAAAACTAGTAAAAATGTTGAGTTGTCAAAATCTAATATTCTTTTAGTAGGCCCTACAGGGTGTGGTAAAACTTTGTTGGCACAAACTCTTGCTAGAATTTTAGATGTTCCATTTACTATGGCAGACGCAACAACTTTAACAGAAGCAGGCTATGTTGGTGAGGATGTTGAAAATATTATTTTAAAATTATTGCAGGCTTCAGATTATAATGTTGAAAAAGCTCAAAGAGGAATAGTTTATATTGATGAGGTTGATAAAATAAGTAGAAAGTCAGAAAACCCATCTATTACAAGAGATGTATCTGGTGAAGGAGTACAACAAGCTCTGTTAAAAATTATGGAGGGTACCGTAGCTAGTGTTCCACCTCAAGGAGGAAGAAAGCATCCTCAACAAGAATTTTTACAGGTTGATACTACAAACATTTTATTTATTTGTGGTGGAGCGTTTGCAGGGCTTGATAAAATAATTTCACAAAGAGATAAGGGTACATCAATTGGTTTTGGAGCGGATGTTAAAAATACACAAGACAAAAAAACTGGTGAATGGATGAAAGGTCTTGAGCCAGAGGACTTATTAAAATTTGGCTTAATTCCAGAATTTATTGGTAGACTACCAATGATCGCAACACTTGAAGATTTGGATGAAAAATCATTAATAAAAATTTTACAAGAACCAAAAAATTCGTTAATTAAACAATACCAAGAACTGTTTAAATTAGATGGTGCTAAACTAATTTTTAAAGAAAATGCGTTAAAAGAAATTGCTCAAAAAGCTATAAGTAAGAAAACAGGGGCAAGAGGCTTAAGATCTATTTTGGAAAATATATTATTAAAAACTATGTATGATCTGCCAAGTCAGGAAAATATTGAGGAAGTAATAGTTGATGCTAGTGCAGCTAAGGGACAGACTCAACCTATTTTAGTACATGTTAAAGGAGACAGTAAATCCAAGCCAAATAAGACCACAGCGGCTTAATATCCTTAATAAACGGTAAAAACCTATTGCATTATATAATTTAATCTCCATATTATTCGTATGGACGTTAAAATTTCATTACCATTACTACCACTAAGAGATATTGTGGTCTTCCCAAGCATGGTTATTCCTTTGTTTGTAGGAAGAGATAAGTCAATTTCAGCTTTAAATGAGGTTATGAAAAATGACAAAAAAATTATTTTAGTCACACAAAAAAATTCTGAAATTGACGATCCTAAGAAAACAGATGTTTTCATGTATGGATGTGAAGGAAGTATTTTGCAATTGCTAAAATTACCAGATGGAACAGTAAAAGTTTTAGTTGAAGGAATTAAAAGAGTAAAAATTCTAGATTTTAAAGATAATGAAAAATTTATTACATGCGATTATACACATTATAATGACGTTTTACCAAAAGATGAAGATTTGTTTCCTTTAGCTGCTACTGCTTTGAGAAGATTAGAAAAGCTTACATCTGTAAATAAGAAAATCTCAAATGAAACAATTAATTCAATTAAGCAATTAAAAGATCCTTCAAATATCGCTGATAATATTGCATCTCACATTTCAGCTACTATTTCAGAAAAACAACAAATTTTTGAAACTGTAGATGTAAAGAAAAGATTAAACGCCATTATTAAAATTATGGAAAATGAAACAAGTATTATTGGTGTCGAAAAAAGAATTAGAGGTAGAGTCAAAACTCAAATGGAAAAAACACAAAGAGAGTATTATTTAAATGAGCAATTAAAAGCAATACAAAAAGAACTTGGTGAGATTGAAGATGGCAAAGATGAAACAACTAGTCTGAATAAAGCAATCACTAAAGCTAAGATGCCAAAAGAAGTTGAAAAAAAATGTCTACAAGAATTAAAAAAATTAAAAAACATGAGCCCTATGTCTGCGGAAGCAACTGTTGTTAGAAATTATTTAGATTGGATGACAGAACTACCTTGGTATAAAAAAAGTGAGGTTGATATAGACTTAACTAAAGCTTTAAATATTCTTGATAAAGATCATTTTGGTTTGGAAAAAGTTAAAGAAAGAATAATTGAATTTTTAGCTGTACAAAAAAGAATGGAAAAAATTAAGGGTCCAATTTTATGTTTAGTAGGACCTCCTGGTGTTGGAAAAACTTCACTAGGTAAATCAATCGCAAAGGCTACAAATAGAGAGTTTGTTAGAATGTCTGTTGGAGGTATGAGAGATGAAGCAGAAATAAGAGGTCATAGACGTACTTATATTGGATCTTTGCCTGGTAAAATTATTCAAATGATGAAAAAAGCTGGAACAAAAAATCCATTAATTCTTTTAGATGAAATAGATAAGATTGGAAATGACTATAGAGGAGACCCTTCATCAGCACTTTTAGAAGCTTTGGATCCAGAGCAAAATACAACATTCAATGATCATTATTTAGAGGTAGATTATGATTTATCTGATGTGATGTTTGTTACAACTGCAAATACATTAAATATTTTACCTCCTCTTTTAGATAGAATGGAAGTAATAAGATTAGCTGGTTATACAGAAGATGAAAAAATAAGTATAGCAAACAAATATTTGCTACCTAAGCAAATTAAAGATAATGGAGTAAAAGAGAAAGAAATGAAATTGGATGATGAAATAATCAAAGAAGTTATTAGAGGCTATACAAAAGAGTCTGGTGTACGTAATTTAGAGAGGGAAATTTCCAAACTTGCAAGAAAAGTAGTTAAAAAAATTGTAGCTGGTGAAGAAAAAGAGGTTGAAATAAATAATAAAAATTTATCAGATTTTCTAGGTGTTCCTAAATTTAAATTTGGAGAATTAGAAACAGAAAATAGAGTTGGTATAGTCACAGGTCTCGCCTGGACAGAGTACGGAGGAGAAATTTTAAAAATTGAAACTGTAACTATGCCAGGCAAGGGAAGAATGCAAATTACTGGTAAATTGGGAGACGTAATGCAAGAGTCTGTGAAAGCAGCTAAATCATTTGTAAGATCAAAGTGTTTAGAGTATGGTATTATACCCCCTGTATTTGAGAAAAAAGATTTTCATATTCACGTTCCTGAGGGGGCAACTCCAAAAGATGGTCCTTCAGCAGGAATAGGAATGGTTACATCAATTGTGTCTTCAATTACGAATATTCCTGTCAGAAGAGATGTAGCAATGACTGGTGAGGTAACTTTGACTGGACAAGTACTCCCGATTGGCGGTTTGAAGGAAAAGTTATTAGCCGCACATAGAGCTGGAATTAAAGAAGTTTTAATACCCAAAGAAAATGAGAAAGACTTAGTTGATATGCCTAAAAAAATTATTGATGATGTTAAAATAACCCCAGTGGAATACGCTGACCAGGTTATTAAAATTGCTATGACAAAGGAACTTAAACCTACAGAATGGGTGGAAGTAGACATATCTAAAAAAGACGATAAATCTCAAGCTAGTATTCAATAAAACGTAATAACAGTGGAAATATACATTATCATAATAACTATAATATTTATTTTATATTATATAATCAGACCTATTTCTAAGAGTGAAAAAAGAAATCTTGAAGATAAAACGAATTGGAAGAGTGGTTTTTAAAAAATCAATTTTTTGTTAAAGAAGGAAAAAATTTAGAAATATACCTATTTTCAAGTGTTAATAGATCTTGACGTAGGTGTTCTAAACGATATAAATCACATTAATTTTGGTAACGGGCGGTTAGCTCAGTTGGTAGAGCATCTCGTTTACACCGAGGGGGTCAAAGGTTCGAGTCCTTTACTGCCCACCAAAATAGTTAAGTGGGGGTGTAGCTCAGTTGGTTAGAGCGATCGCCTGTCACGCGATAGGTCGAGGGTTCGAGTCCCTTCACTCCCGCCACTTTGATGATTCTTAAGTTAAATAATTAAACTATTGAAATTGTTAAGTTTTTTAGCCTAGTTGCTGTAAGTAGTTGATTTTGTTATCTTTTTTTTTATTAGAAATGTGACGTATCTACACTTCAACAACTAACAAAAACTGATATATAGACACGCATGTTATCTGATTTTCTAAAAGATTACTTACCTATTATAATTTTTCTAATCATAGCTCTAGGACTGAGTTGTGCATTTGTGGTAATTAATTTTATTCTATCACCAAAAAATCCTGATCCTGAAAAACTATCAGCTTACGAATGTGGATTTGAACCATTTGAAGACTCAAGACTTGAATTTGATGTTAGATTTTATTTAGTTGCAATTTTATTTATTATTTTTGATTTGGAAATAGCTTTCTTATTTCCGTGGGCAATTTCATTAGGCAATATCGGATTACTTGGTTTTTCATCAATGATGATTTTTTTATTCATTTTAACAATTGGTTTTATTTATGAATGGAAAAAAGGTGCTTTAGACTGGGAATAAAAATTTAAACTTAATGAATAACAAAATAGATCAGGTTCCAACAGAGTTTAAACAACTTGCTGAAGATTTCAGCAAGAATGGATTTATTACTACATCTCTTGATAATCTGATTAACTGGTCTAGATCCGGATCTCTTCACTGGATGACCTTTGGTCTTGCATGTTGTGCAGTCGAGATGATGCAAACTTCTATGCCAAGATATGACCTTGAAAGATTTGGTGCTGCACCAAGAGCTTCTCCAAGACAATCTGATGTAATGATTGTAGCTGGTACTTTAACCAATAAAATGGCACCAGCACTTAGAAAAGTTTATGATCAAATGCCAGAACCTAGATATGTAATTTCGATGGGAAGTTGTGCGAATGGTGGTGGTTATTATCATTATTCTTATTCAGTTGTAAGAGGATGTGATCGAATTGTACCAGTTGATGTTTACGTACCAGGGTGCCCTCCCTCAGCTGAAGCATTACTATATGGAATATTACAATTACAAAAAAAAATTAGAGATAAAGGTTCTTTAACCAGATAGTTATGAATAATTTAGAAGATTTAGAAAAAAAGATTAATTCAGAATTAACTACCAAGATAAATAAAACAGAAATCAAACATAACCAAATCTATCTTGAGACAGACAAAGAAGATTTAGTAGACATATGTTTGTTTTTAAAAACTAATAATGATACTAAATTCAGACAACTCATAGATATTACAGTAGTTGACTATCCTGAAAGAAACCAAAGATTCGATGTTGTTTATCTTTTTTTGAGTCATGAATTTAACCAAAGGTTGATTTTAAAATATTCCATTTCAGAAAATGAAGTTATCCCATCTTTAACAAGTATTTTTCCTTCATCTAATTGGATGGAAAGAGAAGTTTTTGATATGTATGGTGTATCATTTAAAGATCACCCTGATCTTAGAAGAATATTAACCGATTATGGCTTTGAGGGTCACCCTCTTAGAAAAGATTTTCCCCTTACAGGTCATACTGAAGTTAGATATAGCGAAGATGAAAAAAAAGTTATTAGTGAACCAGTAAAATTAGAACAAAATTTTAGAAACTTTGATTATGAAAGCCCTTGGGAAGGAACTAAATATATTAAAGAAGAAATAGATAATAATGACAAAAAAAATTAAAAATTTAAATTTAAACTTTGGACCACAACATCCAGCTGCGCATGGAGTATTAAGATTAATTTTAGAATTAGATGGTGAAATTGTTGAAAAAGCTGACCCACATATTGGTTTGTTACATAGAGGCACTGAGAAATTAATTGAAAACAAAACCTACATGCAAGCAGTACCTTATTTTGATCGATTAGATTATGTGGCTCCAATGAACCAAGAACATGCATTCGCGTTAGCAATTGAGAAAATTCTCAAAATTGATGTTCCAATTAGAGCTCAATATATAAGAGTAATATTTTGTGAGATTGGAAGAATTTTAAGTCATATTTTAAATGTTACAACACAAGCAATGGATGTTGGAGCCCTAACCCCGACTTTATGGGGATTTGAAGAAAGAGAGAAATTAATGGGTTTCTATGAGAGGGTATCTGGTTCCAGACTTCATGCAAATTATTTTAGAGCAGGTGGAGTCCATCAAGATTTACCACAAGGACTTGAGCAAGATATTGCTGAATTTTGCGAAAGCTTTCCAAAAATAATAAATGATTTAGAAAGCTTACTAACTGACAATAGAATTTTTAAACAACGTAATGTCGATATTGGTGTGGTTACTAAACAAGATGCTTTAGATTATTCATTCTCAGGGGTAATGATTAGAGGATCAGGTGTTCCATGGGATTTAAGAAAATCTCAACCTTATGATTGCTATGAAAATTTAGATTTCAATATACCTGTAGGAAAAAATGGAGATTGTTACGATAGATACTTATGTCGAATTGAGGAAATGAAAGAAAGTATATCAATAATCAAACAATGTTTATTAAAAATGGAAAAAGGACCAATTAAATCTTTGGATGGAAAAATTAGCCCACCACCCAAAAAGGATATTAAACAATCGATGGAAGCGCTTATTCATCATTTTAAACTTTTCACAGAAGGTTACAGAGTTCCAAAAGATGAGATTTATACAGCTGTTGAGGCTCCAAAAGGAGAATTTGGAGTTTACCTTATATCTGATGGATCAAGTAAACCTTACAAGTGCAAAATAAGAGCCCCAGGTTTTTCACACCTACAATCAATGGATTATTTAATAAAGGGCCATATGTTAGCTGACGTTCCTGCAGTGCTAGGTTCTTTAGATATAGTATTTGGAGAGGTTGATAGATGAGTTTAAGAAGACCAGCAAAAAATCAACCAGAGAATTTTGAATTCAATAGCTCATCTTTAAATGCTGCCAAAACAATTGTATCGAAATATCCAGAGGGTAAGCAACAAAGTGCTGTAATGGCTTTACTTTATATAGCTCAAAGGCAGAACGATAATTGGATACCTTTAGCTGCAATGAAATATATAGCAAAATTTTTAGATATGCCTTACATAAAAGTTTATGAAGTAGCTACCTTTTACACTATGTACAATTTATCTCCTGTTGGAAAATATTTTATACAAGTTTGCACAACAACTCCGTGCATGATTAGAGGAGCAAGTAAATTAGTTGAAGCATGTAAAGAAAAAATATCACAAAATGAATGCGAATTATCAAATGATAAAAGTTGCTCATGGATGGAAGTTGAGTGTTTAGGAGCATGTGTTAATGCGCCAATGATGCAAATTAACGATCATTATTATGAAGATTTAGACAAAGAGAAAACTTTAAAGATTTTGGATCAAATTTTAAATGGTGAAAATCCAAAACCAGGTTCCTACAGAGGAAGAATAAATAATGAACCTGAAAATAATAGAAAAACATTAATGGATTATAAAAATGCTTAAGGATCAAGATAGAATATTCAAAAATTTATACAATGATATGGGTTCTGATGTAGTTTCTTCTCAAAAAAGAGGCGACTGGGTTAATACTAAAGAAATTACAGACAAAGGTAGAGATTGGATAATAAATGAAATTAAAGACTCGCAACTTAGAGGAAGGGGTGGTGCTGGATTTCCAACTGGTTTAAAATGGTCATTTGCCCCTAAAGAAGTAGGTTCTAGACCACATTATTTAGTTATAAATGGCGATGAATCAGAACCAGGAACATGTAAAGATCGAGATATTTTAAGATTTGAGCCTCATAAATTAATTGAGGGCTGTTTAATTGCATCTTACGCTGTACAAGCTCACATTTGTTATATTTATATCAGAGGTGAATACTTTGTTGATGGTCAAAAACTTCAAGTAGCTATTAATGAGGCTTACGAAAAAAAATTGTTAGGAAAAAATGCGGCCGGGACTGGTTGGGATTTAGATATTTATATTCATTACGGCGCTGGAGCTTACATATGTGGAGAGGAAACAGCCTTATTAGAAAGTATAGAAGGCAAAAAAGGTCAGCCTAGATTAAAACCACCATTTCCAGCTTTAATTGGACTTTATGGATGTCCAACAATTATAAATAACGTGGAAACTATAGCTGTAGTTCCAACTATTCTTAGAAAAGGAGGAAAATGGTTCGCCTCTCTTGGAAGAGAAAAAAATACGGGTACAAAAATATTTTGTATATCCGGCAATGTAAATACGCCGTGTAATGTTGAGGAAGAAATGAACATCCCATTAAAAGAATTAATAGAGGTTCATGCTGGAGGTGTTGTTGGTGGATGGGACAATTTACAAGCGGTTATTCCAGGTGGTTCCTCAATGCCATTAATTCCTAAAGAAAAATGTGAGACATTAACTATGGATTTTGATTCCCTAATGGCTGAAAAAAGTGGTTTAGGAACAGCTGGAATTGTAGTGATTAATAAAGATCAAGATATCATTAAATGTATGGCTAGAATTGCAAGATTTTATAAACACGAAAGTTGCGGTCAATGTACGCCTTGTAGAGAGGGATCTGGTTGGATGTGGAGAATGCTTGAAAGAATGGCAAAAGGTGATGCTACTAAAGATGAAGTTGATATGTTAGGTGATGTTACCAATCAAATTGCAGGACATACAATTTGTGCTTTTGGAGAAGGGTCTTCTTGGCCAGTTCAAGGACTTTTAAGACACTTTAAAAAAGAGATAGTTGAGAGAAATAATCTGGATCCAATTGTTCAGAAAAAAAATAATATTCCTTATTTAGTGGATCAACATTTATTGGATAAAAAAAATGCTTAAACTAAAAGTAAATGATATTGATGTTGAAGTAGAAGAAGGATTAACAGTACTTCAAGCATGTGAAAAAGCTGGAGTAGAAATTCCAAGATTTTGCTATCATGAAAAATTATCTATAGCAGGTAATTGTAGAATGTGTTTAGTGGAGATGGAAAAATCACCTAAACCAATTGCTTCATGTGCTATGCCAGCAGCTGAAGGGATGAACATAAAAACAAATACTGAATTTGTTGAAAAAGCAAGAAAAGGGGTGATGGAATTTTTATTGGCCAACCATCCTTTAGACTGTCCAGTGTGTGATCAAGGTGGTGAATGTGATCTGCAAGATCAATCTATGTATTATGGTGTAGATAAATCAAGATTTAAAGAAAACAAAAGATTAGTTCCTGAAAAAAATATGGGACCATTAATAAAGACCCAGATGACAAGATGTATACATTGTACAAGATGTGTGCGATTTGCAACTGAAGTTGCGGGTGTACCAGAACTGGGAGCTATAGGTAGAGGTGAAGATATGCAAATTACTACATATCTAGAACAATCTATGCAATCAGAACTATCAGCTAACGTAGTTGATCTTTGTCCAGTAGGTGCTCTAACTTCTAAACCTTATGTATTTGAGGCTCGACCTTGGGAATTAAAAAAAACAGAGACAATTGATGTAATGGATGCGGTCGGTTCTAATGTTAGAGTTGATACTTATGATTGGGAGGTAAAGAGAGTTTTACCAATCATTAATGAAGATATAAATGAAGAGTGGATTTCTGATAAAACTAGATACGCATGTGATGGACTTCTTCATCAACGACTAGATACTCCATTTATTAAATATAACAAAAAATTTGAGAAAGCTTCGTGGAACGAAGTATATAAAATTTTAAAATCTAAATTTGAAAATACAGCAAAAGAAAAAATTTGTGGATTTGTTGGGGACTTAACCAACATGGAAACTAGCTATATATTTAAAGAATTTTTTGAGAGAACGCTTGATATAAAGAACTATGAGTCAAGAGCAGACAATAGATTTGTAGATGTTTCCAAAAGAGAAAATTATATATTTAATGCCTCTATTAACGGAATAGAGGAAGCAGATTTTATATTTTTAATAGGTTCTAACCCAAGATATGAAGCAACTATTTTAAATGCTAGAATTAGAAAGTCTCATTTAAATAATAATACTAAAATTTTATCTTTAAACGATAATGGTGATTTAACATATCCTTACGAGAGTTTAGATGGAAATACCCAAACATTAAAGAATATTTTTGAAGGAACAAATGATTTATCAAAAATTATTTTAGACTCTAAAAAACCAATGGTTATACTTGGAGAATCATTTCTAAGATTAAATTCAGCAGAGTTTTTGTATGAAAAAATATTAAAATTTTTAAAACAAAATAATAAATTTTCCGAGTATTGGAATCCTATTAACATACTTTCTTGTGATGCTGCCACAGTTGGAAATTTTGATCTTGGTTTAATTAATAATGAAAATAATTTATTAAATAATTTAAAGTCCAATAAATTTGATATTGTTTATTTAGTTGGTCAAGATAATTTAGATTTTGTCAAAAAAGATGAGTTTGTAATTTATCAAGGTAGTCATGGAGATAAAGGAGCTGAAATTGCAGATATTATATTACCTGGATCAGCTTATACAGAACAAGATGGATACTTCACTAATTTAGAGGGAAAAGTACAGAAAGCTTATAAAGCATCTTACCCACCAGGAGAAGCAAAAGAGGATTGGCAAATAATTAATGAAATTGCTGAATTTATGAACAATAGAAAATTATTTAATGATAAAGAAGAACTAGAAAGTAGCATGTTCAATTACTTAAAGCTTCAAAAAGAAAAACAAAGTAAAGAATACGAAAAAAAGACAGTTGAAAATTTTCATGCTGAAAAATTAACAATAGACTTAAAACCATATTATTTTTCAAATATCATTGCAAGATGTTCGAAGACTATGATTGAATGTAATAATTCAAAATTAAATTTTAAATCTACAGGTACAGAAGGTTAGTATGGAATACCTGAATATTGTTTTCGATGAAGTATACAAAATATTATTTTTATTAGTTCCAGTTCTAGTGTCTGTAGCAATGATTGTTTGGCTTGATAGAAGAATCTGGGCTTTTGTGCAAAAGCGACAAGGACCAAATGTTGTTGGTCCTTTTGGATTATTACAATCTTTAGCTGACGCTTTAAAATATATCTTTAAAGAAATGATCATTCCTTCAAGTTCAAATAAAGTAATATTTATATTAGCTCCCATAGTAACAATGACCTTAGCCCTTATAGCTTGGGCAGTAATTCCATTTAGTGCAACTCAAGTATTAGCGGATATAAATGTTGGTATTCTTTACTTGTTTGCAGTTTCATCATTAGGCGTATATGGAATTATAATGGGTGGTTGGGCCTCAAATTCCAAATATCCTTTTTTAGGCGCAATTCGGTCTGCGGCTCAAATGGTATCTTATGAGGTATCTATTGGAGTAATTATAATAAATGTATTATTGTGTGTTGGCTCGCTAAACTTAAATGACATTGTTATTGCTCAGCAAAATGTATGGTTTGTAATCCCATTATTTCCAATGTTTGTAATTTTTTTTATTTCAGCATTGGCTGAAACAAATAGACCTCCTTTTGATTTACCTGAGGCAGAAGCAGAATTAGTTGCTGGATATCAAACTGAATATTCTGGAATGATGTATGCAATGTTTTGGTTAGGTGAATATGCAAACATTTTATTAATGTGTGCAATGGGTGCGATATTGTTTTTAGGTGGCTGGTTATCACCTATTGAATTGTATCCATTCACATTGGTACCAGGAGCAATATGGTTAATTTTAAAAATATTACTTTTATTTTTCTTATTTGCTTTAGTTAAAGCAATAGTTCCAAGGTATAGATATGATCAACTTATGAGATTAGGTTGGAAGGTGTTTCTTCCTTTTTCTTTAATTTGGGTAGTGCTTACCGCAAGTTATTTATTTTATTTTAATCTTTTACCTTCGAGCTAATTATGAATATTTCTAGATTTTTTAAAACAATATTTATGGCTGATTTCCTCGGGGGTTTATATATGGCTATTAAAGAATTTTTTAAACCAAAAAAAACAATAAATTATCCTTTTGAAAAAGGAAAAATAAGTCCAAGATTCAGAGGTGAGCATGCTTTAAGAAGATATCCAAACGGAGAAGAAAGATGTATTGCATGTAAATTATGTGAAGCTGTGTGTCCGGCACAAGCTATTACAATTGAGTCTGCACAAAGAGAAGACGGTAGTAGAAAAACAACCCGATATGACATAGACATGATGAAATGTATATATTGTGGCCTTTGTGAAGAGTCTTGTCCAGTAGACGCAATTGTTCAAGGTCCTAATTTTGAATTTTCTACAGAAACAAGAGAAGAGCTATATTACACAAAAGAAAAATTGTTAGATAATGGAGATAGATGGGAGAATATTTTAGACGCTAATATTAAAGCTGACAATATTCATAGATAAAAATGATTGCACATGCCATTTTCTTTTATACTTTTTCTATAATTGCTGTTGTTTCAGCTATAATGGTTACAACTTCTAAAAATACTGTTCATTCAGTATTTTTCTTAATTCTTGATTTCATAAGTATTTCTTGTCTTTTTATTATGATAGGTGCCGAATTTTTGGGAATGATAATGCTAATTGTTTATGTTGGAGCTGTGGCAGTTCTATTTTTATTTGTTGTTATGATGTTAAATGTAGCCCAACAAAAAAATCAATGGTTTGCTGCAAAAGATAGTTCAAAACATATTCCAATAGGTCTGGTAATTAGCACTCTAATTTTTGTTGAAATAATTATAGTAATTGGAGGTTGGAAGTATAAACCAGATTTATTTGACGTTAATA
This sequence comes from uncultured Pelagibacteraceae bacterium, assembly GCA_902589725.1. Classification (GTDB taxonomy): domain Bacteria; phylum Pseudomonadota; class Alphaproteobacteria; order Pelagibacterales; family Pelagibacteraceae; genus Pelagibacter. The sequence goes on from CACITU010000011.1 coordinate 20,173, forward strand.
ATTCTTTGTCTCAAACCAGTGTAAGCAACACACATTCATTAGGTCAGGTTTTATACACTGAATATATTCATGTGTTTCAAATAAGTGGGATGATCCTTTTAGTAGCTATGATTGGCGCAATTGTTTTAACATTTAGACAAAGATCTGGTGTTAAAAGACAGAGCTATATAAAGCAAATATCTAGAGAAAGAGCTGAAGGAGTTGAGGTTCTAGAGGTTCAGAGCAATAAGGGGGTTAAAATAGATGATTGAGATAGGCTTAGGTCATTATTTAACTTTAGGTGCAGTTATTTTCTCAATTGGTGTTATTGGTATTTTCCTTAATAGGAAGAACATAATTGTGATATTAATGAGTATCGAATTAATATTACTCGCAGTAAATATTAATTTAGTTGCTTTTTCAATTTTTTTAGGTGATTTGGCAGGACAAGTCTTTACTTTATTTATACTTACAGTTGCGGCAGCTGAAGCAGCAATAGGATTAGCAATTATAGTCGTGTACTTCAGAAATTCTGGAACAATACGAGTTGAGGAAATTGATAAGTTGAAAGGATAATAATGGAACTATCAATTATATTTCTTCCACTTATTGCATCAATTATTTCAGGTTTTTTTGGAAAATATATAGGTGATAGAAATTCTGAAATAGTAACTAGTGGTCTTGTTTCAATTTCTGCTCTCTTATCAATTTTTGTTTTTTATCAAGTAATCGTAAATCAGTATGAAGAAAATATTGTAATAGCTACTTGGATAAGCTCTGGTTCACTTGATGTAAATTGGTCGATGTTAATTGATCCTTTATCAGCTGTAATGTTGGTAGTTGTAACCTCTGTTTCTGCTTTAGTTCACATTTATTCAATTGGTTATATGTCTCATGATCCGCACAAACCAAGATTTATGGCTTACTTATCATTGTTCACATTTGCGATGTTGATGCTTGTGACTTCAGATAATTTTATACAATTATTTTTTGGTTGGGAAGGTGTTGGTTTATGTTCTTATTTCTTAATTGGTTTTTGGTTCAAAAAAGAAAGTGCAAATGCTGCTGCAATAAAAGCATTTGTTGTAAATAGAGTTGGTGATTTTGGTTTTGCTTTAGGAATTTTCTTAATATTTTATTTATTTGGAACTGTTAATTACTCAGAGGTTTTTCAACAAATTCCAACAGTTGTAGATAAAAATTTATCATTTTTAGGTTTTGAGGTTAAAGCAATAGATTTAATTTGTTTGCTTTTATTTATTGGAGCAATGGGTAAATCTGCACAGATCTTTCTACATACTTGGCTACCTGATGCGATGGAAGGTCCAACTCCAGTTTCTGCATTAATTCATGCAGCAACGATGGTAACAGCTGGTGTTTTCTTAGTAGTAAGGTGTTCTCCAATTTACGAATATTCACCGTTAATATTAAATTTTATAACTATTGTTGGAATGACTACTGCATTCTTTGCAGCAACTGTCGCTCTAGTTCAAACAGATATAAAAAAGATAATTGCTTACTCCACATGTAGTCAACTTGGTTATATGTTTTTTGCAGCAGGAGTAGGTGCATACAATGTTGCTATGTTTCATTTATTTACTCACGCATTTTTCAAAGCTTTATTATTTTTAGGATCTGGTTCAGTAATCCACGCATTTAAAGATGAGCAAAATATAAATAATATGGGTGGTG
>CACITU010000012.1 GCA_902589725.1 uncultured Pelagibacteraceae bacterium
AGTTATTTGGTTATGAGAGTCAGAAAGAGTTTTATCATTTAACTGATCTGAATGTTTTTAGAAAACTAAAAGATCTTTAGCTCTTTCTTGATCAAGATATTTGCAATTAGAAATTTTTCCATTTTCTAATTCGATTAAAAGAGGGTTTCCTGTAGGAATTTCAAGTTTAGATATTTCATCATTACCTAAATTAAACAAGTGTTTACAAAGAGCTCTAATTGAGTTTCCATGAGCAGAAATAAGAATATTTTTATTTTTTTTGTTTTTTATTTCTTTAATATAAAATTCTATTACCCTTTCATATGTATCTTTTAATGACTCAGTATCAGGAATTTTTTCTAAAGGAATTTCTTTGTAAGTTGAAATATTTATTGGATGGTATTGATTTTTTTTATCTAAAGGGTCAGGTCTAAGATCCCATGAACGTCTAAATTGGTGAACTTTTTCCTCCCCAAGCTTTTTTTTCATTTCATCTTTATTTAATCCAGTGAGAATTCCATAATGCCTTTCATTTAATTCCCAAGCACTCTTTACATCTTTAAAATCTCCTAATTCTTTTTGTATTATTTGTAAGGTATTTTTGGCTCTTAATTGAAAAGATGAATAATAAAGATTAATCTCAATTTGTTTTTGTTTTATTAATTGACCTGCTTTTTTTGCTTCCAATTTTCCATTTTCGGTTAAATCTACATCAACCCATCCAGTAAATTTCTTTTCAAGGTTCCACACACTTTGGCCATGTCTGACTAAAATTAAATAACTCATTTGTTTATCTTTTAGAATAATTTGATAAATAAAACTATAATTATTAATGATAAATTTTTTAATAAATAAAAGTTTAATATTATTTATTATTTTTTTTCTATCAGCATGTTCATCAATTCCCAAAAATGCCTCAAATAGTTGCTATATTTTTAAGGAAAAATATTTTTGGTACAAACATGTAAAAAAAACTGAACAAAAATGGGGTACACCAGTTTATTTGCAACTTGCAATCATTAAGATGGAATCTAGTTTTAATAGGTTTGCAAAACCTCCAAGGCAAAAATTATTTAAAGTAGTACCATATAAGAGACCTTCAAGTTCTTTTGGATATTCACAAGCAGTTAAAGGAACATGGAAGCAATACAAAGAAGAAACTGGAAACAAATTTGCAACAAGATCAAGATTTAAAGATAGTGTCGATTTTATTGGTTGGTATACTAATAAAACCGAAAAAATTTTAAAAGTTTCAAAGCAAGATGCTTTTAAGCAGTATATTGCTTATCATGAAGGGTGGGGTAATTATAAAAACTATAAAAATAACAAAAAAGTCATCAATTTAGCCAAAAGAGTGGAGAAACAATCAAATATTTATAAACAACAGTTGTCAGAATGTAAAAATTCTTTATCAACTTCAAAATATATTATTTTTTAATTTAGCTGCTTCTTTAACTCAATATCAACTGCATCAATTCGCTTAGTATTCTTTGCAAGAGCCAAATACATAGTTGGAGTAACATACAAAGTAAAGAAGGTTGAAATTATCATTCCTCCTAAAATCGTAGAACCAACAGCTAATCTAGAGCCTTCACCTGCGCCTGGACCAATATTCCCAATAACTAATGGAAGCATTGCTATCATTGTACTAAGTGAGGTCATTATGATTGGTCGAATTCTAAGTTGACAAGCTTTAATTATAGCGTCCTGGATTTTAACACCGGTAGTTCTTATCTGGTTGGAGTAATCTACAATCAAAATACTATTCTTAGTGGATATACCAATGAGTATAATTAAAGCGATTTGAGAGAAAATATTTACCGAACTATTTAAAAATAAAATAAATACTAAGCCACCAAATACAGCTAATGGAACTGTTAAAATAATAATAAATGGATGAACAAAAGAGTTAAATGTTGCTGCCATAACTAAATAAGCAGTTAACAAAGCAAGGGCAAAAATTAAGTATATTTCATTTGTTGTTTCTTTTAACTCTTCAGATTTTCCCTTCCAGGTTATTTGATTTTGAGGAGCAACTCTGATCATGACATCTTCTAAGTATTTTATTGCTTCTGTTAGAGTATAATCTTCTGAAAGGGCAGCAGAAATTGTAACAGCTCTCTGACGATTATACCTTGGAAGAGCTTCAGCAGTGCCTTTTTCTTTAAACTCAACTAAGCTTGCAACAGATACAAGTTTACCTGTAGTTTCAGACCTAACAAAAATCTTTGATAATCCATCTTTATCTCTTCTGTCAGCTAAATATTGTTGTAAAATAATTGGATATTCTCGTCCTTCTTTACTGAATGTGGTTACTCTTTTTCCACCATAAAGAGTCTCTAAGGTTCTACCTATATTTTCTGTAGAAACCCCCAAATCATTTGCTCTGTTTTTATTTGTGATTAATTTAACCTCAGGTTTATTTTTTGTATAATCACTTTCAATTCTAGACATATTTCTATTTTTTCTTAATTCTCTTAAGATATTATTTTGAATTTCTTCTAATTCTTCGTAGCTAGATCCGTATATTACCATTTGAACAGGTTTATTATAACTAGATACTCTTATTGATTGAGGAGAAATTGGAAAAGCAAACGTTTCTGGCACTGAAACTACTTGTCCAATTGCCTCTCTTAATATTGTTTGACTACTTTTTTCTCTATTTTTCCATTCATCCAATAGAGCTATAATGATAAATGTATTATATGTAGTTGCAGATTTACCAAAACCTGGAACTCTCATTATCAATCTTTCATAAGGGCTATTCTCTGCTTGAAGAAGCCTTAATATTCTACTTTCAATTATTTGTGCTTTTTCCTGAGTATACTCGAATGAGCTACCTTCGTCTGTTGATCCAATAATTAAATAAGCACCTCTATCTTCAGTAGGAATTAACTCTTTTTTAGAAAAATTAAACAGATAAGCTGAAGCAGCAATAATTAAAATTATAAATATCGAAATAGTTTTTTGTTTATTAATCCAATATTTCAAAGAGTCGACATAAAATGCTGTAAAAGATTTAAATCCATTATTAAACTTTCTTACAAAAAAATTAATTTTTTCTTTCTTATTTAAGAATTTGCTTCCTAACATTGGTGATAATGTTAATGCTACAAAAGATGATACTACAATTGAGAAAGATAATGCTATTGCAGTCTCTTTAAACAACGTTCCAGAAATTCCTTTTATAAAAATTAATGGTAAAAAAACTGCAATCAAAATCAAAGTAGTTGCAATAATTGCAAAAGTAATTTGTTTAGAGCCTTTGTATGCAGCCACTAAAGGAGTTTCACCATTTTCAATTCTTGTATAAATAGCATCTGTCATTATCACTGAGTCGTCAGTTATTATTCCTATAGCTAAAATAAAACTTAAAAGAACAAAAATATTTATTGATAAATCAAAAATATATAAGCCAAGAAATGAACCTATAAGACTCACGGGTAATGCAACAGCGGGAACTATAACTGCTTTAAGATTACCTAAAAACAGGTAAATAATTAAAACAACCAAAACAAACGCAATAACTAAACTTTTGTAAACTTCCTCAATAGCAGCACCAATGTAGGTAGCTCTGTTAAACGCAATTTCTAATTTCAAACCGTCAGGTAAAGATTTATTAAGTTCTTTGATTTTAATTTTTATTTGTTTTGAAAGTTCTACTGTTGATGCGCCACTCTTTGCATAAATTCCAATCCCTACTGTTTTCATATTAACAGCGTTTTTTCTTTGTGCCTTAAATAAGGTTTTTTCAGAAACAGGTCCAAACTCTATATTTGCAACATCAGATAAAGTAATTACTTTATCTTTATTTTTTTTAAGTGGTAACTGCTTTATAGATTCTATATTAGAGTAAGATTTATCTATATTAAGTGTTAAATCTTTATTATTTGCTTCCAAAGTTCCCGCTGGAAGATTTACATTTTCATTTCTAAGAGCTCTTTCAACTTCTTGAACTGTAAGATTATTGGCTGCTAATTTAATTGGGTCTATCCAAACTCTTACACTGAGTTCCCTTAGTCCTCCAACCAAAATTCTCCCTACATTTGGAACGCTAGAAAATGCATCTATAAGATATCTTTCAGCATAATCACCTAAATCTAGATCACTCCATGTTGCTGATGAGAGACCTACCCACATAGTGGTAGTAAAACCTGCAGCTTGTTTTAAAATTTGGGGAGGATTTGACTCACTGGGTAGATTATCAACGACTCTTGCTACTCTTTCTCTTATATCATTTGCAGCATCATCTAAGTCAATATCTGTATTGAACTGAATATTAATTCTACTTCTTCCATTTAATGAACTTGAATCAATATTTTTGATTCCTTCAGCACCACCTATAACATCTTCTAGTTTTTGTGTTATTTCTTCATCAACAATTTCTGCAGAAGCAGATTTATAATCAGTTTGAACTTGAACTACTGGAGGCTGTATACCATCAGGAAGCTCTCTGACTGGCAATTCTAAAAAAACAAATATTCCAAAAATAATTAAGATTAAAGACATGACCCAAGCTACAACAGGTCTTTTTATACTTACTTCAGTTATATACATTTAATTTTTTATTTTTCTTTTTCAGTTTTTTTGAAAATATTTTTTAACCAATCAAATTTACCTTTTTTATCTTCAGTTTTTTTTGATTTATTTTTCTTGCCCCAACCAGAATTTCCTTTTTGTTTAGCACCTTTTTCAATTGGTCTTATTGTTAAATTTGGTCTAACTTTTTTTGTTCCTTCTGCTACAATTTTATCTCCATTATTAAGTCCCTCTAAAATTTCTACAAAGCCTAAATATCTATCTCCCAAGGCTACTTTTGTCTTCATGACTTTGTTTTTTTCATCTACTTTGTAAATAAATACATTTTCACCTTCAACAATTGTACTTGTATCAGGTGCACTTAATGCATTTCTTACATCATACTTTATTGAAATTTCTAAGAATGATCCTGGCAGTATTTCACCAGACATATTATCCATTTTTATTCTAGTAGCTAAAGCTCTTGTATCTTCACTTATCCTGCTTGCAAAAGAGTCAACTTCACCTTTATAAATTTTATTTTTATAACCAGAAAATTTTATATCGACTGGCAGTCCAACCTTAATAAACGGCACAAAAATTTCAGGTATATCTACATCGCAATATATTGAGCTGGTATCCTCTAGATTAATTAGTATTGAGGATTTTGAAACTTCTATATCTTCTGAAAATTCTCTTTTCCCAATAACTCCATCAAATTGTGCTATAATCTTCCTATTCTTTAAGTTCGCAATTATATCACCTTTTTTAACTTTTTGATTAAAGTCAATTGGATTAAGTATCTCATATTTTTCAATCTTGAATGATTTAGTTTGAATTGGAGCTGCTGTTCCATAAGTGCTGATAATATTTTCAAAAACTCTCTCTTGCGTGGTAGTTACAATTATTCCTGGAGGTGGTCTCTTACTAAATTTTTTTTTAAAATGATTTCCAATCATTGTTCTTCCAATAATTACGGTAGCAATTATTAGGAAAAATATTATTACTATGCTTGTAATTTTGGTGGATGTTTTCATTTATTAGTTCTTTCCATATTCAGCCCAAGAGCCATCATATATTGTCGGCATATATTTAGCATTTATTAGAGAATAAGCTAGTGCCAATACACTTGCAGTTACTCCAGAACCACATGAAAATACTGTATTTTTATCTTTGTTAAGTCTAATAGATTCAAATTTTTCTTTGATTTTATCTTTACTTACAAAAGTATGATCTTCATTTATTAATTCAGAAAAGGGTAGGCAAAAAGAATTTTTTATTGATCCACTTCTAAGACCTTGTCTTGGTTCAGCAACCTTACCTTCAAATCTTTCTCTGCTTCTTGCATCAATAACATTAAATTCTTTTTTATCAATATTTTCATCAATCTGTTTTATATTTTTAACAAGTTCTTTATTTTCTTTACATGAATATTTTGATGTTTTTATTTTTACTTCATTACTATCTGTAGCTTTATTTTCTATTTTCCATTTTTTTAAACCACCGTTTAGCACATTTACTAATTTGGGATTGTGACCATAATAAATTAAATTGTACCAACATCTACAAGAACTAATAACATCAGAGTTATCATAAACTACTATATGATCATTGTTTTCTATTCCCATGCTACTCATTATTTTTTCCCATGATACAGAGTCAGTCAGCATGTGAGGTAAATCAGTATCTAACTTTGAATTTTTATCTAAATCAAAAAAAATTGCATTTGGGATATGTTCTTTACAATACTCTTCAAAACCATTTCTTTGAGTTTGAGGCATATGCCATGAGCAATCTAGAATTTTTACTTTATCAATATTTTTTTCCAACCAACTTGTATCAATCAAAGACACTTTATCTTTTTTCCAAATATCGTTGATGATATTCTTCAGCTGTACAATAATTTTTAACTAACGAAATTTTTGTTACAACTTTGCCTGATAATTTGATATTTTCTTTTTCAACCATTTTTTCAGCAATATTTTTTTGCTCATCATTTAAATAAAATATTTCACTTCTGTATTGTGTTCCAAAATCTGGTCCTTGAGAATTTAAAGTTGTCGAGTCATGAATTTCGAAAAAATACTTAAGTATTTCCTCGTATGATATAATTTTGGGATCAAAATCTAATTTGACTACTTCAGCATGATTTGTAGTGCCCGCGCATACTTCTTTGTAATTGGTTTTTGCATTGTGACCTCCACAATAACCAACCTCTGTTTTTATAACGCCACTAAGTTTACTAAACTTTATTTCAGGTCCCCAAAAACATCCTAATCCTAAAATTGCTATTTCCATTGATAATTAACTTAATTAAACTAAAGTTAATCATATGCTATCAAAAAATCAATTAGGCTTTTTTTACATGTTCATATCTGTTTGTGCATTTTCACTCATGGATGTGATTGTAAAATGGTCAGACGATTATCCTGTGGGACAAGTGTTGTTCTTTAGAGGTTTTTGTGGAATTATCCCAATTTTGTTTCTTATTCCAAGAGATAGATATTTCGACTTTTATAAAACAGCCAGACCATTTCTTCATTTCAAAAGGTGCTTAGCAGGGTTGATAGCATTGGTATCTATATTTATTGCTTTAAGAAATTTACCTTTGGCAACGGTCGTGAGTATAACTTTCGCTGCACCAATATTTACAACTATATTTTCAATTTTTTTGTTAAATGAAAAAGTCGGATTATATAGATGGTTAGCAGTTTTAGTTGGTTTCATAGGTATAATCATAATATCTGAGCCTGGATTTACTTCACTTAACCTGTATTACATTTATCCAATAATATTTTGTCTAGGATTATCGTATGTTGCCATCGCAATTAGAAAACTGTCTTCAACCGAACCAGTTTGGTTAATTAGTTTTTTCTTTTCTTTTTCTATAATGCTTTTGAGTTTTTTATCTTTTTATCAAAACTGGATACTTCCAAGTCTAATTGATTTATTTTTATTATCTTTAATTGGAATATTAGGTGGCTTAGCAAATTTATGGTTATCTCAATCTTATAAATTATCTGAGGTAAGCTTAGTAACACCACTGAAGTATCTTGCTTTAGTATTTGCAATTATCTTTGGATATTTTATATGGGATGAAATACCCACATTCAAAACTTTGTTAGGTGCTGGACTAGTTATTTTATCCTCATTTATTATTTTTAGAAGAGAGATGATTTTAAAAAAACGTTTATCTGTATCTAGACATGAGTAAAACTCCAATATATTGGATTAAAGCAAAAAAATATTTATCAAAAAAAGATAAAGTAATGTCATCGTTAATTAAAAAATATGAATCTCCATCAGAGACAGTTCTTACTTCAAGGAAGGATGTTTTCTTTTCACTTTGCAAAAGCATTATCGGCCAGCAGATTAGTGTTGCAGCAGCAGATTCAGTTTTTTTAAAATTTAAAAAAAAATGTAAAAATAAAATTAATGCAAAAACAGTTGATAAATTATCAACCACTCAGCTAAAAAGTTGTGGTTTAAGCAGACAAAAAGTAAAAGGAATTAAAAGTCTAGCTAAACAAGTATTAAATAAACAATTTAATCCAAGACTTATCTCAAAAATGTCTGATGAAGAAGCTATTATTTACCTATCTCAATTAAGACAAATTGGAAGATGGTCAGCAGAAATGATTTTATTATTTACATACAATCGCCCAAATATTTGGCCTGTACAAGACATTGGCTTATTGAGAGCTATATCAAATAATTTTAATAAAAAATATTTACCCCCTGATAGCTTTGTTAAACACTTGAATAAAAAATTTACACCTTATTGTTCGGTGGCAACATGGTATTTGTGGCGAAGTATAGATCCCAAACCTATTCAATATTAAATTTTATAGTTTTATTTCTTTCAGAAACTAGTTGTGCAACAATTGACAAAGCTATTTCTGGAGCGGATTTTCCTCCAATATCTAGACCAATTGGTCCGTGTATGGAGCCAATTTCTTTATTGTTAAATCCATCTTCTTTTAATCTTTTACATCTGTTTTTGTGAGTTTTTTTACTTCCCAGAGCCCCAATGTAAAAAAACTTTTTTTTTAAAGCATGTTTTAATGCTGGTTCATCAATTTTTGGATCATGAGTTAAAGTAATTAAAGCAGTATTAGAATCTGTTCGAATTTTCTTGAAAACTTCTTCAGGCCATTTACTTATAATTTTAATATTTTGAAATTTTTGTTTAGTTACGAAATATTCTCTTGGATCTATTACTGTAATATCAAAATTAAGATTTTTTAAAAATTCAATTAAATATTGTGTGATATGAACCGCACCTACAATTATGACTTCGACTGGTTTAAAATAATTTTCAATAAAAATCTCAGTATTATTAATGATACCACTTTTTTTTAAATTATAATAATTTTCTATTTCATTTTTAAAATTTATAAAATTTTTACTTAAAGATGATCCTATTTTAAATATTTCAGAAGACCCGTTACTCAAATTAGTTATAATAGCAAATTGTTCATTTAATGAATTTTTTTTTATTATTTGTTTGAGTGTTTCTATTTTCATTAATTTATTTGTTCTATAAAAACAGTCATTTCTCCTCCACATGCAAGGCCTACGTCCCAAGCATTTTCATTGGATACTTTAAAATCAATTTTTTTAAACGAATTTTTATTTTTTATTAATTCCAAACATTCTGTTATAACACTTGTTTCGACACAACCACCAGAAACTGATCCTAAGAATTTACCTTTTTCATTAATTATCATCTTACTTCCAATTTGGAATGGAGATGACCCCCAAGTTTGAACTACGGTTGCAAGTGCTACTTGTTGGCCAGACTCAATCCATGAAATTGCTTCTTCTAAAATCGTATAATTAAATGATTGTGTCATCAATTATAGTACTATTAAATTTTATATTCCTTCAAAAATAATGTGTTCTCTAACAGCATTATTTTCTAAATGTTTTCTAGCCTCAACATACTCTTCGGAATTATAACAATTTTTTGCAGCTTCAATATCTGGAAATTCTGCAAGAGCCACTCTTACCATTTCTCTGCCGTCTAGAGTTATATTATTTGCACTTCTTGCTAATATTTTTCCAGAATATTTTTCAACCGCTTCTTTAGCTTTAATGGCATATTTTTTAAGTCTTTCGTCATCTTTTATTTCAGTATAATTAGCAATCCAATAAGCTTTCATAATTCTCCTTTTTAAATTTTTTTAATTATGATACCAAATTTATGTGAAAAAATTATTTTTAAATTTCTTTGTAACATCCTTTTTTTTGATATTTTCATCATTAACACAGGTAACTGCTGATGAATTATTTGACAAAGGAAAAGAAGTTTTTCTTGGATCTGGAAATTGCGCCGCATGTCATATGCTCTCTGATGCAGGATCGAATTCAATGGTTGGTCCTAATTTAAATGAAATAAGACCTGATATTCAAAGAATAATAATGGCAGTTAGAAACGGTATAGGAGTAATGCCTGCAATGGAGGGTATACTAAGTGATGAGGAAATAGAAGCAGTTGCTCACTATACTTCTATAGCTGCGGAACAATAATAAAAATTTCAACTATAATTTTTTATCCAATGTTTAGCTATATCTACTCTTTTACAGATCCAAATATCTTTAAACTTTGAAATATAATTTAAAAATTTTTTAAGGGACTGTATTCTACCAGGCCTTCCAATTAATCTACAATGCAAGCCTACAGACATCATTTTAGGTGAAGTTTTTCCTTCTTCGTAAAGAGCATCGAAACAATCTTTTAAATAATTATAAAATTGTTCACCTGAATTAAAGCCTTGATTGGTTGCAAATCTCATATCATTGTTATCAAGTGTGTAAGGAATCATTAGTTGTTTTTTATTACCTTTTTTTATCCAATAAGGAAGATCATCACTATAGGTATCGCTACAGTATAAAAAATTACCATTATCAATTACTAAATCTAAAGTATTTTCACTACACCTACCAGTGTACCAACCAGCAGGTTGATTACCAAAAATTTTTTTTATAGATTTTACTGCAAGTTTCATATCATTCTTTTCTTTTTTCTTTGATACATTTTGATAATCAATCCATCTCCACCCATGACAAGCAACTTCATACTTTGCTTTTTTTATAGCTGAACAAACCTCTTTATTTCTTTCTAATGCCATGCCAACTCCAAAAACAGTAAGTGGAATTTTCTTTTTATTAAAGAGATCATGAATTCTCCAAAACCCTCTTCTTGATCCATATTCATAAATTGACTCCATATTTAAGTGTCGACCTTTAATTGGTTTTGCCCCTATAATTTCTGATAAAAATACTTCTGAAGTTTTATCTCCATGAAGAGTACAATTCTCTGCTCCTTCTTCATAATTTAGTACAAATTGCAAAGCCAACTTAGCATTACCAGGCCACCTTATTTTTATTTTTTTGGAACCATATCCTACCAAATCTCTTGGATATTTTTTTTTCATTTTTTTAAAATAATTTTATTCTTTTTAAATTTATAAATTTCAAGATTATTTCCTTTACCCTTTCTATCAACAATTAGAAAATTCATATTTTTCATAGAAATAAGTGGAAAGTGCCAAATACCAGCATTGTAATTAACTCCAGTTTGTTTGGGGACCACAAAAGATTCGATTTTATTTATATCTGGTTTATCTCCTCTTGGTGCCACAAAGACTAAAAATTTTGTGTCTTCCATTGGTATAAAGGCTTGGCTCCCTAAAGGATGTTTTTCCATCATATCAATTTTCATAGGAAACCTTCTTTTTTTTGCTTTAAAAATACTAATAATTGCTTTCCCTTTGTTTTTAGATGCATCTAGGTTTATCAAATTATCAAATCTTTTTGCATACCCATCGTTAATATTTATAGGATTTTTTTTTGAAGTATCTATTAATTGACCAAATTTAGAAAAATTTTTTTTAGTAATTTTTTTTGCTTTTATTATTTTCATTTCACAAAATTTCCGAATGCCCTTATTCTTGAAATTCCACCGTCTGGATAGATATTTATTTTAAGATAATTTTCCTTACTTCTCCTAATTAAAAATTTTTTAAAAATATGTTTCTTGTGAGCTGACAGTTTTGACTTATTTAAAATAAACTTCCAATTTTTTGAATTGTTGACAATTGATTTATTGGAAAGATCTTTTGAAATGCTTGCAGTTTGAATTGAACAACTATCGGGATAGTTTCCTTTAAAATGATGGGTATCTATTTCTAATTTTTTTATTAATCCTGGTTTTCCAAATTTTATTATAAGCCAATCAAAGTTTTTTCCTCTACTTCTTCTTGTTTCCCAACCATCTCCCATATTTTTTCCTTTACCAGGTGCTATGATATTTTCAGCTCTTCCGAAATGTTCATTATTACAACCAATAATTGAAGCGCCATTTAAAACAGATGTAAGGTTAATAGTTTTGTTATTTAAAAAGTTTTTCTCCATTTCAATTAATCCATAAAGCCTTAGTCTTGCAACTCCACCATCTGGAAAAATGTTTAGTCTTATATAATTAAAAACAGATTTGTTTTTTGATTTGAAGCTGTGGTTTCGGCTTGGCCCAAGTTTTTTTTTGCTCAGTAAAGAAATCCATTTTGTTTTCTTACTAGGCTTTGTTTTACTTAAGCAACCCTCTAACGAAGCATGTGTGGGTTGGTTTCCATTGAAGTGTGTTGTGTCAATGTCTATATCAAATATCTTCCCAGGTTTACCAAGTTTTAAAATTAAATAATCAAAACCTTTTGATCTTCTTCTTCTTGTTTCCCATCCATCCATCCATTTACCATGTTTGTCAAATAGTCCATCTTTAAAAACTGGAGTTTCGATGTTTAATATTCTATGAGCAGCTGCAAAAAAATCATCAGTCTTAAATATAACTTTAGATCCAATTCTTGGGTCTGCTAAGTTAATCATTTTTGCACTTATAAATTTTTTCATTTTTTATTTATTTCATTTAAACGAAAGGTTGCGATTTTTTTTACTTGTTTTTTTGCTTCAAGGAATTCACTTTCTACATCACTTTGTATTCTTTGTCTAAAATTATTCAGAATTTCATTTTTATCTTTACCTTTTACAGCAATTATAAAAGGAAAATTAAATTTTTTTTTATATTCTGAATTTAATTTTTTAAATTCTTCATATTCATCATTAGAACATTGGTTTAATTTTGCAGAGGCTTGTTCTGATATAGATTCAGAGGTCATTTTTTTTGCTACAGCAAGCTCAGGATGAGCATTTAAAATCTCTAAAATTTTATTCTTTTCGTAATTTTCATAAATATCAAGCATTTTAAACATAATATCTTCAAAGTTTTTAAATGGTTTTGAATCAAATGCTTCCACAGCAACTGATTCAGTTTTTTCAAAAACATTACCAAATAAAGACAAAAAATCAGACTTGTTAAGATCGTTAATGTTATCTATTGTTCTCATATAACTTTAAAATAATTTAAGTTTGAAATTAAATGATACTATAATTTTATGACAAAGCTCACAACTCATGTTTTAGATGTGTATTCTGGTAAACCCGGCAAAGGTATCCTAGTTGAGTTGTTTTATATTAATAATTCAGAACGAAAAAAATTAACGTCAACAAAACTCAATGACGATGGTAGAGCTAATTCACCATTAGCTGAGGGAGATATTTTTGTTAAGGGTAAATATGAATTAGTTTTTCATATTGGTGATTATTTTAAAAATACATCTGCAGCTAGCGATGTTCCATTCCTGGATGATGTTATTATCAGATTTGGTATTTCAGATCCCTCACAGCATTATCATGTTCCTTTACTTGTTTCACCTTGGAGTTATTCTACTTATAGAGGTAGTTAAGTGATATCGAGCTCTGTTAAATTTTTATTAAATGATAAGCTTATAGTAATCAATAATCCTGATCCAAATCAAACCATACTTAATTATATTAGAACCGAATTAAAAAAGACTGGAACTAAAGAAGGATGTTCAGAGGGTGGTTGTGGTGCGTGTACAATTGTTTTAGGTGAATTAGTCGATAATAAGATTATATATAAAGCAATTAATTCCTGTATTTCATTTGTCCCATCATTAAATGGTAAACAACTTTTAATTGTAGAAGATTTAGTTTCCAAAGATGGCAAACTTCACCCCGTGCAAGATGCAATGGTAAAATTCCATGGTTCACAGTGTGGTTTTTGTACACCAGGATTTGTCATGTCTTTATTTTCGATGTTTAAAAATAACAAAAATCTTAATAATGAATTAATAACGGATTCTTTATCAGGTAATTTATGTCGCTGCACTGGTTATAGACCCATAATAGATGCTGCAAAAAGTTTAAATAAGAAAGACAGGAATG
>CACITU010000013.1 GCA_902589725.1 uncultured Pelagibacteraceae bacterium
ATATAGACTTAGTTGTTGCCTCTATATTTGAGGATGAAATCTTATTTTTAATTAAAGAACTGAGCGAAACTTGTGTTTTGATACTTTCTAATGCTAAAGGCCTTTTTGAAAAATATATAGTAGTGCCAATTGTTTTTGCATGAATTTTTAGTTTAAAAGGATCTAGAGTTAGTTTAATTTTTTTTAAATCTATATCTATATTGTTGTTTATTAGAGAAATTCTATTTTTAATTTGATTATTAAATTTGTCTGTCTCCACACCTGCAATGCTAAGGTAAATTGTCAAAATAACTAACACTGACAGAATTAGGATAAAATATTTTAAAATATTATTTTTCATTTAATTTATAAAGCGATTGTTCCAAAAATTCATCGATATCACCATCTAATACTTTATCAGGACTGGTACTTTCAAAATTAGTTCTGTTATCTTTTACAAGTCTATAAGGTTGAAGAACATAAGATCTAATTTGATGGCCCCACCCTATTTCAGATTTAGAACTTTCAATATTTTGGTTTTCTTCCTCTCTTTTTTTAATTTCATAATCATATAATCTTGCTTTCAACATATTCATACATGTTTCTTTATTTTTATGTTGAGATCTTTCATTTTGACATTGAACAACAATTTTTGATGGAATATGTGTTATTCTAACTGCGCTATCAGTAGTATTAACGTGCTGGCCACCTGCTCCACTTGAGCGATAAGTGTCTATTCTTAAATCTTTTTCTAAAATTTCTATATTTATATTTTCATCTACAACTGGATAAATCCAAACACTTGCAAAACTTGTGTGCCTTCTTGCTCCAGAGTCAAATGGAGATATCCTAACTAACCTATGTATTCCCGACTCTTTTTTTAACCATCCAAAAACATAGTCACCATCTATTTTAATCGTTGCAGACTTTATTCCAGCTTCATCACCTCTATGTTCACTAATCAAACTTGATTTAAAATTTTTTTTATCAGACCATTTTAAATACATTCTTCTCAACATATCAGCCCAATCTTGACTTTCTGTGCCTCCAGCACCAGCATGTATTTCTATATAGCAATTTAAAGGGTCGGCTTCATTAGATAAAAAACATTTAATTTCATTTTTTTTAACTTCAATTCTTAAATCTTTTATATTTTGTAAAACTTCATTTTGAACTTGTAAATTCTCTTCTTCATACGCCAGTTGAATCAAATCATCTAAATCTTTAAGTTTTTCGACATTATTATTTAAAGAATTAGTTAAATCTTCATATAATTTCTTTTCTTTGATTAGTCTTTGAGAATTATTTTTATCTTGCCAAAAATCGGCACTTAACATTTGTGAATTTAAAGATTGTAGCTTTGAATAGATATTATTTTTTTCAAAGATACTCCTGTATTTTTTGATTTATCTTTTCAATCTCTTCTTTTAAATTTTGATAATTATTATCCATTAGTAAAACTTTAATATATTATTTGAATCTAATCTATCTGAATTTGTGTAAAGAACTTTTCCATCAACCACATTTTCTTTTTTAAAAACCTCAATAATAGTATTCTTTGAGTTAAATTTTGCTTTTTGACCTGTTGTAGGGTCAACAACCATCATTACTGTTCCTTTTGATGCTTTAAAAGGCCTTGCATCTGATTTTTTAACAGCATCAGATATAAAACTTTTAAAAATTGGAAGTGCAGTTTTAGATCCTGTTTCGTACTTTCCAAGTGGAGTTGGGTTATCAGATCCAACATAAACGCCTACGAGAAGATTTGAAGTATAACCAATAAACCAAGTATCTGTGTTTTTATTTGTTGTCCCAGTTTTACCTGCAATATTTAATTTTAAATCTTTTAATTTTTTTGCAGTTCCTCTTTGAACAGCTCCTTCTAAAATTGAGGTCATTTGAAAAGCTGTTTCTGGAGAAAAAATTTGTTTGAAGTTATTTTTTATCTCAGGGTAATCACTGCTTAAGTAAGAAATTTTATCACAATTTACACATTTTCTTTTGTCGTTGTTATAAATTGTATTTCCTTCACTGTCTTGAATTCTATCAATCATTATTGGATCTACAAGCTTTCCTCCATTAACAAAAACTGAATATGCAGATGTAAGTTTTAATAAGGTTGTTTCAGCAGAACCTAAAGATATAGATAAAAGTTCTTCAGGATTTTCATAAATTTGTAATTCTTTTGAAAATTTAATAATTTTTTCTAATCCAAGTTTTTGGGCGATCCTTACAGTCATTAAATTTCTAGATTTTTCGAGTCCTACTCTTAGGGTTGAAGGTCCATAAAATTTTTTTCCATAATTCTCAGGTTTCCACATTTTTAAATCTTCACCCTGGTCTAAAACTAACGGAGCATCTAATATTAAAGATGTTGGTGTAAAATTATTCTCTAAAGCCAAAGCATAAACAAATGGTTTAAAAGCTGAACCAGGTTGTCTTTTTGCTTGAGTTGCCCTATTAAATTCACTTTCCTTGAAACTAAAACCGCCACTAAGAGCTAGAACTCTTCCTGTAAAAGGATCCATTACTACAATTCCACCATTTACTTTTGGCAACTGCTTAAGACTAAAAGTATTATCCTCTATATGTTTTACATAAATTATATCACCAAGCTTAAATAATTTATTAAATTCTTTTTTTGTCCAGGAAATATCTTGATATTTTATAATACCTTTAACATTGTCATGAGTTTCTATTTCTGTTGAAAATTTGTTTATTTTTTTTACAATTGCTAGTTTCCATTGAATAGAATTTTCTAGATAAAATTGATTTAAATTTTTATTCCAGTCAGAATTATAAGTTTTATTTGTTAAGGGACCTCTCCAGCCCTTTCTTTGGTCATACAAAATTAATCCTTTTCTAAGAGAGTTTGTTGCTGTCTTTTGTAATTGTAAATCTATAGGTGTGTTTATATTAAAACCTTGTTTGTAAATCTTGTCATAGCTCAATTTTTCAATTACATTTTTTCTAACATCTTCAATATAATATTGTGAATCTTCCAAATATATTTTTTTTGTTTTTTTTAATTTTATTTGTTCATCCTTAAGTTTTTCATACCACTCTAAGGTGAGGTAGTTATTTTCTAATAAGTTTTTTAAAACTAAGTTTCTTCTAAACTTTGCTAACTCAAGATTTTGATAAGGATTATATTTACTTGGAGCTTTTGGTAAAGCTGCAAGTAATGCAGCTTCTGAGTAATTCAAATCTCGAATAGATTTGTCAAAATATTCCAAACTAGCAGCGGCCACACCATATGCTCCACTTCCTAAATAGATTTGATTTAGATAAAGTTCTAAAATTCTTTCTTTAGACAGGGCTCTTTCAATTCTAAATGCTAAAATTGCTTCTTTAATTTTTCTATTTAAACTTACTTCATTTGTTAACAAAAAATTTTTTGCCACTTGTTGGGTAATTGTGGAAGCTCCCTCTAATCTTTTAGAAGATACAATATTTGAAATATTGTTTATTGTTGCTCTAAGAACACCTCTAGCATCCACGCCTGGGTGAGAAAAAAAATTTTTATCTTCTGCAGATAAGAAAGCATTTATTACATTTTTTGGTATTGAGTTAAATGGAACAAATACTCTTTTTTCCTTAGAGAAATCTGCAACTAATTCACCGTCACCTGAATACACTTTGCTAGAGACAGCTGGTTTATAGTTTTTTAAAAATTTATAATCTGGAAGATCATTTGAATAAGTCCATAATATTGAAATAACAAATACACCTAATAAAATGACAAAAGATACAGATAAAATAAAAATATTTTTTATAAATTTATTCATTTTAATTCCATTATATCTTGGAATTTGTTAAAGATATGGCAAATGAATTAAACAAAATTTAAATAAAATATTAGAAATGAAATTAACAATTATAAAATTATGGATAAAAATTTATACATTGATGCTTCGCATCCCAATGAAACAAGAGTTGTACTTAAATCAGGTGAAAATATTGAAGATTACGAGTACGAAGGTTTAAAAAATAACTTAATTAAAAATAATATTTATTTAGGTAAGGTAAGTAGAATTGAGCCATCTTTACAAGCTGCTTTTGTAGATTTTGGAAGAGAAAAACACGGATTTCTATCATTTAATGATATTCAATCAGATTACTATCAAATTCCTAAAGGTGATTTAGAAAAAATTAAAGAAGAGGAAGAAAAAGCTAGAGAGAAACTTTCAAAAGAAGTTGAAGCTAAAGAAGATGAAAGTATTGCTACAGGTAAGCTAGAAATAGACGATCCAATTGAAAAAAAAAGTGATGAAGGGGAAGAACAAGCTAATGACAAAGACGATATTTTAAGTAAAGAAAATTTTGAAGAAAGTAAAGTAAAAAAAGAAAATCAAAGACTAAAATTTAAAAGATATAAAATTCAAGAGGTAATAAAACCTAATCAGGTAATTCTTGTTCAAGTTATTAAGGATGAAAGAGGACAAAAAGGAGCGGCGCTAAGTACTTTTATTTCTATAGCAGGAAAATATATTGTTTTGATGCCTAATACACCTAAAGGTGGAGGTATATCAAGAAAAATTTTTAATCCTGCAGATAGAAAAAAAATAAGAATGATCTTAAATGAAATCGACATACCAAAAGAAATGGGTTTAATTGTAAGAACTGCTGGAAGTAATAAAACTAAAAATGAAATAAATAATGATTTAACAACTTTAATTAAAACTTGGAGTCAAATAAAAGAAAATGCAATTAATTCTATAGCACCGTCATTAATTCATCAAGAAAGTGAAATTATTAAAAGAACTTTGAGGGATATGTTTGACGATAGTACAAAAAACATAATTGTTGAAGGTAATGAAGGTTACAAAAAAGCTCAATTATTTATGAAAACTTTAATGCCGTCTAATTTAAAAAAAGTTAAGAAGTACAGAGGTAAAATTCCCTTGTTTATTCAAGAAAATATTGAGCAAAAATTAAATCAAATTTTTGACTCTGAAATAAAACTTAAATCAGGTGGATACATAGTTATCAATCCAACAGAAGCACTAGTTTCAATTGACATTAATTCTGGAAGCTCAATTAAAGGTAAAAACGTAGAGAGCACTGCATTAGATACTAATATTGAAGCTGCCGAAGAGATTGCAAGACAAATTAAAATAAGAGATTTATCTGGTTTAATAATAATAGACTTTATCGATATGCTAAGTTTTGGTAATAGAAGAGTAGTAGAGAGAAAACTTAAAGAAAAGTGTAGATCAGATAGAGCAAGAATTCAAATAGGAAGAATAAGTAACTTTGGCCTTTTAGAAATGTCAAGACAAAGACTTAGAGAAAGTGCAATTAAATGGAAAGTTACTTTAACAGATGAGTCTTTTGCTCAAAAACTTCTTAAAATTGTTGAATTAAAAGCTGTAATAAGTAAAGCAAAATTTGTCGAACTTAAAGTATGTAAAAAAATTTCTGATTTTCTCAAAGAAAATTTTGTAAATGATTTAACCTATTTTGAAAAAAAGAATAAAATAAAAATAGATATTATAAGTGATAATTCATTGATAATTCCTGAATATATAATTTCTTTACAAAATAAATCTAAAAAAACAATTGATTTAGTAGAGTATTACGAAAAACTTAAAAACTTAGAAGTACAAAATAAAGAAAATAAATTAACTGAAAAGAAAGAAAATAAAAAAATAAAAAAAACAACTTACAAAAAGAAGAGGTATTATAAAAAAATTAAATAATACCTTTTGATGGGGAAGAAGGGTTCCCCATAAGAATCTTGTCTATTCTACCAGAATTGTACGATTGTCTACCTGCTATCACTGCATTTTTAAAAGCCACTGCCATATCAAATGGTTTTTTTGCTTTGGCAATCGCAGTGTTTACTAGTACACCATCACATCCTAATTCCATTGCAATAGTTGCATCAGAAGCTTGTCCTAGACCAGCATCAATAATTAACGGGAGTTTTGTTTGCTTTCTAATTATTTGAATATTTATTTTATTTTGTATACCTAAACCAGAGCCGATTGGAGCTGCCAAGGGCATGATTGCATCTGCACCTGAATTTTCTAATCGCTTAGCCATTAATGGATCATCATTGCAATAAACCATAACTCTAAACCCTTCTTTTGCAAGAACCTCTGTTGATTTTAATGTTTCTATCATGTCAGGAAACAAGTTTTTTTTATCTCCTAAAACTTCCAATTTAACTAATTTCCAACCACCTATTTCTCTTGCAAGTCTTAATGTTCTTAAAGCCTCTTTAGAGTTAAAACATCCAGCTGTATTTGGTAAATATGTTATTTTCTTGGGATCTATATAATCCATTAATAAGGGTTTATTCTTATTGCTTATATTTACTCTTCTAACTGCTACAGTAACTATCTCTGCGCCTGAAAGTTTTATGGCTTTAGCACATTCCATCATGTTTTTATATTTTCCAGTGCCTACAATTAATCTTGAGCTAAATTTTTTATTTGCAATTATAAAATTATCTTTCTTCAAATTAACCACCTCCAATAAAATGAACTATTTCAATCTTATCATTTTTTTTTAATTTAATTTTATTAACCTTTTTTTTATCTATTATTTCTTCATTAAGCTCAATAGCTACCTTATTTAATGCTATTTTATGATGCTTTAGCAAATCTAATAGTTTGTAGTCATAAATTATAGATTTGATTTTACCATTTAATCTAATTTTTATTTTTTTTATTTTTTTCATCGTATATAAGTGCTGAATGAATAATAAAATAATTATTATTAATGGTCCAAATCTTAATCTATTAGGTGAAAGAGAACAATCACAATATGGATCAACTTCTTTTGAACAACTTAAGGAAAACTGTATAAAAAAAGCTAAAGAACTAAGTTTAGAAGTAAATTTCACTCAAAGTAATATTGAGGGAGAGCTTGTAAACATAATTCAAGATGCTAGAAAAAATTATGATGGAATGATAGTAAATGCTGCTGGGTTTACTCATACCTCAGTAGCAATCAGAGATGCTCTTGATCTTTTTAAAAAACCAATCATCGAACTTCATATTTCAAATATTTATAAAAGAGAGGAATTTAGACACAAATCGCTTATAAGTGGTGTTGTGACTGGGGGGATATTTGGTTTAGGTTCTGAAGGATATATTTTGGCCATAATTTCATTACAAAAGATCATTCAAAATGAAAATTGATAAAAATATAATTAAAGAATTAAGCGATTATTTAAAAGAATTTAATTTAACTGAAATAGAAATAACAGAAAAAGATACAAAAGTTAGGGTATCAAAAAATAATGTTTCAGTAAGCAATCAACCACAAACAGTTTCAAGTCCAATTTCATTACCAGAATCAAGTAATGTTAAAAATCAAAGCGTTAAATCAGGAACTGAGATCACTTCTCCTATAATAGGTACTGCTTATCACGCACCTGAGCCTGGTGCAAAAAAATTTGTTGAGTTAGGAAAGAAAATTAAAAAGGGTGATACAATAATGATTGTAGAAGCAATGAAAACAATGAACCACGTACCATCAACAGCTGATGGAGTAGTAAAAGAAATTTGTGTAGAAGATGGACAGCCTGTAGAGTTTGGACAAACTATAATAATTTTAGAATAAAAATGTTCAAAAAAATTTTAATTGCAAACCGTGGGGAAATTGCAGTTAGAATTATTAGGGCTTGTAAAGAATGGGGAATTTCGACTGTTGCAGTCCATTCAGATGTTGATAGAGAAAGCATGCATGTAAGAATGGCTGATGAGAGTGTATGCATTGGATCTCATCAACCTGCTAATAGTTATTTGAACATACCTGCTTTAATGTCCGCGATAGAACTTACAAATGCAGATGCTGTTCATCCTGGATATGGTTTCCTATCTGAAAATGCAAATTTTGCTAAAATTTTAGAAGAAAATAAAATTAATTTTATTGGGACTTCTTCAAATCACATAGAAATGATGGGTGATAAAATTCAAGCAAAAAAGATTGCAAAACAAAATGGATTACCAGTAATCGAAGGTTCTGAGGGTGGAGTTAAAGATATTTTTGAAGCAAAAAAACTTTGTAAAAAAATAGGTTTTCCTGTCTTGATAAAAGCATCAGGGGGTGGCGGAGGAAAAGGTATGAAAATAGTTTTTAAAGAAGAGCAATTTGAAACACTATTTGCAACAGCCAAGTCTGAGGCTAAGAAATATTTTGGTAATGATGAAGTTTATATTGAAAAATTTTTTCAAAATCCAAGACACATAGAGGTACAAATATTAGCTGGAAAAAATAGAGCTGTTCATCTTCATGAAAGAGATTGTTCTGTACAAAGAAGACATCAAAAATTGATAGAAGAAACACCTAGTCCAGTTTTAAATGAAAAAATAAGGAAAGATCTATTTGATAAAACTGTCAATATGGTCACAAAAATTGGATACTCGGGAGCAGGAACTGTTGAATTTATATATGAAGATGGAAAATTTTACTTTCTTGAAATGAACACTAGAGTTCAAGTAGAACACCCTGTTACTGAAATGGTCACAGGAATTGATATAATAAAAGAACAAATTTGGATAGCTTTTTCAGGTGAAACAGCTTTAAAACAAAACGATATAAATCCAAGAGGGCATGCAATTGAATGCAGAATAAATGCTGAAGATGCAAGTAAAAACTTTCAGCCTTCTCCTGGTATAATTACGATGTGTCATCAACCATCAGGGTTTCGAACAAGAGTAGATGGTTCAATATTTCAAGGTTATAAAGTGACACCTTATTATGACAGTATGGTTTGTAAATTAATTTGCCATGGAAGAAACAGAACAGAAGCTATTCAAAGAATGAATAGATCATTAGATGAGTTTGTTATTGAGGGAATAACTACAACTATACCTTTACATAAAAAAGTACTAAATCATAAAAAATTTATAAGTTCTGATTTTAATGTGAGCTGGCTAGATAAAGAAAATATTGTTTAATAACAACTTACTAACCACACGTCATACACAGGATGATCAAATGGAGTTAAAGATGGGCTAGATGAAAACATCCAGCCATTAAAAGCAAAAACCTCATCATTGTTTTTATTTGATAAATCTCTTATCTGCAAATAAGCTGTTACTTCTGGATCATCATCGAATTCAGAATTTTTGCATTTAAAACTTTTTATGGATAAATCTTTAAATTTTGTTATTTCACCATTTTTTAATTTAATTAAAGTATTTTTTGAACTTATTTTATCTAGTATCTGTATATCTGTAAAAGATCCTTCTAGATTGATTTGTGAATTTGAACTAAATACAAAACAAAAATAAACTAATAATAATACAAATATTAATTTAAAATTATTCTTTCCAGCTAGAGTACTTTTTTTTAACACCATTTTTGTTTTTATTTGGATGATAAGCTTCGTCGGTACCAGTCAAATTTGATTGATGAGGTTTTTGCCAGTCATATTTTTCTAGATTATGTTTTGTTTCAATTTTATTTGGTGTAAAATGTATCCATGAATACCACTCAACAGGAATTTTAGATGCATCAATTGTATCACTATAAATAACCCACCTTTTTCCACTTTTGCTTTCATAATATTTATTTCCAAGTTGATCTGTCCCAACTAGTTTTCCAAAAAAAATAGTTTTAAGTCTTGTTCCAAAAGTGTCACGATTCCACCAAGTGAAAATTTTTTTAAAAAGTGTCAACATTTTTTTTTTTTATTTTTTCAATTAAAAATTGTAAAATTTAAATTAGACTAAAATATGAATATGTATATAAATTAAATGAATCATTATTCAAATTAAATTTAAATTGAGGTCAAATGGCAAAGTACTTAGTTGAAACTTATTATACCTGCACATTTAAAGTTAATCATTATTTAGATGATATTAATGAAGCAGAGTTAAAAAATTTAGAAAAAAGAGATGATGGTAAATTTGAGGTTTTAGACGTAAAGCTTGATAATAGAAAAACAAAAAGTCTAGATCCTAAAAACAATAAAGTCCTTGAAAATAATAAAGTAGAAGTAGTTACCGAAACAGACAAAAAAAATCCATTAAATAAAGAAAGTGTAATAACAAGTATAAAGACAGCTAACGAGAAGTCAGGTAAAAGATTTAGCATGCCAGACAGAAGAAAAGGATATATTCAAAAAGCTACTATTGGTGACCACAAAGTTTACCTACATACCGGAGAATATGAAGACGGAAAAATTGGAGAAATATTTATTGATACCAGTAAAGAAGGTGAGCTTGTAAAAGCTTTAATGAATAATTTTGCAATTGCTGTTTCGCTAGGCCTTCAATATGGTGTTCCGTTAGATGAGTTTATAAGTGCATTTGTAGATACAAAATTTGAACCATCTGGCAAAGTCCATGGTAATGATAGAATTTTAAGTGCTACATCAATATTGGATTATATTTTCAGAGAATTGGCTATTTCATATCAAAATAGAGAAGATCTAGCACATACCCCAGCTATTGGTGGAAATGATGCCATCAATGTAGAAGATCAAGACTCTGAGGATCAAAATCAATTATTAAAAATTGTAAAAGATATTACTAGTAAAGGTTTCGTTAGAAATAATTATAAAAAAAATCTAGTTGATCTTTCAGATGTCAAAATAAGTCTAAAAGGTAAAAAATAAGTTATTTTTTAGTTTTTAAATCTAAATTTAATTCTTTCAATTGATCTGAATTTACCTCGGACGGTGCATTCATCATCAAATCTTGTGCGTTTTGGTTCATTGGAAACATTGTAACTTCCCTAATATTTTTCTCATTAGCAAGCAACATTACTATCCTATCAATACCAGGTGCTATTCCTCCGTGTGGTGGTGCACCATAACTAAGTGCATTAATCATACCACTAAATTTTTCATCTACTTGATTTTTATCATATCCTGCAATCGAAAAAAGTTTATACATAAGTTCTGGTTTGTGATTTCTTATCGCCCCTGAAGATAATTCTATGCCGTTACAAACTATGTCGTATTGATAAGCAAGTATACCTAATGGGTTTTCAAAATCTTTTTCACTTAAATCACCTTGTGGCATTGAAAATGGATTGTGACTAAATTCAATCTTGTTTGTTTTTTCATTTTTTTCAAACATTGGATAATCTACTATCCAGCAAAATGCGAAAACATTTTCATCAATTAAATCTAGATCTTTTGCAATTTTATCTCTTGCCAGAGCAGTAATTTTTTCTAATTCGTCTTGTTTTCCACAAGCCATGAAAATACTATCCCCTATTTCACAGTTTGTTTTTATCATGATTTCAGCCAATGCATCTTGAGAAAAGAATTTTCCTACAGGGCCTTTTGCTGAAATATCTTTATTTTTTTCAAAAGTAAAATAAGCTAAACCAGAAGCGCCTTCTTCTTTTGCCCATTTATCAATATTATCAAAAAAACTTCTTGGCTTATCTTTTGTATTTTTTGCAACAATACATCTTACTCTTGATCCAGATTTTACTAATTTTTTAAATATTTCAAATGAAACATCTTCTCTTATAAAAATTTCAGTTATATCATTTATCATGAGTGGGTTTCTTAAATCAGGTTTATCAGTACCATATTTAAGCATTGCTTCCTTGTATGAAATCTTTGGAAATTTATCAAACATCAGTTTTTTGGTAGAAAAATTTTTAAATGTATTAACCATTAACTTTTCAACAACATTAAATACATCCTCTTGTTCAACAAATGACATTTCCAAATCTAATTGATAAAACTCTCCAGGACTTCTGTCTGCTCTTGCATCTTCATCCCTAAAACAAGGTGCAATTTGAAAATATCTATCAAATCCAGAGACCATTATTAGTTGTTTAAATTGTTGAGGGGCTTGAGGTAATGCATAAAATTTTCCTGGATTTAAACGACTAGGAACTAAAAAATCTCTTGCACCCTCTGGACTAGATGAAGTTAAAATTGGCGTTTGAAATTCTAAAAAACCTAATTTGGTCATTTCATTTCGAATATGTGAAATAACTTTAGATCTTAAAATAATATTTTCGTGAATTTTTTTTCTTCTCAAATCTAAAAATCTATATTTCAATCTTATTTCTTCAGCATACTCTTGATCGCTAAAGACAGGCATAGGCAGTTCTTTACATGTTCCCAAAATTTCATGTTTCTCAATAACGACCTCAATTTCACCTGTATTAATTTCAGAATTAATTGTTTCTTTTGATCTGTTAACAACTTTTCCTTCGACTTTAATTACTGTTTCTAATTGCATTTTTTCTAGATCAGAAAAATATTTATTATCTTTATCAATTATACATTGCGTAATTCCGTAATTATCCCTCAAATCAATAAATAATAAATTTCCATGGTCTCTTTTTTTATTTATCCAACCTGCAAGAGAAATTTTTTTATTTACATGCTCTTTTCTTAATTCATTACACTTATGTGATCTGTATTTATTCAATTAAACCTCTAATGCCTCTCTAATAATTTTAAAATCGATAGGTTTCTTTCTTTTTAAACTAATTTCGTCGATTTTATATATGAAATCAGAAATTTTGCCATAAGTTCTATCAATTCTCTTAATTATAAATTCAATAAGTTTTTGGTCTATTGTTATTTGACGATCAGAAAGATTTTTTAATATTAATGCATAAATTAAATCGTCACCAGGTTTTTCAATTTGAGATAAAATGAAATTAGTAGATCTTGAACTTAGATCATTTAGTTTAAATTTAAATTCAACTATTGGTATTGTTGAGGTTACTATCAAATATTTATTATCTTGGTCGATTATATTAATAAGTGAAAATAATAAGTTTTCATTTATTTTTTCAGTTAAATCTTCAACAATAATGTTTTCATATATCTTAATTTTTTGAAGAAAATCATTACTAATTTGATCTGCTTTAATTTTAATTCCTCTATTTTTTGCTAAAAATATATTGATTAAATGACTTTTTCCTGAAAACTTTTCACCAATTAAATTTATAAAATTTTTATCCCATTTTGGCCAACTGTTTAAAAGGCGAAAAGAATGCTCGTTACTATTCGAAACATAAAAATCCTGATCTTTAAAATTTTGCTCATAATCAAATTTAAGTATTTGCTGATTAAGATTTACCATTTAAAACCCAAATTTTGTTTTTAATTTCAAAAAAATAATTT
>CACITU010000014.1 GCA_902589725.1 uncultured Pelagibacteraceae bacterium
ATTTCAAAAAAAAGTTTCCTCAATAAAAAATTTCCTGGTATTACAGAATATATTTCTTCAAAAACAAAAACTAAAAAATTTGCAATGTTAATATTTAATAAAAAACTTTCTGTATGCCCTATAACAACTCATGTACCAATTAAAAATGTTCCAAGATTTATTAATAAAAAAAATATTACTGAAAAAATTTATTTAATAAATAATTTTTATAAAAAAACGTTAGGTATAGAACCAAGAATAGGTGTTTTGGGTCTTAATCCCCATTGTGAAAGCACAAGTAAATTTAATGAGGATGAAAAAATTTTAGTTCCATTGATAAAAAAATTATCACAAAATGGATTAAAATTGAGTGGCCCCTATGCAGCCGACACAGCTTTTTTAAAAAATAACAGATCTAAATTAGATGTAATTGTTGGGATGTACCATGACCAGGTTTTAACCCCAATGAAAACTTTATTTGAGTATGATGCAATAAATATTACATTGGGCTTACCTTTTGTTAGAATTTCGCCTGATCATGGTCCTAATGAAAAAATGATAGGAAAAAATATCTCAGATCCACTAAGTTTGATAAGAGCAATAGAGTTTTTGGATAAGAAAATTGATTAGAGCAAAAAAAAGTCTAGGTCAAAATTTTCTAATTGATAAAAATATTTTAGAAAAAATAACAAATACAGCAAAAATATATGAAAAAAATGTTCTTGAAATTGGACCAGGCACAGGAAATCTAACTTCATATATTTTAAAAAAAAAACCAAAAAAATTTTTATTAATTGAAAAAGATAACCAGCTTGCAATTAGTCTTGAAAATCAATTTAAGAATAAAGTTGAAATCTTAAACGATGATATTTTGCAAATAAACGAAACAGATCTTTTCAATGAAAAAGTAACTGTTTTTGGTAATTTGCCTTATAACATATCAACAGAAATTCTTAGCAAATGGATAGTCAATTTAAAAGATAGCTTTTGGTTTGAGTGTCTAATTTTAATGTTTCAAAAAGAGGTTGCAGACAGAATAATTGCTGAACGTAACACTTCAGATTATGGAAGGTTATCAATTATTTGTAATTGGAAACTTAATATCAAGAAGGTCTGTGATATCAAACCTGAGGCATTTTATCCAAAACCCAAAGTAGATAGTTCATTATTATTTTTCTCTCCAAAAAAAAAATTTTTTAAAATTAGTGATCCAAATAATTTAGAGAAAGTAACAAGAGTTTTTTTTAACCAAAGAAGAAAAATGATAAAAAAACCTTTTAATCAGCTATTTAATGGAGACAAAAGAGTTCTGAATAAACTTAAAATTGATTTGAATTTAAGGCCACAAAATTTAAATTTTGAGACTTATTATAAATTAGCTTATGAATACGAAAATTTAACTCGTTAATTTTTCAATATGGCTTCTAATAAAATTTAGATCATAATCTTTTGAGCCATTATTCATGACTGCATGAATCAAATTCATTATTTTATTATAACATTCATTTAAATCATTATTTATAACTACATAATCATAATTTATCCAATGTAACACATCTCTTTCAAATTGTTTCATTCTCTCCTCAGCTATCAATTTGTCACTTGCGTGTCTTTTGGTTAACCTTTCAAACAAAACCTGTTTGGTTGGAGGAAGTATAAAAAAAGTAATTAATTTATAATCTAATTTTTTATTTTTTATTTGATCAGCTCCTTGCCAATCAATATCAAAAAGAACGTTCTGACCTTTATTTAATTTATCTATAACCGGTGTTCTTGTTGTACCATAAAAATTATTGAAAACTTTTGCATATTCTAAGAATTCTTCATTCCTAATTAATCTTTTAAACTCTGATTCATTTACAAAAAAATAATCTTCGTTCTGTTTCTCATTAGGTCTAGGCTCCCTAGTTGTATGAGATATAGAAATTTCAAAATTTACTTTTTCAGATAATTTTTTTACAAGTGTAGTCTTCCCTGCTC
This sequence comes from uncultured Pelagibacteraceae bacterium, assembly GCA_902589725.1. Taxonomy (GTDB): domain Bacteria; phylum Pseudomonadota; class Alphaproteobacteria; order Pelagibacterales; family Pelagibacteraceae; genus Pelagibacter. The sequence goes on from CACITU010000014.1 coordinate 1,960, forward strand.
CTGAGGGAGAGGATAATATTATCATTATCCCATCTTTTTCTGATGGCATTAAAATTTCTAATTAGCTTTTCCTTCGATAAACTTAACTGCATCTCCCACAGTTAAAATTTTCTCAGCTTCACTATCTGAAATTTCAGATCCAAATTCCTCTTCGAAGGCCATCACCAATTCTACCGTATCTAAACTATCAGCTCCCAAGTCATCTATAAAACTTGACTCTTCAGTAACTTTAGCTTCATCAATACCTAAGTGATCTGCTACAATTTTTTTAACTTTACTTGAAACATCTTCTGACATAATGATCCTTTTTGTTATAAATTCTTATTAGTTTAAAAACCTATTTTGTCAAGCCATATACATGCCTCCATTAACATGAAGAGTTTCACCATTAATATAACTTGATTGATTAGAGCACAAAAAAAGCACTGCATTTGCAATATCATCTGGCTCTCCTAAACGTGCTGAAGGAATTTTTGATATTATAGCCTCTTTAAATTTATCATCTAATTTATCGGTCATCGCTGTTTTGATAAAACCTGGTGAAATGCAATTTATATTAATATTTTTCTTAGCATATTCAATTGCCATACTCTTTGACATTGCAATAATACCTGCTTTGGAAGCAGTATAATTGGTCTGTCCTAAATTACCTGTATGTCCTACAACTGACGTAATATTAACGATTTTACCAGATTTATTTTTAAGCATTTTTTTAATTGCTGATTTACTCATTAAAAAAGTTGATGTTAGATTAACATCAATTACTTTTTTCCATTCATCTAGGCTCATTCTTATTGCTAAATTATCTTGCGTAATGCCTGCATTATTAACTATGCAATCTAAAGTACCGCCAAGTTCTTTCGTTGCGTTTTCAACAAACTCCTCAATTTTATCGCTTTGGGAAATATCAAACTTTAATATTTTAATATTTCCATATTTACTTTTTAGTTCCTCTAATTTTTCTATTCTTGTACCTGAAGCTAAAATATTTGCTCCTGATTGATTTAATTTTTCAATTATTGAATTTCCAATTCCGCCTGAAGCACCTGTAACAATAATACTTTTACCTTTTAAATCAGTCATATTTTTAAACCCTCAATATCACTTTTAGAATTAATAGTATCAATTTTTACGTTTCTGTTAATTCTTTTTACCAAACCTGATAAAACTTTCCCAGGTCCAATTTCAATAAAATGGTCTACGTTATTTTCTATCATATTAATCACACTTTCTCTCCATCTAACTCTATTCTCTATTTGCTTAATCAAAAGATTTTTAAGCTCATCTGGGTCTTTAATCTCATTAGCAGTAACGTTTGAAATTAATTTATTTTGCCCATTTTTAAAATTAAGTTTATTTAACTCTTCCCTCATAATTTTTGTAGCATTATTCATCAGTTCGCAATGAAAGGGTGCACTTACAGGAAGTTTAATATTTTTAATTGAATTATCCTTAAAAACTAGAATTAATTTTTCTAAATCTTCAGTTTTTCCACTCAAAACAATTTGACCTTCAGAATTATCATTTGCAATTTGTGCTTTTAAATTTTCTTTATTTTCCATCAAAATTCTTTCAATCTCTTCAACTGTTGAGCCTAATACCGCAATCATACCTCCCTGACCTTTGGGCACAGAGTTTTGCATAGCATCCCCTCTAATTCTTAATATTTTTAAAGTATCTGAAAATTCTAGATATCCCGCACATGATAAAGCTGAATATTCGCCTAAAGAATGTCCTGCAAAGTATTTTGCTTTATTTAAATCTAAGTTAAACTCATTTTTTGCTAAATTAAATATTGAATAACTTATTAAAAATATTGCTGGTTGTGTATTAGCTGTTAAATCTAAATCTTCTTTTGGCCCTTCTAGGATAAGCTTAGAAATAGAAAAATTTAATGTGTCATCAGCCTGTTTAAAAAAGTCTTTTACTATATTAAATTTATCATAAATTTCTTTTCCCATTCCTACTATTTGAGATCCCTGACCTGGAAAAATTACTGAAAACATATAAAAAAAACTAATATTTTTGCCTTTTTAACTATTGTAATTGAACTTTTATAATAGTATATCCTCACTTTTTATTAAAGAACTTAAATGAATTTATACGAACATACTATTATAGCTAGACAAGATGCTTCTCCTAGTGAATTAAAGCAACTGATAGAAAAATATTCTAAAATTGTTGAAAAAAATGATGGTGAGGTTGTTAAAACTGAAAACTGGGGATTACTAAACTTATCTTATCTAATTAAAAAGAATAAAAAAGGCAGCTACATACATTTTAAAATAAAAGGTAAAGGTAATGTTATTGATCAATTAGAAAAAAATGAAGCTATTGATAAAAAATTACTAAGATATTTAACAGTTAGAGTAAAAAAATTTGATTTAGAAACAAACTATTTTGGGAAAAAAGAAGATAACGAAAAAAAGGAAAGTGTTAAAAACTAATGCCAAAAAGACAAAGTGGAAATAAAAAAGGTAAACAGAGTAACTTTGCAAAATTAAGTATTTTTCAGCCTAATAAATATAAATTTAAAAAAACTTGCCCATTATCAGTTAAGGGCGCTCCTCAAGTAGATTACAAAAATATTAAACTTTTAAAAAAATATGTATCTGAGAATGGTAAAATTCTACCTTCAAGGATAACAAACGTTTCTCAAAAGAAGCAAAGAGAACTTTCTCTTTCAATTAAAAGAGCAAGAAACTTAGCGTTAATATAAATGAAAGTAATATTATTAGAAAACGTAAAAAGGATAGGGTCTATTGGCGAAGTAATAGAGGTAAAAAGAGGTTTTGCTAGAAACTTTCTAATTGCTAATAAAAAAGCTCTTTATGCATCAAAAGAAAATATAAAAGAAGTTGAAAAAATTAAAACTGAGTTATCTAAAAAAGATGATGAAAAGAAAAAAGAGGCCTCTCAAGTTGCTGAGAAAATTAATGGTAAAGAGTATTCTGTCAAAAAACTAAGTACAGAAAATAATGAATTATATGGCTCAGTTAAACCAACCGAAATTTCAAAACTTATTCAACAAGAAAACAAAGTAGATATAAAACCTTCTATGATACAACCAGTTGAAGAAATAAAAGCTTTAGGAAAATTTAAAGTTAAAATTTCTTTACACTCAGAAGTTGATGCTGAAATTACAATCAATGTTTCTTCAGCTGATACAATTCAATAATTATACATTCTTTTCCCCAGTAGAAATATATAATTTGATTTAATTATTTTTCATGTAAATTTGTTTTCATGGAAAACAATTTAAGTATAGTTAAAGATCAATTTAAAGAGTTGCCAAATAACATTGAGGCGGAGCAAGCAGTTATAGGATCTATACTTATAAGCAACGATATTTTTGATGAAATAAATACAATAATTTCTAGTATAAACTTTTATGATCCAATGCATCAAAAAATATTTGAGGCAGTTGAAAGTCTTATCTATAAAGGAATGTTAGCTAACCCAATTACTTTAAAAAATTATTTTGAAGATGAAAAAGATGATCTAAATATTCCAGAATATTTGGTAAAAATCACAAAGTTTTCTACATCAGTTAGACAAGCAATAGAATACTCAAAGATAATTTATGATATGTTTGTAAGAAGAGAATTAATAAAAATTTCTGAACAAACTATTGATAGTGCAAAATTAAATGATCTTGATACTAACGGACAATCTATAATCGAAAGCTCAGAAAGATTATTATTTGATTTAGCTGAAAAAGGTTCTTTTAATTCTTCTTTAGTAAAATTTGATGAAGCACTGAAACAAACAATTGAAATGGCTTCAGCTGCTTATAAGAACGAAGAGGGAATAGTTGGTGTTCCAACTGGTTTAAGAGATTTAGATGATAAGCTCGGAGGTTTACACCAATCAGATTTAATTATTATTGCTGGTCGACCATCTATGGGTAAAACCTCACTCGCAACTAATATTGCATTTAACGCTGCACAAAAACTACAAGATAGTGGTAAGAAATCATCCATAGCTTTCTTTTCACTTGAAATGTCTTCAGAACAATTGTCCACAAGAATTATATCTGAACAAGCAAGAATAAGCTCTAATGACATTAGAAGAGGAAGAATATCAGATGATCAATTTGATAAATTTTTAGAAACATCAAAAAATATTTCTGAACTGCCCCTTTATATTGATGAAACTCCAGCAATAAGTATTGCTGCTCTGAGCAATAGAGCGAGACGTATTAAAAGGCTTTTCGGCCTTGATATGATTGTGGTTGATTATATTCAGCTAATGAGAGGAACTACATTTAACAAAGATGGAAGAGTTCAAGAGATTTCACAAATTACACAAGGACTTAAAGCAATAGCCAAAGAACTCTCTGTTCCTGTGGTTGCTCTTTCGCAGTTATCTAGACAAGTAGAACAAAGAGATGATCATAAGCCTCAGTTGGCAGATTTAAGAGAGTCTGGTTCTATTGAACAAGATGCCGATGTTGTAATGTTTGTTTATAGAGAAGGATATTATTTGCAAAGGAAAGAGCCAAGAGAAGCCACAGTTGAACATGCGGAATGGCAAGCAAAAATGAATGAGGTTGCTCATTTAGCACAAATTATAATTGGAAAACAAAGGCATGGTCCTATTGGTAATGTAACTCTTGAATTTGAAGAGAGATTTACAAAATTTAAGGATACTCAATTAAGTTAAATTCCAATATAAAGAGCTTGAATGATAGCTCATTTTTATCAAAACGTTATCCTTAAAAATCCTAAAGCAATATTTGTATTGTTGATTATTGCTATTTTAAGTTTTGGATACTATTCAAAAAATTTTAGGCTAGATGCTTCATCAGAAACCTTATTAATAGAAGGTGACCCAGATTTAGCATATTTGAAAGAAGTCTCTGAAAGATATGGATCTAAAGAATTTTTAATTCTTACTTATACACCTAATGAGGGAATGGCAACTGACTCATCAATTAATAATTTATTAAGTTTAAAATATAAAATTCAGAGTCTCAATTGGGTCCATAGTGTGATTACATTATTAGACATTCCACTTTTAAATAATTCAGAAGCTCCCCTTCAAGAAAGACTAGAAAACTTTAAAACATTAAAAGATGAAGATGTTGATAGAGATCGAGGTTTTAAAGAAATTTTAAAAAGTCCTGTTTTTCGAAATTTTGTCATTAGTGAAGATGGTAAAACTAGTGGTATAATTGTTAATATAAAACAATCTCAAAGTTTAGAAAATTTAGAAAATAAATCAAAAGAGGAAGTTGAACTCATTAAAGATCAAATCAAAAAACAAAATCATCAAAATATTTTAGAAATAAGACAAGTTATTCAAAGTTATGGCGATGTTGGAAAAATTTATCTTGGAGGAATACCAATGATTGCTGACGATATGATGACTTTCATCAAAAGCGATATAATTGTTTTTGGTGTCGGGGTTCTATTATTTATTATAGCTACTTTATGGTTTGTTTTTAGAAATTTTCTTTGGATTATAGTTCCTATAAGTAGTTGTTTTTTTTCTGTGATAATAATGATGGGATTACTTGGTTTGCTAGGATGGAAAGTTACAGTGATCTCTTCAAATTTTATTGCACTTATGTTGATATTAACAATGGCAATGAATATACATATGAGCACAAGATTTCTTCAACTAAAAAAAGATTTTCCGTCAAAAAATAATTTTGAAATTATTTCCTTAACAACTTCAAAAATGTTTTGGCCAATTATTTATACTGTTCTAACAACAATTTTTGCATTCTTATCTCTAATTTTTAGTGAAATAAAACCTATTATTGATTTTGGCTGGATGATGACTTTTGGATTAATTACCTCATTCATCATTACATTTACTTTGTTACCTACCCTTTTAAACTTTGCACCCACAAACAATATTTCAGTTAAAAAAGAACAAAAATCTAAAATTACAAATTTACTCGGGCTAATTTCTATAAATAATCAAAACTCAATTTTCTTAGTAACTGGAATAGTTATAATATTCAGTATTATTGGAATAAGTAAGCTTGAAGTTGAAAACAGTTTTATAAATTACTTTGATAAAAATACTGAAATTTATCAAGGTATGAAGCTTATAGATGAAAAGCTAGGCGGCACAACACCTTTGGAAGTTATTATAAAGTTTCCAGAGAAAGAAGAGGAAAAAAAATCTGAAGAAGATGATGAATTTGATGACTGGGGCGAAGAAGAAGATACTAATGACGAAAAATATTGGTTTACCAAAGATAAAATCGATTTAATTACATCTGTTCATAACTACTTAGATAGCTTACCTGAAATTGGCAAAGTTCTATCCTTTTCATCAATTATAGAAGTAGCTACTCAATTAAACAACAATAAACCTTTAGGCACTTTAGAAATGGGAGTGCTTTACACTAAAATTCCTGAGACTATTAAAACTGAAATTATAGATCCTTATCTTTCAATTAAAGATAACGAAGCTCGAATTAGTTTGAGAATTATAGACTCGCAAGAAAATTTAAGAAGAAATGATTTAATTAACAAAATCAATTTTGATCTAAAGAATAAATTTGGTTTAGAAGAAAATGATTATAAATTAGCAGGTGTATTAATATTGTTTAATAACTTATTACAAAGCCTTTTTAAATCTCAAATTTTAACTTTAGGATTAGTTATGATTGGAATATTTTCAATGTTTATAATCTTATTTAGAAATATTAAACTTTCATTTATTGGTGTTATTCCAAATTTTATTGCTGCTTTTTTTATACTAGGAATAATTGGATTATTAGGAATACCTTTGGATATGATGACAATAACCATTGCAGCAATTACAATAGGAATTGCAGTAGATAACAGTATTCACTACATTTACAGATTTAAAGAGGAGTTTAATAAAATAAAGGATTATAAAAAGACATTAACAACATGTCATTCAACTGTTGGGGTTGCAATATTAAACACTTCAATTACCATTGTTTTTGGATTTTCAATTTTAGTATTGTCAAAGTTTATTCCAACAATTTATTTTGGTGTGTTTACTGGAATAGCTATGTTGCTAGCTATGATATCTGTGTTAACCCTGCTTCCAGCTTTAATCTTAATTATTAAACCTTTTGGCAAAGCATCTTAATGTTAGAAATCGTAAAAGATTTTTATAAAGCAATTTCAATAATAGATTTAATTTACTTAATTTTAACAATCATTTCTTTGGTGAATTGTTATAAAAAGGGTTTTATTTTAAGTATTCTATCAATGGCTAAATGGTTGTTGGCATACATAATTACATTAATACTATTTCCTAAATTTAAACCCTACGTAAAAGATATAATTGATAATGAGTATGTGCTCGATATAGGTTTGGGAATAGTAATATTTGTGGTTGTTATCTTTTTGGTTCTATTAGTTAATAAAGGAATTAGTAAAGCAGTCAGATATACAGGAATCGGTGGCTTAGATACGACATTTGGATTCTTTTTTGGTTTTATAAGAGCTTACATTATTTCTGTATGTATCTTTTCAGGTGTTCATATCGTTTATAATTATGATAAATGGCCAATAAATTTTGACAAATCATACGTCTTTCCATATTTAGAAAAAGGTAGTAGTTATCTGATAAAAGAATTTCCTAATGAAAAAACATATCAAGATTCTAAAGAAAAAATTACAGAGCTATAATCCAAGACTAAAGGAAGAATGTGGTGTTTTTGGTATTAGCAATTCAAAGGATGCATCAGCTCTAACAGCACTTGGGCTTCATGCTCTACAACATAGAGGTCAAGAAGGATGTGGAATAGTTACTTTTGATGGAGAAAAATATTATTCTGAAAAAAGGTTTGGTTTAGTTGGTGATAATTTCAATAAAGAAAAAGTGCTTAATAATCTTAAGGGAAATTATGCAATTGGCCATAACAGATACAGCACAACTGGAAATAATATATTAAGAAACATTCAGCCTTTTTTTGCTGACACCAATGCTGGTGGAATTGGAGTAGCACACAATGGAAATCTTACTAATTCAATATCATTAAGAAAGAAATTAGTCGAGGAAGGAGCAATATTTTATACTACTTCAGATACCGAGACGATCGTTCAACTTATTGCTAAATCAAAAAGACCCAAAACAATTGATAAGGTTATTGATGCTATTTTTCAAATTCAAGGTGGTTATGCATTAGTAATGCTAACTCAAAACTCGTTAATTGGGGTTAGAGATCCTTATGGAATTAGACCTCTAGTAATCGGTAAACTTGGCAATAGTTATGTCCTTGCATCTGAAACTTGTGCATTTGATATTATTGGTGCAAAATTTGTAAGAGAAGTTGAAAATGGTGAGTTAGTTTTAATTGAAAATAATAAATTGAAAAGTATTAAGCCCTTCCCTTCTAAAAAAGTTAGACCTTGTGTATTTGAATATATTTATTTTTCAAGACCAGACAGTCTTATTGGAGGAAAAACAGCATATGAGCATAGAAAAAACATTGGTAGAGAACTTGCAAAAGAAAACGATACTAACGCTGATATAGTGGTTCCAGTCCCGGATTCTGGAAATGCAGCTGCCATGGGTTTTGCTCAAGAATTAAAAATGAATTTTGAGCATGGATTAATTCGAAATCATTATGTTGGTAGAACTTTTATTGAACCTAGCCAGAAAATTAGAAGCTTAGGAGTAAAATTAAAATTAAATGCAAATCAAACAACAATTAAAAATAAAAAAATAATTTTAATTGATGACTCTCTTGTAAGAGGAACAACATCTTATAAAATAGTTAAAATGCTTTACGAAGCTGGTGCAAAAGAGGTTCATGTTAAAATTGCATGCCCAGAAATAAGATATCCAGATTTCTATGGTGTAGACACGCCTACAAAAAAAGAACTATTAGCAGCAAATAAAACAAACGATGAAATTTGTGAATATATTGGATCTAAATCTCTAAGATTTTTATCAATAGAAGGTTTGTATAGAGCTATTGGTTTTGAAAAAAGAAACGAAGCTTATCCTCAATTAACAGATCATTATTTCACGGGTGAATATCCTGTTAAATTAGTGGATGAATTAGGAGATAATAAAATAACTCAATTATCTTTATTAAGCACTGGATCAAATAATTAAAATATGAAAACAGTAAATTTTACTGAAATGAAAAATGGAACTAAGGAAGATTACGAACTTCTCGAAAAATTTGAAAAAAACTTTGAAAGACAAACGGCTGAGAGAGTTTTAAATTATTTATCTAAACAAACTACTACTTTAGAAGGTTACAAAATCACTAGACTAGAACATTCATTACAAGCCGCAACAAGAGCTTTTAAAAATAAAGAAAGTGATGAAATGATTGTTGCAACTTTACTACATGATATTGGAGATGATTTGGCGCCAATGAATCATTCTCAATATGCTGCATCTATACTAAGACCATATGTTTCTGAAAGAACTTATTGGATTATTCTTCACCATGGTCTTTTTCAAACATACTACAGCGCACATCATTTAGGTGGTGACAGAAATGCAAGAGATAAATTTAAAGACCACAAGTATTATCAAGACACTATAGATTTTTGTGAAAAATATGACCAATGCTCTTTTGACCCTAATTACAAAAGTATGACTTTGGGTGATTTTAAGCCATTAGTTAAAAAAATATTTGCAAAAGAGCCTTATTATTATCTTTAAATTTAGATATAAATCACTACTTACAGCGCATGATTAATTCAAAAGAAAAAATTATAAATTACTTTAAATCAGGTATTAAGGAACCTAAAAATTTCAAAATTGGGATCGAGCATGAAAAGTTTTTATTTAATAATTTAAATAATAAAAGAGTTGATTATCCAAAAATAAAAGAAATGTTTACAGCCTTACTTGAATTTGGCTGGAATCCAGTTTTTGAAAAGGAAAATATCATTGCTCTAAATAAAGGTGGAAAAAATATAACTCTTGAACCAGGTAATCAAATAGAATTATCAGGAGATAAATTAAATCATATGCACGAAGCTTGTGCGGAGTCACAAGACTATTTGTTCGAATTAAAACAAGTTACAAAAAAATTAGATATTAAAATTGTTAGTGCAGGATTCGATCCAATATCTAAATTAAGTGAAGTCCCTAACAATCCTAAACAACGAT
>CACITU010000015.1 GCA_902589725.1 uncultured Pelagibacteraceae bacterium
TTAGTTCAAAAATCACTTCTTAAATATAATATAAATAATGATGAACTAAATGTTTTATTGGGTATTGGCGGTTCAGGTCCAACTAAAAGAATACCCTCAAAAACTTTTTTAGAAGTAATGGAAAAATTAGAAAGATTTAAAAAATGTAGATTTTTTTTAGCAACGGGCAAAAATGAAGATGAACAAAAGATTTTAACAGAAATATATAATACAAAATTTAAAGAAAAATGCGTCACCTTAGATAGTCTTAATATAAAAGAAATTTTACCTATTATTAAAAATTGTAATGTTGCAATCTGCAATGATACAAGTTTCTCACATTTATCCTCAGCTTTAGGAGTCAAAACAATTACATTGATGGCTGATACACCATTAATTTATGGTTCTTACAGTACAAATATGTATCCAATAATTCCTGATGGAGAAAAAACAGTTTCTCACAATACACTCGGTAAAGATAAAATTAATCCAGATAAAATTTACAAAAAACTAATATCAATAATTAATTAAGAAATATCTTTAAGAACTATTTCTTTGGCTTCATTAACTATGGCTGATAATCTTGAGGTCTCTGGGGATATATCAGGATGAATTTTTTTTTGGATTTTTTGGTAAGCTTTATTAACTATTTCTTTGGTTGGTTTTTTATTAATATCTAAATTTAAAATCTTATATGCCTCAGATAATGATAATGATGAGGAGTTATTATTCTGATATTGATTAAAAGAAAATCTTCCAGAATTTCTTAAAGTTTGAATAAGCCTATAAAGAGAAATCAATTGAATCAATGATAAACCTTTAAGTTTAACTAAAGCAAGACCTGCAAGAGTTAAAGGCAATGTAAGTAAAAATTTTCCTCCAATTGCAAATAAAACTGCTAATAAAGCCAATAATAAAATTGTTATCAGCCTCACACCTTTTGACATTTTTTTTGGAGAAATATTTGACCACCATCTCAATAAAAAATATAAGATGACTAATATTACAACTAGATAAATAATAATATTCATATATTTCCTTATTAAATGAAAGTACCACAACTTAAAAAAAAACTAGAGATAAAAACTTGTCACAATATTGATTGGGAAGACAATTACAGCTGGATTCATCAAGATAATATTTTGGAAGTTCTCAAAGATAAAAATAAGTTAGATCCTGAAGTCAAAGAATATTTAGAGGATGAAAATGCTTATACAGAACATCATCTTAAAGACACCAAAGATATCCAGAAAAAATTATTTGATGAAATTAAAGGAAGAATTAAATTAGATGATGAATCTTTACCCTATAAAGATCATACCTATGAGTATTGGACAAAGACTACAACAAAAGGAAATTATTCCATAAAACAAAGAAAAAAAATTGGTTCAGAAAATATTGAGGAAATATGGAATGGAGATAAAGAAAAAGAGAAGCTTAAAACTGAATATTTTGGGGTTGGAGATTTAGAAGTAAGTAATAACGATAAATATCTTGGATACTCTTTAGATCTTAAAGGTTCTGAATATTATACAATTTATTTAAGAGATATAAAAACAAACAAAATTATTTCAAAAGAAATTTCAGAAACATCAGGTGGAATAACATTTAGTTTAGATGATAAATATATTTTTTATTCTAAACTTGATGAAAATCATAGAGCAAGAACAATATACAGGCACAAAATAGGAGATTTTGATGGCAAAGATGAATTAATATTTGAGGAGAAAAGTGAAGCTTTTACAGTGGGAATTGGAAAAAGCTCAGATGAAAAATATTTTTTTATAAATACTTCTGACCATAATACCTCAGAGCAATATTACTTTAAATCAGATGAATTAAATCCATCTCCAAAACTTATTATTAAAAGAGAAAGAGGTGTTCTATATTCTGTAAATTCGTGGGATGATAAATTTTATAATCATACAAATAAAAATGCTGAAGACTTTAAAATCGATATTTGTGACAATTTAGAAAATCAAAATTGGAAAACATATATTCCGGCAAAAGATGAGGTTTTAATTGGTGGATTAACATTTCTTAAAAATTGGATTATTCGTGGTGAAACATCAGATGCGCTAGATAAATTATTTGTTAAAAATATTTCTACAAATATAGAAGAAGAATTAATTTTTTCTGATGAAACTGTTTATGTTCCAGGAGTGAGCTTAACTCAAAAAGATAGAAATACTGATGAAGTCTATTTAGGATATTCATCGCCCAAAACTCCTTCTAGAGTATTTAAATATAATCTAGAAAAAAAATCTAAAGAACTTGTTAAAGAACAAGAAATCCCCTCTGGTCATAATAAAGACGACTATATTGTTGAGAGAGTTGAGTTTAAATCTCATGATGGAAGGATGGTTCCATTAACAATCACAAGACACAAAAAAACAAAAATTGATGGCTCTGCAAATGTTTTATTATATGGATATGGATCTTATGGAAATTCTATGTCACCAAGTTTTTCTTCCACAAGATTAAGTCTTATAAATAGAGATATAATTTGGGCTACAGCTCATATCAGAGGTGGTATGGAAAAAGGTATGAAATGGTGGAAAGAAGGAAAATTAACAAACAAAAAAAATACTTTTGAAGATTATATTTACGCAGCAAAATACTTAATTGAAAATAATTATACGTCAAAAGGAAATATTATTGGCATGGGTGGATCAGCTGGGGGATTATTGATGGGAGCTGTAGTCAATCAATCTCCTGAATTGTTTTTAGGTATAATTATGGCTGTACCTTTTGTAGACTCTTTAACAACAAATCTAGATCATTCTTTACCTCTAACAGTAGGAGAATTTGACGAATTTGGAAATGCAAAAGAGAATAAAGAACACTTTGAATATATTTTTTCATATGCTCCCTATAACAATATTAAAAAAATGGATTATCCTCATATATTTATCACAACAAGTTTAAGTGATAATAGAGTTTTATTTGATGAGCCTGCAAAGTTCACAGCAAAACTTAGAGACTATAAAACTGATAATAATTTACTTCTTTTAAAAACCGAAATGAATGCTGGCCATGGTGGAAAATCTGGAAGAGATGGCGCAATAGAAGAAATTGCTATTGACTATGCATTTGCATTAAAAATTTCAAAAAAAATTAAGTAAATTTTTCAATCTTGAAAAAAAGAAATTAATTACCATATACATCTAGTAAGTCGCCTAATGGGGCTTGCATAAATAAACTTGCTTAACAAAGGAGGATATAATGACAAGTAAGGATCTATCTATATTTAATTCACTTAGACCTTTTTCAATTGGTTTTGATGATATGTTCGACCAATTCGAGAATATGTTAGGAAATGGGAATTTGACAATGCAGTCAAATTATCCGCCATATAACATCCGAAAGACTGGGAAAGACAACTATGCAATTGAAGTTGCATTAGCTGGCTTTAGCAAAAAAGATGTTGAGGTTGAGTTCGAAGACAACTTATTAACGGTTAGAACAAAACAAGTTAATAAGTCTGAGGACAGTGAAGTTAATGGAGAAATTATTCATAAAGGTATTTCTCAAAGACAATTTGCAAGATCATTCACTATTGCCGATGATGTAAAAGTTAATGGTGCTGAACTTAAAGATGGTCTTTTAACAATATCTTGTGAAAGAATAATTCCAGAGCACAAAAAAAAGAAGCTTATTGAGATTAAATAAGTCTTAAACCTTACTTGTGGGGACTCTCCCCACAAGTATGAATAAATTCTAAAATTGATTAAGTTATACAAGATTGATTTGTATTACTAAAAACCTATAATGAGCATATTTATTTCAAACAACAAATTTTAGAAACACCCGTTTGATACGAAACCGACAACTATGTTTTCTGAATTTATCTCAAACCTTCGTTCACAAGGAACAAGATATTTTTTACTATTATAAACTAGCTCAAAATTTCCTTTGGCATTTTTGAAGTCTTCGTCTGGTTTTCCAAGCTCCATCTGAAGTTCGCTAACTGATTTCCCAAGAAATTTACTTAATTTTTCATTTTCCTTTTCAACTATAGCATCTGTTTTATCTTTTACAGTTTGACACCCTGAAAAAAAAACTATTATGATTAAAAGACTTAATACCGATTTAAATTTTAACATAAGTTCAAATTAACATTTTTTTATTTAATAAATTACTAACTTTTAAGTTGTATAAATAATTTATTTCTTATTACTATAGACTTAATTATAGTAACAATTGTGTTCTTTATTTGATAGTTCAAGCATATGAATGAAAAAGCCTTAGAAAAGATAATAAATATATTTTTAAAAGAAGTTTTACCTCTTACAGAAAAAGGTGTTGCTAAAGGTAGTAAAATATTTGGGGCTGCTATAGTTAAAAAAAATGATTTATCACTTGTACTTGCAGAAACAAATAATGAAATAGAAAATCCATTGTGGCATGGAGAGATGCATGCACTTAAAAAATTTTACGAAATGGATAGAAGCAAAAGGCCTCATGAAAAAGACTGTATGTTTTTAAGCTCTCATGAACCATGTAGCATGTGTTTAAGTGCGATCACTTTCGCTGGATTTGATAATTTTTATTATTTGTTCCCATACGCTGATACCAATACTGAATTTAATATCCCTCACGATCTAAATATATTAAAAGAAGTTTTTAAGATTAATGATGGAGAGTATAATAGAGAAAACTCCTATTGGAAAAGTCAAAATATAAACATACTTGTTGAAAATTTATCCACTTCAAAAAAAGAAATAATTTTAAATCAATTAGATGAAATCAAAAAAAAATATCTAATTTTATCAAATCAATATCAAAAAAATAAGGATGGAAATTCTATACCATTAAATTAATCAATGAATACGAGCCTCAAAATTTCAAATGTGACTAAAATATATCCTGGGTGTGTTGCAAACGACAATGTTTCACTCGAATTCAATAGTGGTAAAATTTATGCACTTCTTGGAGAAAATGGAGCTGGAAAATCTACACTAGTTAAAATTCTATCAGGAGTCATCATTCCTGACGAAGGAAAAATTTGTTTAAATGAAAATAATCTAAATCTTAATTCCCCATTAGATGCAAAAAAAAATGATATTGGAATGGTATTTCAGCATTTTAACCTTTTCGAAACTTTATCTGTATTTGAAAACTTAATAATAGACTCAGATGAAAAAAGAGAAGGTTTAAGAGAAAAAATAGATACAATTATGAAAAAATATAATTTTTCAATTGATCTTGACATTCCTGTTCTAAATTTATCAGCAGGCCAAAAACAGAAAGTAGAAATCATAAGATGTCTAATTAGGAACCCAAAAGTTTTAATTATGGATGAACCCACATCTGTATTAACAGAGCAAGAAACTAGTGAATTATTCTTATCTTTGAAAAAATTTTCTGAAGAAGGAATTTTAATTATTTATATAACCCACAAATTGAAGGAAGTTATGCGGCTTTGTGATGAAGTTGCTGTTATGAGAAGAGGAAAGTTAGTTTCTATAAGCCAAGTCAAAGATGAAAATATAGAGTCACTCGCTAACAAAATGGTAGGTCAAAACTTAAAAACTATAAAGAAAACAAAAGAAAAAGCTTCATCAGATCAACTCATAAGAATTACAAATCTTAACTTTATAAGTGAGGATCCTTTTGAAACAAATTTAAGTGATATTAATTTTTCTGTTAATCGAGGTGAATGTTTGGGAATTGCTGGAATATCAGGAAATGGTCAAAGCGAATTGTTTCAGGTATTAAGCGGTGAAATTATATCTGATAAGAATTCTATAGAATTTAATAAAAATTATATTGGAGATTTAAATCCTCAAGAGAGAAGAGAATATTTGATGGCCTTCTCTCCGGAGGATAGGCTTGAACAGGCTGCTATTCCTCAAATGGCAATTTTTGAAAATGTAGCTCTAAATAATTTTAAATCCTCAAATTTTTTTAATAATGGATTGATAAATGAAAGCAAAATTAAAGAGCACTCGAAAAAAATAATTTCAGACTTTAATGTAAATACTGACAACATAGATTTAAAAAGCCAATTTTTGTCCGGAGGTAATCTTCAAAAATTAATTATTGGAAGAGAATTAATTACATCTCCAGATTTGCTAATTTGTTTTAATCCTACATGGGGTCTAGATGTTGGGGCCATTAATTATATCCATGAAACATTAATTAAAATAAATGAACAAAATAAATCAATAATATTGATATCAACAGACACAGACGAGTTATTAAAATTAAGTGATAAAATTTCAGTGATTCATAAAGGAAAATTATCAAATATAATGAATGCTGAAGAGGTTACCTCCGAGAAACTTGGGATACTCATGGGAGGAGGAAATTGATTAAAATTGTAAAAAGAGATCAGCCGTCAAAAACTATATTTTTCTTTACACCGGTCCTAGCTATTTTTCTAACCTTAGTAGCGGGAGGTCTAATATTTTTTATTTTAGGTTTTAAACCATTTGAAGCTCTTAAATTTTTTTTCATAGTTCCAATTGCAGATAAATATGGTTTCAGCGAGTTACTATTAAAAGCCACACCACTTTGTTTAATAGCAATTGGTTTATCTTTTTGTTTTAAAAGTAATAATTGGAATATTGGAGCAGAAGGTCAATTAACTTTTGGGGCTATAGTTTCTGGTGGAGTTGCTTTGTTATTTTATGATCAAGAAGGTTTCTATATTCTACCAATAGTAATATTAGCTGGCGCAATCGGTGGTATAATATATGCATCAATACCTGCAATATTAAAAACTTACTTCAATACAAATGAAATATTAGTAAGTCTTATGTTGGTTTATGTTTCAAAATTAATTTTAGATTATCTTGTTGTTGGTCCTTGGAGTAATCCAGAGGGATTTAATTTTCCTGAAACTAGACAGTTTAGCGAGTCCGCAAGACTTCCTTTATTATTTGAAGGACTTAGAATTCATGCAGGAATATTTTTAGCATTAGCTGCAGTAGTTATTAGTTGGTTTGTTTTTTATAAAACATATTTGGGTTTCCAAATGAAAGTTTCTGGTTTTAGTTTAAAGACTGCAAAATATGCAGGCTACAAAGGTAAAAAAATGATTATCCTGGTTTTTTTAATAAGTGGGGCCTGTGCAGGTCTTGCAGGCGTAGGAGAAATAACTGGACCTATTGGTCAGCTTCATAGGGAAGTATCTCCAGATTATGGATTTACAGCAATTATTGTAGCATTTTTAGGACGTTTACATCCTGTGGG
The DNA here is from genome assembly GCA_902589725.1 of uncultured Pelagibacteraceae bacterium. GTDB lineage: Bacteria > Pseudomonadota > Alphaproteobacteria > Pelagibacterales > Pelagibacteraceae > Pelagibacter. Next base: position 7,180 of record CACITU010000015.1, read on the forward strand.
AATAATTTTTGCATCTCTAGTTGTTGCAATTACATATCTAGGCGCTGAAACAGCACAAATATTTATGCAAATACCTAAATATACAGGTCAGGTTTTTCAAGGGATGATTTTATTTTTTCTTCTTGCTTCTGACTATTTACTCTTTTTCAAATTTAAATTTATAGGTTCAAAAAAATGATCATCGATATTAATTTTGTTGGACTAATAATTGCATCAATAATGGCTTCTGCTGTTCCATTGATTTTAGCGTCTTGTGGTGAACTAATTACAGAAAGATCGGGAGTTCTAAATCTTGGTGTTGAAGGAATGATGATCATTGGAGCTATTTCAGGCTTTGCATTAATGACAATTACCGGAAGTTTGATTATAGCAGTTTTTGGAGCAATGTTAGCTGGAGTTTTAATTTCAACAATTTTTGCATTTCTTACCCAAACATTAATTACAAATCATGTCGCTACTGGTTTGGCTCTAACTATTTTTGGAATAGGAATTTCTGCAATGATTGGAAAAAACTTTGTGGGTATTCCTGGAAAAGAGTTTCCTGTTTTGTTTGAAGGTTTAAAAGATACCATACCACTTTTAAGTCCAATATTATTTGGTCATTCAATAGTTTTTTATTTTGCTTTTGCCCTACCCTTCATAACTAGCTACTTTTTAAAAAAAACAAAAATTGGATTAATTGTTAGAGCTGTAGGAGACTCGCCTGAGTCTGCCTCTAATCAAGGAATAAATGTAAGGTTGGTTCGTTACGCTTGTATACTATATGGAGGCGCAATGTGTGGACTTGCAGGGGCGTATTTGTCAATGATTTATACTCCGCAGTGGATTGAAAATATGACAGGTGGTAGGGGTTGGATTGCGCTTGCTCTAGTGGTTTTCTCAACGTGGAACCCTATTAAAATTTTAATCGGTGCGTTGATTTTTGGTGGATTGACTATTATTCAATTTCATATGCAAGCAATCGGGGTAAGAATTCCTGTTCAATTTTTAACAGCCCTGCCTTACATAGTAACAATAATAGTTTTAGTTGTAATTTCTCGTGATAGTAGAAAAATAAGACTAAGCACTCCTAGTTCTTTGGGGAAATCTTTTCATAAAGACAATTAATTTTAAAATAATCATTTTTTTTTAGATAATTTAATTTAAATTTAATTAATTAAAAAAATCAAAAGGGGAAATAAATTTATGCATAAATTTTTAATTCGTTCTTTCGTCTCTTCTTTAGTTTTATTATTTACATTAACTGTGGCTGCAATTGCAAAAGATGTCAAAGCAGCATTTGTTTATATTGGTCCGACTGGTGACCATGGATGGACTTATCAGCATGATGTAGGTAGAAAAGCTGTTGAAGCTGCCGGATTTAAAACAACATACGTGGAAGGTGTTCCAGAAAGTGCTGATGCTGAAAGGGTTCTTAGACAATTAGCTAATTCTGGTCATGACATAATCTTTACAACTAGCTTTGGATACATGAATCCTACTAACAAAGTCGCAAAAGAGTTTCCAAATGTAAAATTTGAACATGCTACTGGTTATAAAAGAGAGCATCCAAATGTTGCTACTTACGCAGCTAGATTCTATGAAGGTAGAACTATTTTGGGAACAATTGCTGGAACTATGACTAAATCTAATGTAATTGGTTATGTTGCATCTTTTCCAATACCCGAAGTAATAAGAGGCATCAATTCATTTACTTTAGCAGCTCAAAAAGTTAACCCAAATATCAAAACTAAAATAGTTTGGGCTTTCACTTGGTACGATCCAGGTAAAGAGGCAGAAGCAGCAAAAGCTTTAATTGATCAAGGTGCTGATGTAATTGCTCAACATACAGATAGTACTGCTATTGTTCAAATGGCTGAAAAAGCAGGAGTATATGCTTTTGGACAAGCGAGTGATATGGATAAGTTTGCACCAAAAGCTGTATTAACTTCAGTTGAGAATAACTGGGGACCATATTATGTCGATAGAGTTAAAGCTGTTGCAAATGGTACATGGAATCAAAAAGATACATGGCACGGTATAGGAGACGGTATGGTAGTAATTTCAGGTTTAGACTCTCAAATGCCTAGTGACCTTCAAGCAAAAGTTAAAAAACTTCAAGCAGATTTAGCATCTGGTAAAGTTCATTCTTTCACTGGACCAATTTATGACCAAAAAGGAAATTTAATGGTTGCAGAAGGGAAAACTGCAGATGATGGTATGCTAGCAGGTATGATGACTTATGTTAAAGGTGTAGAAGGAGATATACCTAAGTAAGCTTTTAAACTTATAAAAATTTAAAAGGCCGGTTTTTTAACTGGCCTTTTTTATATTTGATGTTTTTTTTTAATTTCATCAATTCTTAATTCTTCGTAAATTTCGAAGGGCTGCACGATCCAAGGATTGCCAGTAAGTTTTTTTGCACAAAAATCTGGCTCAAATGTCGATTTCTTTTTTTTAAACAACGTAGCAGTTTTAATATCTTCTATTTTATCTTTTATCGGTTCATATTTTTTTAACCAGTCTATACTTTTATTGAAAGTTATTCCTGTATCAGATAAATCATCACATAAAAGTATTTTACCACCCATGTTAGGTGCTATAGAACTCATTTCCCTTGAAAAAACAATATCGCCCTGCTCATCTTCTACTCCTTTACCACTATAAGATTCAACTGCAAGATATGCACATTTTAATTTAAATATTCTACTTAATACATCTATCATTGGAGCTGCTCCACGCATTATGCCAATGAGTATTGTTGGTTTATATCCACTTTCGTCAATTTGAATTGCTAGCTTTTCAACAGTCTTGTTATACTCGTCCCAATTAACAATCATTTTTTCTGTCATAATTTTTTAATATCTATTTATTTAAATAATAAAACTAAAACTGCAAGAACGATAAGTGCAATTATTGAAGATATTAAAATATACAACCTATGAATGTTTCTTCCTCTTAAATTAAAATAATGTCGTGCTACTCCAGTGATAACTGCTAATGCACATAATATTAGCCAATTATATTGATGATAAACTAAGAAACTAGAGTGTCCAGAGAGCATTATAAACAATACTAAAAAAGTGGAATAATTATTATGAATTGATCTTTGTTTAGCTGCTAGAGATAAACTCATATCAAATTTTTCACCTCTTTCACTACTACTGATTATGTTCATTTGATTGGGTATAATTACTGTGAAAACATTACCAAACATATTGGTTCCTATAATTAGTCCTACACTTAAAATTGCAAATTTTGGTCCAAACAATTTTGTTAAACCAAAGGAAACAGCTGCTAATAAAATGATTGCTGTAGATATAAATAGTACATTATTTTCAATCAATTTCGATTTACACAATAGATCGTATATAAACCAAAAAATAATTAATGATAAAAGTGAGATAATAATGGCGTAACTAGGAGGCATTAACAGGACACGTTTATCAACCATTAATACACCAGCATTATAATAATAAATTACAACTAAGAGCAACATTCCTGTTACAAAAGTTAGGTAACTTTGCCATTTAAAAATTACCAATCTATTTAAATAATCCTGAGGTGGTGAAGTTTTTAACCTTGTAAGTTTATAAAAAAAACCAGAATGCATCAGATATCCTTCTCCATCGACATCATCGCTTGTAATGTTTTTATTTAAATTATTGTCTAAGTAATTAAATAAAAAACTGTTACCTACCCATAATATTGCAAATACTACATGGCCCCATCTTAGAATAACCTCTAACCATTTTATTGTATAAGGTAAGAATTCCATCAGTATTTTATTTTATCTACCTTATTATCCCAGATTTCAAATGCTTTTAAGGCTTCTTCTCTAAGCATTTGCACCATTTTAATTTTCCTATCATCAATTTTTTTTGGAATTTCTGTATAAATAAAAGAGTCATCAAAATCTATATTTTTTGCATCTTCTCTAGTATTTGCATAATATACTTTATCTAATCTTGACCAGTAAATTGCTGAAAGACACATCGGGCAAGGTTCACATGATGTATAAATCTCACATCCTGAAAGATCAAAAGTATTTAAATTTTTACAGGCCTCTCGAATTGCTACTATTTCTCCATGAGCGGTTGGATCATTTGTAGAAGTAACTTTGTTAGAACCCTCTGCAATAATCTTTTGATCCTTGACTATAACACTTCCGAATGGACCACCTATAGTATTCGCACTTTTTATTGATAGCTCAATGGCTTTTGCCATAAATTTTTTTTGATTTTCCATTTTAATTTTTTATTTTATTTTTAATTTTATTAATACTCATTAAAATTCTTTCAGGTGTTGCTGGTGCATTAAGCTCTGGTGCAAACTGATAATTTCCAACTGAAGCAACTGCATCTTTAATTGCATAAAAGACGCTCATGGCTAACATTAGAGGAGGTTCACCTGTTGTCTTTGCTTTATTAACAACTTTTTCTTTATTTATTCCCTCTTTAAAAATTTCTACATTAAATTTTTTTGGAATATCACTTACTGCAGGTATTTTATAAGTTGATGGAGAGAAAGTTGTAATCTGACCATTTGATTTCCAATTAAGTTCTTCAATTGTTAACCAACCTTGTCCTTGAACAAAGCCCCCTTCGATCTGACCTAATTCCAGGGCAGGATTTATTGGTTTTCCTGCATCATGCAAAATATCAACTCTTTCTAGGATATTTTCACCAGTCAGTGTATCTATAGTAACTTCTGAAACAGCTGCTCCATAACAAAAGTAATAAAATGGTCTTCCTCTAAATTTTTTTTTATCAAAGTTTATTTTTGGTGTTGAATAAAATC
>CACITU010000016.1 GCA_902589725.1 uncultured Pelagibacteraceae bacterium
ATTTCTAATTTTTCTAAAAAATTAATTTATCATCAACTACTCGATAAAATTCAAAGAAAAAAAAATCACTCTATAAGAAAAAGAAACAACAAATATTATTATAAAAAGTTTGAAAAATTAAAAATAAAAAAAATAAATTTGTTTAGAGTTTTTGATTTTAATTTTCAAAATTTTTTAGATTTTCCTGTGCTTGTTAAAGATAGAGATAAGCTTCATAATTATTTATTACGAAAAGGATATGATACAAAAAAAGTTCATTACTTTGATTGCAGTACAATGTTAAAATTAAAAAATAAGTTTCCAATTTCAAATAAATTTCAGAACGAAGTTTTATGTTTCCCTAATCATAATAAAATATCATTTAATTATATAGATAGTTTAATTCGAGAGATTAAAATATTTTACGAAAAAAATATCTAATTATCAGTTTTATAAGATTAAAAAAAGAAGGTACTAAATTTATCTTATTATACTCTTTATGCTCAATGTAATTGTTATCTTCAATTTTATTAATGCTTTCTTTTAAAAAATCTAAGTTATCTAGATATAAAAAACAGATCTTTGTTGCACTATCATTTATATTTAAATTTATTGTTCTTTTATTGAATATTTTTCCTACATCGTATTTTTTGGTTACTTCGTGGAATGTTAAATCAATAGTATTCCAATTATATAAAAATTTATATAAAAAAATAAAAGAACCTCTTTGATTTATTAGTGAACCTAAATGAAAATTATAAATTTTAAATTTCTGGATGTCTAATTTATTTATACCATAAACATTAAGACCAAAATCATATTTTTTAGCTACATTTTTAATAATTCTACAATTTTTATGTTTAGAAAGTAATTCTTTAAGTGAAATTTTATTTTTAAATCTTTTTAATAAGTCATTTATTGATCCAAAAAATATTAAAACAATTAATACCTTTATCTTTCTAAAAAAGCTTGAGTTACTAACAATTATATCAAATTGAAATTTTTTAAATTCTATTTCAGAAAGAATTTTGTCAACTAATTTTAAGGAAACAATTTCATCATTTGTGGTGTATATGATAATATTTTTCATACTCATTTAAAAACATGTACTCACATATATATAACTTTATTCAAAAAATAATATTAAAAAAATCTTTAAGTTCAGATGCTGCTAATTTAATTAAAAATATTAAAGTAAAAAATATAATAGATGTTGGTTGTGGTGAAAGTGATATTTTTAACTACTTTAAAATTAAAAAAAGTCAACGATACTATGGTTATGAGCTTGATGATTATTTTGTTATTAAGTTAAAAAAAAAATTCAAAAAAAAAAATATTAATTTTTATAAAAAAGATATTAATCAAATAAACTTCAAAAATTTTGATCATAAAAATTCAATTATTTTATTAATTGGTATTTTTCATCATCTAGATAATCGATCTATTAAAAAATTTATCAAAAAAGTTAAGAAATTTAAATTTTTATCAATCGATGCTGTGATTCTACCTAATCAAAGTTTTATTACTAAAATACTTTTTTTTCTTGATAGGGGTAGATTTATCAGGGAATTAAAGGATTATAAAAAACTTTTAGTTCACGCAAATTATAAATTATTGCGGAATAGATATATAAGAGCACCCTATGATCATGTGATGTTTTTTAAAAATATAGACAAAAAAAAAATAGATAAAATTTTACGAAAGATTTAAGTTTAATTTATCTAAAAATTATTTTTTTTCTAAAAAACAATTGTTCTCTAAAATTTTGATTAATCTGTAATTATTTTTTATATAATTATTATCTATAATTTTTGAACAATTTTTTGTAATAAGTAAATTTTCATAGTCTTTTAAATATTTATAATTAAGTTTTTTAATTTCCAAATTTTCATAAAATATTTTATTTTCACTTAAGCCAGGTAAATTTATATTTAATAAAATATAATAATCTGTCTTTAATCTTTTATTTAAATTTTTTTTTAAGGAATAATAATTGATCAAATAAATATTCAAATTAACATTTGATTCATAATTTTTTTCGAAGAATTCTAGCTTGTTATTAATACTGGTATTGATTAATTCCTTTTTTGTAGGAACGATTAAAATCAAAATTAGCATAAATATAACAATGTATAATAATTTATTTTTTAAAATTTTTTTCATATCTGGAGTAAATTAAATTAAATAAATTTCCATAACCAATTAAACAAACGATCAGAATTATTGGAAATAGATACCTGATTTCATTTGAAAAAATAAGAAACCATAGACAAGTGTAAATGACTATGAAATATGTAAAAAGAATAAATATTTTGTCTTTTTTCTTAGGGATAAAGCAAAGTAAAGTTGGCAATAAAATATAAATAGGAAATTTTTTAGCTGCTAGAATTATTCTACCTTTTAAATCTAAAAATTTTAAATCGTGGCCTGCTGAGATATGAAATTCTTTGTCAAAAAATAATAATTTAAAAACATCATTGTCAGCTAAAATATTGTATTGAAAAAATTGATATACATAAAAAGGTAGAAAAACTATCAAGCCAATCAAAAATAAGAATCTAAAATTTTTAAAATTAAAATTAAATTCTTTGTCATAGAATAAATATAATAATAATATTAATCCTATCCAACCCAATTCTTTTGTTTGGATCATAAATAAAAAAATTGACAAAATTACGAAATTTCTTTGTAAATCTTTAAATTCTTTTTTTCTCAATTCAAAAAAAAATACCATTATAATTAAGAAAGAAAAACTTAAAGGTATTTCCATATATCCAGAAGTAGCTTGGCCAAAAGTCATTTTTAATGAGAAAATAATTCCCAAACATCCTGAGATAAAATAGGTCAGATTATTTTTACTTATGGAGATCGATGTAATTGCAAAAAGCATAAATAATGGAATAAAATTAAAAATTATTTTTCCAAACATTTCAATTTGAGTGGTATTTAAAACCAAAAAAAACATTGAAATATTTGAAGACCACATTTGAGGTCTTAAGAAAGCTGTTTTAGGTACAGTATTATTGTAATATTCTCTTGACCATTTTAAATACCATTCAACAGCATCACCATGAAAAAAAATTTGAGCAAATTTTTGGTCTTTATCATAAAAAATAGTGATTAATAAAAATATAATATAAATTAAAATGAATAAAGAAATATTTTTTAGTATTATGTTACTCCCCTTTAAAAATGTTTGGAGTTGATCTTTAAGTAAGATAAATGAACTTAAAAAGTAAAATTTTATTGATTTCCATTTTAAAAAAATAAAAAATAATTCAAAAAAAAATATAAACGTTAAAATTATGAGATTGTAAATATTAAGCAATGTTAGTAAAAAAATAATTAAATTATTAATCACAAAAGAAGATGTAAAACTTATTAAAAATAAGTTAATAAAATTTGAATTAATTCTTAATTGGTAAGATATTAAAAAACCAGGGAGAAAGCATAATTGCAAATAAACAATAATTACTCCAAATATATAAAATTTATCTATCAAAGTTACAAAAAGTTCACATGAAGTGGCTTTTCACTATACGCTGGTTTTATCTTTTCATTGTTTTTTATATGATCATCTAAAGCTTTACTTACGTAATGCTGTATAGGAAGCGTTCCCATCATTGTTTGAGCATTGAAACTTGGTGAGGCAAGGTAGTCCATAATTTTCCAATATCTATCAGATTTAAATACATCTTTGAATCTTTCATCTACAAAGTTTCCTATATGTAATTTTGAATATCTAGCATTGAAGAACATCCCAGATGGAGCGATTAACCCACTCCCACTTATTTGAAGTAGAAATTGAGGTCCATAAAATCTTTTGTAAGATGGTTTGCCTTTATCTTTAATTTTATCCCACTTTACAATAACTTTTGTAGTATCGTTACTTAACGCTTCAGCATTTTCTAAAAGCTCATACATTTCCTCATATTTTGAATAGTCTACACCTAGTGTTCCAAACTCATCGTCTGAGCAATGTTTTATTACACCATAATCAACTCCTAATTCTACAGCTAATTTTGCGAAAGGCATTATTTCATCTTTAAATTCTGGCATAAGCACCATTTGAATACCAAGAGTAACTTTTAAATTAAGCTTTTTTTTCAGATCAACTGCATACTTAATATGTTTCATTGCTCGGTCAAAAACTTCTGTATGACTTGCATCTTTAAACATAATTCTTGAATAACCTTCAGGAGTTCCAGCTGCGCAAGTAAATCTGACCCATGTTAAATGTGGAAGAACTTGGTCAATTTTTTCTGGCTCCCATTCCCATCCATTAGTTGCATTACCAACATCTATTCCAGATTTATCTGCATGTTGAATGAAAGGAACATATGCTTTAGATAAAGTACTTTCTCCATCTGAAATAAGTGAAACTCCTTTAATTCCTATTTCAGCAAAATCATCAACTAGATCAAGAGCTTGTTTTACTTTAATTGATGATCTCTCTTGAGGTTCTTGAACCATCGCATAACAAAATGAACACATAGCACCACAAGCTCTCGTAAGCGCCATATCTACACTTACTGGAGCAATTCGTTCACCATTTTCCCATGCTTCAACACGATCGTAATGATAAGAAAGTTTATGGGAGTCTAAAATAAGTTTTCCCTCTTTTGTGTTTACAGCATTACTTTGAAATTTTTGGTTAAGGTTATTCATAATTTTAGTCAACTGTTTTAAATTTTATTCCTCTTAAATTTCTAAGTTTACTTTTATCTCCAACAGGCTCAAGCCAAATAGTAATCGCTTTTTCAATAGAGTTCTTTAAACTTTCTTCTAATTTAAGAAGCAAAATTCCTCTAACAGATGCTGGTATGACACTTTCAATTTTAAGAGTTACATACGCATTTTCATCTGCTTCAATAACTTGAAAATTTTTATAATCTTCATTTTCATTAATTTTTTTTCTAATTAAATTAATTCTTTCCTCTGTCGACTTATTTTTCCATTCATTAGATGCAAGTGGTGTATCGGCTTCTGAAAATTCTCTAGTAATAAAATTTACCATTTTTATAAAAGTTTTAAAATTAACTTATCTGGTTTTATAGAACTTATTAATTAAATTTGAAATATAAATTATTTCTTGCTTTCTCAAAAATTGATTAATTGGTAGTGACAATATACGTTTAGATTGCTTTTCTGTTTCTGGAAAATCTCCTTTTTTATATCCCAGTAACTTTGAGCATTTTTGTAAATGTATTGGGACTGGATAGTGAATAGCTGTACCTATTCCATTTTTTTCTAAATATTTTTTTAATTCATCTCTTTGATTTACTTGAATAACAAATGTATGATAGGTATTAAATTGGTCTTTTGTCTCTAATGGAATTTTGACATGATTAAAGTTAAGATTTTCAATATAATTTTGAACATTAATACGTCGTGATTTTATAATTTTTTTTAAATTTTTTAATCTATAATTAAGTATGGCTGCTTGAAGATTATCCATTCTAGAAACATATCCAAAATTTTTAACATTGTTCCGATCATCTTCCATACCATGAGATCTTAAATTTTTGATAATTTCATAAATTTTTTTATCGTTGGTAGTTAGAAAACCTCCATCGCCAGATGCGTTAAGATTCTTTAAAGGATGAGTTGAAAAACAACCAATCTTACCCCAGCTACCAGACATTTTATTTTTAAAACTGGACATTATTGATTGAGCACTATCTTCAATTATTGGTATGTTATATTTTTTTGAAATTTTATTTATTTTATCCATCTCACACATCCTGCCAGTCAGATGAACAGGCATAATAGCTTTTGTTTTTTTTGTAATTTTTTTTTCGATTAATTCTACGTTAATATTTTGATCTTTATTAACATCTACAAAAACTGGTTTAGCACCTAAATGCACAATTACAGCGGTTGATGCAACAAATGAGTTTGGAGGTGTAATTACTTCATCACCTTTCCTAACACCCAACAAATGTAAACCTAAAGTAAGAGCATCCGTTCCACTATTTAGTGATACACAGTATTTAGTTTTACAAATCTTAGATATACTCTCTTCAAACTTGTCTATCTCCGAACCACCAACCCAATTTCCACTTGAAAGTGTTTTATCTATTACTGATAATAAATTTCTTCGCTCAATAAAATATTGTTTTTTTATATTTACATAAGGAATTTTCATTTTAAGAATAAAATTTTTTCACACAATTAACTATATAGCTCATTTCTTTAGCAGAAAGGTGTTGATCACATGGAAAACTTATAATTGAATTTGCGTGCTCGTCTGAAACTGGAAAATCACCTTTTTTATGTTTTAAAAATTTCATAGCTTCCTGTCTATACATAGGGATTGGATAATGAATTTTCGCTTCAATACCTTTCTTTTTACAGAAATTTAATAGTTCATCTCTTCTTTCTGCAAAAACTATATATAAATGATAAACTATCTTGTAATTTTTAAGCCTAGGTGGAATTTTAATACCTTTAATTTTTGATAGTTTTTTGTCATAAAAATTAGCATTTTTAATTCTTTGATTAGCTATTTTTTTTGCACTAGGTATTAACCAATTTCCCACAACTGCTTGAAGAGTATCAAGCCTTGAATTGTATCCGCAAATTTTTACATTATCTCGGTCAGAAAGACCATGGTTTCTTAATAGTTTTAAATGTTCATAATATTTTTTGTTGCTAGTTACAATTATTCCTCCATCAGACCAAACATTAATATTTTTAAGCGGATGTAGTGAAAAAGCTCCAAAATCACTCCAAGTTCCAGAATTTTTATTATTAATTGATGCTAGTATTGACTGACAAGCATCTTCAACAATCGGTAGATTGTATTTTTTTGATATTTTTTTCAATTTTGGCATATTTGTCATATAGCCAGTGAAATGAACAGGAACAATTGCTTTTGTTTTTTTTGTAATTTTTTTTTCTATTTTATTTACATCCATACAAAAGCTGTCATCACAATCTACAAAAACAGGTTTTGCGCCTAGTTCACAAATAGCACCTACAGTTGCAACAAATGTATTTGCTGCTGTAATTATTTCATCACCATGTTTAACACCTAAAACTTTTAAACTTAATTTTATTGCATCTGTTCCAGAATTTACACCTACCGCATATTTTGTACCTATTAGCTTTGCAAACTTTTTTTCAAAAATTTCAAGCGGTTTTCCTAGAGTAAAATCACCCGTTTTTACAAATTTTTTAAGATCACTCCACAATTCTGGACAATTGCCAAATTGTTGAGGTAAATATGAATATCTTACTTTCATTAAAAAGGACCTTTAAAGCTTAAATCTGGAACGTCAATTGGAATATTTGACTTTATTTTTTTTGATAAGTTGTTTTTGATTTTTTTTTTATTTAATACCTGAAGTATTGAGATTAAAATACGTTTTTTATTGAGATAATAGGACTTTGCTAAGAATCTTGAAGAGGGTGTTGGAACAAATGGTAATCCAATCCTCAATGGTTTTGATTTTAGTTTTTCCATACAGGTTTCAGAAATTCTACTAATTATTTCTGATCCAATACCTAAATTTTTAAAACCACTATCAATGACAAGAATTCTCCCTGTTTTTTTGACAGAATTAATAATTGCATTTGTTTCTAGTGGCTGAAGGATATTTAGGTCAAATAAATCAAAAGATATCTTCTCATCTTTCAAAATTTTTTTCAGTTCAATTACCTCTAATAGATTATAACCGTTAGCTACGATTGTTAAATCATGACCATTATTAATTTTTTTAATTTTATTAATATTGTTTAAGTAATATTTTTTGGGAACATCTCCTTTTATATTATGTAGCCATCTATGCTCTAGTATAACTACTGGATTTCGATCTTTAATTGCTGATAAGATCATGCCTTTAAAATCTTTTGGAAAAGTTGGCATAATTACCTTAAGTCCTGGAATTTGTGCAAATAAACTATCTAAAATTTGAGAATGCATTGGTCCTTGCCCCCAACCACGTCCAATAATCATTCTAATTACCATTGGCACAGTATGCTTTGAATTTGAAACAAAAAATGCTTTTGCACAATTGTTAATTATTTGTTCTAAAGCTAAAATTGCAAAATCTACTCTTTGGTGAATTTGAATAGGTTTCAATCCCATCATAGCTGAGCCGATACATAAGCCTGTCATGGCATTTTCTGATATTGGTGTTTCAATTACTCTTTTAGATGTAAAAATTTTTTTAAGATTTTTTGTTGTACCAAAAATTTCTTTTGGGTCGTTTACACCCTCACCAATCACATAGACCGAATTGTCCTTTTTCATAGCCATTATCGTTGCTTCATTGATTGCTTGGCTAGCAGTCAAAATTCTTTTCTTAGGCATATAATTTTATATTATTTAATTTCGTTCCTAAAAACTTACTTTTTTTACAGTCTTCAAATATGAGGTTATATTTTTTTTTATAACTCAATCTATAATTTCTTAAGCTTGATTTACTTAATATTTTATTTGAAACTAATATCTTTTCTAATTTTTTAAGAGGACAATTTTCTTTCCAATACTTGATTTCTTTCTTATTTCTATAATTTAAATGGTCATCTTCATATGGTCCACAGTGTTCGAGAACTCTATAAGTATCAAGTAAAATAAACTGAGGTTCATTTTTTAGTCTAATTTCTTCGATTATTTTTTTTGATTTATTTGCAATTTGAATAGCATTATTTCCGTTTAAAAAATGAGTTTTCATACCAAATGATTTTGAAATTTTTTTAATTAAATTTTTTGGTTGCCTTTCATTTATATTTGTAAAACAAGAAAAAAGATTATTCTCACATACAAACAAAACTGGTAATGAAAATATCTTTGCGTAGTTTAGACTTTCATAAAAAACCCCTTCTTCTATTGCGGCATCACCAATAAAAATAACTGCAATGTTTTTTTTCTTATTGTATTTAAATGAAAAACCAGCACCTACACCAACTGGTATCGAACTTGATACAATAGGAACACTTGAAAGAATTCCTTTTTTTTGATCGAAAAGATGCATTGACCCCCCTCTGCCTCCACTACAACCATCAGAATTACCGTAAAATTCATTTATCATTTTTTTTTCATCCCCACCTTTTGCTAGATAATGAGCGTGGCAACGATGATTACTTACAATTTGATCATAATTATTTAGATTATGGCAAATACCAACTGCAATGGCTTCTTGACCAATTGATAGATGAATAGGGCACCTCATTTCTTGTTCTTTATATCTTTCAGAAATAATTTCCTCTATTGTCCTTATCTTTAATAAATCAAAGTAAATTTTTTTTGTATTTTTTTTACTAATCATTTAATAGTGAATTAAGCCTCTTTTTTATTATTTTAATATTATAAAATTCATCGTTACCAAAAGTATTGACTAATTTTTTTTTAGTAAATGCTTCAACCAAATCATCAATCGCATTTTTAATAGTTTTTTTGGTTTTAAAACCTAATTTATTGTAAATTTTTTCAGAAGATATTTTATATGACCTTTGATCTAGTACCTCTTCTTTTTTGAGTATAGCATCTGGGCAAGCTTCATTTACCATATTTGCTAATTTATTTACAGAATGATTTTCATCTCCAACATTAAAAATTTCTTTATCAGATATTTTTGAATTATTAATTACATGTATGTAAGAGTCTGACATATCATCAATATGTATATTTGGTCTTAATTGTTCACCACCATGAATTATAATTTTTTTGTTAAAAAAAGCATGATTTGTTAGGATATTCACTATTACATCTAACCTTTGTCTTTCCGAATAACCACACACTGTTGCAGGTCTAATTATTGTTTTAAGAAATTTTCCTTCGTGGTTTAATAATATATTTTCACATTCAAGTTTAAATTTTGAATAATCTGTAATAGGTTCTGCTTTTAAGTCTTCAGTTACAGAAGCCTCTTCTTTAATCCCATAAACACTGGATGAAGATGCATATATAAATTGATCTATATTATGTCTTTTAGAAATGTTAATTAATTTTGGGAAAGATTTGAAATTTATGTCCTCACCTAATTTAGGATTCAATTCATAAGAAGGGTCATTAGATATACATGCTAAATGTATTAAAATATTTATATTTTCTAAAATGCTCTCAAGTTTGTTTAGATCTCTAATATCTCCTTTGATAATTTTTAATTTGTTATTATTTTTTAAATCAGAAAATACATCGTTTTTGTAAAGAAAAAGATCATAAACAATTACGTTATAACCTTGATCTATAAGTTTTCTTACTAAATTACACCCTACATAACCTCCACCACCTAAAACTAAAATATTTTTCATTTTTTTACATTAATATTGTTTTAATCATTGTTAATAAATCTTCTTTTTCGATACGTTTTTCATGTCCTAATATATTAACTTTTAGACTACCCGCACAATTTCCAATTAAAGCCACTTCATCAATAGAAAATTTTTTATAAACATAAAGAGAGGTAATTACAAAAAAAGCATCTCCAGCTCCCATTGTGTCTATAATATTGTTATTTAAGGCTTCAAGTGAAAACACCTTATTATTATTTCTTATTAATGAACCATTTTTCCCAAGGGTTAAGGCAAAAGTATCACATTTAACAACTTTAGGAATTTCGGTTAAAGCAATATCTACAGGACTTTTAAATTTATTTTTAATTGCAAGTTTTGCCTCAGGTAGATCGATGCAACCATAATTAGTCTTTTTATATTTCGATATTACATTGAAACCATAGTTTGCACTATTGCTTTGAGCATTAACGCATAAAAATTTTGATTTTTTTCTAATGATATCAATCATTTTTTCTGAAATAAAACCGTGGCCAAAATCTGTGACTATAACAAGATCATATTTATTTAAATTTTTATTTAAAAAATTTATGACTTTTTTTTCGTATATTTTATTTATTGGGTTATCTTCCATTTTATAGACACTAAAAAGTTTTCTATTAAATCCTTTTTCCACATATCTAATTTTAGTTGTTACTGGAGAACTAGCTTTCTTAAAGTTATGAAGATTTATTTTTTTATTAAGAGATTTTTTAATAAGTTTTTTTTGTTTATTAGAAGAATATGCATACGACACTACATCTATTTTGTTACAGAATGAGGATAAATTGTTTGCAGCTGCCAAAATTCCTCCACAAAAAATATCTTCCTTTTCAAAAAGGTTAGAAATCATATTTTCTTTCGGTGATTTACCCATTGGAGATACATATCTGTATACATCAAAAATACTGTCACCAATAAGACATATTTTAATATTTTCAATTTCCTTTTCTTTATTAAGCATTTTTTTTAGAAAATTTTTTTTATTTATTTTTTTAATTTTATTTTTTAATGCTAGAGATCTCTCTGAAAAAAAATTATTTAAAAGATTTGATGAGGAAAAGGTTTCCTCATTTGAATAAATGATTTTTCCACCATGTTTATTGAGAACACTTTTCTCTTGATTAATTTTTTTTGTTAAATCATTATTTTCATTTTTATACTCAATACCTTTTATATAATAATTTGGCTTAATATTTTCGATCGCAGGAATAGCACTGAATGAATTAACAATGCTTACTTTGTCTATAAAATCTAAAGTTGACAACATTTCCGCTCTGTTTACTTGATTAAAATACGGACGATTTGGTCCTTTTTTAACATACTTATCTGCAGTGATAGTAACAATTAATATATCTCCAGAATTTTTTGCATATTTCAAATGTTTTATATGACCAATGTGTAATAAATCAAAAGTACCATGAGCGAGAACTATCTTCTTTTTGAGTTTTTTTTGTTTTTGACAGTAATTTTTTAGTTCGTTTAGATTAAAAATTTTTTTTTTCATTTTATTTAGCTAAAAAAATATATTTCTTGTGTATACCACGACTTCTTAATTCA
>CACITU010000017.1 GCA_902589725.1 uncultured Pelagibacteraceae bacterium
AATTTTTACAACAATTAAAATTAGATAAGCAAATTGAAAAATTTAGAGTTAGAGAGGTTAAAGAATTAGAGAAATTAGAAAAAATTTCTTTAAGAGAAAAGAGAGAGGATTATGCTGGCTTACAAAAAAGAATAGAAAACTTAAAAGAAAAATATCGAATTATTAGAGATCAAAAAATTAAGGAAAGAGTAGAGGCTTTAGGAGTTAAAATTCAAGGAGATGAAGACAGAGAAACACTTTTACAAAAGGAAAAAGAATATACTTTAGCTAGGCAGAAAATTGAGTTTGCTCTCGAAAGTTTTTATAGAAGTGCTAGCAGTTTAGTGTTTCAACTAAACAAAAGACACATAACCAGACATATGTCTATCTTTAGATGTATAGACAGAAGATTTGAAACAGGAGAAATATTTGTTAAATGGGATGAAGCCTCAGATGACGAGTGGCTTCTATTAATTTATATAAAAAACAATTCACCAGACGAGGGAATTATTATTGAAGATAAAACTAATCCAGAAAAAAATATTTCTCATGAGTTTAAAAATAATGAAATATTTAAGGCTTCAGATACTATGGTTGATGCACTTACGCAGTTAATCGCGAGAAAAAGAGCCAAAAATATCAATTAAATTATCTTAAATAATTAAGTATCATTTAGGATGTTATTTTCATCTGCATTAATGATCATTTTGTATTTAATATTTAGATATGTTCTTGCATGGATAAGGTATTTTAACAGCCTTGACTCTAGATTGGGTCAGTCTACCTGGCGATGGAGTTATGATTATCCAGTTATAGGTGAAAGAGATATCTCAGATCTAGATGACAAAACTTTTGTTAGACTGAGGAGAAAAAGAAATAGAGTTATAACTCTAATGTACTCAATTTTATTAATAATGTTTTTATTATCCATGTCTTTACTGAGTGAATTTTTAATATTTTTCCTAACTTAGTTTTTGAGCTGCTTTTTATTTTTTAAATATAAAAAAAAGGCAATCATTTCATAACCATATTTAAAGATAGTGAAAATTATTGGTAGTTTAAAAAATTTATATAAAAATTTATATTTTGGAATTTTTTTCCAAACATAAAGAAATGCTTCTGCACCCTGAATAATTTTACCATTCTCCTTAACATGTAATCTTCTTAACAATTCTTTATCATTCCTTGATGTTTCTTTTTCAGCATCTGAATTATTAGTTATATCTATCCAGTCAATATCTTTAACATTTTCTTTTTTATATAAGTTAATTTCTGATCTACAGATTTTACAAGAGTTATTAAAAAATACCTTCATTTGATAATAATTAACTTTTAGTAAGAAATTGTACATGCGTAAAATGATCAGTTGAAAAATATCAACAAACCACTATTTAAGATGAATGAGTAATTTCTTTAATAAGTCTGATTTAACAAGACAGGATGCAGATAAATTAGTATCTGAAACATTAAATAGTTGTGATGATGGTGAGCTTTATTTAGAGGAGTCTAAATCAGAATCAATTTTGTTAGATGACAACAAAATAAAAAGTTCGAACTATAGTTCTGATTTAGGATTCGGTTTTAGAGCTATTTCAAACGAGGTTGTTGCTTATTCGTATTCAAACGAAATATCAAAAGACTCACTAAAAAACTCTTCAGAAAATCTTAAATCAACTCTGAAATCTATTAAAGGCACATATAATCATGAAATTCCAAAATCTAATAAAAAATTTTATAAAGATATAAATCCAATTGAACAAAAAACTTTAGATTCAAAATTAGAAGTATTAAATAAAGTAAATGAATTTTTAAGAAAAAAAGATGGATCAGTAAAACAAGTAACAGCTAGTTTTGCTGGTGAGCAAAAATCAATAGAAATTATTCGATCAGGTGGAGAGTCTCTTACTGATGTACGTCCGTTAATTAGATTTAACGTCTCAGTGATGTTAGAAAAAAATGGAAGAAAAGAAACAGGTGTATATGGAATTGGTGGTAGGCAATCTTATGATGATTATTTAAAAAATGACAATTGGAAAAATGTTTGTGAAGAGGCTTTTAGAATAGCATCAGTAAATTTAGAGAGTAAACCTGCACCTGCTGGTGAGATGAAAGTAGTCCTGGGACCTGGTTGGCCTGCCATCTTAATTCATGAAGCAATTGGTCATGGTCTAGAAGGGGATTTTAATAGAAAAAAAACATCAGCATTTCATAATCTTATGGGTGAAAAAGTTGCAAGTGATGGAGTAACAATTGTTGATGATGGTACGATAGATAATAGAAGAGGCAGTTTAACAATTGATGATGAAGGCACACCAACCGAGCGAACAGTTTTGATTGAAAATGGTATTCTTAAAAATTTTATGCAAGACAGGCACAATGCAAGATTAATGAATACAAGATCTACTGGATCTGGAAGAAGAGAAAATTATAGACATATTGTTTTGCCAAGAATGAGAAATACTATGATGTTAAGTGGCAATCAAACTCAAGATGAAATGATCAAATCTGTTGATAAAGGAATTTTTGCAGTAAGTTTTGGAGGTGGCCAGGTAGATATTACATCTGGAAAATTTGTATTTAATTGTACTGAGGCTTACGAAATAAATAATGGTAAAATTGGATCTCCAATTAAAGGCGCAACACTAATTGGTGATGGACCATCAATACTTAAGGAAGTATCGATGGTAGGAAATGATATGATGTTAGATCCAGGAATAGGAACTTGTGGAAAAGCAGGACAAGGAGTTCCTGTGGGAGTCGCTCAACCTTCAATTTTAATCGATAAAATGACAGTTGGTGGAACAAAACTTTAAAGTATTATGGTTAAAGATCAGGAATTTTTAAAATCTAAAGCTTCATATTGTTTAGATTTGGCAAAAAAAATGGGAGCGACTGATGCAAGTGTTACAGTTGGTCACTCAATTTCAGAAACAGTTAATTTTAGAAATAAATCCCTAGAAGCGTCAGATAGATCAGATGGATTGGCATTAAGTATAGAAACTTATTTAGGTAAAAGAAGATCATCAATTTCATCATCAAATTTACTAGATGAAAATATTAAAACTTTAATTGAAAAGTGCTTTGAAACTACAAAAATTACACCAGAGGATGAATTTAATTCTTTGCCGGATAAAAATTTATTAGCCAAACAAATTAGTAGTCTTAATTTGTATGATGAAACAAGATTCGAAAACGATAAAAAAATAAAATATTTAAAAGATTTAGAGGAATCTGCATCGTCGGAAAATCAAATCATAAATACAGAATCTAGTTTCACTGAAAATAAATCAAATTTTATATTAGCTAATAGTGATGGTTTTTGTGACGGTTATAAAACCTCTTCTTTTACTGCTTCTTGTGTAACAGTTGCAAAAGATGAAAATAGCATGGAAAGAGACTACGAATTTTCTAGCAAAAGACATTTGTCTGATATTAAAAAAGCAACAGATCTTGGAAATAAAGCTGCAAAGCAAACTATTAGAAAATTGAGCCCTAAAAAAATAGGAAGTGAGAAGATCAGCTTAATTTTTGATAAAAGAATTTCAAAGGGAATGTTAAGTGCTTTTGCAAGTGCGATATCTGCCTCTGCAATTGCAAGAGGCACCTCATTTTTAAAGGATAAAATTGATCAACAAGTATTTGCTAATTCAATAAATGTAATTGATAAACCCGATATAAATAAAGGAATGGGTTCACAAAATTTTGATTCAGAAGGTGTAAATTCCAATACATTACAACTTATAGAGAATGGAATACTTAAAAATTATCTTGTGGACACTTACAATGGAAAAAAATTAAATTTAAAATCAAATGGAAGAAGTGGCGGAACCACTAATTTGTATTTTGAAAAAGGAAATATAAGCTACAAAGATCTTATGAAAAAAAATTCAAGAAATCTTTATATTACTGAAACTATTGGTCACGGATCTAACCTTGTAACAGGGGATTATTCTGTTGGTGCTACTGGTTTTTTAGTTGAAGATGGAGAATTTAAATATCCTGTTAATGAAATAACAATTGCTGGTAATTTTAAGGATATGTTCAAAAATATAATTTTAGCTAATGATTTAGAATTCGAATATTCAGTCAATTCACCAACTATGATGATAGAAGGTATGACTGTTGCAGGAAAATGAGCAGTTATTGTGTAATTGGCTCTGGAATTTCAGGAGCAACAATAGCTAATTTATTAAGTAAAAAAAATTCTGTACATATTTATGACAAAGCTCGAGGTCCAGGTGGTAGATCTTCTTTTAAAAGATTAAATAAGTCTAAAGGATTTGACCACGGGTCACAATACATTTCTCCAAAATCAATTCAATTTAAAAAATTTATTACAAATTTGTGTAAAAAAAAAATTCTAAAAAAATGGTGTGGCAAACATATTTTTTTAAATAAATTAAAAAAAGAAAATAAAAATCATGTTAAAATAATTGGTTACAAAGGTAACAATGATATTAGTAAACACTTAATAAAGAATATAAAATGTAATTTTCAAAGTGAGTTGGAGAAGATTAAATATATAAACAATAAATGGAGACTAGTCTTTAAGAACAATAAAACAAAATATTATGATAGATTAGTGTTAACTTGCCCATTCCCGCAATTAAAAAAATTATCAAAAAAATTTATTAAGGATCCATTCATCAAGCAAAAAATCAAAATGGATGCAAATATTACAGTCATGATCGAAATTAAAAAAACAAATAAAAATATTTCGAGTTATTTATTTGATGACAAAATTTTAGGGTGGGCTGCTAGAGAAAATAGTAAAAAAAGATTTAAAAGTAATAATGATTTATGGACTTTACAAAGCACAAACTCATGGGCAAATAAAAAAATAGACAAAAATAGAGAAAATAAAGAAAAAAACTCAAAGATTTTAATTAATCAATTTTTTAAACTTACTGGAATTAAAAAAACAAAAATTATAACCTCATTAAATCATGGTTGGAAATATTCTTCAAATTCTAGACCCTTAAAAGTTAAAAGTTATTGGAATGATAAATTAAATTTAGGAGTGTGTGCAGATTGGTTTGTAGGTCCTAGAGTAGAGGCTGGATGGATAAGTGCAAACGATCTTTTTAAAAAAATAAATAAATAATTTTATTCAAGAATTTTTAGACGATATTCCCAATTTCCCATTCTCTCATATGTAATTTTAACAATCACTGAAGTTTTTTTATCAAGCCAAATGTCAAAATTTAATTTTTTATCCTCAGGAAGAGACATATCTTTTGACGTAAGTTTAAAATGATCTGTTTCGTATTGTTTGCCATTAATTGAAATATTTTCTTTGCCAATAAAAGTAACTATTTGTTCTTTTATACTTCCTGAAATAGGACTTATTTGACTTTCTGCTTGTAAAATTTTATGACCCCACCAATTACCAATAATATTTTTAACAGAAGCTTCACCTGAATATGAAGATCCTTTAATTTCAAACTTTTTATTATTTTTATCTAGTTTTAAGTTTACAAATTTTTCTTTTTTATTTTGAAGAGTTTTTGATTGAAAAGATATCAAATTATCTTTTAAATAAATTTCTTCCCCATATCCCTCTACTTTAAATATTGTTGCAGATAGTAATTTTATCTCAAATTTATATTGATTTTTTACTATTGTTTTTTCACCATCTCTTTTAAAATAATAATTGTTATATCCAATTACTTCATCATTTCTTAATATCTCCATTTCTATTTTATCAAATTTGTTATAATGACCTATATGAGCTAAAGAAATTGATGAGAAAAATACAACAAGTAAAATAATTAAAAACTTTTTCATTTGCTAGTTACAATATTAGAATTTTTCATTAATAGATATAGCTTATTAGATTATGTTTTTAAAAATTAAAAAAATTCCAAAAGTAAAATGGAGCTCAGAAAAACCTTTTAATTTTAAACCAAAGTTTTCTACATTTTTTTTCTTATGTTTTGGATTATCAATATTTGGATTAGGTGAAGGATTATTAATTGTTTCATTTACAGGCGCTTCTCCTTGGAGTGTACTAGCTCAAGGTATTTCTCTAAATATTAATTTAAGTATTGGAACTATCACGTTATTAATAAGTATTGCTGTTTTAATTTTATGGATACCTCTTGGACAAAAACCAGGGATGGGAACAATATTTAATGCTTTAATAATTGCAATTATGATTGACCTTTGTATCAAATATGTTCCAACACCATCAAATTATATTCATCAATTATTATTAGCTGTAATTTCTGTGGTGATGGTTGGAATAGGTGGGGGTATTTACCTAGTATCAAATTTAGGAGCTGGTCCTAGAGATGGACTAATGATAGGATTACAAAAATTAACTAATTTTCCTATAGCTGTTGTAAGAGCAACATTAGAAATTTCAGTTGTTAGTATTGGATGGTATTTAGGGGGAACAGTAGGTATTGGAACATTATTATTCGCATTTGGTATAGGCCCATGTGTTGCTTTAGGTCTTTATTTAGTTGATAAAACTTTTGATTAGGCTGCAGCTGTAGCTTTTTCGCTTTTCTTTCTTTTGTGTGGATCAAGAATTGCTTTTCTCAATCTACAAGAGTCTGGAGTTATCTCTAAAGCTTCATCAGTATTAAGCATACTTAATTGTTCAGCAATAGACATTGTTCTGACGGGTGTAAGGACAACATTTTCGTCAGTACCTTGAGTTCTCATATTTGTTAATTTTTTACCTTTCATGACATTGATTATCATGTCGCCTGGTTTAGGTGAAAGACCAACTATCATTCCAGGATAAACAGCATCATTGTGAGTTACAAACATTTCTCCTCTTGCTTGTAGGTTAAATATCGCGAATGCAACTGCTTTTCCTTGTTCCATAGAGATTAATGCTCCATTTCTTCTACCCTCCATTTCTCCTTCAAAAGGACCATAGCTATGGAATATTCTATTTATCACTCCATTGCCTTTTGTAAGCGTAAGAAATCTACTTGTGTAACCCATTAACCCTCTAGTAGGTGCATGAAAAATTAATCTTTTTTTATTTGTTCCAGTATCTTTTAGTTCTATTAGTTTACCTTTTCTTCTGTTCATTGAATCAATTACTTTTGAGGAATATTCTTCATCAAGGTCCATAGTAATTTCTTCAATTGGCTCAAGTTTATTTCCACTCTCATCAGTTTTATATAAAACTTTTGGTGGACTTACTGTCATTTCAAAACCTTCTCTTCTCATTTGAGTTAAAAGAATTTCTAACATTAGCTCACCTCTACCACTAACAACAAAAGAGTCTTTTCCCTCGTTTTCTGAAAATGTAATTCCAACATTATTTTGTGCTTCTTGAACTAATCTATCTCTTATTTGAGTGCTAGTTAATTTTTTGCCTTCAGTTCCAGCCAAAGGCGAAGTATTTACAGTAATTGTAATTGACATTGTTGGAGGATCTATTGGTGTCGCAGGGATTGGCTCATTTACTTCTAGGTCACATATTGTATCAGCAACATTTGCTTTTTCTAACCCGGCTACAACTACAATATCTCCAGCTTCACCAACATCTATTGGAACTTTTTTAGTTCCTTCATATCTAAAAATTTTTGTTAATTTTCCTTCATCAATTTTTTCACCATTTAAATTGATTGCTTTTATAGACTGATTAGCTTTTGCAGTACCTTGTGTAATCCTTCCAACTAAACTTCTTCCTAAAAAACTATCTGCATAAAGTAGCGTTGACAACATTGCAAAAGGTTTAGTTTTATCAAGTTCAGCAGGTTTTACATGATCAACAATCAAGTTTAATAAAGGATTTAAATTTTCTCTAGGACCATCAACTTCATGATCTGCCCAACCTGATCTTCCACTTGCATATAGAACTGGAAAATCTAATTGTTCCTCATTTGCATCTAAGCTAACAAATAAATCAAATGTTTCATCTAAAACTTCATTAGCTCTTTGATCGGCTTTATCTAATTTATTAATAACAACAATTGGTTTTAATCCTTGTTTAAGAGCTTTTGATAATACAAATTTTGTTTGAGGCATAACACCTTCTGCAGAGTCAATTAATAACAAGGCTCCATCTGCCATACTTAAAACTCTTTCAACTTCAGCAGCAAAATCTCTGTGGCCTGGAGTATCGATTATATTTATTCTTGAATTGTTCCAATTAATTGAAGCAGGTTTGGCTAAAATTGTAATTCCTCTTTCTTTTTCAAGTTCACCTGAGTCCATTAATCTTTCATCAACAACTTCATTATCTCTAAATGAACCACTTTGTTTCATTAAATTATCAATTAGAGTAGTTTTGCCATGATCAACATGGGCTATGATAGTGATGTTTCTGATATTATTGCTCATAAATTCTGGCTCTTATACATATTTAAAAGGATATTAAAACTCAAAAAAACTCATATCTGGCTTGAATAATTTCAAAATTTAGGATTAATTCGTCTTTTTTTGCTTATTTTTTTTAAGTTTTCTTTTTTCTTTAAAGCTCAATTTTGGTTTTTTTTTAACACTAGAATCTTTAAATGATTTACCACTATATCTTTTTGACATAATTCAACTTCACATAAAAAAAAGGCCATCTTGAGATGGCCTTTTTAGAATTAATTTTAGAAAATGAGTGATTACATACCCATTCCACCCATTCCTCCCATGCCGCCCATACCACCAGGCATACCACCAGGCATTCCGCCAGCAGCATCTTTTTCCTCTGGCTTGTCAGCGATCATTGCTTCTGTAGTTACTAATAACCCAGCAATTGAAGCAGCATCTTGTAAAGCAGTTCTCACAACCTTAACGGGATCTATGATACCTTTAGCAAACATATCACAATATTCTTCGCTTTGAGCATCGTACCCATGAGTTTTTTTCTTTTGCTCTAACAATTTACCAACCACTACTGAACCATCTACTCCAGCATTTTTAGTAATTTGTCTAATTGGAGACTCTAAAGCTTTTCTTACTAAATCTACTCCAGCTTTCTGATCATCTCCTTTAGCTTTAACTTTATCAAGTTCTTGAGCAGCGTAAAGAAGCGCACAACCACCACCAGTAACAATACCCTCTTCAACAGCTGCTCTAGTTGCATTCAAAGCATCTTCAACTCTGTCTTTTCTTTCTTTAACTTCAACTTCAGTTGCACCACCAACTTTGATAACCGCAACTCCACCAGCTAATTTAGCAAGTCTCTCTTGAAGTTTTTCTCTATCATAATCAGAAGTAGTTTCATCAACTTGTTGTTTGATGGATGCACATCTAGCTTCGATGTCAGACTTTTTACCACTGCCATTTACAATAGTGCTATTGTCTTTATCAACTTTTATTTTTTTACAAGATCCAAGATCATCAAGTTTAACATTTTCAAGTTTAATACCTAAATCTTCAGATATAACCTGACCTCCTGTTAAAATAGCAATGTCTTCAAGCATAGCTTTTCTTCTATCACCAAATCCTGGAGCTTTAACAGCCACAACTTTTAAACCACCTCTTAGCTTATTAACTACTAAAGTAGCTAAAGCTTCGCCTTCTACATCTTCAGAAATAATCATTAATGGTCTTCCAGCTTGAACAACTGCTTCTAAAAGAGGAACCATAGGCTGTAAATTTGTTAATTTTTTTTCATGTAATAGAATGAAAGGATTTTCTAGCTCTGTAGTCATTTTATCACTATTAGTGATAAAGTATGGAGACAGATATCCTCTATCAAATTGCATACCTTCAACTACGTCTAATTCAGTTTCAATACCTTTATTTTCCTCAACAGTAATAACCCCCTCATTACCTACTTTTTGCATTGCTTTAGCAATCATAGTTCCAATTTCTTTATCACCATTTGCTGAAATTGTACCGACTTGAGCAATTTCATCACTGTCTTTTACCTTTTTGGCAGATGCAACTAAGCTTTCTTTTACGGTTTCTACAGCAGCATCTATTCCTCTTTTTACATCCATAGGATTCATGCCAGCTGTAACATATTTTACACCTTCTTTGACAATAGCTTGTGCAAGAATTGTTGCAGTAGTTGTTCCATCACCAGCTTCATCATTCGTTTTGCTAGCAACTTCTTTAACCATCTGTGCACCCATATTTTCAAATTTATCTTCAAGATCTATTTCCTTAGCAACAGACACACCATCTTTAGTAATTCTTGGTGCACCGTAAGATTTATCCATCACAACATTTCTTCCTTTGGGTCCTAAAGTAACTTTAACCGTATCAGCTAAGATGTTTACACCTCTTATCATTGCTGCTCTTGCTTCAGCATCAAATTTAACAACTTTTGACATTATTTTTCTCCTTTATAATAATTTACTTGCTTGAAATACCCATAATGTCAGACTCCTTCATTATGCTGTATTCTTTTCCATCAATTTTAACTTCTGTTCCTGACCATTTTCCAAATAAAACTTTGTCACCAACTTTAACATCCATTGGAATTTTTTTTCCATCTTCAGTTTTTGCACCTCCCCCAATAGCAACAACTTTACCTTCTTGAGGTTTTTCTTGAGCTGTATCGGGTATGATAATTCCTCCTGCAGTTTTTTCACTACTGTCTAATACTTCTATTAAAACTCTGTCATGTAACGGTTTAAACTTCATAAATTCTCCTTTATAAATCTTTATAAATATGTGCTTCATATAGATATTTCGCCGTCTATTTCAAGATTAGAAACTCCTAGGTTATTAATATTGCTAGTAAATTCGAGATTTTATGGTTTATACCTTTAAAATATGACCAAAAATTTAGATTTAAATGGCCTAAAATCAATAGCCGATAACTATGATCTTTTTTATATAGATTTATGGGGTGTTATACATAATGGGATTAATCTTCATGAACAGGCAGTGGCTGTATTAAATGAACTTTCTAGAAATAAGAAAATGTTTGTACTTTTGACTAATGCCCCCAGACCAAACAAAACTGTTAGAAATTTTTTACAAAAAATGGGAATGAGCAAAGACTTAAGAGATCATGTATTTACTTCAGGTGAGGCAGCATTGAATTATTTAAAAAAATTTTACATATCAAAAAAATTTTATCATATAGGACCTCCTAGAGATTTTGATTTGTTTAATTTGTTTGGAAAGAATAAGTGCGAAGCTATAATAGATAGTGAATATTTATTATGTACGGGATTATTTGATGATCATTCGAAAGACTTGATTTACTATAAAACTTTACTTGAAAAACAAATTAAAAAAAAAATGATTTGTACAAATCCTGATTTGATTGTTGATCGTGGTGAAGTAAGGGAGTTGTGTGCAGGTTCTGTTGCAATGGTTTTTGAAAAAATGGGTGGAGAAGTAGTGTATTTTGGAAAACCACATCCTGAAGTCTATAATCAATCAATAAATAATGAAAATAAAAAAATATTAGCAATTGGAGACAATTTAAACACAGACATCAGAGGTGCGAATTTTTTAAATTACGATTCTTTATTAATTAGTAATGGAATACATAGAAATGAAATTAAAAACAATGGCATTCAAAGTGTTTCAAAAGAGTATGAAGTAATAGTTAACTACATACAGTCAGATTTAAAATGGTGACACATTACACAAATTTTAATATCAAAAAAATACATAAAGGATCAATTATTTTAATTGGTAATTTTGATGGTTTACATTTAGGACATCAAAAATTATTTCAATTAGCACAATCATATAAGAAAAAGTTTAATTTAAAAATTGGTGTTGTTAATTTTGATCCAATGCCAAAAATGTTTTTTAATAAAAAATTGAAAAATTTTA
>CACITU010000018.1 GCA_902589725.1 uncultured Pelagibacteraceae bacterium
AGAATATACTAATGATGAAATAAAAATATTTATAGAGGAAAATAAAGACCAATTAAAAAGAGAATACATTGATTTTAGATACGTTATTTTAAATCCTAAAAATTTGATTGGTATTGAAGAATTTAATCAAGACTTTTTTGATGAAATTGATGAAATTGAAAACAAAATTTCACAAGGTTCGAGTTTTGAAAATATTATGGAAAATATTGATGTAAATATTATAGATATTTCTAAATTTGCACCTAGCTCAAGTGAACAAATAAATGAAGAATTAATTTATTCAAAAAAAGAGACGAAATTAGATTTAATTGAGAGTGGTGATAATTTTTTACTTTATAATATAGATCAAAAATATGATCTATCTCCGGATTTAGATGATGAAATAATCAAAGGGGAAATAACTGAATTAATTTATCAAAAAGGAAAATTTGATTACAACAGAAAAATTTTAGAAGAAATTCAAAATAATAAATTTAATAACACAAAATTTGATGAGTTAAGTAATTTTGACAAAGAGTACATGTCAATAAAGTCTATTAATGACGACAAAGTTTTTGAGATAAATTCTGTAAAAATGCTTTACTCATTACCAGTCAATTCTTTTACTTTAGTAAACAATAGTGAAAACAAGATTTATTTAGTAAAAATTACAGGCTCTAATAAAAATCTACTAAATAAAGAAGGTGAAGATTATAAGAATTTTGTAAATAGTGAATTTACCAATACAAGAAAAAGTATTTTAGCTGCTTATGATCAATTGCTAACTAGCAAATATAACATACAGTTAAACCAAAAAACTATCGATAGAGTTAAAAATTATTTCAAATGATTATTAATCGAAGCTTCAAAGATTTTAAGTTTCGACACAGAAGCAAAAAAAATCAAATCATCTTTACTAAAAAGAAAGTAAAAAATGATAAGGAAGTATTAAACTTAATAGATAATTTCCTAGAGGAAAAAAATAGTTTTATATTTGAGTCTGTAGAAAAAGGTAAAATCAAAGGTAGATATACAATATTTGGTAAAAATCCAGATAAAATTTGGGAATTTAATAATAATAATTCATATCTAATTCAAAAAAATAAAAAAAGAAAATTAAATGATAAGCCAGAAAAATTAATTGAAAAAATAATAGAAGATTTCAAGTTTGAAACTCCTAAAAATTTACCTAACATTTGCTCATTAATCTCTGGGTATTTTTCTTATGATTCAATCAGATACATAGAAAAAATTCCAAATAATTGTAAAAATGATCTCAATTTACCTGATGTGAGACTTCTTCGTCCAAGAACATTAGTCATTCATGACAATTTAAAAAAAGAAATATTTTATATATCTAATATTTTTAAAGATGAAAAAATTAAAAGCTATCAAAATAAATACGAAGAAGTTAAATCTGATTTGTTCAAATTAGTTATTCAGTCATCAATTAAAAATATTGATAAAAAAATAATTCAAACATCAAAAAATATAAAAGTGAAATCTAACACTTCAAAAAATAAATTTTTATCGATAGTTAAAAAGGCAAAAAAATATATAAAATTAGGGGATATTTTTCAGGTTGTTTTAAGCCAAAGATTTGAGGCAAAATTAACAAAGAAACCATTAGATATTTATAAAAAACTTAGAGTAACAAACCCTTCGCCTTTTATGTTTTTCTTCAATTTTGAGGATTTTCAAATAATCGGTGCAAGTCCTGAAATACTTGTGAGACTAAGGGATAATAAAATTACTGTTAGACCAATTGCAGGAACAAGACCAAGGGGTAAAACTAAAAAAGAAGATCTTTATTATGAAAGAGACCTACTTAAAGATAAAAAAGAGCTTTCAGAACATTTGATGCTTCTTGATTTAGGTAGAAATGATGCTGGTAAAGTTTCAAAAATAAATTCAGTAAAAGTTACAGAAAGCTTCATTATTGAAAAATATTCTCATGTTATGCATATAGTTTCAAATGTAGTTGGAGAATATAATAAAAAATTTTCAAAATTTAAATCGCTCTTGGCTGGTTTTCCAGCAGGTACTGTATCTGGAGCTCCAAAAATTAGAGCTATGGAAATTATAGATGAATTAGAAACAACAAAAAGAAAAGTATATGCAGGTGGAATAGGATATTTTTCAGCAAATGGAGAATTTGATACATGCATAGCCTTAAGAACCGCTGTTGCTAAAAATAAAAAATTTTATGTGCAAGCTGGTGCAGGTATAGTTGCAGATAGTAAACCTAAAAATGAATATGAGGAAACAGTTAATAAAGCGAAAGCTTTAATTAATGCTTTAAGATAATGAAAGTATTATTAATAGATAATTACGATAGTTTTACTTTTAATTTGTTTCACTATATCTCCTCATTCAATATTAAAGTTGATGTAGTTAGAAATGATAAAATTAATTCTAAAGAAATTATTAAAAAGAAATATGATAAAGTTGTTATTTCACCAGGACCCGGCAACCCAAATCAGTCTGGCAATTGCATAAAAATATTGAAATCATTACACAAGGAAATACCTTTTTTAGGAGTATGTTTAGGTCACCAGATAATTGGACAAGTTTTTGGATCAAAAATTGTTCAAGCAAGAAAGTTAATGCATGGCAAAACAAGTAAAATCAAATCTAAAAAAATCGGTATTTTAAAAAACCTCCCAAAAACATTTGAAGCTACCAGATACCATAGTTTGATAATTGATAAAAAAACTGTATCAAAAGAGCTAGAGATTACAGCAGAGACAGAAGACGGGATTATAATGGCTGTTCAGCATAAAAAATTTAATATTCATGGTGTACAATTCCATCCTGAAAGTATTAAAACTAAATTTGGAATGAAAATACTTAAAAACTTTATTAACAATTAAATTTATGGATCAAATTTTAGAAAAACTTAAAAATAAGCAAGATTTAACTTTTGAAGAAAGTAAAACTGCTTTTGAAATATTAATGACAGGAAAAGCCAGTGATGATGAAATTTTTAGCTTTTTAACTTTACTTTCTAAAAAGGGTGAGGTTTCAGATGAAATAGCAGGTGGAGTTTTTGTTCTTAGAGAAAAGTCAAAAAGAGTAAATGTAAGTGATTGTATTGATACTTGTGGAACTGGTGGTGATGGCATGAATACCCTTAACATTTCCACTGCTTCTGCCCTACTTTTAGCTAGTATGGGTACAAAAGTTGCTAAACATGGTAACAAAGCTGTTTCCTCAAAATGTGGGTCCGGTGATGTTTTAGAAGCTCTTAAAATTAAAATTGATTTAGAACCTGAGGATATTGAAAAAGAAATTAATACTAATAACTTTGGTTTTATGTTTGCACCAAATTATCATAGTGCAATGAGATTTGTGGGACCTGTAAGAAAAAAAATTGGAAAAAGGACCATTTTTAATATGATTGGTCCATTAAGTAATCCAGCTCTTGTAGAGAGACAAGTTGTAGGAGTTTTTGATAAAAAATTATTAAAAATTTTTGCTAAAGGACTTAAAAATTTAAATTTAAAATTTGCTTGGATAGTAAATAGTGAAGATGGGTTAGACGAAATATCTCCATATGCAAATACTAATGTTATTCAATTAAAAAATGGTCAAATATCTGAAATAAAAATAGATCCAAATGCTTTAGAGGTTAAAGCGGATAATTTTAAAAATTTAGTGGGTGATGATGCAAAATTTAATGCTGACAAGATGATTAAAATATTTAAAGGTGAAGATAATGATTTTTCAAAAGCAGTTTGTTTAAATGCTGCAGCAGGTTTAATTGTTGGAGAAAAATTTTCCGACTTTTCTGAAGCTTATAATCATACAAGAGAATTTATCCTTTCTGGAAAAACTTTTGCACATTTAGAAAAAATTCAAAATGGCTGAAAATATACTTCAAAATATAATTCAAAAAAAAATTGAAAAAGTTGACAGATTAAAAAAATCCTTAGATCTTAAAACTTTGATTGATTTAATTGACAAAAACAATAGCTATATTAATTTTAAAGAGAAAATAGAAAATAATTTAAAAAATAATAAAACCTCAATTATTGCTGAAATTAAAAAGGCAAGTCCTTCAGCTGGTATAATAATTGATGATTATAATCCAGTAGATATTGCTCAAATTTATTTAAATAATAAAGTCACTTGTCTTTCAGTTTTAACTGAAGAAGATTATTTTTTAGGAAATTTAATTCACATCAGTAAAATAAAAGATAAGATTAATTTACCTGTATTGTGTAAAGATTTTTTTATCGATAAATTTCAAATACCTTTAGCAAAAAGTTATGGTGCAGATGCTATTTTAATTATTTTGGCTGGTGTTTCAGATGATCTTGCTTTTGAATTATATCATGAGGCTTTGAAATACAAAATGTCTGTTATAGTAGAAGTTCATACAGTGGAAGAAGCAAAAAAAGCTTTAAATTTTGAAGATGCATTAATTGGAATAAACAATAGAAATCTAAAAACACTTAAAACTGATATAAATACAACCTATGATATTTGTGATGTTGTAAAAAATCACAAAGGTCCATTAATATCTGAAAGTGGAATTAAAAATAAAGAAGAGTTATTAGAACTTAATAAAAAAACATCAATAAACACTTTTTTAATTGGTGAATCACTTTTGAAAAATTTGGATAAAAATTCTATTTTTTCTATTTTATAATAGAATAAAGCCCTATTTTACTTGTTTTTTTAAGTATTGTTAAATTAAAAGAACTTTTATAGAACATTATTTGTACGATATTTGTTCTTATGCTAACAAAAAAACAAAAAAACTTGCTTTTATTTATCAACAAAAAGTTGAGAAGCTCAGGTGTATCTCCATCCTATGAAGAGATGAAACAATCTCTTAATTTAAAATCTAAATCAGGTATTCATAGATTAATCAGTGCTTTAGAAGAAAGAGGTTTTATAAAAAGATTAGCTCACAAAGCAAGAGCTTTAGAGGTTATTAAATTACCCGAGACAGCATCGGCAAATGATATTTACAATAGTTTTTCGCCAAGTGTAATTAAAGGTGGACTAGATGAAGAACAAACTAATTCTGATGAAATTGAAGTGCCTGTTCTAGGAAAAATTGCTGCAGGAACTGCTGTTGAAGCAATACAAAATGAAGTTTCTAGAATTCCTTTGCCAAATAATTTAGAAAAAAATGGAGATTACTTTGGATTGAAAGTTCAAGGTGACTCTATGATTGATGCGGGAATTCATGAAGGTGATACTGTTATCATAAAAAGAACCGATACAGCAGATAATGGTAAAATTGTTGTTGCTTTAATTGATGAGCATGAGGCAATGTTAAAAAGAATTCGGAAAAAAGGCAAAGTTGTAGCCCTTGAAAGTGCTAATAGGAACTATGAAACTAAGATTTTTGGACCTGACAGAGTAAAAGTTCAAGGAGTTTTAGTATCTTTATATAGAAACTTTTAAAAAAATAGTCTAAACAACATTGATGTCAAAAGTAGCAACACGATTTGCGCCATCTCCAACTGGAGCACTTCATATTGGAGGAGTTAGAACTGCCTTATTTAATTGGTTATTCTCTAAAAATAAGAAAGGAACATTTCACCTAAGAATTGAAGATACCGATAAGGAAAGATCAAAAAATGAATACAAAGATCAAATTATTAAATCTTTAAAGTGGATAGGAATCGAGCATGATGGTGGGGAATATATACAATCGCAAAAAATTGAAGATCACATAAAAATTGCTAATGAATTATTACAAAATGGAAAAGCTTATAAATGTTATTGTTCTTCTGAGGAAATAGAGGAACAAAAAAAAAGAGCTAGGCAAAAAAAGATGCCTTATATTTATAATAGAAAGTGGAGAGATACTGATGAAAAAGATGCTCCAAAAAATGTCAAACCTGTAATTAGATTTAAAAGTAACATAGAAGGAAGTTCTGTACTTAAAGATTTAGTTCAAGGAGATATTGAAATTGAAAATAGCACAATAGAGGACTTCATAATTTTAAGAAACGATGGAACACCTACATATAACCTTTCAGCAACTGTTGATGATCACCAAATGGGTATGACACATATAATTAGGGGAGATGACCATAAAATAAATACTTTTAAACAAATTCAAATTTATCAAGCAATGAACTGGAAAGTCCCAGAATTTGCACATATTCCATTAATTCATACTATTGAAGGTAAAAAATTGTCAAAAAGAGATAACGCCTCAACTTTAGATGATTATTCGAAAATAGGCATAATGCCAAATGCTTTAAGAAATTATCTACTTAGACTGGGATGGTCATATCAAGATAAAGAGATATTTACTCTAGAAGAGAGTATTGAACACTTTAATTTAGAGGGTATTGGTAAATCTCCATCAAAACTTGATATTAGCCGAATATTATCTATGAATGAACACTATATCAAAACAATTGATGAGAATGATCTTTATCAAAATCTTTTTGAATATTGCAAAATCTACAAAGAAAAAATTAACAGTGATAAAGAAACAAAAGTTAAGTCCTCATTATCCTTTTTAAAAAATAAGGCAAAAACTTTAGAAGATATTTATCACAATGCTAAATTTATCATTAATAATGAAGTGAATTTTAATGAAGATGATTTTAAATTAATTGATAATAAAGCTAAAAAAATTATTTTAGAATTTAGTAAAAAATTGTCTACTATATCTAAAATTAATAAAGAGAATTTGGAACCAGTGGTAAATAATTTGATAAAAACAAATGATACAAATTTTAAAGGAGTAGGTCAGCCTGTGAGAATTGCTTTAACTGGATCAAAATTTGGTCCTGGTTTATATGATATAGTTATAGCCCTAGGTAAAGAAGAAGCTTTAAAAAGATTAAATAAGATAATTTCTTAAAACTAAGCTAGCCTCCTCTGAAGAAGAAGTTTTAGATTTAATACCCTCTAGCGTTTTTGAACAATCATTTAATTGTTTTTCAATAAGATCTGGATGTTTTAACATATAAATTACAGATCTATAGATTTCATCTGCATTACATTCATCCTGTAGCAATTCTGGAATTACCTCACGATTATTAATTATATTTATAATATTTGCAAATTTTACATTTACTAACATTTTAAAAATCATAAAATTTATATAGCTTAATTTATAAATAATAATAGAAGGAATTTTTGAATTAGAAACTTGTAAAGAAACTGTTCCAGATTTACAAACAGCAAAAACTGAGTTTAATAAAACTTGTTCTTTAATATCTTCGTCAAATATAACTTCAATATTTTTTATTTTTATTTCCTCAACTTTATTATTTATATAATCAATGTTATCCTCATTAGTATGTATAAAATAATAATAATTATGATTATTGTTATTCATTTTTTTTATAAAATTAAAAAGTATTGGTAAAAGAACATCTATCTCAGATTTTCTACTCCCAGGAAAAATTGATATAACGTTTTTATATTTAGTCATAAGATTTCCTAATTTTGTAATACTGTCTGTTTTTTCAATTAAAGGATGTCCAACAAAGGTATTATTTATATTTTCTTCGTCAAAATATTTTTTTTCAAATTCAAATAATAGAAGAACATGATCAATAAATTTTTTAATTTTTTTTACTCTATTTTTTCTCCATATCCAAACTTGAGGAGCTACATAATGGATAGTTTTAATATTATTATTTATTTTTTTTACTCTCTCAGCAACTCTCAGTGTAAAATCAGGGCTATCAACAGAAAATAATATATCAGGATTAAATTTAATTATTTCTTTAACTGTTTGATTAATTTTATTTCTGATTTTAAATATATTGAATAAAATACTCGTAAAACCTAAATAAGTAATTTCATTTAAATTAAAAACAGAATTAATTCCTAATTTTTTTAAATGATTTCCCCCAACAGATAAATATTCAATATCAGGATTTTGAGATTTTAGCTTTGAAATCACAGTTGAAGCTAATTTATCTCCCGAAGGCTCACCAGTGAGTATAAAAATTTTTTTCATATAATATGTATAAAAATGTTATTTTTATTAGCAAATTTAATACATTTAGCTTTATCTAAAAAAATATTTTTTTTAGATTGTAAAACTACTCCTCGTAATCCATATTTTTTAATATCTTTAAGAGTATGTAATCCAATAGTTGGTAGATCCATTCTTAAATCTTGTTTCCTTTTTGGTAGTTTGATTAAAATTCCTTCTGATTTTTTTTTTAATTTAGCTAACATTTTTTTAGTGCCTTCTCTACCTTCTTTAGCTAAAATTTTATTTCCTTTAATAACTAGGGCTTGGATATGATCTAAGCTTTTTGTTTTACTGAAAAAAGCTCTTCCTTTTTTTATTGAAATAATATCCTGTTTATTTGGTTTTATTTTACTATAATTTCCTTTTTTTAAAGACAGTTCTGGATTGAAAAATATAGAACTAATGACTTTAATTCCTTCATTATTTAATATTTTTATTATTGATTTAATTATAGCAGCATCACCAATTTTAGCTGCTCTTATTACACTGGGCATATAGAAAATTCCTTTTAAATCTAATCTTAAAGAGGAAAAATCTGGCTTTAAAATTTTTCCAGCAAACAGTACTTTTTTGCATTTTTTTTGTTTAATTAAATTAATTATTGCTCCAAATTTTCCAATACTTATTTTAAAAGAATGCTTATCTTTTTTAAATTTATTCTTTTTTGAAAAATCAATAATAAAATATTCTATATTTTGTTTTTTTATTTTACTCAGAACTATTTCTGAAAAATCAGTATCACCTAAAAACAAACCTATCATTTTATCTTGAAAATGGTGTACATATCGGCCTTTTCTTATCTTTTTCTATAAATTCAATTACTTCTGAAACTAGCTCATTTTTTCTGAATTCCATTGATAAGTTTCTTAAATTTTGAGTTAAATTTTCATTTTTAAAAATTTCCTTATAGGCGTCACTTAAAGTAATTATTTCTTTATTTGGAATATTTTTTCTTCTTAAGCCAATTAAATTTAATCCTTGTAATACGCTTCTATTTCCATGGGCAATACCGTAAGGGATTATATCTTTAACAACACCACACATTCCGCCTATCATTGCTGATTTGCCTATTCTTGTATATTGCTGTACAGCTGAATTACCACCAATAATAGCGTTATCATCTAAATATGCATGACCACCAATAGCTACATTATTTACAAGAACTACATTATTTCCAACAAAGCAATCATGAGCAATATGAGATGAAACCATAAACAAACAATTATTTCCAACTTTTGTTAATCCGCCACCTGCATTTGTCCCTGGGTTAATACTCACATATTCTCTAATTTTGTTATTATTACCAATTTCTAATTTAGTTTCTTCGCCTTGAAATTTTAAATCTTGTGGAATATTTCCTATTGAAGCAAATGGAAAAATCTTATTATTTTTTCCAATAATCGTGTTTCCTGTAATATTTACGTGTGATTGAATTTCTGTATTTTCTCCAATTTCAACATTTGAACCAATAACTGAGTAAGGACCAATTATTACATTTTTAGAAATCTTAGCATTTGAATCAATTATTGCTGTTTTATGTATCATCTATTATCCCTCAAAAAATCTCTTATGTTTTTTGCAGGGTAACCCATCACTTTTGTATTATCAGGAATATCCTTAATGACTCCTGAACCACCTGCTATCTCAACGTTATTTCCAATTTTAAGATGACCTGATATTCCTGCTTGTCCTCCAATTTTAACATTATCTCCAATAATAGAACTTCCAGCCACACCTACCTGGCCAGCTATAATTGTGTTTTCTCCAATTTTAACATTATGTGCAATATGTATTTGATTATCTAAGTAGGTATTTTTACCTATGATAGTATTAGACATGGACCCTCTATCGATGGTCGCTCCACATCCAATTTCACAATTATCCTCTATTAAAACTATTCCTATGTGAGGGTATCTTAAATTTGTTTTTTTAGTTGGGAAAAATCCAAATCCATGTTTTCCAATTACACAATTGTCCAATATTCTTACATTATTTTTTACTAGAGTATTTCTTATAATATTGTTTGATCCAATAGAACAGTTGTCTCCAAGAACAACATTTCTTTCAATAAGAGTATTATGTCCAATTTTACAATTATTTCCAATAGAAACATTATTTCCAATTAAAACATTTTTACCAAAACTTACTTTGTTTTTAAAATCAGTATCTTTAATATCTTTAGCGGTTTCATCATAATTATCATTGATAGAATCTGGATAAAAAATAGATGTAATTTTTGAAGTTGAAACCAAAACATTTTCTACAATTAAAGCTAAACATTTTTCTGGCAATGCAGTTTTTAAAACTTCTGTAGTAATACAAACAGATGCTTTAGTTTTTTTTGCAGCATTATTATATTTTTTTGAATGAAGAAAAGTTATGTCATTATTAGTGGATGAAACAAGATCTTTAATATCGTAGATTTTTTTATCTTTATATGAATTAATTTTAAGATTTAGTGTTTCAACAATTTTCGATATTTTTAATGGACCTTGATTTTTAAAAAAGGGATTTGACATAATTGCTTTTACCAAAGCAATTTAAAATAAGTTATCAATAATTATTGCTATTTATTTCTTATCTACAATAGTTGCAGACCAAATTGCATCAGCCATTTTGGTATCATCGACAAAAGCTTCACCTTTATATTTCCATACACGTCCATGAGATCTAATTGCCTCTATTTTTAAAATAAGTTTGCAATCTGGTATAACTGGGTTTCTAAATCTTGCTTTTTCTACACCCATTAAAAAAACTAGTTTATTTTCATAAGTTGATCTATCTAAACCGTGAGCGGTTAACGCGGCTGCCGCTTGTCCAAATGACTCAACAATCAATACACCTGGCATAACTGGCTGATCAGGGAAATGACCTTGAACAAAAAAACTATCCTTTCTCACATTGACCAAAGCAGAAGCAGAATGAAGTTTTTTAATATCATAAAGCTCATCTATTAATAGCATTGGCTCTCTATGAGGTAGTAGTTCAATAAT
>CACITU010000019.1 GCA_902589725.1 uncultured Pelagibacteraceae bacterium
TACGGAATACCAAAAACAAATGATTTTAACACTGGTGATAATACTGGTGTAGGTTTTTTTCAATTTACAACGAGTTTTAATAAACCTGGTTTAAAGTTAAGATGTAGTGCTGCAAAAGGATATTTAAATCCAGTAAAAAAGAGATCAAATCTAAAAATTGTTGTTAAAGCTCACGTACAAAAAATAAATTTTGAAGGTAAGAAAGCTATTGGCGCAAATTATTATAATGGTGATAAGATTGTTGAGGTTAAAGCTAATAAAGAAATAATTTTATCTGCAGGTGCTATTGGTTCGCCCCACATTCTTCAAGTATCTGGCATAGGAAATAAGGAAAAACTAAAAAAACTTGGTATTGATATAGTGCATGAGTCTAATGGTGTAGGTTTGAATTTGCAGGATCATTTAATGTTTAGGCCAGTATACAAAGTAAAAAATTTAAAATCTTTGAACAGGAAGGTCGAAAGTTTATTTGGAAGGTTTTTGATGGGACTGGAGTATATTTTAAACCAAAGTGGGCCTGTAACAATGGGCGCAAGTCAGGTTTGTGGTTTTGTTAAAAGCGATCCATCTAGAGCTACTCCAAATTTACAGTTTCACGTTTCACCAGTAAGTACAGATATATTAGGAGTAACCCCTATGCATGATTTTGAAGGTATAACTCCTACTGTTGCAAATATTAGACCTACAAGCAGAGGCGAAATAAATATAGTTAGCGCTGACAGTCGAGTTTATCCAAAAATTAAAATGAATTATTTATCAACTGACGAAGACAGAAAAGTTGCAGCAATTGGTTTAAAAATAATTCGTAAAATTATGCTAGAAACAGAGACTTTTAAAAAATATGAACCAGAAGAATATAGACCAGGTGTTCATATAACAGATGACGAGGAATTAGTAAAAGAAGGTTCAAACTTTACTCAGACAATTTTTCACCCAGTTGGAACGTGTAAAATGGGTCAAGATGAAATGTCAGTTGTTGATGAAAAACTAAAAGTTAGAGGTATAGATAATCTTAGAGTAATCGATGCATCTATAATGCCTAATATAACCTCTGGAAATACTAATGCACCCACAATAATGATTGCAGAGAAAGGTGCTGACATGATACTAGAACATTAATGTTCGCAGAATTTTTTACACCTGAACAAATAGCTATAGTTACTCAAATTATTCTTATTGATTTAGTCTTAGCTGGTGACAATGCAATAATAATTGGAATGGTTGCATCTAAATTTCCTGTCGAACAAAGAAAAAAAGTTATTTTCTGGGGTATTGGTGGTGCTGTAATTTTACGAATTATACTTACTTTACTTACAGCTTATCTACTACAAATCACAGGTTTAAGGTTAATTGGGGGGATATTATTACTTTATATTGTTTACAAGCTTTATGTAGACGTAATCAAGGGTTCAGAAACTGAAGAGAATGTAAAAGTAGACAATTCAAGTTTTCTAAAAGCAATTTGGACTGTTTTATTGGCAGATTTTACAATGAGTTTAGATAATGTTTTAGGTGTCGCGGGCGCAGCCGGTGATCACTACGGTCTTCTTGTTTTTGGATTAGTTTTATCAATTATTTTAATGGCAACAGCTGCAACTTTAATTTCTGGATGGATAAAAAAATACAGATGGATAGCTTGGCTTGGATTGTTAGCCATCTTAATTGTAGCTGTTGAGTTGATTTATACAGATATTAAAATATTATT
Source organism: uncultured Pelagibacteraceae bacterium (assembly GCA_902589725.1). Lineage (GTDB taxonomy): Bacteria > Pseudomonadota > Alphaproteobacteria > Pelagibacterales > Pelagibacteraceae > Pelagibacter. The sequence continues at coordinate 1,706 of CACITU010000019.1, forward strand.
CTTTTAATGTATCTTCAAAAAATAAATCTTAAAAATAAATATGCGTTAGTTACTGGCGCTGGCAAAGGACTTGGTAGAGCATGTTCAATAGCGTTAGCTGAAGCAGGTGCAACTGTAATAGCTTTAAGCAGAACATCCTCAGATCTAAATAAATTAGAAAAGGATATAAAAAAAGTTAAAGGTAAAATTATTAAAGTTTCATGTGATGTAATGAACTACGAGGATTTAAAACAAAAATTAGATAAAATTAAAATTATTGATGTATTAGTAAATAATGCTGGAACTAACATTCCAGAACCCTTTGAAAAAATCAAACAAAAAAGTATGAATTATCTAGTAGATTTAAATCTAAAAGCTGCATTTAACGTAGCACAACTTGTTGTAAAAAAAATGCTTAAAAATAAAAAAAGATCTGGCTCCATAATTAATATGTCATCACAGCTCGGTCATGTGGGTATGGGAGGAAGAAATGTATACAACATGACAAAATTTGGAATAGAAGGACTAACTAAAGGAATGGGTGTAGAGTTAGCAAAAAAAAATATCAGAGTTAATACGGTGGCACCTACTTTTGTTGAAACACCTATGGTCAAAAATTTTTTTAAAAATAAAAAATTTAAAAAACTAGCTCTTGGAAATATCCCAATGGGAAAAGCGGCTACTGAAAGTGATGTTGCGACAACAGTATGTTTTTTGGCATCATCAGCTTCCTCAATGATAACCGGGACATCAATAATTATAGATGGTGGATGGACAGCTCAATAATTTATAGATTTTTTGTTGTTTTTTTAATTTTTATATCCCCAGTTAAAGCTATTGAATTTCAAGGTAAATTTCTACAAGGTCATTTTATATTAGGTAAAACTAATCCAAATGCTAAAATTTTGGTTGGAAAAAAAGAGGTAAAAGTTTCAAAAGATGGTTTTTTTGTCTTTGGTATAGACAGAGATCAAAAATATGACCTAACATTTACAAAAGTTATTAATGGGAAAAAATCAATAACCACAAAAAAAGTTTTAAAAAGAAATTACAATATACAAAGAATAGACGGTCTGGCAGAAAGTAAAGTCACCCCACCCGAGTCTGTTTATAAAAGAATCAAAAAAGAAAATAATGCAATTGGAGAAGCAAGAGCAATTAATTCTGATTTACAATTTTTTAAGGAAAAATTTATCATGCCAGTTGAAGGAATAATCAGTGGTGTTTATGGTAGTCAAAGAATTTTAAATGGTAAACCAAGATGGCCTCACTACGGAATAGATATTGCTGCTAAACAAGGAACGATGATTAAATCTTCTGGTTCAGGTATAGTTACTTTGGCTGAGGATGATTTGTATTATACTGGTGGAACAGTTATAATGGATCATGGTCATGGGATATCCACTATATATTCTCATTTGGAAAATGTTTTGGTCTCAGTTGGTGATCAAATTAATCAAGGAGATGTTATAGGAACTGTAGGATCAACAGGAAGATCAACAGGACCACATTTGGATTTTAGAGTGAATTGGTTTCAAACGAGACTAGATCCCATGTCTGTTCTGAACTAAATCTCAGATTTTGCTCTTAAACGTTCATAAATCAATCTAGCTCTAACTCCTAGGCTTAAAATTGGATCAGGAGGAAGCCAGGTAGGTTTTTTTCTTGCTTCAATAGTTTCTATCTCATTTGAATTTTCATTACTTGCTTTAATTGCTATTTGTTCTCCAAATAAACTACCGACTCCAATACCAGAACCATTATAACAACCTGCAACAAATATATTCTCATCTATTTTTTCAAAAATTTGAGAGCTATTTCTTGTTCTTGAAACAATTCCTGACCAAGAAGATTGAATAATATCTTCAGATAATTCAGGAAATCTTTTTTTAATTCCAATCTTTTGTTTTAATGATCTTTTTTTTAATTCAGATTTAGACATTTTATAAGGATTATGAACTTCTGCAGTATTTCTAATTAAAATTCTTCTATCTTTAGTCATTCTTATAGTGGCGCCCATTGGTCTAATAGGCAATACGCCCCACTCTTTAGGCTCACCAATAGATATAAACTCCTCATCTGTCAAAGGCCTGGTCATACTAGCTGTCAAGGTAATAGGAAAATTATAATTTGATTTTATTCCTAAAGACTTCAAAAATCCGTTTGTGGCAAAAATACTTTTTTTAGCTTTAATTGAACCATTTTTAAATTTACAAATGACTACATCATTTTTCTTTTCCCAATCTAATAATGAAGAATTTTCATAAAGATTTACGTTTTCTGGTAACGTATCGATCATAGCTCTAACTAATTTTCCTGGATGTAACAAAATTCCTCCCTTAGTATGAAGAGCAATATTATAAAAATTTGTACCTAATCTTTCTTTGAGTCCTTTATTTGATAATAAATTATGCTCATAACCTAATTTTGATAAAGTAGATGAGAAATTTTCTAAAATTTTTTTGTCTTCTACCTTTGATGATGCAAAATATTTTCCACATTCATTCCAATCACAATCTACTTGATATTCTTTAATAAATCTTTTAACAGCCTCTATTCCTAATTTATAAATGTCCGCTTTTTTTTTATAATTATTTAATTCTTTATTTGAAGTAAAACCATCATTAAGAGTTGTATCAACTAGATAACCTGAATTTCTTGAACTTGCACCCTCTCCTGCCAACTGAGCATCAACTAATATTATTTTTACATTAGGATAAAGTTGACCTAATTTTCTTGCTGCAGATAATCCAGTGAAACCAGCGCCTACTATTAACCATTCACAATCTAAATCAGATTCTAATTTTTTAACATTATTTCTTGGACTCAGATCTTTGATCCAACCACAGCTATTATCATTTATAACTTCCATGGAAGTAGACTACGATAATTGCTTATTATTTAAAAGATTTTAAGAATTTAAAGAAGGCTGCTTCTTCATATCTTCTTTTTTAATACCCGCTACTTTTACTGGTTTCTTCATAGCATCTCTTCTAAATGGTTCACCAAGTTCTTGATTAAGAATTACCTCAATAAATGTTGTAATTCCTTTCTTCTGATCCTCACAAGATTGTTTTATTGCATTTGTGGTTTCTTCCATTGTTCTAACTGTTATACCTTTTAAACCACAAGCATCAGCAACTTTAGCATAACTTAATTCCGGATCTAATTCTGTACCAACAAAGTTATTATCAAACCATAGTGTGGTATTTCTTTTTTCAGCCCCCCATTGATAGTTTCTAAAAATAACCATTGTTATTGCAGGCCATTCTTCTCTTGCGCATGAACTCATTTCATTCATGCTTATTCCAAAAGCACCATCACCAGCAAATCCAATAACAGGAGTATCTGGACAACCAATTTTTGCTCCTAATATTGATGGGAAACCATAACCGCAAGGACCAAATAAACCTGGTGCTAGATATTTTCTTGGTTTTTCAAATGTTGGGTAAGCATTACCAATTGCACAATTGTTACCAATGTCACTTGATATAATTACATCATCAGGCATTCCAGCTTGAATTGCTCTCCAAGCTTGTCTAGGAGACATTCTATCTGCATCTCTTTCTCTAGCTTCTTTATTCCAAACTGTACCTTCATCGTCATCTTCATGATCCAAACTTGATAGTTTTTGTAACCAAGCTGATTTAGTTTGATGAATTAAATCTTTTCTAGCTTGTCTATCATTATCACCAGCATTTGATAATAATTTTTCAAAAATTTGTTCAGCAACTAATTTTGCATCACCACTAATTCCTACAGTGACTTTTTTAGTCAGACCTATTCTGTCAGGATTAATATCAACTTGAATAATGTTTGCATTCTTGGGCCAATAATCAATTCCATAACCAGGTAAAGTTGAAAATGGATTTAATCTTGTTCCTAAAGCTAATACTACGTCAGCTTTTGAAATTAATTCCATTGCTGCTTTTGATCCATTATATCCTAAAGGACCAACAGCTAAAGGATGGCTTCCTGGGAAACTATCATTATGTTGATAACCTGAACAAACAGGTGAGTCTAATTTTTCTGCAAGTTTTTTTGTAGCTTCAATAGCTCCACCTATCACAACACCTGCTCCAGATAATATTACTGGAAATTTTGCTTTAGATAATAAATCAGCTGCTTTAGCTACAGCATCATTTCCACCACCTTGTCTTTCAAGTCTTACAATTGGAGGCAGATCAATGTCAATTACTTGACACCAATAATCTCTAGGAACATTAATTTGTGCTGGTGCTGATCCTCTTATAGCTTTTTCTATAACTCTATTTAGCACCTCTGCCATTCTTGAAGGATCTCTTACTTCCTCTTGATAACAAACCATGTCTTTAAATAAATTCATTTGCTCTACTTCTTGAAACCCACCTTGTCCCATTGTTTTATTTGCTGCCTGAGGGGTGACCAATAAAAGAGGAGTGTGATTCCAATATGCTGTTTTAATTGGTGTTACTAATCCAGTAATTCCAGGTCCATTCTGAGCAATAACCATTGACATTTTACCAGTAGCTCTTGTGTAACCATCGGCAATTAAACCACCGTTTGTTTCATGAGCAACATCCCAGAAAGTGATACCTGCATCTGGAAAAATATCTGAAATTGGCATAAAGGCTGAACCGATAATTCCGAACGCATGTTCAATACCGTGCATTTGTAAAACTTTTACAAAAGCTTCCTCTGTTGTCATTTTAGTCATAAAACTAGAACCTCTCTAAAGCGTAAACACTATTTATAAAATTCATTTGTTAATTTGTGCGATTAATATATAAGTTTTTACAAATTTCAAACAAACAAATCGACACGATATGGCAACAGATATAATCATACATGATAAAAAAGACAACGTGGGGGTAGTCGTTATTGAAAAAATCACTCCTAAACAAGACTGTGCTTGCTGGATAATGGAAGATGACAGCTCAGCAAATATTCAATCCCTAGACGAAATACCTTTGGGTCACAAAATCGCTATGATTGACCTTAATGAGGGTGACACAATTTTAAAATATGGTCACGACATTGGTAAAGTTATTAAGTCTATTAAAAAAGGTGAACACGTTCATGTTCATAATGTAAAAACAAAGAAGTGGTAATAGTATGGAAATCCCAAAGAGCTTTTTAGGTTATAAAAGAGAAAACGGCAGAGCCGGAACACGAAATCATGTTATTATTTTGCCAGTTGATGACATTTCAAATGCATGTGCAGAAGCAGTTGCTAATAATATTAAAGGAACAATTGCTCTTCCCCATTCTTATGGAAGACTTCAATTTGGGGCTGACTTAGAGCTTCATTTTAGAACAATGATAGGAACAGGCTGTAATCCGAATGTTGCAGCAGTGATTGTTATTGGTATTGAACCGAAATGGACAAAAAAAATCGTAGATGGAATTGCGAAAACTGGAAAACCAGTTGAAGGATTTCATATTGAGCGTACTGGAGATATTGGAACGACAATGAAAGCATCCAAAAAAGCACAAGAATTTGTAATGTGGGCTTCTGAAAAACAGAGAGAAGAGTGTCCTTTGAGTGATTTATGGATTTCAGTTAAGTGTGGAGAGTCTGATACAACTTCAGGATTAGCTGCAAACCCAACTGTTGGAAACTTAATGGATAAGCTTGAGCCACTAGGAGTTCACTTATGTTTTGGTGAAACTTCAGAATTAACTGGTGCAGAACAAGTGTGTGCAACTAGAGGAGCTACAAAAGAAGCGTCTGAAAAATTTATGAAAACTTGGAGCTCTTATAATGATTTCATCTTAAAAGAAGCAACTGACGATCTTTCTGAAAGTCAACCAACAGCTGGAAATATAGCTGGCGGTTTAACTACAATTGAAGAAAAAGCTTTTGGGAATTTTCAAAAAATTGGGAATTGTAAATTTATTGACGTTCTAGAACCAGCTGAAGAACCAACTAAAGGAAAAGGTTTATATTTTATGGACACATCGTCTGCTGCTGCAGAGTGTGTGACACTTCAAGCTGCTGCAGGTTTTAATATTCATTTGTTTCCTACTGGACAAGGTAATATCGTTGGAAACCCGATTGAGCCTGTAGTTAAATTAACTGCTAATCCATTAACTGTAAAAGGAATGGGAGAACATATTGATTGTGATGTTTCAAAAATTCTTTCTAGAGAAATGAATTTATCTGAGGCAGGTGATGAATTAATTAAAACCACACTTAGAGTAGCTAACGGAAGATTAACTTGTGCTGAAGCTTTAGGTCATAGAGAATTTGTAATGACTAAACTTTATAGAAGTGCTTAATTAACTTTAGTCTTAAATGAAATTTAATAAATACCTTGTAGTATTACCAGGTATTATCTTAGCGTTCGTTCTTTATACTTTATCTCAAGGATTCAATAACATTCTTGGTATTGAGTTATTAGGCTATGAAAAAAGTCCAATATCTACTGCTATGATTGCTATTTTATTAGGAATGTTTTTTGGAAATGTTTTTAAAATTAGAGAAAGTTTTTTAAAAGGATTAGATTTTACACAAAAGTATATTTTAAAACTTGGTATTATATGCTTGGGTATGCAATTAAAACCCTTTGAATTTTTAGAATTTGGAGCAATAGCAATTCCATTGATTATAATCTGTATGGTAAGTGTATTAATAGTAATTAAACTTCTTATTAAAAAATTTAAAATACCAACAAGAATGGCTTATTTAATATCAATAGGCAGTACTGTATGTGGTACTACCGCAATAATAGCTACTGCTCCTGTTATTGGTGCAAAAAAAAACGAGGTATCCTATGCAATTGCAAATATTACGTTGTTTGGAATACTTTCGATGCTTATTTATCCTTATTTCGCTAACTTTTATTTTGGAAGTGAACCCTTATTGATAGGATTATTTTTGGGAACTTCTATACATGAAACCTCTCAAGTTGCAGCTGCAGGATTAATTTATGATCAACAGTTTAATAGTCCTGAAACTTTAAATATTGCAACAGTCACAAAACTAATAAGAAATACTTTTTTAATTATTATGATCCCTTTATTTGCATTTCTTTATAATCGAGGAAAAACTACAGAAAAGAAATACTCAATAATAAATATTTTTCCTTACTTTGTATTAGGATTTGTAATCATGATAATAATTAGGAATTTAGGTGATCTAATGTACTCAAATAATTATGAATGGTTAGTTGCAGTTGAGAGTATTAAATTGTCCTCAAAAATATTTTTAACAATGGCTATGGCGGCAATAGGGCTTTCTACTAACTTAAAAGAAATAAAAAATATGGGTTACAAACCTTTCATTGTTGGTTTTATAGGGATGGCAACCGTAGGTATAGTTTGTATTACAACTATAGAATTATATTTGATTTATTTTAATTAAGATTTAACTATTAATTTTTTTCTAAAGTTTGAAATAAATCTTCTTATAAATGCTGCTCCAACACCTAAAATAATTGCAAACATAATTGTGAATAGACCATAGAAGAAAGGCATTTCATTTGAAAAATCAATTATGAATTTTGAAAAAAAGTTTAAATCAGAATTTGTTCTTACGCTAACCCCGTTTATAATTTCATTAGCAAAAAAAGTATCGTACGCAATAGCTATACCTACTATTAACAATAAAATTGCTAATAAAGCTCTTAAACCAGAACTATCAATTTTTTCACCTAATTTTTGACCAACCTGTACTCCCACGATTGATCCAATAACTAACATTAGCACTAGAAATAAATCTATAGATCCATAATTAAATGAATGAAGAAAAGTAACAACTACACTTACAAAGATTGTTACAAATAAAGATGTGCCAGGGACCAACTTGGTAGGCATCTTAATTATATAAATCATCGCTGGAACTAAAATAAATGCTCCACCAATTCCCATAATAGCTGCAATAAAACCTACTAATAGTCCAATTATTATTGGGGTAAAAATACTCTCATATAATTTAGACTTTGGAAATCTCATTCTT
>CACITU010000020.1 GCA_902589725.1 uncultured Pelagibacteraceae bacterium
GGTAAAAGAATTGTATCTTCATCTTTAATAAGAAATCTTTTAGAAAACGGTTTTTTAGATAAAGCCAATAAACTTTTAAATAGAAATTGGACGATACAAGGAATTGTTAAAGAGGGTAGAAAAGTAGGAAAGAAAATTGGTTTTCCAACCTGCAATATTGATATTAAAGATTATATAATTCCCAAACCAGGAGTTTATGCAGTTAAAGTTCTTAGAAAAAATAGCACAAAATATCTTAGAGGTATTGCCAATCTTGGATATAGACCAACATTTAATCAAAAAAAAATATTATTAGAAGTTCATTTATTTAATTTTTCTGGAAATCTTTATAATAAGCTTTTATCAGTAGAGTTTTTAAAGTTTATAAGAAAAGAAAAAAAATTTAAAAATGCTGATCAATTAAAAGTTCAAATAAAAAAAGATTTAAATATTGCAAAAAATACCAAATGACTAAATCTCAAATAAATCTGCCAAAAACAGCTTTTTCCATGAAAGCTAACTTACCTACTCGAGAGCCAGAAATTCTTGAATATTGGAAAAAAATAAATCTTTATGATGAATTAAGAAATAAAAGTAAAGGAAAGGAAAAATTTGTTCTACATGATGGACCTCCTTATGCTAATGGAAATATCCATATGGGAACAGCTCTTAATAAAATTCTTAAAGATATAATTGTAAAATTTCATCAAATGGATGGAAAAGACTCTATTTATGTACCAGGTTGGGATTGTCATGGCTTGCCTATTGAGTGGAAAATTGAAGAACAATATAAAAAAAACAAAAAAAACAAAAACGATGTTCCAATTGTTGAGTTTAGAAAAGAATGTAGAACATTTGCTGAGAAGTGGATTGAAATTCACAAAAGCCAATTTAAGAGATTGGGCGTTGTGGGGGATTGGGAAAATTATTACTCTACGATGAGCTTTGGAGCAGAAGCACAGATAGTTAGAGAGCTTGGTAAATTTTTAAAAGAGGGAAGTCTGTATAGAGGCTTCAAACCAGTTTTATGGTCAACAGTTGAGAAGACTGCGCTTGCAGATGCCGAAGTAGAATATCAGGATCATAAATCTGATACAATTTATACATCATTCAAAGTTAAATCATCTGATTTAAAAGATTTAGTTGGAAGTGAAATAGTTATTTGGACAACAACTCCATGGACGATACCTGCAAATAAAGCTTTAGCGTTTAATGAGTCTCTTGATTATGTCATATTGGATATAAAAGATGAGGGTGATTTTAAAAATAGAAAAATTGTAATAGCAAATTCTTTGCTAGAGTCAGTTGTTAAAGAGTGTGAGTTAAAAAATTATAAAAAAATTCATATATTTAAAGGTAAAGAATTTAAAAACACCATTTGTAGTCATCCATTTTTAAATTTAGGTTATGATCATGACATACCAATGTTGGAAGCTAGATTTGTTACAACTGAGCAAGGAACTGGAGTTGTTCACTGTGCACCAAGCCATGGACCTGATGATTTTAATTTGTGTCTGAACAATAATATTAAAGCCATTGAAACTGTAGATGGAGATGGAAAATATACAAACAATGTTAAATTGTTTGAAGGGATACATATTTTTAAAGCAAATCCTATTATTATTGAAAAACTCAAAGAGCAAAAAAATTTATTATTCAATGGTGCGCTAGTTCACTCTTATCCCCATTCATGGAGATCTAAGGCACCACTTGTTCATAGAGCAACTCCACAATGGTTTATATCCATGGAAAGTCACAAATTGAGAGATAAGGCACTAAAGGCAATTGATGAAACTACTTTTTATCCAAACAAAGGTAAAGAAAGATTAAAATCAATGATTGAAACCAGACCAGACTGGTGTGTTTCAAGACAAAGAGTTTGGGGTGTTCCACTTCCAATTTTTGTTAACAAAAAAACTAAGGAAATTTTGGTAGATGATGAAGTCACTGAAAATATTGCATCAATTTATGAGAAAGAAGGTTCAGATTGTTGGTTTTCAGATGATCCTCAAAGATTTTTAGGACAGAAATATAAAGCTGGGGATTATGAAAAATTAAGTGATATTGTTGAGGTATGGTTTGATAGTGGCTCAACGCATTCATTTGTGCTAGAAAAAAGAGAGGATTTAAAATGGCCAGCATCAATGTATTTAGAGGGTTCAGATCAACATAGGGGCTGGTTTCATTCATCATTATTAGAATCTTGTGGAACGAGAGATAGAGCACCATTCGAGTCAATTTTATCTCATGGTTTTGTTGTAGATGGCAAAGGCCTAAAGATGTCAAAATCGCTGGGAAATGTAATAGCACCCGAAGATATTTTGAAAAAATATGGTGCTGATATTTTAAGAATTTGGGTAGCATCATCAAATTATGCTGAGGACTTAAGAATAGATTACTCCATTTTAGATCAACACGCAGAGTCTTATAGAAAAATTAGAAATACTTTTAGATATTTACTAGGAAATATTAATGATAAATATGAAACGATAAATTTTGATGAGCTTGATGTAGATAGTTTACCTGAGTTAGAACAGTTAATGCTACATAAAATTTATGTTTTAAATAGTAATTTTAAAAAATATTTTAAAAATTATGATTTTCATAATTTATATAAAGAATTATTAAATTTTTGCACTGTTGATTTGTCTGCTTTTTACTTTGATATTAGAAAAGATAATCTTTATTGTGATCCTATTGACACAGAAAAAAGGAAATCAACAATTTTACTTCTAAATATCATTTTAAATGCTCTACTAAAATGGTTTGCACCCATACTATCTTTTACAACAGAGGAAATTTTTAAATTATTATTTAAAGATCAAAAAAGTATTCACCTTGAAAAATTTTTAGAATTTCCTGATAAATTTAAAAATGAAAAGCTTAGTAATAAATGGATTGAATTGGTAAAAATCAGAAATATTTGCAACATAAGTATTGAAGAAAAAAGAGCTAGTAAAGAAATAGGATCAAGTTTAGAGGCAAATCTAAAGATAGAAATTAATCAAAAATTAAAAAAACCTTACTGAAAATACTGATTTTTCAGAACTTTGTATAACTTCGAAAGCTGAAGTAAGTTACAAAGAAGATGCCGAGACAACAGCAATCACGAGTAAGGCAAAGGGAACCAAGTGTCCAGTTTGTTGGAAAATAAACGAAGGTCCCTGTCCTAGACACGGTTAATGATTCAAAATATTTTAAGCAAAAATCTTGTTATCAATTCATTAACAGTTTTTTTAATTTTTTTATTTGATAGAATTTCTAAAATTTATGTAATTTATCTAGATAACAATTTTTCAGGATCCGAAATATTTTCTTCGAAATTTTTAAATATTTATTTGATATGGAATGAAGGAATTGCTTTTGGTTTATTGTCTTTTCAAAAAGAAAATTTATATGATATTTTATCTTTAATAATTTTATTTGTTATTTTAGCTATTTTTTTTATATCTATAAAAAGTAGAGGAATAAAAAAATATTGTTATTTAATGATACTGGGCGGTGCCCTGGGAAACTTTTTTGATAGAATATTTTATAAAGCTGTGCCTGATTTTATCGATTTTCATGTAGGAAATTTCCATTGGTTTATTTTTAATATAGCCGATATATTTATTTCTCTCGGTATTATTTTTCTGATATTTTTAGAATTTACTGATATTACTAAAGAAAAAAAAATATGAACTATCTAAAGATTTTAGTTTTACTAAATTTAATTTTATTTATTTATTCATGCGGAGCTGCTAGGGAAGGATTTACTAATCAGAAAAAAGAGAATAAAGACGAATTTTTGGTTGAAAAAAAATCCCCTCTTATGATGCCCCCAGATTATGACGAATTACCTCTACCAAATTCAGAGGCGGGTGACACACAAAAAAGTGAAAATAACGTAAAAAAGCTAATTGTTAATAACGAAAATGATAACTCTAAATCTTTAAATCAAGATGGTTCTAATAAAAAAATTGAAGAATCACTTATTGAAAAAATTAAGAATAATTAATGCTCACAGATGGAATAAACTTTAAAAATTTTAATGTTAAGGCTAAACCTCAATTAGTTAAAAAAAAATTTGAACTTTTAATTAAAGAAAATAATGAAGTATTAAAATCTTTAAGTAAAAATTATCAAAATAGTTTTAGTAAAAATTTTGTTTCAAAATATAAAAAATTTTCTAATTTCAGGATTATTGGTTTGGGTGGTTCAACTTTGGGCTCACAAGCAATTTATCAATTTTTATTTAAAAAGATTAAAAAGAAATTTGTATTTATCGATAATTTAGATCCTTCTTTTAGAAAAAATATTAAAACAAAAAATTTAAATTTAATAATTTCAAAATCAGGAAACACTATTGAAACGATTGCTAATGCAAATATTTTGATAAATAAAAAAGACAAGAATATTTTTTTAACCGAGAATAGAAAAAGTCACTTATACTTGTTAGCCAAAAAATTAAAAAGTGAAATTGTTCATCACAATAATTTTATTGGCGGTAGATACTCAGTGTTATCAGAAGTTGGTATGTTACCTGCAGAACTTATGAATTTAAATTCAAGTAAATTCAAACAATTTAATAATTTAATTAAAAATAAAAGTTTTCTTAAAAATTTAATTGCAAATGTTGCTGCAACTATTTCCTTAATTCAAAATAAAAAATATAATTCTGTAATAATTAATTATGATAATAAGTCAGAAAATTTATTTCAATGGTATCAACAGTTAGTAGCTGAAAGTCTTGGAAAAAATAAAAAAGGAATACTGCCAATTATTTCAAATATGCCAAAAGATAATCATAGTGTTATGCAACTTTATTTGGATGGATTTCAAAACAATTTTTTTACCTTTTTTTATGTGCATGAAAAAAGATCAGAAAAATTAAAAAATAAATTACTTTTTTCAAATAAATTTTTAAAAAATAAAAATTTTTCTGATATTACCTATGCTCAAAAAAAGGCATCAGAAAAAGTTTTTTTAAAAAAAAAAATACCGTTTAGAAGTTTTGAAATTAAAGAAAGAAATGAAAAAACACTTGGTGAGTTGTTTAGTTTTTTTATATTGGAAACTATTCTATTAGGAAAATGCCTTAAATTAAATCCTTATAATCAGCCTTCTGTAGAACTAATAAAAAAAGAAACTAAAAAATTGTTAATTTAAAATAGATAAAAAAGTTATCTTAGATATACCGTATTTTTTTTCTTCTAAAATTTTTAAACTTAATGGAATTATATCTGCCTCTTTTTTATGACGGTGTAAAACAATTATTCCATTTTTATTTAGTATTTTTCCATCTCTAATTTTTAATAACAATTTGTCTAAATTTTTGTCTTTATAGGGAGGATCCAAAAAAATTAAATCAAAATTCATATTTAAATTTAAAAAAAAATTATCTTCATATATATTTTTTTCTAATATCGTGTAATTTTTTAAAAATTTTAAATTTTCTAAATTCTTTTTAAGAATTGGTATAACCCCACTATAGTTTTCAGCAAAAATTACCGATTTTACCTTTCTTGATAGACATTCAATCCCAAATGATCCAACACCTGCAAATAAATCCAATATATTTGAATTGGTAAAATCTAAATTAAATTTCCTAGAATGCAAAATAATGTTAAAAATTGACTCCTTAGTTAAATCTTTAAGTGGACGTGTTTTAATATCTTTAGGTTGTAATATTTTTTTTCCTTTAAATAAACCAGATATTATTCTCATTATTTAATCACCTTATAACCTATATCTTTTCTATAAAAACCTTCTTTCCAATTTAAAATATTTATTTTATTAATTACATTTTTTCTTGCTTCGCTAAAATCCTCAGACAGGGATACAAAATTTAAAACTCTCCCACCCACAGCATATATTGTTTCATTTCTTTTTAATGTTCCTGCATGAAAACAAAATTCACCATCATCTGTTTCCAAATTATTGATATTTTGTATCTCAACATTTTTTTTGAATTCTTCGGGATATCCCTTTGAGCAAACGACAATACATAAACTTTTCTTATTAGACCATTCGATATTTATCTCATTTAAATTTCCATTACAGCAAGACATAAAAATTTTACTTAGATCAGTTTTTAATTTTGGAATTATAGTCTGACATTCAGGATCGCCCATTCTTACGTTATATTCAATCAAATAAGGTTCATTTTTAACAATCATTAAACCAGTATATAAAAATCCTCTAAATTCTGATCCAATTTCACTCAAACCTTTAATAGTAGGTTTAATAATTTTATTTATTATTTTCTTCTCTAAATCATTATTAATAAGTCTTGAAGGTGAATATGCACCCATGCCTCCAGTATTTTTGCCTTTATCACCTTCTGAAACTCTTTTATGATCTTGAGCAGTGCCAAAATTTTTAAAAATTTTTCCATCATGAATTGTGAAAAAACTCATTTCCTCACCTTCAAGAAATTCTTCAATAAGTATTTGCTCAGCTTTCCCAAACTTTCCATTAAAAATTTCTTCTACAGCTATATCGGCTTCTTTTTTGTTCACACAGATATAGACACCTTTTCCTGAAGCGAGATTATCAGCCTTTACAACTATAGGAAATTTGGATTTCTTTAAAAACTTAAAGGCATCATCTTTTTTATTAAAAATACCAAATTGTGCTGTGGGTATATTAAATTTTTGACAAATTTTCTTTGTAAATATTTTTGATCCTTCTAATTGTGAAGCTGTTTTGTTTGGTCCAAAGACTTTTATTTCAAATTTTTGCAAAAAGTCTACCAAACCATCTACCAATGGTTTTTCTGGCCCAACAATTACAAGGTCAATTTTTTTTTCTAGAATAAAGTTTTTAATTTCTTCAAAATTATCTAAATTAATATCAATATTCTCTGCAATTTGGGAAGTTCCCGCATTTCCTGGAAAACAGTATATTTTATTTACATTATCCGACTTGTTTAAACTATCACAAATAGCATGTTCTCTTCCGCCACTTCCTATTATTCCAACTTTCATATAAAACTGTATAAACTAAAAATGACAAAAAAATTAGCAAAAATAAAATATCTGCCAAATAATTTTCAAATTATTCAGCCTGGTGATTATGTTGAGTGTGCAGTTTCAGGAAAAAAAATAAATATTGAAAATTTAACTTACTGGAATGTAGAATTACAAGAGGCGTATTTTTCTTATAAAGAGGCTTATCAAAAAAGAGAAAAAAATAATGAAAAATAAATTTTCATTTCCAACGGTTGTGTGACCATATCCATTGTTCAGGTTTTTTAATTATCATTGCTTCGAGAATTTTATTTAATTCATCTGTAATCTCTTGAATTGTATCATTTTTTGAAAAATAAATAGGTTTTTCTATGAAAATTTTAAATTTTATATCTTTTGTTCTTTCAATATAGACAGGAACCACAGGTATATTAAACTTTTTAATTAATTGTGCAGGTATAGTTGTGGTGAATGCTTTTTCCCCAAAAAAATTAGATAAAATTCCCTCCGAAACTCTTTGATCAATCATTAAGGCAGTAGAGAAATTTTTTTTTTTAAGTTTAATTAAATTTTTTAAACCACCAATACCTTTCTTAATTTGATATTTACAAATATATTTTTTTCTTATCCTTTCCATAATTTTATTTAAAAAAACATTGTTTAGAGGACGATAAATTGCAGATAAGTTAATTCCAGTTTTTTCTAAACTCATTGCCATTAGTTCAAAATTACTTAAGTGCCCTGAAATAAAAATTACTTGTTTTTTAGAATTGATTATTTCACTAAGAATATATTTTCCTTCTATGTATATTTCCGAGGACAATTTACCTGATCTAAAATTTTTAATGAACATGTATTCAGCAAAGATTCTCCCATAATTATTCCACATAAAATTTTTAATTTTTTTCATCTCTGATTTTTCAATATTGGGGAAAGCTCTTTTTATATTTGAATTAATTATTTCTTCTGATCTAAAGAAAGGCCCTATAATTTCAAAAATTTTCCCACTCGTTTTAGAGGCTAGTTTAGCGCCTAAAATTTTAAATATAATAAAACTTATAATTGCAAATATAAATTGTAAAAAATATTTAACATACCTCATATTTTATATTAAAGATTTAAAAAATTCGTCTTCATTTATTATTTTTAATTCAGATTTAATATATTTAATTTGGGATAAATTTTCACTTTTAATTCTCAAATAATCTTTTTCAGTTGTTAGTATTTTACTGTTAAGTTTATTTGCTTCCAATAAAATTTTATTTATATCTTTCTCTGAATATTCATAGTGATCAGGAAATTCAAGTTCTTTAACAATTTTAATTCCATTTATTTTTAGCATTGACATAAACGTATGGTGATTTCCAATTCCAGAAAATGCTATATATTTCTTATCTTTGTCAAATTCATCTAAATTTATTGGTTGGTATTTGCCAATATGAATATTAATATTAGGATTAACTTTGAATATTTCTTTTTTTAAATTTTCAATATTTTCTAAATTTCCATTTATAAAAACGTTTTTATGTTTTTTGAGTGAATTTAAAGGTTCTCTTAAAGGACCAGAGGGAATTGTCATACCATTCCCAATCCAATTAATGTTATTAAAGCATACGAAGCTTACATCATAGTTTATAGAACTATCTTGAAGCCCATCATCAATTATAGCAATCTGATAATCTTCATTCTCCGCTTGTTTGATAGCATTTATTCTTTTATTTGATAAAAAAAGTTTCCCATTTTTCTCTAATAACTTTTGTTCATCAATTTGGTTCTTATAAAATTTTTTTATTAGACAGGATTTAAAATTTTTACTAGATAAAATCTCATTTATTTTTATACTTAACGAAGTTTTTCCTGTACCCCCTACATATATGTTACCAACACATATTGTTTTAATTTTGAATTTTTTACTTTTCTTCTTTGAATTAAAATATGCAAATAATCTAATTAATAGAGATATAGGTTGTAGAAAGTAAGCATAGATATTTGGATTTTTCTCATCCCAAAACTTAGGTTTTTTTAAGTTCATTGTTAATAATACTATCTAGCTCTTTTATAGTTTTTTTGAAGATTTTTGTCCCAATATTCTTAATTTTATCACCCATATATTTATTTTTTTCAAACACAATTGATGATGCAAGTTTTTTGGGAGTTGTT
Organism: uncultured Pelagibacteraceae bacterium; assembly: GCA_902589725.1. Taxonomy (GTDB): domain Bacteria; phylum Pseudomonadota; class Alphaproteobacteria; order Pelagibacterales; family Pelagibacteraceae; genus Pelagibacter. The sequence goes on from CACITU010000020.1 coordinate 9,090, forward strand.
ACCCTTACTGAAATTTTTAATGATTTAAGTTTTTTATAAATATCCTTAAAATTATCTATATTTGGACCATGTAATATTTTTGCACCAAATCTTGCTGCTTCCAAAGGGTTCTGACCACCTCTTTTAATCATAGAACCGCCTAAAAACACTGAAGATGCTATTTTATGAAAATCCTGAGTATCTCCAAAAGTGTCAACTATGTATATGTCTGTAAGATTAAGTCTACTTTTTTTTGAGCTATGCAAATCAACTTTTAAGTTTAAGTTTTTTATTTCACTTACTATTTGATCAACCCTGTGTATATGTCTTGGAATGATAATTGTTGTCAAATTTTTAATTCTTTTTTTTAATTCTATATGAGTTTGTGAACAAAATTTTTCTTCTCCAGCGTGAGTACT
>CACITU010000021.1 GCA_902589725.1 uncultured Pelagibacteraceae bacterium
ACACAACCTCCGTACAAACCAGATATATTTTTCATAATATTAAAACTCATTAAGCAATAATCTCCAAACGAACCAGCTAAAACTTTTTCTTTATTTTTAGAAAAATTATCAAAATAAACTGCATTATCTTCGATTAAGGTAACTTCCTCTTTATTACATAATCGTTTAACTTTTAAACAAATATTAAAATTACAAAAAATGTTTGTTTGAACTACACATAATGTTTTTCTATTTATCTTCCTTTTAAGATCAGATAATTCATATGAACCATTTTTAAAGTCTAAGTCACAAAAGACTAACTTTAAATTTAGTTGCCTTGCAATATTAACCATTTCTTTTAAATTATAAGAAAGCATTATAATTTCGTTTTTGTTTTTATATTTACTTTTCAGATATAATAAGACCAGCAAAAAACTTGATCTTAATTGACTGGTGTAAGTTATGTATTTTTTTTTTGAAGATGAGAGAATTACTTGATCAATTTTTTTTTGATCGTAATTATTTTTAAATAAAGATTTAAAAAAAACTATTATCTTTAAATAAATTTTTATTCTAAAATATTTCACCTGTTAATCAACTTTGCAATTCTTTTAGAATTAGCTAATACATATCCATAAGGATATAAATTTTTTTTAAAATTAAAAACTGAACCGTCAACTATATAGATTGAATTATTTTTTAACAGCTGACAATTTTTATTTACTGACAACTTTTTTTTCCCTCCAGCTTGAATAGTTCCGTAGTAATGATAATCAGCTCCGATCCCTGGAAAAAAATTTTTAAAAAAAGGAAAAATAATTTTTTCTTTTCTCAAAAAATTATAAATTTTTTTTTGATTTCTTTTAAGTTTTTTTAAAGTCTCTTTATTTTTTGAGAAAATTGTAAATTTTTTGTTAATTTTTTTTATATATAAATTGCTAAAATTTGAACCCATAAGGTTATTTGAAAAAAATATATAATCTTTAAAAAACATCAAGATTGATTTTAAAGGAAATAAAATTTTATAAATTTTAAATGCCATGTTAAGTATCATTTTGTTGGATGGTCTTAAATCTCCTGAAAATGTTTCGTTTTTTTTTCTACTTTTAATTTGTAATAAACCTGCAGTAAGTTTTGTATTATCTAAGATTTTCTTTTTTGCAATATACATAGAAATCAGACGTGGATGATGTTTAATTGGTACTTCTCTCTTTATATTAAGAAAATCCATAATTAATTTTGTTGTGACTAATGTTCCTGTTGCTAATATAAGTTTTCTTGTTTTAAAAATTCTTTTTTCATTTCCTCTAATACAATGCAAAAATATCAAATTTTTTTTTTTGCTAATTTTTTTTAAAAAAAAATTATGAAAAGTGACTTTTTTTTTTATTTTTTTAAGAATTAAATCAGGATTTAATTTCTTTATATTTTTTTTATTATTTTTATTAATAGCTATAAGAGATTTTTCGATTATTAACTTTTTACTATCTTTATATTTTTTTAAAATATTTTCATAAAAATTATTTATTTTTAAACTATTTTTATATGTACCGAAATTCCCAATTAAAGATTTTTCTTTTAAGATTTCAGTAAAGCAATTGATTATTTCTTTTTTAGCCTTATTTCCAAAATAATTGAGATCTTCGTTAGCTTCTTTATCCATTTGAAGACCCCAATAATTTGATAAGCCTCCAAATTCTAATGAACCAAGTATATTACAATTCTTTTTATCGAAGTTTAAATTATTGAAGTGAAAATAATCTACAATTTTACTAAAATTTTTTTTAAATTGTGGTGGTAATGTTTTGGGATCGAAATTGTAATCCATTTCGGTTTTTATTTTATATTTAAAATTAGGAGATATAATATCAATATTATTTTTTTTTTTTAAATATTCCTCAGCAAACACTAAACTAGATAATCCACTTCCAACAACTAGGATATCAAAAACTTTCTCTGACATTTATAATATATTATTTAGAAACACCTTGTTTTTTGTGAAATTTGATTCAATTAAATTTCTGTTTTTACAAAAAAAAGCTATTATGATTTTTAATAAAACTTTGTTACAAACTAAATTAATTAAAAAAAATTTTTTGCGATGAGTTTTTTCGATTTTAAAAAATAGTATAAATAAAATTTTTAATAAATGATAAAAATTAAAAAAAATGCAATAATGAATGAACAAAGATTGATGAATTTTAAGCATTGTTTTTGTTAACAAATTAATGGAAAAAAAACCACTATTATCTATTGTTTCTCCGATTTTCAATGAAGAAGAATGTATCGAAGAATTTTTAAATAGAGTTGAAAGTACAACTAGAAAATTACCATGCGAATATGAAATAATCTTAATAAATGACAATAGCACAGACAGCACAGAGAAAAAGATAATTAATATTTGTGAAAAAAATCATAAAGTTAAATTAATAAATTTAAGCAAAAATTTTGGTCATCAACCTGCCCTTTTATGTGGTTTGATTAATGCAAAAGGGGATTATGTAATTTCATTAGACTCTGATTTACAAGATCCACCTGAGTTAATAACAAGAATTTATGATGAGTTAACAACCAAAAATTTTGATGTTGTAAACACAAAAAGGGTATCAAGAGCTGGAGAAAATTTTGTAAAAAAGTTATTAATTAATCTTTTTTACTTTATAAGTTCATTCTTTCTTGCTAGAGAAATTAAATATCAGGTTGGTGATTATAGGGGTGTAAATAGAAAAGTCTTAAATTTAATTCTGAGTCAAAAAAATAACTTTTTTTATAGAAGTGTTGTAAGCCAAATTGGATTTGAACAAACATGTATAGATTATGATAGACAAACAAGATTTAAAGGGGAGAGCAAAATAAATTTCGTTGGATTAACAAAATTTGCACTTTCAGGAATTTTTTCTAGTGGATATGCTCCAATGACTTTAATTTTTTTCCTTTTATTAATTCAAATTTTTTTGATTATAATTTACTTAATTTTAGGTTTAGTAAATATTTTAAATTTCTTAATAATTTTTTTGAATTTTACAATTCTCTTATCTATCTTGGTATTATTTCAATACTTAAAAAATATTATTAATATAACGAATAAAAAACCTCATTATATTATCAAAAGCAAAATAAATTCTGATTGATGCTATGCAATCGTCAAGAAAGCTTAATAATTTTTTATTGTTTGGATCAATATTTGTTATTTTTTATTTAAAAATTATTATAGAAATTTTTGTTTTTAAAATTCCATTTTCTCATGACACATTAGCTACTTTTCAAATATTTACATATAATTATAATTACTTTGATAGTTTTACAAAATTTCCACTGTGGCTCGATTATGTCGATCATGGACAACCGGCATTATTTACTACAACATTTTATTATCCTGGTATTTTTTTTCCAATTATTATCTTAAGTTCGTTAATAGACCTATCTCCATTAAATTCATTTATCTTCGGGATATCATTGATAAATTTATTTTTTATTTTCGGGATTTATTTAAATATATGTAAATTTAAAAATAAATATTCAATTATAATTTTTTTAAGTTTTTTATATTGTTTCACTATTGATACTTCTTTCATAATTCATTCATATGCTTTTTGGTCTTTAATTATCCCGTATGGAATTTACTATTTTAATAAATTTTTTGAAAAGAAAAAAATTTCTGATCTTTTAAACTTCTCATTAATATTTTTGAGCTATGTATTAATTTATACTACTTATTATCATGTAATTACTTTTTATCTATTATTTTTGTTATTTTTTTTATTTTTAATTTTTTATACATATCAAGAAAAAGGATGGCTTTTTGATTTAAAATTTAAAACTAGTGACATTTTAAGAATTTTAACAATTTTAATTTTGATTTTCTTAATTATTTCTTATTTTAGTTACATTGAAGATAATTATTTTTTCTCAACTCAAGGTGAAAGAACAGCAGATGGTAATGTAACTTTAAATGATCTAATTTATTATGCCAATTACCCTTTTTTAACTAAAATATATAAATTTTTAAATAATGGTTTAATCCAAAATGAATATGGGTTTCAATATCCATTATTTTTTTTATATCTGATAGTTTTCTTTTTTTTCCAAAAAAATAAGCTTTATTTTAAAAAATCTTTAATATTTTTTTTTATTCTTATAATCTTTTTTATAATTTCTAATCCTGTAGATTTGAGCTTAAGTAGAAATTTATTAAGTATTTTATACAATTATTTTCCAGGTATCGATAAATTCAGGCATTCTGGATACATAATTAATTTAACTTTACCAATTCTATTTATTTTGATTGCTTTAATTTTAGAAAATTATTTAAAAAATTATAAAAATATTGATTTTGGGAAAAAAAATATTTTTATTTCAATTACTGTTTCGTTTATTTTTTTGCTTGGATATTTTTTAATTGATCAATTTAAAAATTTTTTTGTTTTTGCATTAATTACATCGGTAATATTGTTTATTTCTTTCTCAAATTTTTTAAAACTTAAGATAAATAAATATAAAAATATATACTTATCAATTTTGTTAATTTCTACTTTACCATTTTATTTATTCTCTATTAAAAATGCTAAGAAAGATGAACAAGTTTATTTAGTAAATCTTATAAACAAATCAGACATCCAATTCACTAATAAATGCGTAGGAAAAGAGCAAATTGATGATGAATATAAAATAAATAATTTACCAGGGATAAAATCATCCTTCTTTTTCCTTATTTCAAAAAACAAACCTTGTTATAATTATTACAAAGCATCAGTCTACGGTAGTATAAAAAATCATACTGAAAGTATAAATACAAAAGGTGGTTCAGAAATTTATTTTACTTCTTTAACTGATCTAATTGAATTAAGTAATTTTGTAAAAAAATATAATGAAAACTTAAATTTTAATGAAGAAGAATTAATTAACTCAGTCACTAAAAAGCTGAATATAGAACCAAAAACTTTCTACTATAGAATAATAAAGATTGGAACATATTTAGATCCTGAAAATATTAATAATTTGGAATGGCCAAAAAATTTTAGACAAAGTTTAGAATTAATTATCAAAGATACAGGAGAAATAATCTTTGATAAAAATAAAATAAATTTATTTAGAGATAATAATAAAAATAAAAATTTATATTCAAATGATTTAATTAAAATCAAAAAAATAAATAATGAAAACTTTCATATAAAAAATTTTAAAAATTTAAACGAAATAGAAACATTCATAACTTACTCTAATAAATGGATTATAAAAGATAACGAAAATTATTTCGATAACAAAATAGTAAATAAAAATGGTTATGTAAAAATAATTGAAATTAATAAAATTAAAGATTTTAATTTATTATATGAAGATAATGCTGCCTATAAAATGCAGTTAATTCTTTTAATTATTTCTTCAATATTTATTTTGAATTTTCTAATTCAAATAATAAAAATAAAAAACTGATATGTATTATAGAAAAGACATTGACGGCTTAAGGGGTGTATCTGTAATTTTAGTTTTTTTATTTCATCTAAATATATTAGATGGAGGATACTTGGGAGTAGATATTTTTTTTGTTATTTCCGGGTTTCTTATTACTGGTTTAGTTTTTAAAGAGATTAATGAAAATAAATTTTCACTCCTAAGATTCTACGAGCGGAGAATTAGAAGAATATGTCCAATGCTTTTTTTGGTATGCTTTCTTACTTTTCCTTTAGCATATATTTTAATGTATCCAGATCAATTAACTGAATATGGTGAGAGCTTAATTGGCACAAGTCTTAATATTTCTAATATTATTTTTTATTTACAATCTGGATACTTTGAGGAAAATGCAAATTTTAAGCCTCTGCTTCATATATGGAGTATTTCAATTGAAGAACAATTTTATATTTTTTTTCCATTAGTAATTTTGTTTTTTGTTAAATTTTTGAATAAACAACAAATATCAATAGTATTTTGCTTATTATTTATATTTTTTTTATTTTTAACAATTGTTACTGAAAGAAATACAAACTCAGCAATATATTTTAAATCTGAACTAAGATTTTTTGAGATTTTAATTGGTGTATTAGGTTTTCTTTATAAAGAAAAAATATTATATCTTTTTGATAAGAATAATTTAAAAGTTTATAAAAATTATTTTCCTTACTTTGGTCTTATATTAATTTGCTTATCTATAATTAAAATTAACATAACCTCATCAACATATAATCATCCAGGTATATTCACACTGATACCCACAATCGGAGCTGTCTTAATATTAATATTTAATAATAATGAGTCAATGTTGAGCCAATTTCTTAAATTTAAACCTCTAGTTTTCACAGGTCTAATTTCTTACTCAATTTATCTCATTCATTATCCAATAATAAGCTACGTTAATCTTTATCTTTTTAAAGATACATTGGTAATGCAAGATTTAACTATATTAAATAAAGTTTTGATTTTCATTGTAACTTTTATAATGGCATTTCTCTCATGGAAATTTATTGAAAAACCATCTAGAAATTTGAATTTTTTAAATCAAAAAAAAATATTCACAATTTATTTTGGAATTATAATTCTAGTTACCTCCACTGGTTTTTATATAAAAATTAATAATGGCTTTATAGAAAGATATAATTCTGAAAAAAATAATCTTGCAATTAAATTTCATATGGCTGAAAAAGATATAACTACTTTCAATGATATTTGTAGAAATCAAGATAAGAAAAATAAAACAAAACTTTGTATTTTAGGAGATTTAAATTCAGAAGATAAAATAATGTTAATTGGAGATAGTCAGAAAGAAACTTTAGAGGTTAGTATTAATAATTTTGGAATAAAAAATAAAATTAAAGTTTATAATATTAATCATTGTGAAAATTTTGATGATATTCTTGAAAATCCATTTTGT
>CACITU010000022.1 GCA_902589725.1 uncultured Pelagibacteraceae bacterium
ATTTTTAAAACTTTTCATGGAGAATACAATAATAAAGAGGTCAAGATAGAGGAAACACATGAGTCTCCATTAGTAATGCTTGTTCCTTTATTTATCCTCTCGATAGGAGCAATATTTGCTGGTTTTCTATTTAAAAAACTCTTTATTGGTCAGAGTGATAATTTATTCTGGGCAGAGTCTATAATGTTTTTGGAGCCTTTGAGCACAGAACACCCACCTTTATGGTTTTTACTTTTAACACCTTGTTTGGTTTCATTGTCTATTCCAATTGCTTATTACTTATTTGTTAAAAACAAAGAGTTGCCTAATTCAATAGTCTCTATGAATAAACCTTTGTATAATTTTTTAGTTAATAAATGGTACTTTGATGAGTTGTACGATGTATTGTTTATTAAATCATCGAAAAAATTAGGATTATTTTTGTGGAAATTTTTTGATGGAACTATAATCGACGGTTTTGGTCCGGATGGAATTTCTTCTTTCATTAAAAAATGCTCAATTAAAGCAACTAAATTTCAAAGTGGTTTTATTTATCAATATGCGTTTGTAATGTTGTTAGGTTTCTCAGCTTTATTAACTTTTTTAATAATTAAATAATGAATTTTCCTATTCTTTCATCTTTAATATTGTTGCCAACAATAGGTGCTATATTTTTATTTTTTATAAAAGAAAAAGATGGAAATAATACTACTATTAAGTACGTAGCCTTATTCACGACAGTTGTAAATTTTTTAATTTCCATTTACTTGTGGATTGCTTTTGACCAATCTACATCCAGTTTCCAATTTATAGAAGACAGAATATGGATTGAAGGACTTATTAATTATAAAGTTGGAGTAGATGGTATTTCAATTTTATTTATTATATTAACTACATTTATAACCCCGCTTTGCATTATATCTGTAAATAATTCTGTTAAAAATAGATTAAGAGATTTTTTGATTGCAATTCTAATAATGGAAAGTTTCATGATTGGTGTTTTCTGTGCACTTGACTTAGTGGTATTTTATTTGTTTTTTGAAGCTGGATTAATCCCAATGTTTTTAATTATTGGTATTTGGGGAGGAGCGAGAAGAGTTTATTCTGCATTCAAATTCTTTTTATACACATTATTAGGTTCTGTTTTGATGTTAGTTGCAATAATTTCAATTTATTGGATCACAGGAACAACTGATGTGGTTCAACTATATGAAATTGGTATTGATGTTAAATATCAAAATCTATTGTGGTTAGCATTTTTTAGTTCATTTGCAGTTAAAACACCTATGTGGCCAGTTCATACATGGTTACCTGATGCACATGTTGAGGCTCCTACAGCTGGATCTGTATTACTAGCCGCAATTTTACTTAAGATGGCTGGATATGGTTTTATAAGATTTTCTTTAGGTCTTTTCCCAGTCGCATCAGAGGTATTTACCCCATTAATTTACACCTTAAGTGTTATAGCAATCATATTTACTTCACTGATAGCTTTGATGCAGGAAGATATGAAAAAGTTAATTGCTTACTCATCAGTTGCGCATATGGGCTTTGTAACTCTGGGTATATTCACTTTACAACAACAAGGAATTGAAGGAAGTATATTTCAAATGATAAGCCATGGCTTAGTATCAGCAGCATTATTTTTAACTGTTGGCGTAGTTTATGATAGAATGCATTCTAGATTGATAACTACATATGGTGGACTAGTTTCTGTAATTCCAAAATATTCAATTTTGTTCATGTTATTTGCCTTAGCATCACTTGGTTTACCTGGAACCAGTGGTTTTATTGGTGAGTTTTTAATTTTAATGGGAGCTTTTAAAGATAATTTTTTAGTGGCTGTTATAGCAAGTATTGGAGTGATTTTAGGAGCCGCATACATGTTGTGGCTCTATAAAAGAGTAGTGTTTGGAAAATTAATAAACGAAGATCTTAAAAAAATTTTAGATTTAAATAAATCTGAATACTTTATTTTAAGTTGTTTAGCTGCACCAATCTTATTTTTTGGTTTTTATCCTGATCCTTTAATAAACACTATTGAAGTATCTGTTACTGATTTAATTAATATGCATAACACAAATATAGTTAGTAAATAATATGGAAAATTTAAATTTAATATTACCAGAGATTTTTATTTCTCTATCAATTATGTTTCTACTTATTTTGGGTGTGTTTAAAAATGATAGTTCTAAAATCACTTTTAATTTGTCTCTATTTGCTATTTTAATTACAGCGATAATTACAATAAATGAAACTTTCTCTGTCAGCAGGGAAACTTTATTTAATGAAAGTGTTGTGATTGACCATATGTCATCTCTGATGAAAATTATAACTTTAATTGGAGGTTTTTTAGTTTTAGTTATTTCATCAACTTATTTAAAAACATTTAAAATATTTAATATAGAATACCCAGTACTAATTTTGAGCTCTATTCTTGGAATGATGGTAATGATTAGCTCAAATGATTTAATTGTTTTTTATATGGGCTTGGAATTACAGTCATTAGCTCTTTACGTTTTAGCAACGTATAATAGAGATCAAATAAAATCATCTGAAGCTGGTTTGAAATATTTTGTTTTAAGTGCACTATCATCAGGACTATTATTATATGGATGTTCTTTAGTTTATGGTTTTTCAGGCTCAACCAATTTTGATATAATATCAAATCAACTCAATTCTAAAGAATACGTTCTAACTTTTGGGATTGTGTTCATATTAGTTGGTTTAGCATTCAAAATTTCTGCAGTTCCATTTCATATGTGGGCACCTGATGTTTACGAGGGATCTCCAACAACTGTAACTTTGTTTTTTACAATAGTGCCAAAGATAGCTGCTTTGACTGTATTTATAAGATTTTTATATGTTCCTTTTTTAAATTTAATTGATCAATGGCAAATGATAATAGTTTTCTTATCTATTGCTTCTATGATTTTTGGAGCAGTCGCTGCTATAGGGCAAACTAATATTAAAAGACTGATTGCGTACAGTTCTATTAGTCATATTGGTTATACATTGGCTGGTTTAGCCACAGTATCAAATGAAGGAATTCAAAGTTCAATAATTTATATTTCTATTTATGTTGTTATGAATTTAGCTCTTTTTTCATCTCTATTAATGTTAAGAAGAAAAGATCAATATTATGAAGATATTGATGATCTCTCAGGATTATCAAAAAATCATCCATTGTTATCTTTATGTTTGTTGTTAATACTATTTTCTTTAGCAGGCATACCACCCCTAGCTGGTTTCTTCGCAAAATTTTATGTTTTTAAGGCAGTATTGGAACAATCAATGTATTTCTTAGCTATAGTAGGGTTATTATCAACTGTGATTGCAGCTTTTTATTATCTTAGAATTATAAAAATTATGTATTTTGATGAGGAAAAAGATAAATACGATACTGAACACAGTTTATGGCTAAAATTTTCACTGACAGTTTCAACTATATTAATTCTTGTATACTTCATATTCCCAAGTCAGTTAATAGAAGTTGTTTCAAGAATTAATATTATTTAATGAAAATTAAAAAATTTAAATTTAAAAAAGTTAAAAGCACAAATAATACTGCGATAAGAATTATTAAAGAAACCAAATACAATTTAGGTATGGTTGTTGCCGAATCTCAAGCAAATGGCAGAGGACAGTACGGAAGAAAATGGATATCATCAAAAGGAAATTTATTTGTCTCTTTTTTCAATGAACTAAATAAAAAAAAAATATCAATTAATGCTATAACAAAAATTAATTGTCTTTTAGTTAAAAAACTACTCTCATCATTTACAAATAAAAAAATTTTATTTAAAAAACCAAATGATTTATTAATTGATAAAAAAAAAATTAGTGGGATTTTACAAGAAGTCATATTTGCAAAAGATAAAAAATTTTTGATTACTGGTATAGGCATAAATATTAAAAAAAATCCAATTATAAGGAATTATCCAGCTACGAACTTGCATGAGGTAACTAAAAAAAGTATTAATAAATTAAGTGTAGAAAATAAACTAAAACAACTTTTTGAAAAAAATTTATCAAAACTATATAAAATTAATTAATGTATATTCTGGGCGATATTGGTAATACGGAAACGAAATTATGCGTTGTTTCTAAAAACAATAGAATTTTAAAAAAAATTACTTTTTTATCAAAATCTGTAAACAATAATCAACTAAACAGCTTATTTAAAAAGAATAAAATTCAATTAAATAAAATTGAAAAAATATTATTTTGCAGTGTTGTACCTAAAACATTTGCTATAATTAAAAAATTTTTAACAAAAAAAGCTAAACCAAAATGCTTTGAAGTTAAAAGATTAAACCTAAAATCACTAATAAAAATTAAAGTTGATTATAAACAAGTAGGCTCAGATAGAATTACTAATGCTATAAGTTCAATGAATAATAAAAATAATTTTATAATTTTAGATTTTGGAACGGCAACAACTTTTGATGTGATAATGAAAAATACTTATTATGGAGGAATTATTGCCCCAGGTGTCAGATTATCTCTGAATACTTTGTCTGATAAAGCAACCCTAATACCAAAAATAGATTTAAAAAAGATTAATAAAGTCATTGGTAATAATACAATCTCGGCTGTCAGATCAGGCTTTTTTTGGGGATATGCAGGTTTAATTGACAATATTATTAATTTAATTAAGAAAGAAACTAGAAAGTCTTTTAAAGTAATAATTACTGGTGGATTTTCAAATTTATTTAAAAACTCAATAAAAACGAAAGCAATTTACAGCCAAGATATTACAATTAAAGGTTTAATAAAGATTTCAAAATTAATTTAATAATATGAAAGATGAACTATTATTTTGTCCCTTAGGCGGATCAGGTGAAATAGGCATGAACATGAATTTGTTTGGCTATGGACAGCCTAGTGATCATAAATGGATTATGGTCGACATAGGGGTAACATTTGCTGATGATACTATTCCAGGTGTTGATTTAATTTATCCTGATCCTGGATTTATAGTAGAAAGAAAAGATAATTTATTAGGAATAGTTTTAACACACGCTCACGAGGATCACATTGGTGCAATTGCTCATTTATGGCCAAAATTAAAATGTAAAATTTTTGCAACTCCTTTTACAGCTGTTTTAATTAGAGAAAAATTTAGAGAAAAACAAATCGATATAACTTATGATTTACAGATTGTTGAGTTAAATGGAAAAGTTTCCTTGGATCCATTTGAAATTGAATACATAACTTTAACGCATTCTATATTAGAACCTAATGGACTTAGAATAAAAACTCCCGCTGGGGTTATTTTGCACACTGGAGATTGGAAAGTAGATCCAAATCCTTTGATTGGAGATAATATAAATGAAAAAAGATTGAAGGAAATTGGTAATGAGGGTGTACTAGCAATGATTTGTGACTCCACAAATGTTTTTAGTGCTGGGAGATCAGGGTCAGAATTAGATGTAAGAAAAAATATGTTGAACGTTATGTCTCGATTAAAAAAAAGAATTATTATAACGTCTTTTGCTTCAAACGTAGCTAGAATGGAGACAGCCTTTTATTGTGCAGAGCAAACAGGAAGACAAATCTCGTTAGTTGGAAGATCAATGCATCGTATTTATAAAGCTGCACGCCAATGTGGATATTTAAAAAATACTATTGATCCAATTGATCCAAGAGAAGCTAAAAACTTTTCAAGAGAAAAAATTGTATACTTGTGCACTGGGAGCCAAGGTGAACCTATGGGTGCTATGATGAGAATCTCTAGCTATGTTCATCCAGATGTTTTTATTGAAAAAGGCGACGCTGTAATTTTTTCCTCAAAAATTATACCTGGTAATGAAAAAAAACTTTATAAACTTCATAATCAACTTGTTAAGGATGGAATAGAGGTAATATCTGAAGAAACTGAATTTGTTCATGTTTCGGGACATCCAAATAGAGAAGATCTTAAAGAGATGTATCAATGGATAAAACCTAGGTGTGTAATCCCTGTGCATGGTGAACATAGACACATGATAGAACACATTAATTTTGCAAAAGAAATGCAAGTACCACACCCAGTTCAAGTAGAAAATGGTGATATTGTTAAGTTATTTCCTGGTGAAAAACCTGAGGTATATGACAAAGCCCCAAGTGGCAGACTCTACTTAGATGGTAGTGTAAGTGTCGATCCAGACTCACAATCTATAAAAGATAGAAAAAATCTTAGCGCAAATGGATATCTTGAAGTAACAATAATGATAACACCTAAAGGAAATATACACAATAACCCAATACTCTCATTTCGAGGTTTACCAATAGATGATCGAGATGAATTTGTGTATGGACTAGAGGAAGAAATAGAGAAAACATCTAGAACTTTTAAAGTTGGAAGCAAACAACAAGAACACAATTTTATAGATGCATTAAAAATTGCTTGTAGAAAATTTTCTAAAGATAGAACAGGAAAAAAACCTTTTACAAATGTAAATCTAGTAAGAATTTAATGAGTATAACTGGGTTAGCTATTATCTATGTAATTATATGGTGGATAGTTTTTTTT
>CACITU010000023.1 GCA_902589725.1 uncultured Pelagibacteraceae bacterium
AATGATCGGTTTAAAGATTTTTTAATATTAGATTTTGGTAATTTAATTATAGTGCCATTTTTTAATTCAATATCCCATCTTTTTGAGGGGAAAAAAAACAAGTTTTTTATTTGTACATATGGAATTTTTGATTGATCAATTTGTTTTTTAAAATTTAAAAACTCTTTTATATTTGGTTTACCAAAAATAAACGGCAATTTTACATTAAAAAGATTTTGTTTTGATAATTTTCCATTTGATCCAATAAAAAATATTTGTCCATCAAGATTTATATTTGCTAGAAATTGAGTTCTTTCTATTACAATGTTTAATGAAGATGGGTATTTTTTAAATATTTGAAATCTTTCAACTAAAGTATTTTTTTCAATTATTTCATTAAGGTTCTTTCTATTAATAAAAAAAATGTTATTTAATTTAAGATATTGAATTTTTTTTAAAATATCCTTATTCTCATTAATTTCTAAACCTGATATTTTAATATCTTTTATTTTGTAAAAATTTGTATCAATCAGATTGATATTATTTATAGACCCAAATAAAATAAGTAAAAAAAAATAAATTAAAAGTTTTTTACTTTTTCTTTGATGCATCTCTTAAAATCCACTCAATCAGTTCAATAAAAGAAATTCCTTTATGTGCTGCTATTTCAGGTACAAGTGATAATTTAGTCATTCCTGGTTGGGTATTAATTTCTAATAAATAAAATTTCTCATTGTAAAATTTAAAGTCTGATCTCGTCACACCTTTACAACCAATTATCTTATGAGCCTTATAGGCTATTTGAAGAACTTCATTTAACTTTTTTCTTTTTATTTTTACTGGAATAATATGCTCTGTTTTTGCTTTTCTATTATATTTTGCTTGATAGTCATAAAATTTTCTTTTTGGTTTAAGCTCAATTGCTCCAAGGGTTTTATTTCCCATAATAGCCACTTGTATTTCTCTTCCACCAATAAATTCTTCTATCATTATTTTTTTATAATTACTTATGGAATTTAAAATTCTAATTATGTTATTTTTATTGCAAATATAAACATTTACACTTGACCCTTCGTTCAGTGGTTTTACCACAACAGGAAATTTTAATTGTTTATTAATTTTTGTTATTAAATCTTTCCTTTTTAAATTAAATGAATAAATAAAATATTTAGGTGTCCTTATTTTATTTTTTGAAAAAATTTTTTTTGAAATATCTTTATCCATTGCAATAGCTGAAGGAATTACACCTGAGTGTGTATACGGGATTTTAAAACCCTCTATAATACTTTGAATATAACCATCTTCTCCATATTGACCGTGCAATGCATTAAATATTATATCTGGTTTAAATTTTCTTATATTTGTTTTTAAACTAAAATCTGGTTCAGATATTTTCACTTTATAACCATTTTTTTTTAATTCTTTTGAAACCTGTGTACCTGTATCAAGACTGATTAACCTTTCTTTAGAAATTCCTCCAGATAATATAAGTATTTTTTTTTTCAATTTATTCTAAAATTTTAATTTCTGTTTCTAATTTGACCCCTGTTTTTTTAAATACACTTTCAGACACAAAATTTATCAGATTTTTCATATCTTCAAATTTAGCATTACCTTTATTTACAAAAAAATTACAGTGTTTTTCAGAAATTGATGCATCTCCAAACGATTTTTCTAAGGGTACTGATTCTTTAATTAGTTGCCAAACTTTTTTGTCAGACTGATCTAGAGGATTTTTAAAAGTGCTACCACTTGTTTTAATTTGCGTTGGTTGAGCTTGATCTTTTTTTTCTTTGAGTATCTTTATCTCGTTCTTAATTAAGTTCTTATCTTTCTTGAAGCCTTTAAATGATGCACTTAAAAAAATAAGATCCTCAGATAATCCACTGTCTCTATATTTAAAATCAATATCTTTTGCAGGTATAGCAATTACTTGACCTGATTTATTGACTGCCTGAATAGAAATTAGAATATCTTTAAACTCTCTTTGAAAACAACCTGCGTTCATTTTAATACCACCACCTATTGTACCAGGGATGCAAGATAGGAACTCAAAACCACCAAGACTATTTTCCATCGCAAATTCAGATAATGATTTATCTTTAACTGCACTTCCAGCTACTATTATATCTTCAGAGTGTAAGGAAATATTATTAAATTTTTGAGTAAGTTTTATTACAACTCCATCAAATTTATCATCTGATATAAGAGTATTAGAACCAGCTCCTAAAACAAATATTCGTTCTTTATTTTGAATTTTTTGAAGAAATTTAATTAATTCTTTTAAATTATCCGCCTTATAGAAAGCTTTAGCTTTACCTCCTATGTTAAACCAATTTTTTTTTTTTAGATCATAATCTAATTTTAAATTTTTATTAAATTCAGGAACCAACTCTTTAAAATCTATTTTCATAATAATTTAGGTAATTCTCGCATCCAACTTGAAATAGTCCCCGCACCCATTCCTATAACAATTTTTTTTCCATATATGTTTGCTTTAATAAATTTGGCTAGTTGAAATTTATCATCTACTAAAAATAGCTTTACTCTTGAGTTTTTAATTATTTCCTTTGCAAAATTCATATAACTAAATCCAAGTTTTAATTTTTCTCCAGCAGTATAAATTGGGAACAAAATTACTTTATCTGCATTTTTAAAAGCGTAGGTAAATTCTTTTTTTAAATCCTTTAGTCTTGAAATTCTATGCGGTTGGAAAATGCATATCTTTTCATAATCTTTATAAACATTTTTTACACCATCAAGTACTTCTTTGATTTCTGTGGGATGATGAGCGTAATCATCATAAAAATCTACATTATTAAAATTAAAAATTTTGTTAAATCTTCTTTGAACCCCTTTAAAATTTTTAAGTCCTTTTTTTATATTATTTATTGGTAAACCGACAATTAAAGCTAATGCAGTTGCAGCTACAGAATTTTTGATATTATGATTTCCCAATAATGGAATTTTAAGTTTTTTTATAGTTTGGTTTTTTTTATTAGGTAATTTTATTTTTAAGTCAAACTCGGAGGACTCTTTTAATTGTTTTATATTTTTTATACAAAAATTTGATTTTTTATCTAAACCATATGTATAGAAGTTTTTATTTTTGATATGTTTAATTAAATTTCTATTATTTTTGTCATCTAAACAAATAAATGATTTTCCAAATGAGGGAACTTTATTAACAAAATTTTCAAAATATTTATTTAATTTATCCATAGTGCCATAATAATCCATATGCTCTCGATCTATATTAGTGATGATTGAATATGTTGGGGGTATGTAAACAAAACTTCCATCAGACTCGTCTGCTTCTAATATGGACCAATCACTTTTTCCAAGCTTTGCCGAATTATTAATAGAATTTATTACCCCACCATTGATAATAGTAGGATCAATTTTTGTTTCTTGGAATATAGATGCTATCAAAGATGTTGTTGTAGTTTTGCCATGTGATCCAACTACTACAATATTTTTTGTTAAAGAAACAATATTGGCAAGCATTTCTCCTCTTTTATATAGAGGTAATTGTTTATTTTTGGCTGCAAGAAGCTCTGGATTATTTTTTTTAATAGCAGAAGACACAACTAGGATAGTCCCCTTTTCTATATTTTGTTTCTTATGTCCAATGAAAACTTTTATTTTTTCTTTTCTTAATCTTTCAATATTTTTATTATTTGCAATATCGCTGCCTTGAATTTTAAAACCTTTACCTTTCATTATAAGTGCTAAGCCACTCATACCTATTCCGCCTATTCCAACAAAATGTATAAGTTCTGTTTTTGCTAATTTAATTTTCATTAATAATTTTTAATATTTTTTGATTAACATTATTCCATGTATTTTGATAATTTAATTTCTGTAAATTATTTTTTTTTGTCATGTAATCCTGGCTTTTATTTGTCAATTCTAATAAAAATTTCTCAAATTTTTGGTCGTCAAAATTTTTTTGGTCAATTATCCAACAACAATCCTGTTCCTCATAATATTTTGCATTTTCATACTGGTGATTATCTTTTGACGAAGGAAGTGGTATTGCTATAAATGGAATATTTAAAAAAGATAGTTCAGCTAAACTTGATGCACCTGCTCTTGTTATGCATAAATCCCCCTGTTTTAAAACTTCATTAAGATTGTGATCGAAACTGAAAACTCTACTTTCAATATTATTTTGAGAATAAAAATTTTTTAAAAAATTAATATTTTTCTCACTTGTTTGATGAATAATTTTTATAGAAACCTGTTTTGCTATGTTCACAAAAGATTTGTTTAAAAGCTCATCAAAGATTTTTGCACCCTGACTACCTCCTATGATTATAATTGTGAATAAATTATCATGTTTTTGATACGTACCAGTTTCATAATATTCTTTTCGAATCAAAGGTTTGACAGTAGTTAATTTGTGATTAATTCCAGATGGTAAATTAATTAAATTCTTTGAATAACATATTAATTTTCTTGAAAAATTTAAAAAAAATTTATTTGCTCTTCCAAGAACCATATTTGGTTCAATTAAAAAAATATTAATGCCCAATATTTTTGCTGCTAAAGATATTGGCAAAGACATATAGCCACCTGTAGAAATTAAAATTGAAATATTATTTTTTTTTAAAATAAAAAAAGATTTAACAGTGAGAAAAAGTATTTTTAAGAATGAAAAAGGAAGTAAAAAGTAATTATTTAATTTTGGGGTGTTGATTACAAATACTTTATAATCCTTGTCTAAATATGCAAGGCCTCTTATATCAGTAGTAATCAAGGTTTCGTGCTTATGCTTTATATGATTATAAATTGTAATTGCTGGTATCACATGACCTCCAGATCCACCTGTGGAAATTAAAACTTTTTTTGTCATTTATTAAGTTATTTTTCTTTTTGTTAAATTTAAAATTATTCCACCTAATATTGATGTACTTATTATCGATGAACCACCATAACTTAAAAAAGGTAATGTCATTCCAGTAGTTGGAAATAATCTTATATTAACGCCCACATGAATTGTGGCCTGCATTAATATTAGACTAATTGATCCTATTAAAATAAGTTTAACTTTATCATTTGTCTCAAAGCTTATTTTTTTAAAAACCATATAAATTAAGATCAAAAACAATAATAATATTAACATTATGGCAACAACACCAAACTCTTCAGAAATTACTGAAATAATATAGTCAGTATGAGCTTCAGGAACTCTATTTTTAAGAACTCCTTCACCTATACCTTTTCCAAAGAAACCTCCACTCGTAATTGACTCTATTGCTTTATCAGATTGAAAATTATGAGTACCTGTTTCTCTATTAAAAAATGAAAAAATACGTCCTTGGATATAATCAAACTTAGGAACATAAATAATAAGATAAGAAAGTAAAGATGCACTAGCAATAAATATTGCTAAAAGAATATATATATTAATTCCTGATGTGAAGATTAGAACTGCCCAACAAAATATAACTAATAAAGTTTGGCCGATATCTGGTTGAGCTATTAACAATAAAGAAATGAAAGATATCAAAAAAATAGATATCAAATACTTAAATAAAATATTTGATTTTATATCACATAGAATAGTTGCTAAAATTATTATCAAAAATGGTTTTAGAACTTCTATAGGCTGAAATCTTGGTAAAAAAAATAAGTCTATCCATCTTTTAGAACCCTTAACTTCAACACCAATAATTGGAACTAAAAATAAAGAAATAAGTGAAACAAAAAAAAGAATAATAGAGTATTTATATAATTGATCTGAATTTAATGATGAAAATATAAAAATAAGAGATATTCCAATTAACACATAAATCAAATGTTTAAAAAAAAAGAAATAACTGTTGGTATCTAACTTATCAGAAGCTATTAGAGAAGTTGAAACTAAAGAAAAAAATAATCCAATAATAAATAATAAACTTATTAGTAAAAAAATAGATTTATCTATGTTTTTCCACCACTGGTAATAAAATTTGTAAACAATACTATCGCTTTGCATTTATATACTTCTTAATTATTTTATTAAAATAATACCCTCTATCTTCAAAATTTTTAAAACTATCAAATGAAGCTCCAGCTGGACTAAAAAAAATAATATTTTTTTTAGATTGTTGAATATTAATTTCTGAAAAAATAACTTTGAGAGTTTCATGTAAATTTTTAAATTTTTTAATTTTTAATCTATTTTTTAAAATTTTTATAAATTCTCTATGATGTGATCCAAAAATATAAGCTTTGATATTTTTACACTTTATTTTTGATAGTTTAAATTTATCTCCTTTTTTGGGAATTCCTCCTAAGATCCAATATGCATCTTTTAAATTTTTTAATATATTTTCAGAG
>CACITU010000024.1 GCA_902589725.1 uncultured Pelagibacteraceae bacterium
AAAGATTATTAAGACCTAAAAATTTATTTGAACCTGCACCAGGAAAAGGTTTTCAGATTTATAAAACAAAGAATGATATAAAAATTGGAGTTCTTAATTTGATGGGTAACGTTTTTATGAAAAAGTGTGAAGATGTTTTTGAAGCTTCTCAAAAATTTTTAAATGAAAATGAAATTAAAAAAGATTTTGATTTACTTGTAGTTGATTTCCATGGTGAAATTACTAGCGAAAAAAATGCTATAGGACATCTATTTGATGGAAATGCAACTCTCGTGGTTGGAACCCATACTCATATTCCAACAAATGATGCCAGAATACTAAATAATGGCACTGGATATCAAACCGATGCAGGTATGTGTGGGGATTATGACTCAGTGATTGGAATGAATAAAGAAAATTCCTTGAATAGATTTTTAAAAAAGAATTCAGTGAAACACTTTCCCGCTACTGGAGATGCTACTTTGTGTGGCGTTATAGTAGATTGTGATATAAAAACAGGTTTAGCAATAAACATCAAAAGCTATGTATACGGAGATCAACTAAAAAATATTTAAAGATCATGGCAGGACATTCACATTGGGCAGGAATAAAACATAAAAAAGGTAAAGCTGATAAGCAAAGATCAAAGATATTTTCAAAATTATCTAAAGAGATTACTGTTGCAGCAAAACTTGGTGACAAAGATCCAGCAATGAACCCTAGACTAAGATCTGCAGTACAGGCTGCTAGATCTGCAAATATGCCTAAAGATAATATTGAAAGAGCAATAGACAAATCTTCTGCAGCTACAGGAGCAAATTTTGAAAATTTAAGATACGAGGGGTTTGGACCAGAAAAGATTGCTGTTATAGTTGAAACTTTAACAGACAACAAAAATAGAACCGCATCAAATATTAGAACTATTTTTCAAAAAAGTGGTGGGAGTTTAGGAACTCAAGGTTCAGCATCTCATAATTTTCAACAATTGGGTATAATCAAAATTGATAAAAAAGAGATATCTGATGAAAAAATTTTAGATTTAGTGATTGAGTCAGGAGCTGATGAATGTTTTTCTTATGAGGATTATCATGAGGTCCAGTGTCAAATGAGCGAAATATATAATGTAAAAAAAAATCTTGAGAAAATTATTGCGAATTTTATTTCTACAGAAATTGAATGGGTCCCATTAAATAGTGTTGAGGTAAATAAAGAAAATAAAGATAATATCGTAGATTTTTTAGAAACTCTTGAGGAAGATGACGATGTTCAGAACGTTTATTCAAACGTTAATTTAGGTGGTATTTAATGATTATTATTGGAATTGATCCAGGCATCTCAGGTTCAATCTGTTTTTTTCAAGATGGTATAATAAAAGACGTAATTGAAATGCCAACCATGACAGATGGCAAGAAGAATAAAAGACAAGTAAATGGTGCTCAAATATTTAATGAAATTAGTGAAAGGATAAACAAATTTGATAAAAAAAATATAAAAGTTGTTATTGAACAAGTTTCTGCAATGCCTGGACAAGGTGTTACTAGCATGTTTAATTTTGGTCAATCTTTTGGTATTTTAAAAGGAATATGCAGCGCAATGCATTTACCTGTTTATTATGTTAGGCCTGCTAAGTGGAAAAAATATTTTAACCTTATTAATTCAGCAAAAGATGCGAGCAGAACAAGAGCTATTGAAATTTTTCCGTATTTTTCATCACAATTGTCAAAAAAAAAAGATAATAACAAGGCAGATGCTATTCTAATAGCTAGTTTTTTCTACGAAACTTATCAAAAAGAGGAATAATCAATTTAAATTAAAAGACAAAATCATGACACATTTACGTGTGATGAGTAAGTATGGAAGCAGATATAGCAGCAAAAGCAGTTGAATTAGGAACAAATACTGATTTTTCATTATTCAGTTTATTTTTTAGAGCAGACATAATTGTTAAGTCTGTAATGATTATATTAATATTGTGCTCAATATATTCTTGGGCTGTGATTATTGAAAAGCTTCGTTTATTTAAAAAAATAACTAAATCTTCAGAAGAATTTGAAGAAAAATTTTGGAATTCTAAATCTGCCGAAACTTTTTACAATAGTTTACCTAGTAAACTTGAGGATCCAATGTCACTAGTGTTTCAAGATGCAATGGAAGGATTACTTAAAAAAAAATCTAGAACTAATATAAGTGAAAGAATGAGCGCTTCTCTAGAAGCTGGAATTGAAAAACAAATGACAAAAATTGAAAAAGGTTTTACTTTTTTGGCAACAGTAGGTTCAACAGCACCATTTATTGGATTGTTTGGAACTGTTTGGGGAATTATGAATTCTTTTCAATCTATAGCTATTTCAAGAAACACAAGTCTTGCGATAGTTGCGCCGGGGATAGCCGAAGCCTTATTTGCAACTGCACTTGGTCTGTTGGCCGCAATACCAGCGGTAGTTGCTTACAACAAATTTAATAATGACTCTAAAAAATATTCTGAAAAATTAGAAAACTTCTCTAAAAGGTTTTTAACTATAATCTAAAAAATGGCTTTTAAATTTAATCGCTCATCAAAAGAACCTATGAGTGAAATAAATGTTACTCCATTCGTTGATGTTATGTTGGTATTATTAATTATATTTATGGTAACAGCACCATTGTTAACGGTAGGTGTTCAAGTTGATTTACCAGAAAGTTCGGCAGATTCTTTACCTGAAGAAACAGAACCTTTAACATTGTCAATTAACGCAAAAGGTGAAATTTTTATTCAAGAAGCAAAAGTTGAATACGATAATATTATTGCAAAGGTTTTAGCAGTTTCAAAAAATAGAACTGATACCAGAATTTATGTTAGAGGTGATAAAACTATAAATTATGGAAGAGTTTTAGAAATAATGGGATTACTATCAGGGTCTGGTTTTACTAAAGTAGCATTGATTTCAGAACCGTACAAACAAAGGTAATTAAAGTGAATAGAAGTTTAATTATTTCTTCTGTTTTACATGCTTTGTTAATTTTCATTACAGCTATGAGCTTACCTTTTTTGGCAAAGAAACCACTTGATATTCCACCAATTGTATCAGTTGAGTTAATTCAAATATCAGAAAAAACTAATGTTCCTTTTGCCCCAAAAGCAAAAAAAATAATTGAGAAAGTGAAGAAAGAAGAGAAGAAACTCGTTTCAGAACAGGCTCCACCAAAAAAAGTAGAAAAAACGAAAACCAAAACTGTTTTATCTCCTGATCAAAAAAATAAAAAAATAGAAAATGATGCTCCAGAGGCAATTCCGCTTCCAGATAAAAATTTAAAAAAAGTTGAAACAAAACAGGAAAAAAAACAAAATCCTGAAAAAATTGACGAGAAGGTGAAGCAAGTGTCAGAATTTGAAAAAAAAGATTTATTTGATCCAAATAATATTGCAGCTTTGATTGATAAATCAAAAGAAGAGAGTGCGGAAACTTTAAAGACGAATGATGATATCTCACAAGATCAAGAGAGAAATGTGGAGAGTTCAGGCCTTACGCTAAGTGAGGAGGACGCTCTTAAAGCACAAATTTTTGGATGTTGGAGCATACCTCTTGGATTACCATATAATGAGAACCTACTAGTAAGAATAAAGTTAAAATTGAAACCTGACGGAACTGTTTCCAAAACAGAGATACTAGATCATGCTAGAATGAATAAGCCTGGTCAGGGGTTTTATAAAGTTTTAGCAGAAAGTGCACTTCGTGCTGTCAAATTGTGCCAACCACTTAGAGTTCCCACCACAGGTTATGAAAGATGGAAAGAATTACAATTAAATTTTGATGCAAGAGAGATGTTAGAAGGGTAGTATATAAAAGAATGATTAAAAAAATTTTAAGCCTGTTTATAATTTTAATTCCTATAAATGCTTTTGCATTAATTGAAGTTGACATAACTAGAGGAAACCTAAATCCTCTTCCATTAGCTGTGTCCCCATTATCAATAGACGAAAATTCAAGAAAAAGTTTTGAAAGAATACTAAAAAAAGAGAATATAGGTTCTGAGATATCAATGGTAGTTGAAAATAACTTAAAAATTTCAGGACTATTTAATCCATTAGATAAAAAAGCATTCCTCCAAGCTCCAGATATTGCAAATTTAAAACCAAGATTTGAAGATTGGAACTTAATAAAAGCTCAAGCACTTATTACTGGTAAAGTAAATTATGTTGATGATAAATTAAGAGTGGAGTTTAGATTATGGGATGTTTTAGCTGCCAAAGAAATGATGGCTTTAGCTTTCACGACTGTTCCAAATAATTGGAGAAGAGTAGGTCATATTATATCTGACAAGGTTTATGAAAGATTGACAGGTGAAAAAGGATATTTCGACACAAGGATAATTTATGTTTCAGAGGAGGGACCAAAAACCCAAAGAATAAAAAAACTTGCAATTATGGATCAAGATGGTGCGAACAACAAATTTTTAACTTTGGGAAATGAATTAGTATTAACCCCTAGATTTAATCCAACAAGTCAAATGGTAACTTACCTATCTTATTTTAAAAATATGCCAAGAGTTTATCTTTTAGATATTGAAACAGGTACTCAAGAAGTAGTCGGAGATTTTCCAGGTATGACATTTGCACCAAGATTTTCTCCTGATGGAAAAAAAATTATAATGAGTTTTGCTAAAGATGGTAAATCTGATATTTACACGATGGATTTAGAAAATAGAATAGTTGAAAAAATTACCAATCATCCATCAATTGATACATCTCCATCATATTCCCCAGATGGTAAATTTATAACATTTAATTCTGATAGAAGTGGTTACCAGCAAATTTATGTAATGAAAAATGATGGCACAGATGTAAAAAGAATTTCCTTTGGAAACGGTTTATACGGAACACCTGTTTGGTCTCCTAGAGGTGACTTAATTGCATTTACAAAATTGCATAAAGGTAAATTTTATATAGGTGTAATGCGAACTGACGGGAGTGGTGAAAGACTATTGACAGAAAACTATTATCAAGAAGCGCCATCCTGGTCACCAAATGGAAGAGTTTTAATTTTTTATAGGGAAACAAAAACTAACGCAAAAGGGGAGGGCTTTTCAGCAAAATTGTGGTCAATTGATTTAACTGGTTATAATGAGCGTAAAATAGTGACCCCAACTGATGCGTCTGACCCATCATGGTCATCATTATTAAGTAATTAGTTGACTAATTTTTTAAATTTCTTGATTTTTAGACTTGAAACCTCTATTTACATGTGAAAAAGTTAAGAAATTGAAATTAGCAGCAAGGAGCAATTTAATGAGATTAAGCAAAATTTTAAAAAACACACTATTAGTAATTACTGCATGCCTAGTACTATCTGCTTGTGCAACAAAAAAAGAAGTTGCAACAGATATTAAAGGTCAAATGCAAGGTGATGTTTATACCGGAACAGATACAGTAAAATATTTAGCTGATGGTGTTCCAGATAGAGTATTCTTTGCAACAAATGAGTCTATTTTAACAACTGCATCAAGAGAGACTTTAAGAGCACAAGCTGCATGGTTAAGAAAAAATCCTGGTATAAATGTAGTGCTTGAGGGACATGCAGATGAAAGAGGTACAAGAGAATATAACTTGGCTTTAGGAGAAAGAAGAGCTAATGCAGCCAAGGATTACTTAATGACTTATGGAATATCATCTGACAGAATTACTGTGTTGAGCTATGGAAAAGAAAGACCGGTTGACTCTGGTTCAAATCCATTAGCATGGTCGAAAAACAGAAGATCAGTAACTGTTAAAGCAAACTAATTTATTTAAACTAAAGACCCTAAATCTGATAAATGTTTTAGGGTCTTTTTTTTGCCATTTTTATAATCATAAATCTAT
>CACITU010000025.1 GCA_902589725.1 uncultured Pelagibacteraceae bacterium
AAACACTCCTATGAGCGCAACAATAAGTAATAATCTGCCAACCCTTTCTAATGAAGGTGGGCTATCTGCATATTTAGAGCAGATTAAAAAATTTCCGATGTTAGCTGCAGAAGAGGAATATATGCTAGCAAAAAATTGGAAAACGACTGGGAATATTAAAGCTGCAGAAAAACTAGTTACTAGTCATTTAAGATTAGTTGCAAAGATTGCTATGGGCTACAAAGGATATGGTTTACCTATCAATGAAATGATTTCTGAGGGAAATGTAGGTCTCATGCAAGCTGTTAAGAAATTTGAACCAGAAAAGGGTTTTAGATTGGCAACTTATGCAATGTGGTGGATTAAAGCTTCTATTCAAGAATATATTTTAAGATCTTGGAGTCTTGTAAAAATTGGAACTACTACTGCTCAAAAAAAATTATTTTTTAATCTAAAAAAAATTAAAAATCAAATTTCTCCAGAAACTGAAGGAGACTTAAGAGATGAGCACGTTAATCATATCGCTAATAAGCTTGATGTAAGTAAAGAAGAAGTCGTTTCAATGAATAGAAGACTTTCTGGAAAGGAATTCTCCCTAAATGCCCAAGTTGGGGAAGATGGCGATGAATGGCAAGATTGGTTGGTTGATAAAGAACTTGATCATGACTTGAAATTTGCACACCACGAGGAAATGGAACAAAGAAAAGACCTATTAAAAGACTCTATTAAAGTTCTTAACGATAGAGAAAGAGAAATTTTATACTCAAGAAGACTAAACGATGACCCAACTACACTAGAAGATTTAAGTAAAAAATATAAAATTAGCAGAGAAAGAGTTAGACAAATAGAAAACAAAGCATTTGAAAAACTCCAAAAGCATATGCTTCTTTTAGCTAAATCAAAAAATCTTTTACCCGCAAACTAAACTTCAAAAGGGTTTTCAATT
The DNA here is from genome assembly GCA_902589725.1 of uncultured Pelagibacteraceae bacterium. Taxonomy (GTDB): domain Bacteria; phylum Pseudomonadota; class Alphaproteobacteria; order Pelagibacterales; family Pelagibacteraceae; genus Pelagibacter. Next base: position 926 of record CACITU010000025.1, read on the forward strand.
AAAATAGTATCATCCCTTTCTGGACTAGTTGATATACTTGATACTTTTGCGCCAATGAAATCTTCTACTGCAAAAATATATTTTTTTGCATTTTCAGGTAACGAGTCAATATTTTTGATTCCACTTGTAGAAACTTTCCATCCTGGAAAAGTTTCATAAATTGGTTTTATTTTTATCTGGTCTTCCACAGCAGCAGGTAAATAATCTAATCTTTTACCATCAAGCTCATAAGCAACGCACATTTTAATTTCGTCTAATTCATCAAGTACATCTAATTTCGTTAAAGCAATACCATCAATCCCTGAAACTTTAATAGTTTGCCTCACTAAAACACCATCAAACCATCCACATCTTCTTTTTCTACTTGTAACAGTTCCAAATTCTTTTCCGCGTGTTCCTAAAAGTTCACCGATATCATCTGTTAACTCTGTAGGAAAAGGGCCCTCTCCAACTCTTGTTGTATAAGCTTTTGTAATACCAAGAACATAATTTATCGAATTAGGGCCGCAACCAGTTCCAGTCGCTGCGCTTGAGGCAACTGTATTAGATGAAGTTACAAAAGGATAAGTTCCATGATCTACATCAAGTAAAATACCTTGAGCTCCTTCGAATAAAATTTTCTTTTTTTGTTTTTTAAATTGGTCAATCTTTAGCCAAACTGGCTGAGAGAATTTTAATATTTTAGGTGCTATTTCAAGCAAATCAGATTTAAGCTGATCTTTTTCAAAAGTTTTTTTTCCCAGACCTTTTCTAATTGCATTATGATGAACTAATACAGAGTCTAGTCTTTGATCTAAATTTTTTTCAGATCTTAGATCCATAACTCTTATAGATCTTCTTCCAACTTTATCTTCATATGCTGGTCCAATTCCACGTCTTGTAGTTCCTATTTTACTTTTTCCTGCTGCATCTTCTCTTATCTCATCCATTTCCCTATGAAAAGGCAAAATCAAATTTGCAGATTCTGAAATAATAAAATTATTTACATTTACTTCTATGCCTTTTGATTTTATTTCTTGTATTTCCTCTAATAAAGCCCACGGATCTACGACAACTCCGTTGCCAATAATTGATATTTTGCCATTTCTAACTATTCCAGATGGCAGTAATCTCAATTTATATGTAACACCATCAATCACTAAAGTATGGCCAGCATTGTGACCTCCTTGGAATCTTATTACCACATCAGCCTGTTCGGATAACCAATCAACAATTTTTCCTTTACCCTCGTCACCCCATTGAGATCCTACAACAACAATATTTTTCATTATTAAAATTTTCTATTTACTTTTAAGGAAGTGAGATGGTTAATTGGGCCATGACCTTTTCCATATTGCGGGTTTGATTTAATTGCTGAATTTACATACTTAATTCCAAGCTCACAAGATTTCTTTACTGTTTTTCCACATGAAAGAAAGGTTGTAACTGAGCTAGATAAAGTACAACCTGTACCATGAGTATTCTTTGTTTTGTGACGCTCGCTTTTAAAGATCTTAATATCTTTTGTGTTTAGTAAAATATCTATTACATTTTTATGTTTTAAATGGCCTCCTTTTATCAGTACATTTTTTGCTCCTAACCCTAAAAGTTTATTAGCAGCAAAAATCATATCCTCTTTTGTTATAATTTTTGTTTTAGTCAAAATTTCTGCCTCAGGGATATTGGGCGTAACAAGCGATACTTTTTTGATTAGTTTTAATTTTAATAATTTAACAGCTTTACTATCTATCAATTTAGCTCCTCCTTTAGCAACCATCACTGGATCTAATACGATTTTTTTAACTTTAATTACATCCAAAGCTTTCAGTACCATTCTTATAACCTCTGAAGAATGAAGCATACCAATTTTTATTGCATCAGGTCTAATATCTTTACAAGTGTAAATAATTTGATTAAAAATTTCTTTTGGACTAATCCCAATAATAGATTTTACACCTATGGTATTTTGAGATGTAACTGCAGTTATAGCTGTCATTGCATAAGAGCCCAGAGCAGTAACAGTTTTTATGTCAGCTTGGATGCCTGCACCACCAGAAGAATCTGATCCTGCAATAATTAAAATTTTCGAATTTGGTTTCAATTTATTTAATTTTTTTCGTAATGATATTTACACATTTATATAGAAGAGCTTTATTTTCACTTTCAGCCATTACTCTTATTTTAGACTCTGTTCCTGATTTTCTAACTAAAATTCTTCCTTTACCTTTAATTAAGCTATCTGCAACTTTTATAGTTTTTTTAATTTCAGGGTAATTGATAATTTTTTTATCTTTTACTTCGATATTTTCTAAAAGTTGAGGTGTTTTCTTGAATTTTTGAAAAAATTCACTTGCTTTTTTTCCCTTTCTTAAAGCAAATAGTGCCTCTAGGGCTACAAGTAATCCATCTCCTGTGGTAGCAAATTTTCCCAAAATTATATGACCTGATTGCTCACCACCTAAATTAAATTTATATTTTTGCATTTTTTCTTTAACATACCTGTCACCTACATTTGCTCTAATAAATTTTATTCCTTCTGATTTAAAGTATTTTTCTAAACCATAATTTGACATCAAAGTTCCAACTACTCCTCCTCTTAACATTTTTTTACTTTTCCATCTTGTCGCTAATGCTGCTATAATTTGATCTCCATCAATTATATTACTATTCTCGTCGCACATTATAATTCTATCAGCATCTCCATCTAGAGAAATACCAACGTGAGCATTATATTTTTTAACGGCAGATCTAATTTTGTTTGGAAATGTTGACCCACAATTTTTATTTATATTTAGCCCATTAGGATTTATACCTATTGCAATAACTTTAGCTCCTAAAGATTTTAATAGTTCAGGTCCTGCTTTATAACCAGCACCATTTGCACAATCAATTACAATTCTTAATCCCCTTAAATTAAAATCTTTTGTAAAATTTTTTTTTAATATTTTAATATATTTTTTTGTGCCTGTTTCTAACCTTTTAACTCTTCCTAATTTTTCAGGCTTAGAAAGGCTTTTTGAAATTTTTTTATCTATAAGACTTTCAATTTTTTTTTCTATTTTGTCTGATAATTTCATTCCATCTGGACCAAACAATTTTAATCCATTATCGTAATGTGGATTGTGAGAGGCTGTAATCATTATGCCCATATTAGCCTTCATTTCTCTTGTTAACATAGCCAATCCATTAGTTGGTAAGGGTCCTAAAGTATAGACGTGCATACCAGCTGAAGCTAAACCTGAAACAAGTGCTGGCTCAAGAGTATAGCCTGAAAGTCTCGTATCTTTTGCAATTATTGCTATTTGCTTTCTTTTTTTTTGAGATTTAAAATATGTTCCACTAGCGAGTCCAAATTTGAAGAACATGTCTCCATTTATATATTTACTGTTAATAGCACCTCTTATTCCATCGGTTCCAAAATATTTTTTTGTCATTAATTTTTAATTATCTCATTAAAAACTTTAATTCCTTGCATAATTTCATTAACATCATGAATTCTTAAAACCTGAATGCCTTGCATCATAAGATAAATTGAAGAAGCCATAGTTCCACCGATTCTTGTTTCGCTATCATTTTTTTTTGATATATCTTTAATAAATCTTTTTCTTGAATTTCCTACTAATATAGGAAAACCTAATGAATGAAAAATAGAAACATCTCTTATAAGATTCATATTATGTTTCAAATTTTTTCCAAATCCAATTCCAGGATCTAAAATTATATTGTTGTGTTTAATACCTTTAGACCTAATTATCTTAATCTTATCTTCAAAATAATCATATATATCTAATAATTCATTTTTATATTTTGGATTCTTTTGCATATTTTCTGGTGTTCCAACTGAATGCTGTATTACAAAGGGAATTTTATACTTTTTTAAAACACTTATTGTTTTAGGATCATGGCTTAATCCTGAAACATCATTAATAAGTTTAACCCCTTTTCTAATACCTTTTTCCATAATTACAGATTTTCTTGTGTCTAAAGATATTGGTATTTTTTTTACAATTAATCTTAATGTCTTATTAATTCTAGACCATTCTCGATTTTCATTTACTTCCTTCGATCCTGGCCTTGTAGACTCTCCACCAACATCTACTAACGAAGCGCCAGTTTTATATAAATTAATAGCATGGCTGGCGCCTTTACTTTTTTTGTTAAATTTTCCTCCATCAGAAAAGCTATCAGGTGTTAGATTTAAAACACCCAATATATTTGGAATTTTTTTAAAATTTAAATTTGAAAAATTTGATTTTTTTGACCTAATTTTTTTTAAATCTGAATTTATTTTTGTTTTTAGTTTTTTTGGTAAATTTCTAATTTTATTTATTGAAATTTTTCTAATTGATTTTCTTGTAAC
>CACITU010000026.1 GCA_902589725.1 uncultured Pelagibacteraceae bacterium
ACAAGTTCAGAGACTTTTGATCTTTTCAATGCTGAAGTCACGTGGAGAGCTGATGCTAATAAAAATTTATTACCTGAATTAATTAAATACAATGATGTAATTAAACACAATATTGGACTAAGGCTTCAAACTAGGTTAACTAAAGAACAAGCTAAATTTGTTGCCAGATGTAACTCAGTTCACAGAGACATATCATTAAACTTTTAATTAATGGAAAATTATATTTTACCAAAGAAACAGGCTATTATTGTTTTTTTTGTATTCGCATTTGGTTATTTTTTATCATGTTTGTTACGTGCAATTACCGCAACACTTTCTCCAGTTTTAACTTCAGAATTTAATTTATTAGCAGCAGATCTGGGGTTGTTAGCTGGAGGTTATTTTTTAGGGTTTGCATGCATGCAAATACCACTTGGATATTTGCTAGATAAATATGGTCCAAAAAAAATTGTATCTACTTTTTTATTAATTGCATTAATAGGAACAGGTTCATTTGCTTTAGCCCAAAGTTTTTCAGGGCTATTAATTTCAAGAATTCTTATAGGTGTAGGTGTAAGCGCTTGTTTAATGGCTCCATTAACTGGTTACAGAATTTGGTACGCAGAAAATCAACAGCAAAGAGCAAATTCGTGGATGTTAATGATTGCATCGTTAGGTTTTTTGTCCTCTACATTACCTGTACAACTTTTATTACCTAGTTTTGGATGGCGTTGGGTATTTGGTGGTATCGCTATCTTAATTTTAATAAGTATTGTTTTGATTTTAATTTTCATTCCAAAATGGAATTTAATTAAAAACAAAGAATTAGAAGAACCAGCTGATACTGGAACTTTATCAGAAGTTTGGAAAAATAGATTTTTTATAAGTGTAATTCCAATGGGTTTATTTAATTATGGAGGTTTAATGGCTATCCAAACTTTATGGGCAGGCCCATGGATGACAAGAGTTGCAGGCTATACACCACTTCAGAGTGCTACGGGTTTATTTTGGATCAATGTAACAATGTTAGTGTCCTTTTTTTTATGGGGATATTTTTTACCAAAAATCTCAAGTATTGGTTTTAGTGCTAAAAAAATTCTTAAATTAGGTTTACCTATAAGTTTTATAGTTATGTTTGTGATTATATTATCAGGTCCAAAAGCTGGAGCTTTTTATATAACTTTATTTATTTTGAGTTCAATTTTTTTATCGGTTACGCAGCCAGCAGTGGGTCTTTCTTTTCCAGGTTATTCCGCTGGTAAAGCCCTAACTTCATTCAATTTATTGATATTTGCAGGAACATTTATAATGCAATGGTTAATGGGCTTTGTAATAGATATTGTTAAAAATTTGGGTCACTCAGAAATAGTTGCGTTTAAATCAGCTTTTTCATTTTTTTTAATCTTAAGTATTATTTCTTATATATTTTTTTTAATATTAAACAAAAAAAAATATGAAAATAAAACGTAGGAATTTTTTTTTGGAATTAATAATTGGTATTATTGCTGTTTACTTAATTGTATTAATTTTCCTATTCTTTTTTCAAAGAAATTTGATGTATCATCCTGATGAAAATAATTATTCTGGAGATAATTTAGAAGTTAAAATTGAAAAAGTAAGTATTCAAACAACAGATAATATTAATCTTTTAGGCTGGTTTCATAATAAAAATTTAAAAAGTTATAAAACAATAGTTTATTTTCATGGAAATGCAGGGACACTTGAAAACAGAATCCATAAATTAAATCATTTTAAAGACATGAATGTTAATTTTTTAATTATTGCTTGGAGAGGGTTTAGTGGCAATAAAGGAAAACCAAGTGAGGAGGGTCTTTATAAAGATGGTGCTAGTGCAATAAACTGGCTTAAAGAAAAAGGGCTAAAAGAACAAGATATAATTATTTATGGAGAGTCATTAGGAACTGGAATTGCTACTGAAATTACTCAGAATAAAAATTTTGCTGGATTAATCTTAGAAACACCATTTACATCAATGATAGAGGCCGCAAAAAATTTTTATCCATATATTCCAGTAGGTTTAATTTTAAAAGATAAGTATGAAAATAATGAAAAAATTAAAAATATTAACATCCCAGTATTAGTAATGCATGGTGAGGCTGACCAAATAGTTCCATTTTGGATGGGTAAAAAAATTTTTAATTTAGCAAATAAACCTAAATATTCATATTTTACAAAATATGACGATCATATGATGGAATATGATGATAAACTTGTATTAGCACTTAAATCGTTTGTTGACAGTTTAAATTAAGCCACAATCTAAACAAACATAATTCAAATTTTTTTTTTAATTTAATCTATGAAAAATTTTTTCTTATTTTTTATTATTTTTTTTTCTCTTAGCAATTTATCAAATGCTAAAGAAAATTTAGCATCTGTAGATAGCCTTTTTCATCTTGATCAAATGAACTCACACGACAAAAACTTTGCATTATATTTCAAAACGCGCGAAAAAGCTGTCTTAGCTAGAGGAGAAAATTCAAATTATATTAATGATTTTCCAAAGGATCTTTATATTTACAATTATAAAACAAAAGAGTCTTTACCATTGATTTCATATGAATGGTTTCCAAAAACTGCAAAATATTTTTTACAGGAATATGATTTTCCAGTTTTTCCAGATGACTTTGCATATTATCTTTTAGAAGATAATAAAACTTTAGTGATGATTAGTGCTGTAAAAAGTTTAAAGGCCAATTTTAAATTTGATATTGTTGAAAAAAAGTTAGAACTTTATCCTGTAAATGGCAAATTTGATTTTATAATTTCCTCGATAGCTAAAAATTGCGGACATTATGAATTTAAAGAAAATTATAAATGTAGTTTTTATAAACCTTTAATTTCCAGTACCTTAATTAATTAATTTGAGTAAATGCTTCTGCGAATTTTTCGGCCTCAAAAATTTGTAAATCATCTTCTTTTTCGCCCAGTCCAAGAGCAATAATTGGTATTTTATATTTCTTCGCAACAGCTAAAAGAATACCTCCTTTTGCTGTACCATCTAATTTTGTCATAATAAGACCAGTTATAGGAATAATTTTATTAAATTCCTCAACTTGGTTAATTACATTTTGCCCCGAGGTCGCATCTAAAACTAAAATAACATCATGTGGAGCATCAGGATCAATTTTTTTTGTAACGTTTGCAATTTTTTTATATTCTTCCATCAAATTTTTTTTATTTTGTAGTCTCCCAGCTGTATCGATTAAAACTTGGTTAAAATCATTATTTAATGCTTCTTCTATAGCTTTGTAGGCAACCGATGCAGGATCTGAACCCTGAGATGATTTTGTAATTTGAACATCAACTTTTTTTGCCCAACTTTCTAATTGTTCTATGGCTGCTGCTCTAAAAGTATCTGATGCAGCTAGCATTACTTTGTTTCCATTACCCTTTAATATTTTGCTTATTTTTCCAATAGTAGTTGTCTTTCCAACACCATTAACACCTGAAATTAATGTTGCATTTAATCTTTCTTTTTTTGTTGATAATAACGAAATTTTTGAAATTGAAAAAATTGGACCAAAAATCGAAACCCACTCTCTATTTCCAGAAAAATGTAATGTTACTTTAGCAACTGTTGTAAACAAAGAATTGATAAAAGTTAGAGTGTGGGAAAGAGGGGCTGGACTTACCAAAGCTTGTGGAACTGCAGCTTGCGCAACAGCTTTTGCCGCAAAACAAAACGGACTGGTTAATGATAAAGTGGATATTGAATTTTCTACAGGTAGATTGAAAATTTCAATCGATGAAAACAATAGTATTCATATGAAAGGACCTGTTTCAGATATTGAAGAGATAAATTTTAAAATTTAATGGGAATTTTCGAAAAATTTAAATCAGGTTTTAAAAAAAGTGCCTCAGCTTTTACAACAGGTTTAAGAGATATAGTTGTAAAAAAAGAGATTGATGACAAAACATTAGACAAAAT
>CACITU010000027.1 GCA_902589725.1 uncultured Pelagibacteraceae bacterium
CATCTACTACAAATTGTATTTAAAATTTTATGTCAATTACTGTTAATTATAAAAAAAACGAATATAAAAAAAATTCATCGCAACTAGTATTATTTGTTAATGAAAATTTTAATTTATTAGACTTAAGAAAATATATGTCTAAAAATGAGTATTCTCTAATAAATGATTTATTAAAGTCTCGAGATACCAAACAAAAAATATTAGTTTTTGAGGTAAGCTCTAAAAGAAAAATTATATTAATATCAATTAAAAAAGACATTAATAATTCAGAGATAGAAAACTTAGGAGCAAAATTTTATGATTTTATAAAAACGAATAAAAAAAATAACCAATACATAATAAATACAGATCATCTTCCATATAAAAAAATAAACTTAGCTGAATATTTCTTACATGGTTTAAAATTAAAATCTTATAACTTTAATAAATATATAACAAAAAAAGATAATATAAATTTTAAAATACTAGTAATAGGAAAAAACATACCATCTTTAAAAGATCAGATAAAATTTAAAGCAATAGAAGAAGGAACATTTTATGCAAGAGATTTAGTTTCAGAACCTGGAAATATTTTACATCCTGATGAGTACGCCAGAAGACTAAATTCATTGAGAAAAATAGGTTTAAAAATAAATATTTATGATGAAAAAAAATTAAAAAAACTTGGTATGAACGCTTTATTAGGAGTTGGTCAAGGGAGCATTAGAGGTTCTTACCTTGTTACAATGGAATGGAAGGGATTAAAAAATAATTCAAGACCATTAGCTTTTGTTGGAAAAGGTGTATGTTTCGATACTGGAGGTATATCTTTAAAGCCTGCGAAATTTATGGAAGATATGACTTACGATATGGCTGGTTCTGCGGTTGTAGTTGGTTTGATGAAAAGTTTGGCTTTAAGAAAAGCAAAAATTAATGCAGTAGGTGTAGTTGGTCTTGTTGAAAATATGCCTGGCGGTAACGCTCAAAGGCCTGGCGATATAGTAAAATCATATAGTGGAAAAACAATTGAAATTTTAAATACAGATGCTGAGGGAAGGTTAGTTTTAGCTGATGCACTTACATATTGTGAGGAACAATATAAGCCTAAATTTATTATAGATTTGGCAACATTAACTGGAGCAATTATTGTATCTTTAGGATCGGAGTATGCTGGATTATTTTCAAATGATGATAGACTATCAAAACAACTTTCTGATGTAGGTAAAGAAGTTGATGAAAAAGTTTGGAGAATGCCTTTAAACAAAAATTTCGATAAATTAATTAATTCAAAAAATGCTGATATGCAAAATATTAATTATGTTGGTGGAGCTGGCTCTACAACAGCTGCGCAATTTTTACAAAGATTTATTTTAAAAAAAACACCATGGGCTCACTTAGATATAGCAGGGATGGCCTTTTCTAAGTATGGTGGTGCATTAAATTCAGGTGGAGCAACTGGCTATGGGGTGAGATTGTTAAATAAACTAATAGAGGATTATTATGAGTAGTATAGAGCAAACTTTATCAATTATTAAACCTGATGCTGTTGAAAGAAGTCTTGATAAAGAGATTAAAGAAATGTTCAAGAATAATGGTTTCTCAATTTTAAAAGAAAAAAAAATACAAATTGAAAAATCTGAAGCTGAAAAATTTTACAAAGTCCATGAAACAAAGCCATTTTATAATGATTTGTGTGCGTATCTTTCATCAGGACCGATTGTAGTAATGGTTCTTGAAAAAGAAAATGCAGTTTTAGCAAACAGAGAGTTAATGGGTGCTACAAATCCAAAAGATGCAGAAGAAGGCACAATTAGAAAAAAATATGGGATTTCAATAGACAAAAACTCTGTTCATGGATCAGATAGCATTGAAAATGCTAAAATTGAAATAGATTTTTTCTTTAAAGATTGAAAACTTTTAATATAGCTTTTGGGTACATTTTATGTTCTTGAACTAAAATTTTTTTAGCTAGAGAAGATACAGTATCTTTTTTTGAAACTTTTACTTTCTTTTGTAAAATAATTTTTCCTGAGTCTAATCTATCATTTACAAAATGAATAGTACATCCTGAGTATTTTTCCTTATTTTTTAATACTCTTTGGTGGGTATTTAACCCTTTATATTTAGGTAGTAAAGAGGGGTGTATATTTAAAATTTTACCTTTAAATTTTTTTATAAAATTTTTTGACAAAATTTTCATAAATCCAGCTAGACAAATCATTTCAATATTATTTTTTTTTAAGATAGAGAGCAGCTTGTTTTCATTCAATTTTTTATTTTTAAAATTTAAAACTTTTTTTTTAATTTTAAATTTTTTGGCATAATTTAAACCCTTTGCTTTATAGTTATTTGAAAAAATAAAATTAATTGATATAGGAGATATTTTAGTTTTAGAAAATTTAATTAAAGATTTTAAATTACTTCCTGTCCCTGAAATAAATACAGCTGTTCTAATTCTATTGATACCAGTTGATAGAACCATTTAATTTTACTTTGTTTTTACCATTAAAAATTTTTCCAATAACATATGGCTTGTATTCTTTTGAAAAAAATTTACTTATTTTCTCTAAATTTTTACTTTCAACAATAAGACAAAAGCCAACTCCACAATTAAATGTTTTAAGCATTTCCTTATTGGAAATTCCATTATTTTTAAGCCAATTAAATATTTTGTAAGTTTTAATTTTATCTAAACTTATATGTGCAGAAAGTTTATCTGGTATAATTCTTTTAATATTATCAGGCAAACCTCCCCCAGTTATATTTGCACAGCCATTGATCAAATTGTTGTTTATTAAATTCATTATTTCTTTAACATATATTTTAGTTGGTTTTAGAAGCTCAGATTTTAAAAATTTATTTTTGTTAATATTTATTTTTTTTTGTTTTAATAAATACCTTACAAGAGAATACCCATTGGAATGTAAACCGCTTGAAGGAATTGCAACTATAAGATTATTCTTTTTTATTTTATTTTTATTTAAAATTTTATTCTTACCTACAACTCCTACAGCAAAACCAGCGATATCAAATTTACCTTTTTCATACGTACCTGGCATTTCAGCAGTTTCTCCACCAACGAGTTCACATTCTGATTGATGGCAGCCTTTGTTAATCCCTTTTATGATTGCTTTAAGTTTTTTAAGATCAATTTTATTTATTGAAATATAATCTAAAAAAAGTAATGGCTTAGCTCCTTGAACAATTAAATCATTTACACTCATAGCAACCAGATCAACACCTATAGTATCAAATTTATTTAATGTATTAGCAATTTCAATTTTAGTTCCCACACCATCAGTACAAGCTACGATTCTAGGTTGTTTAATATTACCTGGTATATTTGTGATTGAGCCAAAACCTCCTATATTAGAAAACTTTTTTTTGCCTCTTTTTTTTGCTGAAACTGAAGAAATGAAATCAATAAACTTGTCTGCTACTTTAATATTAACTCCACTTTTTTTATAGGTAAATTTTTTTTTATTCATTAATATGTTTTATGAAATTTATTTCTCTATTTAGTAATTTAAAGCTTTTATATAATTTTTTTTTATTTCTTGCTTTAATAAATATTTTCTTTTCCACAGGAAAAAGTCATGCAAAGACATTTTCTATAAATGATATTGAAATATCAACACCTTTTGAAATAAATTTTAATAAAAATGAAATTATTGATGAAGGGTTTGTAAAGGCATTTAATGAACTTATTATGTCAATTGCTCAAAGTAAAGATCAGGTAAAATTAAAAAATACTTCAATTAATCAAATTAAAGGAATGATTGAAACTTTTTCTATTAAAGAAGAAAAGTTTATTGATGAAATTTATTATCTTACTTTGAATGTTTCATTTAATAAAAAAAATATAT
>CACITU010000028.1 GCA_902589725.1 uncultured Pelagibacteraceae bacterium
AATTTCACTTTATTCTTATCTGTATTAAATTCACCTTCATTAATATTTGAAATGTTTCCATTTATTATGCTAATTACAATACAACTTTTTTTTATTAAAATATCTGAGAATAAAGAATTAGATATATTTAAATATTCAGGTCTTAAAAACTCAAGTATTATAAAGATAATAAGTGTGTTAAGTATAATCACAGGAATTGTTGTCGTAAGTTTATTTTATAATTTATCATCCAACTTAAAAAACGTGTATTTGGAATTAAAATCGAGTTATACAAATGACGGGAAATATCAGGCTGTAGTTACTAAAAACGGGCTTTGGATAAAAGATAAAATTAACAATAAAATAATAATCACAAATTCATCATCAATTGAAGATCAATTTTTAATGAATAATTTTATTACTATTTTTGATGAAGATTTTAATGTTATTAAAAATATTAAAAGCGAAAAAATAGATATTACCTCGAATAATTGGCAAATATTCGATCCTAGAGTTTATCAAATGAATAATTATACTGATAGCGATCAAATTATATTGATGACTAATTTTGATTTAAATAGAGTTCAAACTTTATACTCAAATTTATCTGCTTTAAATTTATTTAAACTTTACGAATTAAGAGAAAATTATAAAAAAATAAATTATTCTATAACAGATATTGATTTACATTTATTAAAGCTTTCTTTTTATCCAATTTATTTGTTTTTAATGGCGTTATTCTCTTGTTTAATAATGTTCAACATAAAAAAAATTAAGAGCTCTACATTTAAAATTTTCATTGGTTTATTTTTCTCAGTAATTATTTATTATTTAAATAATTTTTCTTACGTTTTAGGGGGTACTGAAACAATATCATTAATCTTTTCAATTTCTATACCTATAGTATTTTTGGCATCAGTAAATTTTTTAATGTTATATAAAGTAAATGATAAATAAAATTTATAAACTAATATTAATTATATTCTTATCTGCAAATTGTTTGAAAGCATATGGTATAGAACAATTTAATTTTGATGTTAAAGAAATTACAATTTTAGAAAATGGAAACAAATTTATTGGGACCAATAGAGGAAAAATTACAACTAATGAAGGTATAGAAATTGAGGCAGATAAATTTGAATACATTAAAGATATAAATTTATTGAATGCATCTGGGAACGTAAAAGTTACGGATAATTTAAATAATTATTTAATTTACAGTAAAGATTTAATTTATAAAAAAAATGATGAAATTATTTTCACAAAATTTAATTCTAGAGCAATAAGTCTTGAGGATAAACTTGAGATCACAGCTGATGATTTTGAGTATAACAGGGTAAAAAATATTATTACTGCAAAAAAAAATGTAGTTTTAGAGGATAAATTAGAAAATTATGAAATATTCTCTGATTTTATTTCTTATGAATTAGATTTAGAAAAAATTTATACAAAAGGAAATACTTCTGGATTAATTCACTCTAAATACAATTTTAAATCAAAAGATATAATTTTTTTAAGAAACTCAAATGAAATATTCTCTAAGCAAAATGCAATAATTAAAGATAGCTTAAACTTATACAGTATAAATAATTTTAAATATTCTATTGATAAAGAAGAGTTAAAGGGTGAAAATTTTGTAATCACTACTAATTATAATCTCCCTAAAAGTGATAAGTTTTATTTTTCAAGTGCAATAGTCAATTTAAAAAATCAGAACTTTATTGCAAAAGATACCAAGATTAGAATTCACAAAAATATTTTTGATAACTCTGAGAATGACCCAAGACTTGTAGGTTTGTCTTCAACAAAAGATGGTCAAATAACTAAAGTAAATAAAGGAGTTTTTACCAGCTGCAAGCAAAATGATGATTGCCCTCCTTGGGCAATTCAAGCCAAAGAAATTATACACGATAAAGAAAAAAAACAATTACTATATAATAACGCTATTTTAAAAATATATGATGTTCCTGTTCTTTATTTTCCAAAATTTTTTCATCCAGACCCTACAGTAGAAAGACAATCAGGATTTTTACAACCGCAATTAAATAAATCAACTATATTAGGTAATAGCATAAGTGTTCCATATTATTTTGCTATTTCTGAAAGTAAAGATTTTACTATAAACCCAACTTTTATTGATAGCAGTTCTAACTCAATTCAAGGAGAGTATAGACAAGAAAATTATAAATCATCATTTATAGCAGACTTTGGTTTTGTAAATAGATTTAAAAGTAATTATTCAAATAGAAAAAAAAATATAATGCATTTATTTGCTAAATCAGAAATTGATTTGGATCTTGAAAATTTCAAAGATTCTGAATTAAAATTTTATGTTGAGAAAACAAATAAAAATACTTACTTAAAAATTTTTGATAATTATTTACTTAAAAATGAGATAAAACCCAAAGATCAAAATGTTTTATCATCTGGTATTGATTTAAAATTAAGAAGTAAAAAATTTAATTTAGATACTGGTTTCACAGCTTATGAGGATTTAAATAAGAAGGATAGTGACAAATATCAATTTATTCTACCTTACCTAAACTTTGACACAGCTGTAGATAGCGAAATTGGAAGAATAAATTTTTTTTCAAATGGAAATAATACGCTTCAAAACACAAATAATTTAAGAACAAGAATTATTAACGATATTAATTTTAATTCAATTGATTTTTTAAATTCCAAAACAGGTTTTAAGAGTAATTTTAATATTTATCTTAAAAATGTGAATACAGTTGCCAAAGAAGATAGTGTTTATAAAACAAGTCCTCAATCTGAAATAATGAATATTTTTGAATTTAATACTTCTTACCCTCTAATTAAAGAAACTAATTTGAATATAGAAACATTTACTCCAAAAGCCTCTTTTAGAGTAAATCCTGGTGATATGAAAAATCATACAAATACTGATAGGACAATTAATGCCGATAATATATTTTCTATAAACAGATTAGGTATAGAAGACTCGTTGGAAAGTGGAAAATCATTAACAGTTGGTTTAAATTATGAAAAAAATAATTTGGTAAATTTCAACGAGTTTAATGCTAGTCTAGCTACTGTCCTAAGAGATAATGATGAAGATCCAATCCCACAAAAGACAACCTTAAATAAAAAACAATCTTATCTTTTTGGGTCCGTTAATTTCAAAACAAATGGACTTGTAAATTTAGAATATAATTTTGCTTCTGACAATAAATTACAAAATTTAAAGTATCATGATTTAAGTTTAAATTTTTCATTAAACAATTTTGTAACAAACTTTAATTTTATAGAGGAAAATGATTTGATTGGAAGCACACATATCATTGAAAATAAATCTACTTTCAATTTTGATGAAAATAATTTTATATCGTTTAATACAAGAAGAAATAAGGAAATTAATCTTACGGAATATTATGATTTAATTTATGAATATAAGAATGATTGCTTAACAGCAGGATTAAAATTCAAAAAAACATTTTATCAAGATAGAGACCTAGAACCAAGTGAAGACCTCTTTTTCTATTTAACTTTAATACCTCTAACAACATACGAGCAGAGAATTGATCAACAAATTTATGATTAAATTTACTTTTTAAATATGAAAACTATTAAATTCATTACAATTTTCATTTTTTTAATATTAATTAATAAACAAGCAAATAGTATTGAAAATAAAATTGTTTTAAAAATAGATAACGAAATAATTACAAGTTTAGACATTAAAAAAGAAGCTCGGTATTTAATAACTTTAAATCCAAATACTAA
>CACITU010000029.1 GCA_902589725.1 uncultured Pelagibacteraceae bacterium
ATGGCCGGAGACTATGCCAAAATGGTTGGAGACATGTCAGGTGGAAGTTTAAAAATTGACCTTCAGCCTGTTGGAGCAGTTGTAAAAACTGGAGAAATTGGACAAGCTGTAAGTGACGGTGTTCTTGATATGGGACACTGGGTTACTGCTTATTGGTATGGAAAAAACCCTGCCGCGTCTCTTTTCGGAACTGGCCCATCTTACGGTCTGTCATCTCAAGAAGTAATGGCTTGGATGGAAGAAGGTGGTGGAAGAGCATTGTATGAAGAAACATTAGCAAAAGTTGGATACGACTATGTTGGTGTTTTTGCGATGCCTATGCCAGCTCAACCTTTTGGTTGGTTCAAAAAGAACGTAACTAAAGTAAGTGACGTTAAAGGAATGAAGTATAGAACAGTTGGTCTTGCAACTAACGTTCTTACTGCAATGGGTATGGTAGTTAGACAATTACCAGGTGGTGAAATTCAGCCAGCTATGAAGACTGGTTTGATTGAAGCTGCTGAGTTTAACAACCCAACTTCAGACTCTCAATTTGGTATGCAAGATGTTTCTAAGCATTATCACTTAGGATCTTTCCACCAATCACAAGAGATGTTTGAAATACCTATTAACAAAAAAACATTTAATAGCTTATCTCCTGCAAACCAAGCAATATTAAAAAATGCTTCGTATGCAGCAAATACTGCTAACTACTTTAAAGCTTTGGTAAGATACTCAGCTGATTTATCTAAATTGATGAATGAGCATAAAGTAAACGTTTACCAAACTTCAGATGCAATTTTAGCAGAGCAGTTAAAAGGTTGGGATAAAGTTGTAGGTGATTTCTCTTCTAAAGATCCATTCTTTAAGAAGATTGTTGATTCACAAAAAGCTTATGCGAAAAGAGTAATGAAATATTTACTAATGAATCAACCTAACTACAGACTTGCTTACGAAAACGAGTTTGGACCGTTAGCGAAAGTTAAAATCTAAGGTTTAAATATATAAAAAATTAAGGGGGCTTTTTAGCCCCCTTTTTTTTAATTGAATTAATTAAGAAAATTAAGATAAGCTATTAAAATATGTACTCTTATATAAAATTTGCTGACACACTTAGTTCTTCAATGGGCAAAGCCTTCTCATGGTGCATAGTAATTTTGATGGGCGGAACATGTTATGAAGTAATCATGGCTTATGCATTTAATGCTCCAACCTTATGGAATTTTGATTTTAGTTTACAAATGTATGGAGCGATATTTATGATGGCTGGAGCTTACACTTTAGCAACAGAGGCTCACGTAAGAGGAGATGTTATTTACAGGTTGTTTCCAACTAAAGTTCAAGGATGGATTGATTTAATATTATATTTCATCTTCTTTTTTCCAGGTGTAATAGCACTTGCATTTTATGGATATGAATATGCTGCTAAAGCATGGATGGTGAAAGAAACAAGTTGGAATAGTCCAGCACAAATTCAAATTTATATGGCAAAATCATTGATACCTTTATCTGGAATACTTCTAACACTTCAAGGAATAAGTGAGGTATTTAGAGCAATCATTTGTATTAAAACAGGACACTGGCCAGAGAGAGATGCTGGTGCCGAAGAAACTGAAAAAATTTTAATGAGAAAATCTAAAGAGGAAGAAAAAATAGATGTTGTTTAGTTTAACAAATCCAGAAATCGCAATTTTAATGATGGTGATATTTTTGTTTGCTGTATTACTAGGATTCCCTATTGCATTTACTTTAATGGCAATGGGTTTAGGATTTGGGTATTACGCATATTTTGATCCTGCAAGAATGGATCATTTATTAGATAATAGGATATTTAATTTATTTGTTTCAAATACCTACTCCGTTATGGATAATCACGTCCTCACCGCCGTACCTTTGTTTTTATTTATGGGATATTTAGTTGAAAGAGCAGGTATAGTTGCAAGGTTATTTTATGCAATAAGACTAGCGTCTCATTCTCTTCCAGCATCAATGGCAGTTGCTGCACTTGTTACTTGCACTTTATTTTCTACAGCAACGGGTATAATTGGAGCAGTTGTGACTTTGATGGGTTTGCTCGCTTGGCCTGCAATGGTGAAAGCTGGTTATGATAAAAAATTTGCATCAGGAGTAATATGTGCTGGAGGCTGCTTAGGAATTTTAATCCCCCCTAGTATTATGCTTATTGTTTATGCTGTGATAGCACAGTTATCTCCATTAAGATTATTTGCTGCAGCAATATTTCCTGGTTTGATGTTAGCGGGTTTATATATTTTGTATGCAATTATTTTGGCTTACTTTAATCCATCAGTTGCACCCAAGCCCCCTAAAGAAGAAATACCTCCAAGATCAGTGATTTTAAAAGAAGTTTTGGTATCATTCTTACCATTATTTTCATTAATTATTTTAGTATTAGGAAGTATTCTTGCAGGTCTAGCTACCCCAGCAGAAGCAGCAGGAGTTGGAGCTTTTGGAGCATTAGTTTTATCTTTCTTTTATAAATCTCTAAAATGGAAAAATTTTAAGGAGTCTGTTTTCTTAACTGCAAAAACTACGGCAATGATTATGTGGTTATTTATTGGATCTTGGACATTCGCTTCAGTATTTTCATATTTAGGTGGACATGAAGTATTTGAGCATTTCTTTAAATCAATGGATATAAAACCTTGGCAATTTTTAGTAATTACTCAAATTATAATTTTCTTATTAGGTTGGCCATTAGAATGGACTGAAATATTAATTATATTTGTCCCAATATTTTTACCTTTGGTAGAATTTTTTGGGGTTA
Organism: uncultured Pelagibacteraceae bacterium; assembly: GCA_902589725.1. Taxonomy (GTDB): domain Bacteria; phylum Pseudomonadota; class Alphaproteobacteria; order Pelagibacterales; family Pelagibacteraceae; genus Pelagibacter. Next base: position 2,765 of record CACITU010000029.1, read on the forward strand.
ACCCTTATTTTTTTGCGATGTTAATTGCGTTAAATTTACAAACATCATTTTTAACACCCCCCATGGCCATGTCGGCTTATTATTTAAAAGGTGTACAATCTAAAAATGTTGAATTAATTGAGGTATTCAAAGGTATCATGCCATTCTTGGCGATAGTTATTTTTGGAATGGTTTTGATGTATTTATTTCCAGGTATAGCTCTGTGGTTACCTGATCAATTATTCGCAAACTAATTTAATGAATGAAATTGTAAATTATTCTGTTGAAGAATTAATAAATAAAATTTCAAATTCTCAAATTACTTCTGTCGAAATATGTGAATCATACATAGAAAGAATTAATAAGTTTGAAAAAGATATAAATGCTTGGGCTTTTTTTGACAAAGAATTGTTATTGGAAAAAGCCAAAGAGTCAGATGCTTATAAAAAATCTGGAAAACCAATTGGACCACTGCATGGTATTCCTGTAGCTGTTAAGGATATTGTAGGTACTCTTGATATGCCAACAGAATGTGGAACACCGATAAGAAAAGGCAAATCTTATTCTCAGAATGCAGAAATAGTTGATTTATTAACGTCTTCAGGAGCTATTGTGATGGGTAAAACAGTTACTACTGAATTAGCATATTTAAATCCATCTAAAACAAAAAACCCACACGATTATTCGCGAACACCAGGAGGATCATCAAGTGGTTCTGCTGCAGTTATCGCATCTTATATGGCACCACTTTCAATTGGATCACAAACTGGTGGCTCAATAATTAGACCAGCGTCTTATTGCGGTGTTGTTGGATACAAACCTTCATTTGGCTTAATTTCTAGAAATGGAGTGTTAAAGACTTCCGAAAAACTTGATCATCTAGGAGTTTTTGGAAAATCAGTTGAGGACATAGCTTATTTAGTTAAAG
>CACITU010000030.1 GCA_902589725.1 uncultured Pelagibacteraceae bacterium
TTTTAATTATTTAGATACAGAAAATAAAAAAAATAATTACAATATTAAACAAGTTGAGGGCCAAAATTATTTAATTGATGGTACCTCTTTTAATGCAAATTATTTAATTTCGAATTTACTAGATGCCGATGGTAAAAAAGAAAATAATCTTTTCGAAAATCAGGTAAGTATGGACCTAAATTTTAAGGAGGTTTACTTTGATAAAATTCACTTTGTTAAGGATTTAAATGGAAAGATAAAAATTATTAATAACAAAGTAGAAGAAGCAGATATTTTAGCCTTTTATAACAATTCACAAAATATAAAATTTACAATTAAAAAAAATGATCAAGGTGAAAAAATTACCACTCTTTTCTCATCTAAGGCAAAACCCCTTGTAGACAGATATAAATTCATTAAAGGATTTAAGGACGACAGAGAAGGATATCTTGACTTTTACTCTTCAAAAAAAAATGGTGTTTCAACCTCAAAATTAGTAGTTGATAACTTTAAAGTTAAAGAAATACCAGCGTTAGCTAAGCTGTTAGCTCTTGCATCTCTTCAGGGAATAGCAGACCTGCTTACAGGCGAAGGTATTAGATTTACAGATTTTGAAATGAATTTTACAAACGAAGGCAAGCATATGAGAATTCAGGAGTTGTATGCAATTGGACCAGCAATATCTATATTATTGGAAGGATACATTGAGGAGGATAAATTAATTAGTTTGAGGGGAACCTTAGTTCCGGCTACAACAATTAACAGATCTATTGCCTCAATACCTTTACTTGGAGATTTATTGATTGGAAAGAAAGTAGGCGATGGTGTTTTTGGAGTTAGCTTTAAAATCAAAGGCCCCCCTAAAGATTTAGACACTACCGTAAATCCTGTAAAAACTTTAACACCCAGATTTATTACTAGAACTTTAGAGAAAATTAAAAAAAATTAATTTAATTCTATTTTAATATGTCTTTTTTTTCCAAGGGAAAGTTTAAGATAGTTATCTTTAAATAAATTTTTATTGATTTCAAATTTTTCATCTGAAATAACATCATCATTTATTTTAATTGCATTCCCTTTTAAAAGTCTTCTAATTTCGCTTTTTGAGTTTTCTAGTTTAGATAATAAAACAAGGTCAATTATATTTATTTTTTCTTCTAATTTATTTAATTGAACATTAACTTTAGGCAAGTTCGAACCTAAAGTGTTTCCGGAAAAAGCTTCTTTTGCTGCTTGCTCAGAATTTTTAGCTGCTTCCTTTCCATGTAACATTTCTGTAGTTTTATTCGCAAGGAGTATTTTTAATTCATTTACATCTTTATCTTTAATTGTTTCTATTTCCTTAATTTCAATTTCAGTAAACATTTTTAAAAATTTAATTACATCTCTATCATCTACATTTCTCCAAAATTGCCAATAATCATAAACAGATAAGTATTTTTCGTCTAACCAAATAGCCCCACTTTCAGTTTTTCCCATTTTAGCACCAGTTGCTAAAGTAATTAAGGGTGTTGTTAAACCAAAGGTTTGATTGTTAGAATATCTTTTAATTAGCTCAACACCATTAACAATATTCCCCCATTGATCTGAACCACCCATTTGCAATACACAATTTTCTTTCTTATTTAATTCAAGAAAATCATATGCTTGTAAAATCATGTAATTAAACTCCATATAGCTTAAAGATTGTTCTCTATCTAATCTAAGCTTTACACTATCAAATGTTAACATTCTGTTTATCGTGAAATGTTTTCCTATATCTCTTAAAAAAGAAATATAATTTAAATCTTTAAGCCAAGTATGATTATTTACAAATATTGGTTTTGTATTTGGATCATCATTATCTAAAAACTTTTTTAAAATATTTTTGATATTTTTAATATTTTTCTCGATCTCTTCTTCGCTTAATATTTTTCTAGTTTTGTCTTTACCAGATGGATCCCCAATTCTTGTAGTTCCTCCACCAAGTAAAACTATTGGTCGATGTCCATTTTTTTGAAGTAGTCGCAAGCACATTATTTGCAATAAGCTACCCACATGTAAGCTTTCAGCTGTACAATCAAAACCTATGTAACCTTTTATCTTTTCTTCATCTAATTGTTTAGATAGTTCATCTTCACTTGTGCATTGGTAGAAAAAACCTCTATCTTTAAATTCTTTTAAAAATTTATTCATAAGTTTATAGTTACAATATACAAATTTTTTTTAAAAAACATATCAATGAAAAAAAAATTATATACTGTAATTGGACTAATGAGCGGAACATCTATGGATGGTATTGATTTATCTATAATTAGTTCAGATGGATACGATGAATTTTCAAACATTTTAGATGATTATTATCAGTATGATAAAAATCTTCAGGATCAGTTAGTTCGATTAAGAGATTTAGTTTTAACAAAGAAAGATCTTTTACAAAATTCAGAAAAATTAAGAGAATTAGAGCGTAATTTAACTCTTTTTCATGCCGATGCAGTTAATCAATCATTAAAAAAATATAGAGATCCAATTGATTTGATCGGTTTTCATGGTCAAACAATTTTTCATAACCCAAATGAGAAAATTACCAATCAATTAGGAGATGGGAAATTGTTATCTCAAATAGTCAAAAAAAAAGTCATATATGATTTTAGACAGGCAGATATTCAAAATAATGGCCAAGGTGCACCTTTAACACCAATTTTTCATCATATTTTATCAAAAAAAATTAATCAAAATTTTAATATTAAATTTCCAATAGGTTTCTTGAATATTGGTGGTATCGCAAATGTTACAAAAGTTATTAACGACTCAGATAATTTTCAAAATAACCTTTCTGCTTTTGATATAGGCCCTGGTAATTGTTTAATTGATGAATGGGTAAGAAATAATTCTAATAAAAAATTTGATAAAAATGGTGAACTAGCTAATGCAGGAAAAGTTGATCAATTAATTCTAAATCAGGCAATAGATAATTTTAAAATAAATTCTTACTCTCAGTCTTTGGATATTAAAAATTTCGATGTATCTTTTGCAAGAGGTTTATCTTTAGAAGATGGATGTGCCACTATAACAGATTTTACAGCATATTTGATTGC
>CACITU010000031.1 GCA_902589725.1 uncultured Pelagibacteraceae bacterium
TGATAGTTTAAAAGAAGGTGCAGCAGGAGCTGGTTTGACTGATAATGACTGACAAAACTGATGAAAAATATCTTAATACAGATACTGAAGAATTAAACAATATTTGTGATGAATGCAAAGAGGAGGACGAAAGTGTTACTCAAAATTTAATACTTACTGGATTTAAATTATGTAAATCTTGTAGAGTATCTAAGACTATTTTTCCACTTTAACTAATTTGACTAACAGGAAGCATATTCATTCTGCTCATAACGAATGAGATAGATAAAAAAGCAATAATTAAAAATGATAAAAGTACAATTCCAAAAGATTTAAAATTAGATTTTAAACTCAGTACTTGTTTAGTAGAAATTATTAAACCTGCAAAAATCCAAAACTGGGTAAGAAAAATTATTGGTATCATTAAATCTGGTGTGACTGCAAAAAATCTTAATAAACCAGGAGCATGCGCAAATCCAACAGCTGTTAAAACTTTTTTGAATGAAACTTTGGTTTGCTTATCAGGAAATAATTTAACCCCAATTACAAAAATAAAAATTGCCCATATCAACCAAGTAATTATCGCAGTTAGACCAGACATCGCGATAGCTGTTTTAATTATAGTATTTGCCGCTACTGCTCCAGCGATACCATCTAGGATCATTATAATCCCAGCAAAATATATTGATGCTTCTCCAAAATTTTTATTATCTGAATAAAGAGTTTTATCTAATTTAATTGACTTAAAAATTATATTTAAAAATTCAGCAAACATTAATTTTTTTTATTTTTATTTTTTTGAGCTTTATATGAAACAATTAATGGAAATATTATTAAAGCAATAGCAATGATAATGCAAACTGCTATTAGAAAACTTTTGGTCATTAGAATTGAAAAGGGGAGCTGAAATTAGCTCCCCTTTAGTAAATTTTAGCCTTTTACAACTTCTCTTGTATTTGCGTTGAAAGATTCTTTGAATGGAATATCTACAACTACAGCATCTACAGGCGTTCCTGGAGTGTCCGAGTATTTTTCTGGAAGATGTACTTTAAACTTTGTTCCAATTTTATTTTTTGGAAAGCCATTAGGGTTTAAAGTTCCATCAAAAGGAACATATCCCATTGCAATATTGGTTTTCTTCTCAGGATGCCACCATGGTGAAGTAAGAAATCCAACTGGTTCTCCACCACTTTCTGGTGATACTAGCCAAAAGTCTGGCGCATAATCGTCAATTGGTTTACCGCCTAACTCCATTCCAACTAATTGAAGTTTATATGGTTTTTTTCCAGCTTTTATATCTGCTCCCATTTTTTCCAAAGCAGCTTTACCAACATAATCAGCTTTTTTATTCCATTCACCTTTACCAGATAATGAAACTTGATAACCTAAATTACATTGAAACGGATTATGTTGTTGATCCATGTCTTGTCCCCATGAAAGAATACCTGCTTGTATTCTTCTATGGTGTGCAGGTGCAATAACCATCAATTTATGTTTTTTTCCTGCATCTAATACTGCATTCCACATATCTTCTGCATATAAAGTTGCATTTCTTAAATATATCTCGTAACCAGCTTCTCCTGAAAAACCAGATTGAGAAATTACACAACTTCTTCCACCAACTGTTGCTTCTGCTAATCCATAGAAAGGCATATTATCAAAATCAACTTGGTCACCACAAAGGTCTTGCATTAAAGCTTTTGATTTAGGACCTTGAATTTGTACTGGACATGCATCAATTTCTTCAATTGTACAATTAAATTTTCCATCTGCATTTACACCTTGTAAATACATTCCAATATCAGAGTCTGATAACGAAAACCAAAATTCATCTTTTGAAATTCTTAAAAGAATTGGATCGTTTAAAACTCCTCCGTAAGCATTACATAATATTACATATCTTGCTCTCATAGGAGAAATTTTTGTTGCATCTCTAGTTATAACGTAGTCAGTAAATTTTTCTGCATCTGGACCTTTAACTCTTATTTGTCTTTCAACAGCTACATTCCACATTGTTACATGGTTAACGATTGCATCGTACTCAACCATTGCTCCACCATCTTCAGGTTTTACATAACCTCTTGGATGATAAATTCGATTGTATACAGTTGCTCTCCAACAACCTGCCTGCATTGATAAATGCCAATAAGGTGACTTTCTCACCCTCGTTGAAATTAATAACTCAACTTTAGTTGGCCCACTTTGTCTTAAATTATATGGTACTTCTCTATCAGATTGATCAACAGAAGTAACATGTTGTACTTTAGTATAGTCAAATTCTTTAGACATAACTGTTCTCCTTCAACCACTTGTTGGTTTCCTTCAAGCCGCCGAATGTATAAATGTGGAAGTTATCAGTATGCGATTTAACTTTCCCAATTAAATCATTAGGGTCTTTAGGTTTCAATAAATCCAATGCCTTACTAAAATTAGATTTAAGAAAGTTTAAGGAATTTTTTGCCCCCACAATATTAGCAAATTTAATTAAGCTAGATATTTTTAATGGCCCAGTAATTCCCACATGCACTGGTACGCTTTGCTTAGAAATAAAATCTATAATAGGCTGAGGATCTAGCAACCACTGTGTTACAATATAATCAGCGTAAGGCTTTTTATCTATCATAGCTTTTTCTAAATCTGAATCGGATATATCAGGACTCCCCTCTGGATGTCCAGCAATTCCTATTTTCATTTTTTCAAAATAACCTGTCTCCAAAAGTTGAAATGAACTATCAAATTTACCTGTTGGTTCTCTCCCACCTCCAATAATTAAGGCTTGCTTTACGCCTCCATCTTTGCAT
>CACITU010000032.1 GCA_902589725.1 uncultured Pelagibacteraceae bacterium
TATATGAGTTGCCGCCAGAGGAAGTAAAATCCATTCCAACTGTTTGTGGATCGTTAAGGGAAGCAATGGAGAGTCTAGATAAAGATAGAGAGTTTTTAACTCAGGGCGGGGTCTTCACTGATGATCAAATAGATGCTTATATTGCTTTGAAATTTGAGGAAATACATAAATTCGAACATGCACCTCATCCTGTAGAATTTGAGATGTATTACAGCTGCTAAATATTTAGCTACTGTTTTGTAGTTGCAATTGTATCTTTGTTAATACCTTTTTTAACTACGTAATCTTGGGTACCATTAGCACCAGTTTCAACTTCTTTACGTAAATCTTTAAAGAAAGCTTTTTCTTTTAAAGAATCCTTAAGGTTCTTAACTAGATTTTTAAACTCAAATTTATTCATACCGAATCTATATACTAGATATGCATAAAATGCAATTCAGATATGTGAAAATTGGGATAATACAACTTACGATGTTTTAAAGGACTCCCCACAACCGCATCGTTCAGTTTCATTGGGGTTATTGAAGACAAATGACGAAGATAATTCATCTTTTTTATAATCCATTTCGGTTCCAAGAAGATACATAATTGCAGCGGAGTCGACGAATACTTTTACTCCTTTGTCCTCAATTATTTCATCATTTGGATTTTGTTCATTTGTATACTCCATTACGTAAGACATACCTGCGCAACCTCCCGCTTTTACAGATACTCTAACTCCTATTGAACCTTTTTCTGCATTTGCCATTATTTCTTTAATTCTTATTGCTGCATTATCACTTAATTTTATTATAGGATTCATTATAAATTTAATTCTAGTTTAGCTGCTTCTGACATCATATCTTTGTTCCATGGAGGATCCCAAACCAATTCAAGATCTACATCTTCAATACCCTCAACTTGCATTGCACCCTCTTTTACTTCTTTAGGTAAACTTTCTGCAACTGGACAATTTGGTGTAGTTAAGGTCATTTTAATTTTTGCAAACTTCTCATTTTCAATCTTAATATCATAAATTAATCCTAGTTCGTATATATTTACGGGTAGTTCAGGATCGTAAATTTTTCTTATTTCCTCAATAATCTGTTCTTTTTTTGACATATTTTAGTTTTCTGTTTTTACTTCCTCTTTTTTATCTTCAAAAGCAGATACCAATGTATGCCAAGATAAAGTTGCACACTTAACTCTCATTGGGTACTGTTTAACTCCAGATAAACACATTAATTTTGTTTTCTCATCTTCATCTAAATTTTCTGATTTTAAATTTGGATTTTCTTTTATCATTCCTAGAAAGTCTTCTACTATCTCTTTAGCCTCGTGTTCATTTTTACCTTTAATTAAGTCTGTCATTATAGATGCGGATGCCATCGAAATTGCACATCCACTTCCCTCAAAAGAGATATCCTCTACAATTTTTTGTCCATTTAATTTTAAATAAACATGCACATTATCTCCACATAAAGGATTATTTCCTTTAGCATCTTTATTAAAATCTTCTGTCTTACCAAGATTTCTAGGATTTTTACCGTGCTCTAATATTATTTCTTGATATAGCTCTTTTAAATTCATTATAAGTTAAATATTTTTTTGCAGTTGTTAATTGACTCATTAAGTTGTTCTAAATCTTCTTTTGTATTATAAATTCCAACTGATGCTCTTGCACTAGCTGGAATATTTAACTTATCGTGTAAAATTTGACAGCAATGATGACCTGCTCTTATAGCAACCCCATCCTCATCTAAGATAGTTGCTATATCATGAGGGTGAACTCCCTCTATGGTAAATGATAATACTCCTCCTTTATTTTTTGGATTTCCTATAAGTTTAACTGAATTATTTTTTTTCAATAGTTCTTGCCCGTATTCAACTAAATCAGCTTCATGTTTCATAACATTCTCTATACCAATGCTCTCTAAAAATTTTATTGATTGATCAAAAGCAATTACTTGTGCTGTAGCCATAGTACCTGCCTCATACTTATTAGGCAAATCACCATAGGAAATTCTATCTTTTTTCACCTCATTAATCATTCCGCCACCACCTTGGTATGGAGGCAATTCTTCTAACCATTTTTTCTTACCATATAGAACTCCTAAACCTGTAGGTCCATACATTTTGTGACATGAAATTGCATAAAAATCACAATCTAAATCTTGCATGTCTAGTTTTAAATGTGGTGCCCCCTGACATCCATCTACTACAACAATTATTCCTTTTGAATGTGCAAGCTGAGTAATTTCTTTTACCGGTAAAATTGCACCTGTTACATTAGACAAATGGGTAATTGAAATTAATTTTGTTTTAGAAGTTATTTTCTTTTCTATTTCTTCAAGAGTAATTTCACCTTCCTCGTTTATTTCAGCAAAGTTAATTTTTATATTTTTTGATTTTCTTAAGAAATGCCATGGAACATAATTTGAATGATGCTCAAGCTCAGTTATTAATACTTCGTCACCTTCTTTTAAGTAACTTTGCCCCAATGTATTAGCAACTAAATTTAATGCTTCAGTAGCACCCTTTGTAAAAACAATTTCATTTTTATCTTTAGCATTAATATATTTTTGAACAGATGTTCTGGTATTTTCATAAAGATTAGTAGCGGCAACTGCAAGATAGTGAACGCTTCTACCAACATTTGAGAATTGCTTGGTATAAAATTCGTTAATTCTATCTACAACTACCTTAGGTTTTTGAGACGAATTGGCACTATCTAAATATACTAGAT
>CACITU010000033.1 GCA_902589725.1 uncultured Pelagibacteraceae bacterium
TTTTATGCAGTTATGTTTGTATCTACAATATTTGCTGCAGCAACAGGTATTGTTGGAGCTTCGGTTACAATTTTAGGAATTATGGCAGGTAAGACTATGATTCGATCTGGTTATGACACAAGATTATCAGCTGGTTTAATTTGTGCAGGAGGAACTCTTGGTATTCTAATTCCTCCTAGTATTATGTTGGTAGTAATGGGTCCTGTTTTAGAAATTCCGGTTACAGATTTATTTGCTGCAGCTATTATCCCAGGGATTTTGTTAGCTTGTTTGTATGCTGGTTATACGACGTTTAGATGTTTTTTAAATCCAAAATTAGGTCCAGTATTACCAGCTACTGAAAGACCAACTAACATGGCTAAAGTTTGGTATGAATTTTTTATGGGCTTAGTACCACCAGCAGCCTTAGTATTTTTTGCTTTAGGAAGTATTTTATTTGGTTTGGCAACCCCAACTGAAGGAGCGGGGATGGGAGCTTTCGGATCTATTGTCTTAGCTATAGCGTATAAAAAAATGACATTTAAAGGTTTAAAGGAAGCTTTAATTAAAACTTTAGAGATCACTGCCTTAATTATGTTCCTTGTTGCTGCATCTAATTTTTTTGGAGCGGTCTTTTCTAAGTTAGGAACGCCATCACTTTTAACTGATTATTTATTGAACTTAGAAATTAATAAATATTGGATTTTAGCAATAATGATGGCAGTCATCTTTTTATTAGGATGGCCGTTAGAGTGGGTGCCAATTGTATTAATTGTATTACCTATCCTTTTACCTTTGGTTCAGGAGTTAGGATTTAATTTAACTTGGTTTGCAATTCTTGTCGCAGTGAATTTACAAACTGCCTGGTTATCACCACCAGTTGCATTATCTGCTTATTTTTTAAAGGGAGTTGTTCCTGATTGGGATTTAAAAGATATATACCTTGGTATGATGCAGTTTATGGTTATTCAAGTTATTGGATTAATATTAATTATCATATTCCCACAAATTGCATTATGGTTACCAGAGGTTATGTATCCGTCTCCTTAGTTAAAGATTTTTTGTCTATATAAGGAATTATTGTACCTATTAAGATTATAAGAAGAGATAGAAATATTTTAAAATTTATTTCAGCATCTATCACTATCCACGCAGAAGTTGCTCCAATTGGACCTGTAAGTGGATACATTAAGCTAATTCGTCCTACAGGAAGTCGTCTTAAAGCATAATTGTAAAATAAATATGCTGCAAAAGTTATAAAAGATAAAGTTAGAGCAGCCATTACAGAGGGTGTAAATTTTAAATGATAAGTATATTCAAAACTAGAATTTGGCCAAATAATAAAAAGAATTAAAAAAGAAAGTACAAAACCGGTTAAATATTGAAAAGTATTAACTGAGAGTTGATTTACTTTTGTTTGCATAAATTTTCGGCCAATAACCTCATTAGTTGATGCACAAACCATTCCTAGAAAAATAATTAAGTCACCCAGATAATTACCAACACCTAATTTAAATTGATTGGTAAGTAATAAATAAGTTCCTATTAAAGTTATTAAAACTCCAATTATTACTTTTATTTCTATTTTTTCATTCAAAAAAATTTTAGCTACAAAAGGTTGCATGAGTGGAAGCGTACTAATTATGGCCACTCCATTAACTGGACTTGTTAATAGCAACCCTATATGAAATGATAGTGTTACAAGAAATGGATTTAATAATCCCATCAAAAAAGGTTTTAATCCAACTTCTTTGATGGATAAATTAACTCTCATTACGATACAGAAAAAAAGCATTAAAAAAAATGCGATTAGAAACCTTACTGCTAATAAATCTATTATAAAAAATTCTTTTAATGCTAAAGTTACAAATGGTGGACCAGAACCAAATCCAATAACAGCCATTAACATTGCAAAATAACCAATATTATTATTGAAAAAATTTTTCATAATTATTTGTGCGCAAACATCTAAAAAAAGATATTGTATCACACTTATTTAGTTTATTATTTAATTATGAGTCGTAAAAAAGCGAAATACTCACTATCAAATTGGGATCTTGTTAGTGTAAATCCTAGCTATAAAGTTTGGAATTGGAAAGATTTGTTTAGCTTTTGGGCAGTAAATATTCAGAGCGTTATAGCATTTTCATTAATAGCTTCTTTGTATATTGTTTACAATTTAAATACTTTTGTTGTTTTTTTTGGAACTCTAATTGGCTCATTATTAGTTTATTTTTTTGCTAATTTAATTGGAAAACCTTCTCAAAAATACGGTATTCCATTTGCTGTTCTTTTAAGAACTTCTTTAGGACATAAAGGTGCTCAATACTTTGGGTTTTTGAGATGTTTGGTCGGTATCTTTATGTTTGGAATTCAAACATATTTTTTATCAAAATCATTTACTTATTTAATTCGAATTTCTTTATTTAGTATCGATAGCTCAATTCTTGAAAATAATATTTTTTTAGTATTTATACTAGGCTTGAATATCATTGATTGGGCCTCAATTATAATTGCAATCTTATTCCAAAGTTTTTTATTTAGTATAG
>CACITU010000034.1 GCA_902589725.1 uncultured Pelagibacteraceae bacterium
GAAATTAAGTTATATCTCAAAGAAGAATTGAATATAAAAACTTTATTGAAATTATATGTTTTTATATCACTTGCTAATTTGAAAAATCCTTTTAAACCATCATGCTTTTGATTTATTTTGTTGTCTCTTTCCAAGTAAATTATTTCATCAATATAATTTGTATAACTTAAAAATTCATTAGCTCTCGAATTTTGTTTTACAAGTAAGCTTACTGGCACCTGAAATTTTTTTGAAATAGCTTTAATAAAAGGCAGAAAAATTACCGTATCACCTATACCCATCTTGCTTTGAATAGCTAATATTTTCATGTTTAATTTATAAACTTTACTAATTAATATTTTTATATAAATTTTTACTATGAGTAAAATTAAAGGCATTTATGCGGCTTCAATGTCGATCTTAAATGATGATTTGACGCTTGATATAAAAAAAACCATTTTGCACGCAGAAATGGTTATTGATAACGGTTGTCATGGAGTGGCTATTTTTGGTAGCACTGGACAAGCCCAACTCATACCTGTTTATGAAAAAATTAATTTGTTAAATCATCTGACTTCAAGCAAACATAAAGAAAAGTATATTATTGGTACTGGTTTAAATTCTTTAGGTGAAACAATTAATTTGATGAGAGTTTCTAAATCTTTGGGATTTAATAGATTTTTAATTATGCCACCCGCTTATTATAAATATGGAGATAAAGAGGTAATAGAATTTTATAGTAAAATAGTAGATGTAATTTCTGATTGTGAAATAGTACTATATAATTTTGAAAAACTATGTGGTTATAAGTTCAGTATTGAGTGTATTGAAGAGTTAGTAAAAAAATATCCAAAAAATATAATTGGAGTAAAAGATAGTTCTTATAATCTTTTTGAAAACTTAAAAATTGACAATTTTTCAGTTTTACCTGGATCAGAAACTAAATTACTTAAAGGACTTCAATTAGGTTGTTCTGGAATTATTACAGCAACATGCAATGCTACTTCTCCACTGGCAAGAAAAGTTTATGATGATTTTAATGATGGAAACGAACAGACAGTAAATCAAAATCTTTGTGATGTAAGAGCAGAATTTGAAAAATATAATTTAATTTCAGGTTTACATACTTACTTTAGTAAAAAAGAAATTTATTATAAAAATCTTTTGCCACCACTTAGTATTTTAAGTTCTGAAGAGGCATCAGATTTAATAACAAATTTAGAGAAATTAAATTTTTCATTAAATAATACTAAGGCAGCTTAGATGCAATTAGCTAGATTTTTAAATAATGTTTTTAAAAAAGATGGATTTATCTTAATTGATGCTAATTCTAAAAGTTATATTATTGGTAATCCTATAAGTGAAAATCCTATTAAACTGAAAATATTAAATAAAAACCTTCATTACAAATTATTATTTCATCCCGATTTATATTTTGGTGAAGCTTACACTGATGGAGAAATAATTATAGAAAATGGAACACTAACAGATTTTTTAGATCTTACTTTAATGAATTTTGGTAGAGGAGAGATAAATTTTTTTAGTTCTATAATCAATAAGTTAAGAGGTACTTATAGATATTTAACTAATTTTAATTTTATAAAAAAGTCTAAGATGAACGTTTCACATCATTATGATATTTCTGATGATCTCTATAATCTATTTTTAGATCCTAAAAGACAGTATTCATGCGCATACTTTAAAAACGAAACAGATACACTTGAAACAGCACAAAATAATAAAATCCAACATCTAATTAAAAAACTTAATATAAAACCAAATCAAAAAGTCCTAGATATTGGATGTGGATGGGGATCTTTAGCAATTGATATAGCAAAAAGTGCAAATTGCGAAGTTACAGGAATTACTCTTTCTGAAAATCAATTTGATTATTGTAAAAAAAGAGCAAAAGAACTTAATTTAGAAAATCAATTACATTTTAAATTAATTGATTATAGAGAGTTAAATGAAAAATTTGATAGAATAGTAAGTGTTGGAATGTTTGAGCATGTAGGAAGAAAATTTTATAGAAAATTTTTTTCACAAGTCGAAAAACTTTTGAAAGATGATGGTGTATCTTTAATTCATACAATAGGATCAGTGAATCCCCCAAGAGATCCACATCCCTGGATCACAAAATATATTTTTCCTGGTGGATATACCCCAAGTTTGAGTGAGGTAAGTCCTCATATTGAAAAGTCTGGATTAATTGTTGCAGATATTGAGGTTTTAAGGCTTCATTACATGCATACTTTAAGACACTGGAAAGAAAATTGTCTTAAAAACAAAGAAAAAATAATTCAAATGTTTGATGAAAGGTTTTTTAGAATGTGGGAATTTTATCTTGCAGGTTGTGAGATGGCATTTAAATGGGGTGATCAAGTTGTATA
>CACITU010000035.1 GCA_902589725.1 uncultured Pelagibacteraceae bacterium
GGATTTAAAAAATATAATTAAAAAATATTCCAATTTTAGTTTTCTTGCAGGTGGAACAGACTTATCTTTAAAAGTTACAAAAGAAAGAAAAGAAATTCCATTTATAATAGATTTAAAAGAAATAAAAGAATTAGACTTTATAAAAGTAAATAAAAATTATTTGGAGGTTGGCGCCTCTACACCTTTAATAAAGTTCGAAAAAGAAATAAAAAAATATTATCCAGATTTTTATTCAGTTCTTAAAAGATATGGTTCTGTTCAAATTCGAAATGTAGGAACCATAGGTGGTAACATTGCAACAGCTTCTCCAATAGGTGATACGTTACCAATTTTATTATCGTTAAATGCAGAAATTTTAATTGAAGGCTTCGACAAAAGAAAAGTAATTCCTATAAACAGTTTTTTCATTGATTACAGAAAAACTAAATTAAAAAAGAATGAATTTATTCACTCAATAAAAATACCATTATTTAAAAAAAATATTTTTAAAGCCTTTAAAATATCAAAAAGATTTGATGATGATATCTCATCTGTTTGTGGATCTTTCAATTTTGAAATTAATAAAAATAAAATTAAAGAGGTTTTTATTGCCTTTGGAGGTATGGCAGCCGTACCAAAAAGAGCTAAAGCCTGTGAGAAAATTCTTAAGAATAAACCTCTTAATTTAAGTACTTTTAACCAAGCCAAAAATTCTCTTGATAAAGACCTAAGTCCCATAGGGGATATGAGAGCAAGTAAAGAATATAGGCTAGAGATAGCAAAAAATTTATTGATGAAATGTTTCGTAGAAATAGACTCTAATAAACTAACCAGAGTTAATTAAATGAGCAAAGAGAATTATATTCATGATGTAAGACCACATGATAGTGCTTATAAGCATGTAAGTGGATACGCTGAATACACCGACGACATTAATGAACCAAAAAATACAATTTATGGTGCTATTGGTTTAAGTAAAAAAGCTCATGCAATAATCAAAAAAATAGACTTAAGTGATGTAAAAAAAAGTGAAGGTGTAATATCAATAGTTACTCAAAGTGATATACCCGGAAGGAATGATGTAGGTCCTGTTTTTGATGGCGATCCGATATTTCCAGATAAAAAAGTTGAGTTTTTTGGTCAACCATTGTTTGCTGTGGCTGCTACAAGTACTGAACTTGCAAGAAAAGCAGTATTAAAGGCCAAAATTATCTATAAAGATTTAAAACCAGTTATCACAATTAAAGATGCTTTAAATAAAAAACAGTTTTTATTTAAGCCTAGAAAAATAAAAAAAGGAAACCCTTCTAAGAAAATAAAAAATTCAAAAAATAATTTGAAAGGGAATTTTACAACTGGAAGTCAAGAACACTTTTATTTAGAGGGTCAGGCAGCTTTTGTTATACCTAAAGAAGATGATAATTTTTTAGTTTACAGTTCAACACAACATCCTTCTGAGACACAACAATTAATTGCAAAAATGTTTAATCAAAAAAGTAATTCAATAAATGTTGAAGTAAGAAGAATTGGAGGTGGTTTTGGAGGGAAAGAGACAAATTTCATGACTGCATGTATTTGTGCTTTGTTGTCAAAAAAAACAGGTCAGCCTGTAAAATTAAGACTAGATAGAGACGACGATATAATTTTGACTGGTAAAAGACATGAATTTTTATCTGAATACGAAGTTGGATTTAATAACGAAGGAATTATTGAAGGATTAAAAATTAACTTGTCATCAAATTGTGGAATGTCGCCTGATTTATCAGCAGCAATAAATGAAAGAGCTCTGCTTCATATAGACAATGCGTATTACATATCAGATATCGAGGTGACAAATAATTTATGTAAGACAAATATTCCAACTTCAACTGCATTTAGAGGCTTTGGTGGAAATCAAGGAATGATGGCTATAGAAAATATTATAGATAATATTTCAAGATATTTAAAAATAGATCCAATTGAAGTTCGAAAGAAAAATTTTTATCAAAAAGATAAAAAAAATGTAACACACTATGGAATGACTATTGAAGATAATGTTATTAATGAAATATTTAAAAATTTAGAAAATAAATCTAATTATAAGAAAAGATATTTAGATATAAAAAAATTCAATGAAAAAAATAAATTTAAAAAAAAGGGTATAGCTATTACACCATTAAAATTTGGGATTTCATTTACAACAATTCATTTAAATCAAGCTGGAGCTTTAGTTCATATTTATACAGATGGAAGTGTATATTTGAACCACGGTGGTATAGAAATGGGTCAAGGAACTCACACAAAAATAGCTCAACTAGTGGCTAATTCTCTAGGATTACCATATAATTTAGTACATATTTCATCCACAAATACAG
>CACITU010000036.1 GCA_902589725.1 uncultured Pelagibacteraceae bacterium
ATTTCAGATTTTTTAATTATTACTTCACCAGTCAAAGGATTTTTGACCTCTGAAGCGGTAACTCTTCCAAGCGCTCTTTCAGACAAGCTAACTACTACATTTCCACCCTCTAAAATTTCAGAAAGTTCTATAAATCCAGGATTTTCACATTTTACTTTAGTGATCGTTAAGTCCTGAGCAACATCACACAACCTTCTTGTCAAATAACCAGAACTTGCTGTTTTAAGTGCTGTATCTGCCAAACCTTTTCTAGCCCCGTGTGTTGAATTAAAATATTCAAGAGCAGTTAATCCTTCTTTAAAATTTGAAATAATAGGACTTTCAATAATTTCTCCTGAAGGTTTAGCTATCAGACCTCTCATACCAGCTAATTGTTTCATTTGGGCAGCTGATCCTCTAGCTCCACTATCTGCCATCATGAATACAGAATTTATTTTTAATCCCTCATCGGTTTTTTCTGTAGCTGAAATTCCCTTCATCATCTCACCAGCAACTTTATCCGTACACTTAGACCAAGCATCAACAACTTTATTATATTTTTCACCTCTTGTAATAAGACCTTCAGCATATTGAGTTTCATAATCTGCAATTAATTTCTTAGTGTCATCTATTAATTGAGTTTTATTTTCTGGAATTACAAGATCATCTTTTCCAAAAGAAATTCCTGCTTTAAACGCATGTTTAAAACCTAAGTCTTTAAGTTTATCACAAAAAATTACAGTTGTTTTTTGACCACAAAATCTAAAAACAACGTCAATTATTTCTGAAACAACTTTTTTGGGTAATAATCTATCTACTAATGAAAACTTAATACTACTATTCTTAGGTAATAAATTTGCTAATAAAAATCTACCAGCTGTAGAAGTATATTTTTCCGTTTTTTTATTACCATTATCATCTACGGTCTCAAATCTTGAAATAATAGTGCTGTGAACAT
The DNA here is from genome assembly GCA_902589725.1 of uncultured Pelagibacteraceae bacterium. GTDB lineage: Bacteria > Pseudomonadota > Alphaproteobacteria > Pelagibacterales > Pelagibacteraceae > Pelagibacter. The sequence goes on from CACITU010000036.1 coordinate 938, forward strand.
TTATTTGACCAGAGGATAACGCAAATTCAATTTGATCTGCATTTGTAAAATACCCAGCTGGTTTATCAGATATAGGTTCTTGAGACAGATAGTAAATTCCTAAAATCATATCCTGACTGGGAACAATAATTGGTTTACCATTAGAAGGTGAAAGAATGTTATTTGTAGATAACATCAAAATTCTTGCTTCTAATTGAGCTTCTAAACTTAATGGAACATGAACCGCCATTTGGTCACCATCAAAGTCCGCATTAAATGCAGCACAAGTTAAAGGATGTAATTCAATTGCATCACCTTCAATTAATTTTGGTTCAAATGCTTGAACACCAAGTCTATGAAGCGTTGGAGCTCTGTTTAAAAGTACAGGATGTTCTCTAACAATTAATTCTAAGGCATCCCAAACTGCATTAGTTTCTCTTTCAACTAACTTTTTAGCTTGTTTAATTGTTGACGCTAAGCCTAATTTATTTAACCTGGCGTATAAAAATGGTTTAAATAACTCTAAAGCCATTTTTTTTGGTAAACCACACTCGTGTAGTTTCAAATCTGGACCAACAACAATTACCGATCTTCCTGAATAATCAACTCTTTTGCCTAGCAGATTTTGTCTAAATCTTCCTTGCTTACCTTTTAACATCTCTGCAAGAGATTTGAGAGGTCGCTTACCAGTTCCTGTAATTACTCTACCTCTTCTTCCGTTGTCAAATAGAGCATCCACAGACTCTTGAAGCATCCTTTTTTCATTTCTTACAATAATATCTGGAGCCTTAAGATCCATTAATCTTTTTAACCTATTATTTCTATTAATTACTCTTCTGTACAAATCGTTAAGATCTGAAGTGGCAAATCTTCCACCATCTAGAGGAACCAAAGGTCTTAATTCAGGTGGTATAACCGGAACTACAGTCATGATCATCCATTCAGGTTTTTGACCAGTTTCAATAAATGACTCTATTAATTTCAATCTTTTAATTGCTCTTTCTTCATTAACTTTTGATTTAGTTTCTTTAATAAAGCTAACAAGGTTTTTTCTTTCTAATTCTAAATCTAAGCTCTTTAACATCTCTAGAACAGCTTCTGCACCAATTCCAGCTGTAAAACTTTCCTCACCAAATTCATCTTGATATTTTGCGAGTTCTTCCTCGTTTAAAAGTTGATTTTTTTGTAAACCGGTAAGACCTGGTTCTATTACTAT
>CACITU010000037.1 GCA_902589725.1 uncultured Pelagibacteraceae bacterium
CTGTTGCAACTCAAATTTTTACTAAAAAAGGACCTTTAGCTTTTTTGCCTATTTCAAATTCTGAAACTTCTATAGTTTTTTCGATTAACTCTTCGAATATTAAAAGAGAAGAGAATTTAAAGGATTTAATAAATAATTATAATTTTAAGTATAAAATAAAAAAAATTCGAAATATTGAAAGTTTTGAATTAAAATCTCTTAGTTTAAGATCCTATTATGATAGTAACATTTTAGCTTTTGGAGATTTATTGCATAGAATCCATCCTTTGGCTGGCCAGGGTTTTAACATGACCTTAAGAGACATTAAAATTATTTCAGGAATAATAAAAAAAAAAATTGATTTAGGATTACCTATTGACAGCTCAATAAATAAAGAATTTGAGAACAAAACAAAACATAAAAATTTTATTTTTTCAAATAGTATAGATTTTATTTATGAATTATTTAATTTAGAGAGAAAATCGAAAAATAAAATTATAAGTAAATCTATCCAAAAAATTGGAAACTCCTCATCAATAAATAAATTATTTAGAGAAATTGCAAATAAAGGGATTTAGCTTATTGAAGTGTTTTATTCTCATAAATATCATGAGTATAAGTTTTCAAAATTTCCGATATTTTGTTTTTTCTGATATCTAAATTTATTGTTTCCAATAAGACTTGTTTTTCTTCTAAAGAAAATGGCGAAGCCATAGCTAATGCGTTTATAGTTTCATCAAGACTTTGTTTCTCCAATGCTTTCCAATTTATTATAAAACCTTTTTTTTCAAATAAGGATTTTAGATCTTTAAATATTAATTCAAGGTCTGAAAATTTTAACTCCTCTTTTTTGTTATTAAGATCTTCAAAAAACTTTTGATAATTTACTTCTAAAACCCTGTATTTTTTATCGGATTTTGTCTCTTTAATTGCTTCAAATCTAATTAATCCTTTTAATTCAATCAAAAACCTACCATCATCAGTCTCAATAAAGCTAGTTATTTTTCCAAGACATCCAACATTATGTAGTATTGGAATATTTGGTTTTATATTGGAGCTTTTGGGTTGAATCATGCCAATCAATTTATTTGATTTCATACTGTCATTAATCATATCAATGTATCTCGGTTCAAAAATATTAAGAGGCACACTAGTTTTTGGAAAAATTATAAAATTACTCAAAGGAAAAACTGGGATTTTGTTTGGTAGATCAATTATATTCATGAATTTACAAATTCTTTGTATAAAGTAATTATAAATGAATAATATAACATTAGATATAAAATCTCTACTTTTTAATGCTTCCAAAGCTCTCAAAGAGAATAAGTTAATAGAAGGAAAAAAAATTTTAGAACAAATTCAGTCTATAAATTCTAATATTTTTGAAGTAAATTTTAATTTGGCCACATTAAATTTACAATCAGGAAATTTAGACGCAGCCATAATTTTTTTTGAAAAAGCAAAAAAAATAAAACCGAAATCGACTCAAGTATATTTTAATTTAGGTTTAGCTTATGATAGAAAAAAAGAAAAGAGATTAGCAATACAAAATTTTAAAAAAGTTATTGAGTTAGAGCCGAATAATGCAATGGCTTACTGTAACCTTGGAACAGTTTATAAAGATATATTAAATACTAGTAGAGCTGAAGAATATTTAAATAAGTCATTAGATTTAAAGCCAAATTTAATGTTGGCGTTTAATAATTTATTTGACCTATATGATAGGTCTAATCAACTAGAAAAATTTAGTAGTCTTTTATCAAAGGCAAAAAAAGAATTAGATGATAAGGACTTGGTAGGTTTTTTTTCCGGTGTGCATCAATATAAAAAAAAAAATTATTTAGAAGCAATAGATATTCTAGAGAGCTCAAATTTAGAAAAGAATTATGTAATTCATAATATAAATAAAGTTGGCATGTTAGCTAAATCTTACGATCATGTTGAGAAATTTGATAATGCATTTAATTATTTCAAAAAAAATAACGAATTAGTTAATATTTATTATGGAAAGAATATCGATGAAAATATTTACTCTAAATATGTTGATATAAGAATAAACTTTTTTGAAAATTTTGAACTTCATGATTGGAAGCA
>CACITU010000038.1 GCA_902589725.1 uncultured Pelagibacteraceae bacterium
TCAAACTCTCCATTTTTGGTTTTCCAGCTTTCAGGAATTTTATTTTGAAGTTCTTTAATTTCTAGCTCGTAATTCTCAATTTTTAATTCTAATTTATTTTTAGCTGATAAATTATCTTCGTCTAAGTTTCTAATTTCAGCTTTTAATTTTTTTATTTTTTGGTCAATTTTTCTAACTTTTTTCTGAATTTTTCTTACATCGAAATGAAGATCTTTATAATCTTTTGTAAATAATTCATATTCTTGCTCAGTTTTTTGCAATTTTTTAACTATAGCAAAAGTTTCTAGAGCATTATCAAAGTGCTCTTCAAAGATATCTAATTTATCTACTGGAAGATTTGCTGGAGTTAACTTCTGCATATTCTTAATTGCATTTGTAATTGTTTGTTCCTCATTATTATAAATTGCAAATTTATATTCCTGTAAGCAATATTGAAGTTTTGGATTCATTGGTGGTGGAGCTACATTAGATGTTAAATATGTTCTTGCTGGTAAATAATTTACCAATGAAGGATAGAAACCAACAATTCCAAGACCTATCAATTGTAAAATAATAAACGGAACGACTCCTTTCCAAATATTTAAAGTAGTAACAAGTTTTGAAGCTACTCCTTTTAAATAAAATAAAGCAAATCCAAATGGTGGGGTTAAAAATGAAGTTTGTAAATTTACCCCAATCATAACACCAAGCCAAATTGCACTTACATTTGCACCTGGTTCTGCTAATAATATAGGAGCAATAATAGGTACAACAACCACAGCTATTTCAATAAAATCAAGAAAGAAACCTAATAAAAAGATGACTATCATTACTACAACGAATTGGGTCCAAAATCCTCCTGGTAAATCTTGAAGAAAATCTCTAACTAACTCTTCACCTCCAAATGCTCTAAATCCAGAGGTTAGCATTGCTGCTCCGAGTAGAATTATAAATACCATTGAGGTAGTTACACAAGTTTCTACAACAACTTCTTTTAAAACATCATCTATTTTAAATGCTCTCCAAAAACTCCATACAACACTAGCTAAAAATGTAATTGTAAAAAATAATGCAATTAATATTGCGCCTAGATCTCTAGTGTCAACAGCTTTAATATTTAAGTTATAATTTTTAGATAAAAAATAAATTGGAATTATGGATACGATCGCAATTATTATTGGATAGTAAGCATTCTTTTTACCTTGATGTAATCGATAGCCTGCCATCATTGTTGCACCAATAGCACCTATTGATCCAGCCTGATTTACAGTAGCAATACCCATAAGTATAGATCCTAAAACTGCAAAGATTAGAGCAAGTGGTGGAATAATTACTAATATAACTTTGATCCAAAATTTAGTGTCAAAATTTCCTTTGAACGGTACAGGAGGAGCTGCTTTTGGGTTTAATCTTGCATACACAAATATGTAAAGCATATACAAACCAACCAAAACTAATCCAGGTAATAACGCACCTAAAAACATATCTCCAGCTGAAGTAGACCCTACTCTAAATTCTCCAGGCATATTAAATTCGCCAGTTAAAATTTTATAATCAGTCTGACGCATAGTATTTGCAACGTCAGCGGCACTCGCCAATTGATCGGCAATGATAATTAAGACAATTGAAGGAGGTATAATTTGACCAAGTGTTCCAGAGGAACAAACAATTCCACTTGCTAGTCTTTTATCGTATTTATTATTTAGCATTGTGGGCAAAGAAATTAGTCCCATTGCTATTACTGTTGCTCCAACTATTCCAGTTGTTGCTGCAAGTAATGCACCAACAAAGATAACAGAAATACCAAGTCCTCCTGGAATTGGTCCAAATAGTTGTCCCATAGTAACTAAAAGGTCTTCGGCAATTTTTGATTTTTGCAACATTATCCCCATAAAGATAAACAATGGGATCGCAATTAAGGTGTCAGTTTCTACATCCCAATAATTACTCCTAAAATTAGTAATACCAGCGGTTAACCATTCTTTAGGCCCATCAACAGCAAAATAAGCACTGGGGTCTCCTGCAAATAAATAACCGAAAAAAGCAGCTAATCCTATTGAAATTATTGCTGATCCAGGTAAT
>CACITU010000039.1 GCA_902589725.1 uncultured Pelagibacteraceae bacterium
TGCAGCATCATCTTTATCTGCTCCAGCTGTTGCCAAAGAGAGAATAGAAGCTTCTATGGTAGCTACTTGGCCAAGAGATTTTCCAGGCCTTGGAACTGGTGCACAAAGACTTGCTCAAAGATTGAGTGATATGAGTGACGGTAGAATTCAAGTTACTTATTATGCTGCTAATGAAAGGGTAAAAGCATTTGACTCGTTTGATGAAGTTGCTTCAGGAAATTCTCAAATGTATCATGGTGCTGATTATTACTGGGTTAAAAAACACCCTGCATTTGGATATTTTACTGCCGTTCCATTTGGTTTCACATATGCTGAAATGAATGCGTGGTTAAAATTTGCTGGTGGACAAGAGTTGTGGGATGAATTGACTGATGATTTCGGAACACAAAGTTTCGCTGCTGGTAACACCGGAGTGCAAATGGGTGGTTGGTTTAACAAAAAAATTAGATCAGCTAATGATATTAAGGGTTTAAAAATGCGTATGCCTGGTTTAGGTGGACAAGTACTTGGAAAACTTGGTGGTTCTCCAATTTCACTTCCAGGTGGACAAATATATGAAAACCTTGTGTCTGGTGCAATTGATGCTACCGAATGGGTAGGACCTTGGAATGATGAGGCTTTCAAGTTTTATGAAGCAGCCAAGTATTATTATTATCCAGGTATGCACGAACCAGGATCAACCCTATGTTGTGGTGTAAATAAATCTTGGTTCACAAGTCTAACTAAGTCAGATCAATTGATTATAAAAACTGCTTGTGATTGGGCTGATACAACTACAATGGCGGAATATAATGCAAAAAATGGAGCAGCATTAGATCGTTTAGTAAACGAAAATGGAGTTAAGCTTGAGAAGTTTAACGATAAAGTTTATGACGCTTTTGCTAAAGGTGCTGCAGAAGTTTTTGACGAAGTTCAGCAACATAGTGCCCTTGCTCAGAAAGTGCATGCTGCTTTTGTTAAAGGACGAAAAGAAATAGGTGCTTGGACAAACTTGTCTGATTCACCTTACATTTCTCAAAGAAATAGAGCATTAGGAGTATAATTTAATTCTAATTAATACTAGAGGGCCCTTAAATGGGCCCTCTTTTTATATACCATTAAAAGTTTTGTCATATGATTGAGAAAAAAAACTTATCTATTTTAATAAGAATATTTAGTTATTCTATCTTAACATTAACATTAATTTTTTTAATAAATAATGTTTTAACAGTTTGGTTTGATTGGCCAGGAGTTAAAAAACTTTTTTCTCATTATGAAATATTTGGATTTAAAAAATTAAATGAACCTTTAGAGGGACTTGCGATGAGTCTTTCATATATTCAATTATTATTTTATTTTTTATCTTTTATAGGAGTAATAATGTTTGTTTTAAAATCCTTAAAACAAACATTACAAACAGACTCAGAGATACTAAAAAAAATAACAGCATATATTATTAGATCTTCATTCTGGGCAGTGCTTATTGTTGGAGTAGCAGATTTTTTAATCTCATTTATGGTTGTAGAAAAATTGGTTGAGCCAATTTTTGGGGAACAAGTTAAAATTAATTTAGTAATACCCGCATTCAGGATTACATATATACATTTCCCTCTTATTTTAGCTTCTTTTATAATTGGTTATTTCACAAGATCTGTAGGATTTATTTGGTTAGCAGTTTTAGTAGTTGGAAGTGAATTCTTGATAGTTGTATCAAGATTTATATTCCAATATGAACAAGCTTTTCAAGGAGATCTTGTTCGTTTTTGGTATGCTGCACTTTATCTTTTTGCAAGTGCATATGCATTAATTCACGAAGGTCATGTAAGAGTTGATGTTTTGTATGCTAATTTTAGTGAGAGAAAGAAGGCATGGACGAATGCAATTGGATCTCTCATTTTAGGCATTCCTTTATGTTTGATAGTTATATTTTTGGGTATGGGTGGTAAAGCTAGTATCATTAATGGTCCGGTAATTTCATTTGAAATTACTCAGCAAGGTTCGAATGGATTATATTTACTTTATTTAATGGCAGTTTACTTAGCAGTATTTGCTG